>PAZI01000049.1 GCA_002715545.1 Methanobacteriota archaeon
TGAATGGCACTCATCTTCAAATGGAAGCGCTCACGACCTACCACGATCTGATCGACCTCTTCGGCAAGCCAACGGACGGCGACGGCTACAAGGTCGACGCTGAGTGGCACATCCGATTCAACGACGGCCATGTGGCCACGATCTACAACTGGAAAGACGGCAAAAACTATAACGGGCCATGTGGCCTCGACGTGGAAGACATCACCGAATGGCACATCGGCGGCAAAGAAAAATTTGTCGCCGCCCGTGTGTTGAAACTCATCGACTGCAACTGACTGGAGGACAACGAATGAGTGCATCGTTTGAAGAAGACAAGGTGTTCACCTACCTCGACGAGCTTCGGGATAGCGGCGTCACCAACATGTTCGGCGCTGGCCCGTATCTCGAACAGGAGTTCGGGGTTTCGAGGCGAGTATCACACGTTCTGCTCGAAACATGGATGCGTTCGAAGCGAGAGGGGACCAGCGAATGAGTTCCAGCCACAGCTTCACAGTCTGCATCGCCGTGAGAGTTTACGACGTCGAGGAGCTTGCCGATCACCTTGTGAAGAACAGCAGCATGTACTGCGGGACAGGTCACAGACAAGCGAGGGAAATGATTACCGATCCCAACAATGGCGAAATCGATTTTGAAACCTGCTGCCGCCTCATCCTTGACCGGGGCTGCATCATACCGGGTATGACCACAGAGGAGACATACATCCAATGACCAACTTCCATCAACTCATCGAACACTTCGACCGGCAGGAGCTGCTCGAAGCCAAGCGCATGATGCAACGCAACACAGAGGAGGCCATCGAGGTGGCAGCTTCGATCCATCGAAAGCACGGTGATGACGTGCTGACGTGGAAAGAAGCCGCCTAGTAACGTGATGCGTCCGGGTGATGACCGGACACGTCATTAAACCAAAGGTTCAAGGTGAACTTTTGGACTGCCAATTTTCACCAACGAGGTTTTGAGAATGAAAACTGACTTTCCAACAATGAGACTATTGGCCGAGGCCGTCAAACTGAGCGGCGGACCACAGCGTGACATGCTGCGGAAGATCGTTGGCCGGATGACTGCCTCAGCCGACCCCGACGAGTATGATGAGTTCAACAGGAAAATCAAAGGGGCCATCCTGCACAGCCCGATCTGCGGTGACGGGGACGATCAGATCAACCCCAAGCCGACCGCAATCGGTATCCTCAAGAGCATGAGCAACGACACGCTCATGGCCCTCGCTCGTGGGGACAGGATGCTAGAGTATGTTCCGGCCGCCATTGAAAACCCAGTTGACGCCAGCGTTACAGACGACTCCACGACAACAGGCTTTCGCTTCGGATGGCCAAAAGGGAGCGATAAACTCGANCCCGGCGGGGACGTGTAAAGATTACATGGGGTGGGCGNCCGANCAGATATGGGCGGACGAAGAGGGCGATTTCCAATACCACAATCGCCTCGGCACATTCGACAGCGTTGAGCATGTGAGCGACGACAACGACGCTGACATCTCCACGACGATCAACGACATGACGTTGGAGACGATGTCCGACATGTTCACCAAGCTCGTCGCCGAAGCGATCAACGCGCAGGGCAAGGGCGAGGATGACGTTGTCTGGTCGTTCCAGAACAAGGAGGACAAGGACCGCTACCTCAACGTCGCCGAGCAGGTTCGTGATGCTATGAAGGAGGCGGTGCCGGAAGCTGCCGCCAAGGCCGACGGTGCCATGATGCTGCTGGCCCAGCAGGTCGATGAGCCAGACTACGACGCCGCTGCGGGGATGGAGTTGTCCCCGGAGGCACAGGCTGTGGCCGATATGGTGACGGCCAACAACGCGTTGTTCAAGACGACGGNGCCGGTCGAGGACGAGGACGATGATGCACCGGCCACAAGCATCACACCGTTCGAGGTGTCGCTCGATCCTAGCTTGGCGTCCGGCATCAACTCGCTGCTCAAGGGTGCGACAGGCGGCGTCTACGAGGGNCTCGATGACATCCTCAAGGCTGCATCAGCCGATGCTGCGCAGCGTGTGCAGGTCGACGTTCAGAAGGCACTGAAGGACATCAAGGCTCGTCCTGCGGTGACCGAGTGGAAGGAGACGGCAACAACGACGGCGTCCACGGAGATACCCGAGGGCGAGGTNAGCTACAAGCGAGCCTTCGATGTCTTCACCAAGCCGGATGGCAAGAAGTTCGGTGGGAAGGTCAAGAAGATGCTCGACTTCGATGTTCCGTTGTGGGTGTGGGATGGCAAGCACCCGAACGTGCCGGAGGTAGACCCGCACTACATCTTCGATCCGAAGACGCTGATCCAGTTCCTGCAAGCCATACGTCAGGGTCGTAACCCTTGGCTCTATGGTCACACGGGGACAGGCAAGTCCACGTTCGTTACCCAGGTGGCCGCTCGGCTTTCGCAGCCGATGCTTCGGATCAACTTCGACAGCGAGATGACACGCCTCGATCTCGTTGGCCGTGAGGTGCTGCTGAACGATGGCGGCACCACGATCTCGAAGTTCGTGGATGGTGTGCTGCCCACGGCTATCGCTGGGCCGTACTGGTTGCTCTGCGATGAGCAGTCATACATACGGGCCGACGTTGCGTTCGTGTATCAGCGTGTCCTCGAAGAGGGCAAGACGCTGATGCTCACCGAGGACGCTGGCCGCACGGTGCATCCGCATCCCTTCTTCCGCATCATCGCAACCTGCAACACCAAGGGACAGGGCGATGAGTTCGGGTGTTATCAGGGCGCACGACCACAAGCGGCGTCGTTCTTGGATCGCTTCCGCCCCTTCCTAGAGATCGACTATCTCGAACCCGGTCAGGAGAAGGAGCTGGTCACCATGAAGGTGCCCGGCATCGACGATGCTGCGGCCGACAAACTCGTGCAGTTCGCCAACGACGCACGCAAGTCGTTCACCAACATGGAGACGCAGATGCCTGTGTCCCCTCGTGGGGTTTTGGCCGTGGCTGAGGACTACGTGTTCTACGCCGATCTCATGGACGACAAGGAGGCCATGCAGTTGGCGCTGCACAGCAACCTGCTCGACCGTGCATCAACACAGGATCGTGTGCTGCTCAAGGGCATCGCCGACCGGGTGTTGGCCTGATGCACTGGATGCACTGGGTCGTGATGGGGCTGCCTGTTGCAGCAATTACGTTGGCGTTCTTCAAAACCGTTCACGCATTTGAGGAGATGCGTGAACGGGCTGAAGCCGCAGAAGAAGCATTGGAGGACATCTTGGTGGCACAAGCGTCTAACCACCACAGAAGGAAGTTCAATGTACCCGATCTCGAAGGGCGGCNACCTNCCGCCACCGAAGCGCAAGGGCGGCAATGTACCGAAGTACCCGTGGCCGCAACTGGAAGTGGGTGATTCTTTCACGGTCGAATACGACGACCGTCCAAGTAAGACACCCGACCAGATAACCAACACCTTAGCGTCCAGCGCATCATCATGGTCGAGACGCAACCGTGGTGGCCGCTGGAAATTTACAACACGNCANNNCCGCANAGGAGTGCGGGTATGGAGGACTGAATGAGTGAAGAAAAGTTCATGCGAGCGGACCAGTTCATGCATGAGATGGGCGGTGTCAGCCGCACACTGGGCCGCAACCACAACGCACGGATTGTCTTTCGTGGCAATCAGGCGGGTGCCCGGCACAACGAGATCGTCTATCCGGCGATGCCGGGTGACCAGTGGTTGAGCCAGCGCACGGTGCAAGTGTTCCGTGGGTTTGCCGATCACGAGGGGCTTGGGCACATGGCACACACCGACTTCGATGTGCTGCTGCCTGCCATGAAGGAAGCGGCTGATGCCGGGGACATCATGCTGAAGCGCCTCATCAACGGCATCGAGGATGTGCGGATCGAGAAGATCGTCACCAACGACTTCGCCGGTACGAAGAAGAACCTCGAAGTGACTACCGAGGTCGTGAACAACAAGTACCTGGAGAGCTACGCCGAGGACAACACGATTGCGGATGACTTTCGGCGCGTGGCTCCAATCGCTGTGACGTGGGAGGGCCGTCGCCGTCTTGGCTACGACACCGACACCATCGATCAGTGCTTGGACACACTGTCCCCGGACAATCGCGCGAAGGTCGAGAAGTGGTGCGACCTGATCGATACCCTTTGCCGCCTCAAGTCGGACGACGGTAAGGGCAACGTCAATGGCCGCCCCGGTACGCAGGACGTGGTCGATCTCGCCAAACGCCTTTGCAAGGAGGCACGGGACGAGCACGAGGACGATGACGACGACGATCCAACCATCATCCAGCCGTGGGATGAGGGCGAAGGCGACGGCACAAGCGGCGGTGAGCGTGACGCTCAAGAGGACGGTGAAGGCGGTGGCGTTGGCCCCGGCGGTGGCGGGGACGACGGTCTCGATCCTGACATCGATCCGAACGACGATCCGAAGGTTAAGGAACAGTCCATCGAGGGGGAGAGCGGTCAGCGCTATCACCCCTACACGCTTGAGAACGACGTCATCCACACGGACCTGCACGAGAGTGATGGTGTGCAGCGCTACATGGACACGCTCAACGACATGCAGGGCAAGGTGAACACCATGCAGCGCCGCTTGTGGATGATGCTGATGGCCAAGCGCAAGCGTGAGTATATCGGTGGTCACGAGCATGGCCGCCTCAACACTCGTGAGCTGGTNGGNGCTTNCGGCGGCCGCCCGAACGTGTTCAAGCTGCGCGAGGACAGCGAGGACATGGACACGGCGCTGACAATCCTGGTGGATCACAGCGGGTCAATGGTTGGACCCGAGCTGTTCATGGCGATGCAGGCGACCATTGCGATCTGCGAAGCTATCGAGGGCAGCGGTGTTGCCAACGAGGTCTTGGGCTTCTGGAACGGGGGCGGATATGTTCCGTCAACAGAACCCGCATCACGTTACGATCCCCAGCACTTGCTTGTGTATCGGGAGTTTGGTGAGCCGTTGACGCACTGCCGTGGTGCGATTGGCACGATGCACCGCCGCAGTGACGGCTGTAATGCCGATGGCGAAAGCGTCATGCACGCGTTTAGCCGGTTGGATCGCAGGCCGGAGGGGCGCAAGATCATGCTGGTTCTGTCGGACGGGTATCCGGCAGCGACCTGCTTTTATGGATCACAACACCTTTACGAACATCTNCGCANCGTCGTNGANGAGATACAGCGCAGCGGCACCGAGATCATGGGCATCGGTATCAACAGCGATGCGGTGCAGCAGTTNTACCCGGANTGGGTGGTNCTNAANGACATCAANGANCTTCCCAANATCATGATCGACAANGTNGGCAANTGGCTGATCGGTGAACGGTTCAGCGCCGACAACTCATCCTTACTCAACGTGAACAGGAGTGTGGCCTAATGGCTAAATCGGACAAAGACTTGCAGGACATCGTGGGTGACGCAATGGGCAACGACTTGTTGGGGACACCCGTGAAAAAGGTTTTGAAAAAGACCCCGTATTCGAATCCGTACCCCCGTGGCGGCTCAACGTATGGCGGCCGTCAGTCCTACTTGTGGGAGGACGACGATCAGTTCGACGACGAGTTCGACAACGACTTGCGACAGTCACCGTTTGGTGGCCGTCGTACCACGTCGGAAGACTTGCCGGAGATATGGAACGATCACGCGGTCATATTCGATGAGAAACGCATGGCGGCATTGGAGAGGTCTGTGGAGGACGCAATCAACAATGCGCTCGATGACAACAATCTGACCGTGGAATACAGCGAGATGTTGAAGCTCAGGAAGGTGATTAACGACGCCGTGGCCGCCTGTATTCCGGTCATGAAGTACGCTCACCGTGGGACGAACTACAGCGTCAAGCTGGCCGACAGAGGGCAAGATGATGGCTAATAAAAAACATCAGAGAGATCGGTATCCATCTTGGGCGGCTAAGTTTATCCGCACTGAGCGGCTGAAGAAAAACATTACGCAAGAGGAGTTGGCGCGGCGCAGCGGTGTAAGGGTTCAGCACATTCGTTTGATCGAGTGGCAGTGCAACTCTCCGCGTTTCGAAACTATGGAAAAATTAATTAATACGCTCGGTTATGAGCTGCACGCTATGCCTAATGAAGACACAGAAGTATGTCTTGAAGCCGACATACAAGACGAGGCTATACGACTCGAAAAATCGAACAGAGATGCGCAAAGAGAGGCGCACGAGGTTCTCGAACGTCTTGAGAAACGCGCCAACCGTCTTGACCTCTCCTTGCAACAAGCCTGCGAGGAAGCTGGCGTCGCCTACTCAACGGTGACGCGATGGCGAAATGGTTCTTTTTCTCCGACGATTAAATCTATCGCCAGAATTCAGAAGGCGCTGCACGATTTCGAAAATAACAACGCGTGTGACGAGCAAATAAAATGGCTCGAAAAATTATGCGCGGAGCAACATAGAGATGATTGAAAAAACAGAAGGAACAAGTGCGCCTTTGTCGGAGAACGTGGTCGACGGGCCGTGGGGAGCCGCCAAGGGCGGCTTCCCCATACCCGGCGGTATGTGGAGAGAGGTGCTCGGGATGATGGTCCTGACACCCGTGTTGGTCGAGGCGATCTATGCGATTGCCCGTGGCGTGGATGATCCTCAAGCGCTTGCCGCTGAGGTGGTTGATATGTTGGAGGACAACGATGACGACGGAGATGTTTAAGAGGTGGAGGGCGAATGAGTTTTATCAATGCCCGACCATCGAAGACGTTCTGACGAGCAGCATAATGAGGCCGCATAAGAACTACACAATCAAATCGGGCAATACTTGGTACGCTGCCGGTGTGCTTGTGGTGAACAAGAAACCTCGGTTGTTTACCATCCAGGTGGATAATGAGGTGTACCCGATAGTTGTTAATAGCGGCGGCAAGAGCACGAAGTTCGTCTCTCGAAACCACATTTCAGAGATGGGAGAAGCCGCGAAAGCCTATGGGTGGGGAAAGGTTATGCACCCTTGGTTGGTGGGTGACACTTCTGACGAGGTGGCCCAGTATTACGACCTCAAGAAGTTTGTTTTTATCCCTGCCCGTCGAGGTGAGGAGCCGGTCGTTGAGTTTTTAGTAGCCTATACAGGCAACGGTGCTAAGACGTTGGGTCGTAGCAATCATGCACGTTTCGTAAAACTTCTTGAACGAGATGCGAAGTTCCGTCCTGCCTTCGACGTCTTGGCCGACCGGCTAGAGGCGTTCTGTAACAAGGTCGAGCGGACTGGGATGGAGCTGCACGGTCTCGTAAGTATCACCAATCAATTCCAAACAGCAAAAGCAGGAGCGGCCAACCGAACAGATGCGATTGCGGAAATGCGCACAAACGGAAGGAGAGCAGCATGACAGCGCTCAACACAATGACGACCATCATGAAGGCCATGAACGCAGCCGAGGCGAAGAACTGCCTCGATGAGCTTCTTGGTGTTTACAATGAGGCGGTCGACACGTCTCGGAAGATGAAACTGGTGCTCGATAGGGACGGTGAAACAACCACCTCCGCACCAAACTATCGCCGCCGTGGAGGCGGACGCGCAAAAATATGGTGCAAAGTTGTTTCGAGTGTGCCATCTAGCGCAACCACGATGAAGGATGTGGACGGTGACGCAGTGTGGTCGCCGTATGATTTTAGCGATAAGGCCGCAGGTGCGGTCGTGGCCGGTGGCAGGTCACGATCTGCTGAGAGGTTCATCGGCATTGTGAAGCCGGGTGCTAAGTCGGAGTTTTGCGACGTCGACATGACGGGGGTCGAGGTCGTGCTGGTGACACAGAACGGCAAAAACTTTTTGCAGGAGCTGGCCGCTCGGACTTAACCCCCTCGTCGAGGACAGAACGGTGGCAAAAAAAGACGAAGACAGGGAGCTGCTCGGAAAGCTCAAGCACGCGCTTGAGGTACAGGAGCAGTTGGAGCTGGAGAACGCCCGGCTCCAGAAAGATATGTATGCGATGGAGGCGCGGGTCGTTGAGCTGCGCCGGATGTTGGCTGGCGGTGCGGTGACGGGGAGTGATGCTCCGTCACCCGCACAACGGTCGGCGGTCCACGAGAAAATCTTTCGAGCGATGACCACGAAGCAGCACGTCGTTATGCAGTGCGTGCTGTTGGGGTTGAGCAACAAAGAGATCGAGGGCCGCATGGGTGTGCAAGAGAACACCGTCAAGACGTATGTGCGGGGGATGCTCGGCAAGTTCGGGCTTTCGTCACGACATCAACTTGAGGGTGAAGTTAGTGACGCCCTCGACAGTATGACCGACGCGGATTACGAGGCCGCATCTGGTGGTTTGCCCAAGAGCTGGGCGCGAGATTGGGTAAAGAAAGACCCGTTCAAGAAACTGTATTACGGAAAAACTAGATGATGAGAAAGGGCGGTGGTGATGACACTGCGACTTACGAAACGCGACAACGGTATCTGGCAAGTGTCAGGCACCCACAACGGGGTAAAGATTGGGAGAACGTCTCTCGGCATCCGCAACAAGCGCGAAGCTGAGGTCGAGTTACAACGGAAGATAGATGCCGGTGACTTCGGGCGGGGCGATGACTACGAGTACACCGTCCAAGAAGCATACGATGTCTGGCTGAGGGAGAAAGGACCAGTGGTAGCCCAGTCCACGATGGACAAGATGGAGTTGGTTGTCTCCTACTTCGCTAAAATGAAGATTAAAGACGTCGATGATCGGGCGATCATCGACTATCTGTCGACGCTGACGAGCGTTAAGAATGGTCGACGCACGTACGTTAGCATGTTGCGAACGGTTCTGCGGCTAGGGTGCAGGCGGCTCAAGATTGATCCGCCTCCAGTGGACTGGGCGGATGTGATGCCGCCGAAGGCACCAGCAAGGCAAAAGACATACACGGAAGCCGAGCGTGACCGAATTCTTGAGGCCGCTTATAAATACGCAGCCTCGCCTTTTACGGTCGGCGATGATCGCTTGTGGGGTCACTACGTCCTGACGCTGATGCGGACGGGTGCTCGTCCCGGTGAGCTGTGCGAGTTGAAGTGGGATGACACACACGCGGACCACATCGTGCTCTACAGCAAGAAGGGCAAGGGCAAAGTGCTCAAGGGCCGGGTGGTGCCGATATCGGATGATGTGAAGCAAGCTCTTNCCGAGATCAGTCNTGACAGCGATTACGTTTTCGGTGGCCTNTCGAATGATGGTCGNAAAATGAATATTCTNAGCCTTGGAAAGAGCTTTCGCTNCATTCTGAAGCTGGCCGGTGTACCGGGTCATGCTTACATCCTGCGCCACACGTTTGGCACTTACGTTGCCCGTGAGAGCGGGGGCAACCCAGCCGTGGTGCAGGCCCTGATGGGGCATAGCGATATCGGCACGACGATGGGTTATATCAAACCGCTGGAGGACGACATGCGTGGTGCGGTCGATGCCTACAGCAAGAAAGGAGATGCGTGATGGTTAAGATCAAACTGAAAAACACAACGCCCGGTGATGGTGAGGTGGTTATTCTGTCGAACGCGAAAGAATACGAAGACGGTTGGACAGGTGATGACGAGTACGGCGAAACGCGGCACTATCCGGCGGGACTGTGGAAAGCCGTAACGTCCTTAATGCACGTTGACTAAACAGAAGTGCGGATTAGGGACAACTAAGTTTGTTTGCACATTGCGTGGCGTGCGGGGACAGAAATGGCGGTGCGGGGACAGCTTTTAATGAAGGACTGGGTTATCCCACATAATTGAGTCCTCTTTGATGTGACAGATTATGTTTGTGAAGCCCTTGGTTTTCAAGGGTTTCAGCACGCATCACGCACGTATCATTAAAACAAACTTTTCACTCTTTGCACATCAACGCGCGAACCAGCTTGCACACTGTGAGCGGGGACAGAGCGTTGGTTTGCTTGGGGTTAGCGAGGACACGCTGTGCAGATCGGCTGCACAGATTTTACACACGGGGGTTGCCTGTTTTGCACTCCCAGATAGCTTGATGGAAAGGACAGTGGAGATGAGGAAAATGAACCTGATTGAGCAGTTACGCGCGATGGGTGCCCAGATGGTGAAGGGTATCAGGGGTATGGGTCATCGACATTTTATCTACGAAAAATATTGCGACGTGGAGAGGTTTTCGGTCAATACGCATGTGTGGTTTTGGAGAAACAACGTGACGCTCCAACACCTGCTGTTGCAAGCCATGATCGCGTTGACGAAACCAACGCCGTCGGACGTTGGTCCGACCGTTCAACAATGGAGGTCAGGTTCACCCATGTCGAACTGGGTGACACGTTGCTTCATGCAGTGCGTCATCGAAAAACGGTCGAGCGTCACGATCTCGGAGGTCGAGGTCGAGACGGAACGAATGACGGGGGTTAGCGTGTCGCGAGACACGGTCGCTAAAATTCTGGATGATGGAGTTGATCTCGGTTTGCTGGAGCAAGTCGGAAATAATAGCACGTATAGGTACGTCGGAACCGAACTGTTTTATGAGGAGTGCCTGGATCGGGCGGTCTATAAATACTTGCAACCGGCGGTGAGAGCGTTCGCTGAAGCGGCATCGACGATCCACAAAATGCACGACATGGCAAAAATGACGCGGACGCGTGAGAGAGACGGGTTCCAGTGGTTCGATCCGCAGCTCTCATTACAGGAAAATCTCAAGAACGGAACCTACGACGAAGCTGCTAACTTCCTTCACGATCTGGATAAATCCGATCTCGTCGATTTAATCGAACAGCTCGAAGAAAAAAACGACGACAAGAAATGATTTTTCGGAATGAAATGGTGTAGTTTTTCTCCTATGTCTTGTTTTCAAGACAAGACAGGAGCAACTCATGAAAGTAGAGGACGATATTTCAACAGTCGTGTATGAAGCTATGAAGAGCACTCTGAACAAGACAGAGTGTGAAGCGATAAAAGATATTATTCACAGCGCGGCCGTTGAGCTGCGGGGGGAAATTGAGCGGGTACAGGATGACGATCAGTGGTCCGAGTTTTTGAGTATATAGAATAATTAACTGCCTACGGTACGCGGGGGTGTTTCACACACCCCCGCGTTTTTTTGTGCCCTCAAGCTGGACGCGCATCTGTTCGGTGAGGAGGTGGAGATAGATCGAATAGTTCTTGAGATCGACCTCGTCGCCGCAGAGCGTGTCGATCAGGTATGGGCCGGGGAGAAGTCTATTTATCATATGGTATTGGACGAGTGCCTCCATCTCGCCGAGTGATTTCTTGCAGGTTTTTTCGGATGCGTATTCGATGACCGGATCGTCTTCGATCATGACGCAGAAAGCCACCCTTGGGGCGCATCCTGCACCCGCCCTCACGAAGCTCTTGGAGGCCTTCTGAGACGGCTTGGCTACCTCGGGAGTGGTCATGCACCCCGCACACAGTAGAGCGACTGTGAGGGCCTGTATGAGGCGGGTGGCTACCACTTCATCAACCGCCTCCGAAAAACTTTGAAACGATTTGCGCGAACGCGCCTTTGACTTCTTGTTCTGGGACAATGTTTGGGTTCTGTCGCGCAAGCTCTGACAACGATGCGTTGTCGAGCCGCTTGGCGAGCTTGGAGAACGAGTGGTACGTCTTACGCCGGAGAGGATTCTGTCCCGGCTGGCCGTGGAGCTGCACGTCGAGTTTGTTCGTGAGGGTGTGGCGGTTGTCGAGGCGACGGACGATGTCCTCCTCGCTTTCCCTGGTCATCATATTTGACACTTTCATGGCGTCCGGGTTTTTCGATTGACGCAGTTGGTCGAACCCGCGATGCCGGTACTCGTGCGCGTAAGTTGTTTTCTGTTTGCTTGGCGTGTCGTCGACAGCGGTGTTTTTGTAGACGAGGTCGCCTTCCGCGAATTCGGGACGACCTTCAGCGGCCATGCGAAAGAGCTGGGCACCAAGACCTTTGGACTTTGCGATGACGTCGGCATCTTGTTTTGGAAAGAAGACGCCTCGGGCGTTGACGTTCGTGCCGAATGCCTTGGTGCGCGACTGGTCGTAGCCGAGCTGTGCGAGCGGATCGAGGTATGGGGCTATGTCGGCATCGAAGTCGGCTGTGCCAATCGACATGTCGGGCTGCATGGTGGATGGTTTTTTATTCTGCTCGTGCATGGAGACGCTCCGCTTGGTCTGACGAGTAGGTGGTGCCTTCCCAGTTGTGGCCGATGTGGTCGAGGTCTTTGTCGTCGTGCCATTCTTGGATGGACAGGAAGGATGCGCCCTCGTTGCCGATCTCGACGCTGTGTGGTTCTGCGAGGTTGATGCGGAACGCCAGCCGGTCGAGTAGCTGGATGGGGACACGCGAGGTTGTCGGCCGCTCGTCGATGATGAGATCGAGGCTGCCGGTCACGAGGTATTCTACGGTGGCTACGTTTGGGTGCCGGTGGACGGGGATGTCGACGCCCGGCGGAAAAGTGCAGAGTTCGGTTTGGAAAGGCCATTCGCGGTGCAGGATCGTGCAGACCGCGCGGTTGAACCACTGGGTGGATTCTGCGCTGTTGAGGGGGACCCCGCTTTCGATGACGGAACGGGCGTACTTTTCGAGCGTGTCGTCGACAGCGCCGATGATTTTGACGGGTTTGGAGCCGAGCACTTTCACTTCTTTCTCCCCAACAGTGACAGGAGCGGGGACAGGGTTTTGACGATGAGTGCGCCCACGGGCGAGCCGTGGCCGGAGATGTGTTTGACGATGGCGCGCATGGCCGGGCGGATGATGTATTTGCCGTGCGAGGGGGTGTGGTTGACGAGCCAGACGAAGGGGCGAGCGATCTTCCAGTAGCCGCGCATGACTGAGGGGTTTGAGCGGTAGAGGTGAGCGCCGTAGTTGGATGCGGTGAAGTATGACCGGGCGTCGAAGAGGTCGTGGTGGTGGAGGGCCGTGCAGATTACGGTGCCGCCTCCTCCGGCACCGCCTCCGGCTGGGTCCATACCTGTCGGGGCGATGTCGAGTTCAGCTTCGTTGCCGCGCGCGGCGATTGCTTGGGCCGCCAGTCCTTCTTCTTGGTTCTGAGGTCCGGGCATGTCCTCGATTTCTTGGTTTGCTCGCGCGATATCAATCTGACTTTGGATTTCAGATTCTGGGGTGGTGGGCGCTTCGACGTTGGCGACATTGCCGAAGCCTTCAAGGCCTTCGGGTGCTGGTGTGCCCATCGCAATGGATTCTTCAGCGAGGTCAGCAATAATGGAGACCTCGTCTTCCTGTGAGTTGACGCCTGAGCCAAAGTTTGAGCCACGGATGGGTGTGCCGAAGAATGGGATGGAGGCACGGACGATGTTGCCGAAGCCCCAGCCTGAGTATGGTGAGGTTGAGGCGTCGGCAATCGCGCCGAGGCCGCTGCCGACCGTCGATCCGATAAGGCCGCCAGCGAAGCCCAGAGGCCCACCGAAGGCGGCTGGGCCTGCGAGGGCACCAACCGTTGCCTTGCCAGCGGACGAGCCTACCAGACCGCCGACCGTTGTCGCCGGATTGGACATAGCAGATTCCGACTTACCGGAAAATGCCGTGCTAATCGTGTCGACCGGGTTGGCGGCGAGATTAGCGAACCCGTATACGGCTGCTTCAATCGGATTTGGGTCGCCTGGTAGGCCGCCAGTTGTATTGCCCGCTGTTGCTTGGCCGGAGGAGGAGGCGGGTGCGCTTGGTGCTGCCGCGCCGCTAGTGCCGCTGCTAGTGCCGCCGGTATTGCCACCAGAACCGGGGTCGTCCCCTCCGGCTGGACCGGCGTCGTCGCTCTCTATCCTGATTGGCCGCTGCGCAACAACGATAGGCACAGGCGCAGGGGGTTGTATGATTTCGGTTACCTGTTCGAGGACGCCACCGCTTGCTGGCGCGACCCCGCTTGGGCGGACGATTAGGGTGGAGAAGCTCATTTCTTTGGCGCTTTCGGCAGCTCACGCACGTAAGGCGCATTGCACGCCTTGCAGGTCGTGGGGGGCTTGCTTTCGAAGCGGCGGCCGCACTTTGTGCATTCGTAATGTTTTTCTGTGACCATCGAACAGGAGTGGCACAGATTTGCGGGTTAGGTCGTCCGCAAGTCTTCGACGATTTTGATGAGTTTTCCGACTGTCATGCCGCCGCGCAGGTCGTTGTCGATTTCGCGGGGGACATCGATGTCGTAGGTCTCCTCGATTTCAAAGAGAAGTTCGAGGATTTCGAGGCTGTCGACGTCGCAGGAGATGATTTGTTTTTCGAGGTCGTCGGTGTGTAGCCGTTCGCAGATCAGGTCGGTCGGGTTCATGTTGAGTGCCAGTACACAGTTCGGGTGTAGCAAACGTCGTAGATGCGCTTCCACAGAGCGGCGTCGGGGACATCGTCGAAGAACGGGCCGTACTTTCGNAGGAAGGGGCGCGGATCGGTTTTGAGGCCGTGGTAGGACACGTCGATTTCGAAGTCTTTGGGCAGGGTGGATGCCGCTTCAAGGAAGTCGGCGATTGTGTTTAGGTCTTCAGTTCTTGTGGTCGACAAGGTGGATGTCCCCCGTTTCGAGATCGACGTAGATGATGCTGACGCCGAGCGCTTTTTGAATGGGCGTTCTGGGGCGGTGGATTTTCTGCGGGACATTCCGTCCCGCGCCGGGTTGGATGCGGCGGTTGAGGCATTTGACATCGAGGAGCATCGTGTCCCCGACTTCGTTTATGGCGACGATGTCGATGGGGCCGACCGGCATGATTGCGCGGAATGGGTAGTAGCCTTTTTCCATGCACCAGATCATGACGTGCTCTTCGGCGATGGCACCGCTGGAGTTTTTTGCGTGCATCAATCGCCCTCTCGGACGGCGGTGACGGAGATNGATGTTGCGAGGCTGTTGAGAGCGCCGACCGTCGTGATCTCGGCCGCAAGGGCTGTCCCCGATACGACGCTGGAAAGGGCAAGGTAGCCTTCTTCGGTCGAGAGGTAGTAGATGGCCGCGAGACCTTGGAGCTTGCCAACACGAGCGTCCGCGAGAAGGCGCTGGAGTTCGTCGACAAGTTCTTGGTCAGGCTCGGGGTTGCTGCTGTTCGGCAGGTTGATGAGCATAGCCGTGTTTTTCGAGGGCCGCTTCATAGAAGGGCAGGAAGTCGTCGAGCGTGAGGACAACGAGGCTTTCGCCNGTNGTCATTCGGTTCTGGCGCGTGATGACGATGGGCGTTTCGGGGGAGTTGGTTGTAGCTTTGTTACGACATGCCTGACGGAGGGCAGCGCGGACACTGATTTTTTCTGTACGTTTAGCTTCAACGAAGAGAAGTGGTGTCCCAACCAGATCGGCAGTGCCGCCAGCAATAACAAAGCCGCCACCAGATAGAGGGGCGCGATGGCAATCAATGCCCAGATTTTCCCGCAGGTATCCCGCAAGCTCGCGCTCATAGCCGTCTCCCTTACGTTTTGATGCTGACATTTAGCCTACTCGCCCGACCGGCCCCCAAGGCCGGGGAGGGCTGGGGGAAGCAGTCGATGGATTTAACGGGTGCGCCGTCGTACTGACTGCGAGCGTATTCTTTCAGTCTTTCGGTGTGGTCGTAGATGTGTGCGTAACACTCATCTTTTGATTTGAAAGAAAGTGGCTCTCCGTTCAGATGCGTGATGGTTAAAGCGTCTTGAGAGCCGGGTGCGAGCAGGAACATGAAGACGACGATCTGATACATTAGTATATCCACTGCTCGTCGAGACCGAAGATGTCTTCGTGGGATTTACATTTCACACATCGATACTGCCATTTGGGCCGTGGGGTTGTGTCACCGCAGCAGGTGCATGGGCGCTCCCACATTTGTATTTGTATTGTGGGGACGTATTTAGCGCCGTCGTAGTTGCCGATGCCGTGACGGGCACAGATGCGCTTTGCGGTGTCGACGCAGCAGCCGAAGCGGTCGGCGACCTCACTGATGTGAAGCATGTCGAAGTTGGTCTGAAGCCAGTGTATGTCGGCTTCGCTTATCTCAACGGGCCGTGGCATGTGTTATTTTTACCGATAAAGAGACAAAAACACAAGCCGCAAGGTGTATAAAAAGCCCTCTAAGATCAGGAAGTTGTATTTTGTGCTTGACAGGGGTGAATTTGGCAACAATGCTTCGCGCAGCGGAGCCGGTATATATAATAAATGAATTCAGTTTCTCCCCACCGCCTTGTGGGCGGCGGGAGAAACGAACAGATACATGTTATATATTATATACCCGACAGCGCTCGGAACGCTCGGGTGCCCCTCTTGCGTAATTGATTTTTCGAAAGCTGCTTTCGCCGCCGTTTTTTCTTGTAATGAACAGTTCCGTTCGGCGGCAACACAGTTATGACCCTGTCGACCGCATGGTCAAAAATCAGTTTCCAGACGATGTCACGGTAGCGCACGAGGTACATACCTCGGGATTTGTTACGGCTTAAACAAACAGCCTTGTTATTTAACACCGCCTCTTTAAGGCCAAAAATGTCGAGCGTGGAAAAGTCGTCCACACCGTAGCGTTCGGATGCTCGCTGTACTGTGTGATAGTACGCACCTTTGTTTTTAGACATTTATCCACTCCTCTATAGTGCGGACGCTGACCATCACGTCCGGGTGTTGGGCGATGTCGAATGCTGATGTCCCGCGAGCCGACAGGATGCGGACACGCTGCTTTAAGGAATTCTGAGAGACAAAGAACTGAGTGCCGTCTGTGCGCTCGCCTGTTCCGAAATGGATCGTCCGCATGTTTTCGTTGCGGTCGCGCGTCTTGTGGTAGGTGAGCCGGTAGGCATCTAGCAGACGGCTGCCGTTCGATAGCTCACCCGCCTTACGGGTGAGCTGTTGCGTCATCGTCTCACCAAGATTGTCGGGCTTATCGACGAGGCCGTTGAACTGGTCAGCGCGTTCGGCGTCCTCATAGATCGGCGTCAATCGCATCTGGAGGTCGAGGTTGGTGAGCTGGTTCGTGCTGCCAGCTTCACGGCCAAGGCCGTCTGCACCGCCTTTATTGGCGTGGTGGATCATGATTACAGCGCGGCCCGTGTTACGGATCGCCATGAGCAGCCGGTTGACCGGCGTCCATGCGTTTGCGTCGTTTTCTTCGAGACCCGCCCAAGCGGAGCGCAGTGTGTCAATGACGACAACCTCGGGGTTGTAAGATTGAATCCAATCTTGCAGCAGTTTGTTGCCGTCTGGCGTCCCCAAGGGCATGACGCCGCCTTCCTCTTGAGCGAGGACAGCCGGGGACCAGTGCCCGTACTCTTCGCCTGGATCGCCGTAACTGTCTTGGAGTAGACGGAAGCGCGAGGACACGCTTTCGAGGCCGAGTTCATAGTCGAGGTAGAGGACACGGGCCGGTCGCTCGATGTCGAAGCCGCCGATGGTGTTGCCCATCGACAGATGCCACATCACCGTCTGAATGAAGCGAGACTTACCTGCGCCCGAGTACGCGTATAGCTGAATGATGCTCCCACCTTTGAGCCACGGATCGATGAGGTATTGTTGGTCACCCACCATCGTTTGAAGGCGGGGAATGTCCGACGTGAAGATCGGCCGCAGCGGCACCTTCGGCTTGGGGACACGCTCGACGTAGCGCTCCGGGTGGTTGCGCCGGTCTGCCTCTTCGGCAGATTTGCATTTGGCTTCAACGTATTCCGACTGATCGATGTCGGGGTTTGGCAGGAACCATGTGTCCATGAACTCGTGTAACGCATCACGTAAGACGTACCCACGCACACCTGCGGCTACACATTCTCCGGCGTACCTTATTAGTAGATTGTCTCTACCGCCGCCTTCACCCTGTCCGATTTTGCGACCGAGACGCTCAACGGTGAGAGCCGCTATGCTGGACGCTGTTTCTGCTCCGGCGGCAATGTTTGTGAGATCGGGAAGCTCGTCTCCGACCGGCTTGTCAACGACCGTAGGCGACAGCGGGTAGCGCGGTGCGTCATCGTGCCAGTCGAGGCCGGGCTGGTTGTCCCAGCGATATTCGACGTATTGGCCTGTTTTGGATTTGCAGATCGACGGCGGGACGACGACGTAACCACCATCACCTCGAAGGTCGATGTCGTCGCAGCCCCACAGGCCTTGTTGATTGCGAACGTCCGAGCCGGGGTGGGTAAAGTAGTAATGCGGCCCGCGCCCAGATCGTGCCGAGAACGGGCTGGTGAGACCACGTTCCTTCGCAAACTCGATTGCGCTGTCGCTATCGCAGTCGATAACGACGACGTTGGATGTCGCGCCGGTCGCTAGACCGAGCGCGATCTCATCGTGCTGATCGAACCAGCCGACCACTTCTTCTTCAGAAGCGATGCGATCTTGGAATTCCCTCCATTTATTGAGGGGTCGCTTGTCGTGCGGGTTGAGCGGAATGACGGACCAGCCGTCTTCGATGTACTCAAGGGCAGCGTTTAATAGAACGTCTTTTTGGCTTTTTATCCTGTCTCTCATGTTCGTCCTCCATAAAGTCGTCGAGAACGATTTCCGGTCGTGCGCTCTTAATTCTGAGCAGGGTTTCGAGAGACAGGCTCATCGACCGGAGCCACCGATAAGGCGCTGTGCGCGGTAAACCCGCTGCTGCTGCGGCCTTTGACGCGCCACCGAGTTCCTTAACCAGCCTATCTACTCGAAAGATCATTTTTCCACTTGCTTAGTTGTATGGAAATCGCTACAAGAGGGTGAAATATAAAACCTAGTGTATTTTATGCAACATAAAAATACACCTTATCAAAACTAAGAGGACGAGATGGCTTGGAAGAGTAAGAGCACGAGCGACAGCACTGTCGACACACACAAGTGTCTGCTTGTCGGTCACCACGGCTGGGGAAAAACAACGCAAGCGCTGAACATGCAGAGGGCGTTTGGGCCGGGATTGATTATTTCCGGTGAGGGTGGGCTGCGGTCAGTGATGACTGAGGAGATCGACTATGTTGACTTCACGACATGGGACGGCGAGCACGATCCAGAATCTGGAACGTATTCATTCCGAGGTATCTGCCGGGACATGGCGTCTCCCGAGTTCTCGAAGGCTGGCTATAAGTGGCTGATGATCGACAGCCTCACCGAGCTGGCCGATCAGTTGATGTCGCACGTTTCCGAAGTCCATAAGGATAATAAGAACGGCTTTGAGAAGTGGGGCGATTACAGCCGCATGATGTTGGGTGCAGTGAAGTGGGTACGCGATCTGCCCTTTCATGTTGTCGTCACGGCCCTCGCTAAAGAGGAAGACGACGATAACGGCCAGACACACTATTGGCCAATGTTGCAGGGGCGCGGCGTGATGAAGCAGCTCCCCGGTATCTTCGATCATGTGTTTTGTGGGATACGCGTCACAGATGGTGACCGCGATAAGCCGCACGTCACCCGATACATCGTCACAGACGAGGTTCGAGGGTGGCACGGCAAGGCCCGTGATCCGCGACACCGCCTCAAGGCCGTCGAGCGGACGGGGGACATCACGGAACTCTTTCGTTCGATGAGCATGAGTGATGAAGAGTTCAAAAAGCGTTCGAAAATTCAACCAACGAGGACAGAAGATGAGTGATTTCAGCAGTTTAGACCTGAGCGGGATTGACACCCAGGGCGACGGAGCGCTGGCTCCGGGCAAGTACGAGGCGAGCATCAAGAGCGCTGCGATGCAGCCGACGAAGAACGGTAAAGGCAAGATGCTTGTCGTCGAATACGCCGTGCCGGGTGAGGGTGCGATCCGCGAGTGGATTACAATTTTCCATGAAAACGATCAGACCGCTCGCATCTCACAAGAGAGGTTAAAGACGATGCTCGTTCACGCGGGACATCCAAATCCCAACAAGCCGGGGGATGTCGCCACACTGAAGGGGCTAAAGGTCGGCATTAACGTCGTCGAAGGGGACAAGTGGACTGACGATCAAGGTCAGCTCCGTGACGGCGGATCGAAAATTAAACGCAGCGGGGCTTACTTTTCCCTGTCCTCTGGTACGTCCGATGCTGCGGCTGAGGCAAAAACAGAACTCGACGACGAAATTCCGTTTTAGCCTTGGGGGAGGAGCCGGGGGTCCGCCACCACCCCCGGTTCTTTTTTTATGAGCATCGAAGACAAGATTGACGAAGCATACGAACGCGAAGGCCGCGATCAGAAGCGTAAGTACATTGGTGCGTCATCGGTCGGCGGCGATTGTCTTGCCGAACAGAGCTTTGCTTTTCGTGGTTTTCCCGAGACACCCCCATCGGCCAAGCTAAAACGCATTTTCAAGATGGGGCATGTCATCGAGGACATCGTTGTCGCTGATCTCAAGAAGGCTGAGATCGATGTGTTCGAGGTTGATGGGCTGACAGGACGGCAATTTGAGTACCGCTCGCACGGCGATCATGTGCAGGCCCACGCAGATGGTCAGATGCAGTACGACGGCGAGCTGCGGCTGCTGGAGATCAAAAGCATGAACGACCGCAAGTGGAAAGAGTGCAAAAAGAAAGGTGTGCGCTCGTCGCACCCGCGCTACCAAAGCCAGATGCAGATGATGATGGCGATGTCGGGCATTGGGAGCTGTGTGTTCGTCGCGTATAATAAGAATACAAGCGAGTATCTGAGCGAGATCGTCACCTACGACGAGTTTGAGGCGTCCGCGATCCTCGACCGGATCGAGCGCGTGATGCGCGGGGACGCTCCGAAGATCACAAAAAATATAGACGATTGGCGCTGCCGTGGTTGCTTCCAGCGTGGGAGCTGCTGGCTGGGCGAGCGCCCGAAGGTTTCGACATGCCGTAGTTGTTTGAGCGGTACAGCCAAAGAGATGGGCGGACGGTACTGCAATCAGCATGAACAGGACGTAGAGGACGACTATGTCTGCGATGATTTCAACTTTTGGGAGCCGCGCGATGGGTAGGGTTTATCTTGCGGGTCCAATGGCGACGAGGACATATGGCGAGTGCATCGATTGGCGCGACAAGATGCGCGAGCTGTGCGAGACGCACATAAGGTTTCTGTCCCCTCTGCGCGGCCTCGAATATTTCATGGAAGACGAGGAGCTGCCACTTGAAGTGGATGGGGACATCATGAACCGGGGTGCGGCAATCATTGCGAAATGCCGCATGGATGTGCGTCGTGCTGATGCGGTCGTCGCACACTTTCCTGACGAGAATGAGCGTACCTCGATTGGATCGATGGTTGAGATCGGCTGGGCGGACATGTTGCAGAAGCCCGTTATCGTCATCCGGTCAGACAAGGAGAAGGCGCACGCTCACCCGTTTGTTGAGCATCTGGCGGGATGGACGGTAGACAGCATCGAGGAAGCGGCTGCCGTGCTTAATGTTCTTTTCGACGAGGTATAGATGAGTAAGGAAGAGAAAGCGCTACGTTATAATAAGTATAAGGCGCGGTTTGATTTGCTGCCGCCAGAGGCGCTGTACGCTCTGGCAGAGCATTATGGCAAAGGTGCCGAAAAATACGCCGAGCGGAACTGGGAAAAGGGGACAGAATGGAATGTCCCCTATGCGTCCATGATGCGTCACGTCATGGCGTGGCAAACAGGCGAAGATCATGATCCCGAGAATGGTACGCACCATATGATTGCTGCCGCGTGGAATGCGTTAGCGATCTACACTTATTATATGCGCGAGATTGGTGCTGACGACCGACCTATGGCTGAACCGATTTCTGCTGTGCAGCACGAATCTTCTGTCGGAGGGTTCCGTAGTCCGCAATCATCCGAGAAAGCGCCGAACAGTCAGGAGTGACGACATCGCGGGGACAGGCGTGAGATAGCTTGTCCAGCTCGTCAGCCGCCCTCGACTGAATGTCCTTGCTGTATTCGACGATGGGCGGCGTCACGATGACAGGTTCGCCCTTCTCGGATGTTAAATAGTCGAAATAAGCACCAGCGACCGACGCTCCTGCGCCAACGGTGCTAGTAGCGACCGTCACGCATCCGCTTAGTGGCATCACCAGAAGACATGTCATCAACGCTGTCCATGCGGCTACGCGCCTCAGAGACGGCCTTGAGGTTTTTGTTTTTAACATAAAAATAGGCACAACCCCCGGCTGCCACGGCGACCACAACGATAGTGAAAACAAGCATCACGCGTCAGGTTTGCCTTTTTCAGACATCATAATACCGACGACAGCGGCTACTGACGTGATGCCCATGACGATGTGAGACCACATCTCTTCACCGATGTTGACGCCGACCATAGCGAGGATGGATGCGATGGCAGCGTAACTGCTGGGTTCCTTGGCGCGTTGCAAGATCATAGTGAATACCGGGTTCATCGAACGTACCTACGATAGTTGGACAAGAATTCGTGTTCCGTCGCTTTTCCAAGCGGCGTGTTGTAGTGCTTCTTGTAATAGCGCGCGAGGCCGGGGAGGTCGTCCGCGTTAGAGGGCATTTTTTCCGGCACCATCCAGTAGCGCAGACGGCAAAGAGCGACACCAAAACGCAGATCGTAGATCAGGCGTTCTGACACCATCCCTATGGTGGTGTTGTCCCAGTCTATGGTGTGTGGCGGCACGATCTGGACGGCTTGCTCAAATCGACCCCTCAAATCTGAGCGAATTTTGAGATATCGAAATAGGATGTCCTCGGCTGTTGCAGGCTCAACCTGGAACATTCCGAGAGCCGGGCCGCCGCCAAGCTGCTTGATGTAGGTGAACCCGCTTTCCTGAGCCGCTGTCCCCATGATTAGGTTCTCGGCGACAGGTGAATACATCTTGAGATCGTGGAGTACGGGCCGCACGATCTCTTCGCGGAATTGGTTTATGTCGATGGTCACCAGCCAGACGCCTTCCAACCGCTGCTATTTTTAGAGACCCAGCCGTTTGTGGATTTGCTGCGGCGTTTGGTTTGTTCGCCTGCTATGGCGTCTACGGTGCCTTCTCGAATGGCACGGACGCCACCGAGGACAGGGACGCGGCTTGCGAGTTCGCGGACAGCCTGCCGCTCCTTGTAGTTGGATGGCTTTTGGTCTGTCATGCCAGCGAACACGTTGAGAGCGGACGGGATGTGGCCGAAGGTCGGGCCGAAGATGTTGGAGAGGACACGAACCTGTCCCCATGCCCCGTTATCGGCTTGAGCGGCGGTGTTATACATCAGCTCTGCGATGAGACCGAGGCCGCCAAGCTGGAGCATCCCTTCGAGATACCAGCCGAGAAATTCGTCAGCCGGGGCGTCCCCGAACGGTGTTGATATTTTTCCGCGCACTTTGCTCTCGAAGCCAAAGTTGGCGGCTAGTTTTTCGAATGTACGCTCGCGGAACTCTGGGCTGCGTTCGTCATCGCCGCCGCGCGATTGGATGATGTCCTTGAGGCCCAGTGTCCCCGTGCCCATTGCCGGGGCTGCGGTCATCATGAAGAAGAGCGGCTTGATGTCTCCGTCCTTACCGGCTGTGCGGACGTAGGTGTAAGCATCCTCCATGATGTTGCGTGACAGGCGGCCCATCATCAAAGGGAATGACTTGAGATGGAACATCAGCTCACCGACCGGCGTTTGTGCCCAGAGAGGGATATCGTTGCGGTTCGGCGCAAAGAGTGTTTCGCCTGCGAACTTAACGAGAGCTTCTGAAACCTTCGGGTCGTTTAGAGCCTCTGGACTATCGAGCGAGATCGGTGCGTTAGGATCGCCGTACTCGGACAGGCCGTAGTGCTCCAATCGTTTCTTCGCCATTCGGAATGCGCGATTTGGTCGTCCCGCTCGCTTGTGCATCACACGGGCTTCGGCACGCAGGAACTCAAGCGCGACCGAGCCTGCGACATTCCGCATGATGTTTGTCCACGGTGTAAGGCCGATGGCATTGAAGAAGGCTGTGCTGTATTTGCCGCTCTGCGATCCGTAAAGGTTGGCGAGGTGGCCGTGCAGGATGTTGCCCATCATCGTGCCTGAGTTCTTCATGGCATCACGATGGTTGGGATCGGCAGCATAGCGGGCGAGACCCTTCACCCACGTTCCAAATTGGCCGGTGCGGAGGAGTGGAAGGACAACGTCTGTGGTCGAGGTCAGCGTCGTGAAGCCGAGGTACATGATGTTGCCGAGCGCCTTCGCGTTCTTGCTGAATGCGTACATCTGGGCGTTGCCCGGAGCTGGCTTGTTGTTCATGAGACGGAACGTCTGCTCCATGAACTCGATCTCGCTCTGGTGCATTCCCTGACGGCGGCCGCCAAAGTCCTTGAGAGCCTGCTTGATGGCCTCGCTACGCTTCTGCCAAGAGCTACCGGCGTCGGGTTTGAGATCATCGAGGAGACGGGCAACGTCATCGTGCTTGCCTTGGCGAGCCAGCGCGATCAGTTCCGATGACATTTGCGCAGCGGCTTGCTCGTTTGGGAATGGCTTGCGGGCCAAGATGACCTGCTCGCCTACCGTCTGCGGACCTTCTTCTCCGATGACAGAGTTGCGGATCGTGATGATCTTGTCTGTAGACAGGAGTTTGGTCAGTGCGTCCGGGCCGTGAGCTGCGAGAGCGAGATAGTCTCTGTACCCGTGCATATTCACGCCAAAGCGCTCAGTCAGCATGATGCGGCGTTCAGCCGCGAGGTGGTATTTGCCGATGATCGTCTCAGGATCATTGACGAGAAATTCTTCGATGTCTTTGAGTTCGTTTTCGTAGACCAGCTTGCCGTCTGCATCCAACTTGTGGAGCTGGATGAGACGGTTGTGGTCGATGTGGTCGGCGTTCTCGCCTGCCGTTTCCGCCCGAGGCGGCATATAGACGCCTTCGTCGTCGGTCATCTTCTTGAACATGCGAGATGCGATAGCTTCTGCTTCGTCCTCTGTGATCGGACGGCCCTCAACATCGCCTTCGCGCTTAAAGTATTTAGCAAAACTCGCAATGTATTTGTCTTTTTTACGAGCCATCATGTCCACATCGTGGACTTGTGGGAAATAATTTGGTCCCACGTCACCGACTGTGATGCCTGCCTCTCTCATGCGACGTAGCGTTTGCTCGAACGCACCCTTTAATGCGTCGTATGCAACCTTCTGTTCGGGGGACAGGCTGCTCGGGTCGCCCCTGCGGATCGCGGACACGATCTCGACATGCGCGGGGATCGGTTTCTTGAATGGGTTGGCGCTTCTGACAAAGCGCTTGGCCGCGTTGTTTGCGCCCGGCAGGTCATTCAGCACCTTGTAGATCGGCATCAGAGTGCGGGCTGTTGCCACGTCGAGTTTTTCGAACATTCCTGCGCCGCTGTTTGGCTGTAGGAAGTCGGCGATCCAGTGTGCGCCGCTGTCACGCAGGCGGCGAGCGTTGGTACGGATTTGCGGCAGCATCTGTTTGAAGAGCGGCTGCGCGTCTGCATCGTCAGGAATGCGGCCCGCCAGCATTTGCTGCATCGCCTTGGATACAGAGGCTGGGTGACCTGATTCTTCAATAGCGGATGCCCAGGTTGTCCCCGCTCCCCGGTAGTCGGGCATACCCGTCGTTTCCATCGCACCGTTTATGACGCCTGCTGATGGGAAAAACTCGGGTGCGTCTATGCTGGACTTGTAGAGGTAGGGTTCGTCGCCGTCGAAGTTTTCGGCGTCGATATGTTTCACATTGTTGCTGTCGAACACGACCAGCGTGTCGTGCGAGACAGGCAACATGCTGTCTGATTTGTTGGTTGTCTCCGTGTAAATCGAGTCGTAACCCAAGCGACGGAGCATTTCGTTGAAGTCGTTTCGCGTTACGCCGCTGGCTTCTGTTTCTCCGGCGAGGCGAGCTAGGAGGTTGATGACGCCGTCCATTTCGACAGCCTCACCTCGAAGGCCGGTCGCGGTCCCGCCGTAAAATTCCTCACCTGAAAATGTTTCTGGCAGACGAGCGTAGAACCTGTCGACGACATCGACATCGATGCCGGGCGTGTTTGCCACCTCGTCGATAATGTCGAGGATTTCCTGATCGTCTTTCGCGTAGATTGATTTGCTGTGAGCGTTAAAGGATTTTTGAGTGCTTACCACTACCGGCAGGACGTCAGGGGATACGCGTGTGCCGGTGAGCGCTTCAAGCTCATCGTCAATAAATTCGAGCAGATCGGCGCGTCCTTTAAGATCGGCCTTGAGGTCTTGGATTAAGTCCTTGTTGACGCCCATTTGGATGTCGCCTGCATCACCGAGTATGTCCAGCGGGGACACGCTGCGCTCTTGAGTGACGATCATCTCGTTTAGGTATCGGATGTCCTCAACCATTGTCATGCGCTGCTCGATCAGCTCATCGACGCCTGCGATTTCGTCGGCGTTGAACATCTGTCGCAGTGCGCCCAGGGTCGGTCGATTAGCGTAGACCTCTTGCACGACGTTTGGGTTTATTGAGAGGTAGATGCCGTCACCTTGCTGGCCGGTTTCAGACGGATTGAGGATCGGGTTCTTGTCGGCACCAAGCGCGATACCGTTCGGGGTTGCGTGATACCACGCACGCGGTGATCCGTCAGCGTGTTTACCGCGCCCCCGTATGAAACGATGCAGGGCCGCAGCGCGTCCAATAGACATCTTTTCGACGGCCTGCTTGAAGTAATCCGCTGCGACACTGGCTGGCGCAGTGCGGCTGTGGAAAAACATGTCATGCACCGACTTTTCTGGTGCTATGTCCGCAAACATGTCGCCGTAGTGTGTAAGCGCAGCCAGCTCCCTACGGGCAGTTGGGCCGGTGATGAGGCCGTTTAAGACGTAAGCGACCTGCGCTCTCATTTTCTCAATAAACTGTTCGCCTTTTTCTGACTGGCCGAGACGGGGAATGTTGTCTGGATCGATAATGACACTACTGACAGCAGCGTTATCACCGAGGACATCACGAAGCTCCAAGTTGTTGAGGTACGCTTCGTTGGATATCGCTGTGCTACTACTAATCATTTCGTACAGCTCGTTGACCACGTCGGCTTCATTTGAGGCATTAGCGTTCATTTTCTGAACCGACACTGCGAGTTTACGCATTGCGCCCTGTAGAATACGGATGTCTTCCTGTGAGGCGACCTCGTCTAATTGCGAGATGGGACTGTCCGTCATGTTTCTGATGTCCCAACTCGTTATGACGTTCATGTCCTCGGGGGTTCCATGAACGCTAAGACCGGCGAGGTTGAAGATGCGGTAGGTGATGGTCTTCATCACACTGTCTACTTCCGCGTCCCGGTGTGTCATCTGCTCCAGAATGTTGCGCAGTTGAGCGCGAGCAGCGGGAAACGGATTGGTGTCCGACGTGGTCCCGGTTGTGTCCTCAACCTCGCGGGATATGGCACCACGAACTTCGGGCTGTGTTGGTTTTTTGAAAGCGTAGCTGGGCACTTTGCCGTCGCTGCGGCGTGCCAGTTCCGCGAGAGCTTGAGCTGATTGTTTGGCTGTTCCGTTTTGGACTAGGTCTGCGAGGTCGTCGATCCGAAGGCGTTTGACCTCTTTACTAATCTTGACGCCTGAGACCTCTGGCTCCGCAGCCGCCATGCGTTTGATCTCTTTGGCGATGCGGGTGCGCTCGGTGGATGGCTCCAACGAGTTGTACTTTTCAGCCAGCTCTCGTGCTGACATTGCGCGTGGGGACTTAGCCGCGTCGTCCGGTGTGGATCGTACTTCGGGTTTCTTTTTGCTGCTGGCCTCTTCAAGAGCTTTGTTCTCTTGGCGGGCGCGTTTTGCGTTGGCCCGTCCGATTGCCTTTCTGGCATTTGGGTGGATGTATTTATCGTAGCGGCTGAATGGATTGCGCAGACCTTCAATGTTCGCGTTCTCCATGTTGAAAAATCTCTGTGATAGATCGCGGCCTGCCAGTCGAAATTCTTCATCAAGGCGATTGAGGACATCGAGTATTTCGACGGAATTTGCTACCTCACCCGTGTACTCTGCTGGTACGTCGGAGACGCTAAATCCCCTATCCTCCAGCTCGGCGAACGCTTCGTTCGCGCCATCAAAGAAGTCGTAACCCTCCTCGAAGGATTCAAATTCGTCGTAGTCGTAGTTATCGGCGTCTTTGAAGAGGCTTGCGTCTTCAAAGGACTCTTTGTCTTGGGTGGCTTCAAAGCCGCGCATAGCGAGGGCGCGGAGGCGTCCGCCTGTTTTGGATCGGCGAATGCTGCCGTCGCTTGCTCGGAATTTTGCTTTGGTCAGCAAATTCAAACGCGACAACCCAAGCGCTTCACGAGCCATGTCGTTGGCGACTTCACGCATCCGCATAGGGTCTTCGGATTCGATGGCGTCGTGAATGGTGCGCCGGGCGTCATCGAGCTGGAACAGCTTTCCTGCTGCCAACTGGCCGCCGGGGGTGGCCGCCTGTTTGACAATGTCCTCGGACGGCAGGTCGATCTCGCCTTGGAACTCATCGGGAAGGATTTTGCGGAACAGCATGTCGAGTTCTGGGTCGACGATTGGCGATTTCCCAATGAAATACTCGATTACATTGCGCACTATTTCAGACAAGCGCTGCAAAATAGTTTCGATTTCAGGCGACTTGTTGCCCATCACCCATTGGTCAAACGTGTTTGCGAAAAACTCCTGTGGCGAGTAATCGAAGTTTCCTGTTGCTCCCGTTTGAGACCCGTATAAATCATTGATTACATCCTGCGGCAATTCACTGTCGAGGCGCTTTTGGATGTAACGAAGAAAAGTAATCCGGTCCTGCGCAGTAAGGATGTTCATGTACGCCCAATGGGCCACTTCGTGGTAGAGCTTTGAGATAGGCGGTGTGATGTGGAATAGAGGGTCTTCCGGGCGAAGCACAATTTCGTTTGTTAAAGTATTAAATGCGCCCTGTCCTTGAGACGGGTCAGCCCCCTTCTGAAAAAACCGTGGCGCTTCGTTTCGATTCCCACCAAGGCGGCGCAGGAAGTCGCGAGCACTCACTGCGTCTTCTACTGAAACGCCGGAGAATATGTCTTGAACGGCCTGGATCGCACTGTGACGATCTGTATTTTGAAGGCGATAAGAGATGTTCTGGCGTTCGAACGCCTCTTCAATAGCGATGATGTCGTTAATGTTGAAACTAATGGCTTGGTTTGCTTCTTCCCACGTCATGTTGTGAAGCATTATCAGCCGTTTATGAGCATCCAAAACGGTCTGTCTGCCGCCAAGCTCTTCGGGCAGATAAACTGTTGCTGACTGTATATCTTGAAGGAATGGCGGCAGTTCGCGCTTTGTCGCGGAGGCGCGTTCTGGGCGTGGGGCTGCAACATCGATTGGCTGTGCGTTCTGTGCCGCACTTATGCTCCTGCTGCGCGTTCCTGCGGGGACAGTAACCAGTTCAAATTGATCTGCCGGTTTTTTGCCAATCACCTTTGCGAGGGCTTCGCCGTATGTGTCGGCATCAGTGATCTGCCTGCTGCTCGGAATACGCACCTCGTTAGGGTCGTCTTTGAGGCGAACCGCGAGTATTTCACCTTCCGGTATGTTTACGGCATTGGCCGCAGCTATAAATTCGTCCGTTGACGATGGTGCCTTTCGCGGTTGCTCTGCTGGCGCTGCCTCTGGGGCTGCTGCTTCTGGTGCTGGGTCAGTTTTTTTCTGATCGAGGCCTGCTCGGGCGAGGAACTCTTCAAGGGTTAGTTCGCCGTTTTTGTAAGCGACGGCCAGCTCGGGGACAGAAGTTGGCTCTGTGATGTCTGGCTCGGGTGGCGCTTCTTTGACGTATTCCGGTTTTGCCGGTTCGGGCTGCTCCGGGTCGGGCTTGGCATTGATTGGCTTGACCGGCGCTATGCGGCCAGAAGCGAAGCCGTCGCGGTCCTTCTCCATGTTGACGCGGTGGCGGTATGCCCGTTTGTGTATGGGATCGTAGACGCCTTCCTCGCCGCGTTTCAGCGGTGCGCCATCGACGACACGCGTTCGGGATGATGCCGTGAATGGACGAGCGGAAAAATCTATATTGGCGATCTCTCCAGACGCCATCTTTTCGCCGATCTTGGCGGCGGTGAGGCCACGCATTTGGGTGGCGCGGCGGCTCTCTTGGATTTCGAGATCAGCAACGATTTCTGGTAGGGAGGGGAACCGAGCTTTTCGGCCTGTCTTTCCAGTGTCGAGCTGGCCGACGATGCCTTGTTTGTTTGATTTTCGAAGGAAACCCTGAACGCGGCCCGCGCGTTGTTGTCCCCCGACGTTTTCGGGTGTGGCTGCGCCGCGAGATATGACGCGTTCTACCGTGCGGCCAGCGACGACGGGCATGGTGTCGTCGATCCTGCCGAGCGGGCTGGACGTGTCTGTGGCCGTGCGGCGGCGGCGAATGATGTCCTCGACGAGGTCGTCTGAGGCGTTACGCAAGCGCAGCTCGACAAATGCTTCCGGTGCGTCGGGGAACTCTTTGATGATCTGCCTGCGCATGTTTGCCATGCGACGGGTGAACTCGGTTTGCTCAACCTCCGAGAGTTCTGTTTCTGGATCGAAGAGGCTTTGCTGAGTGTCGGTTGATTTGAACTTTTTGTAGAGACGGCGAGCTATGTCCTTGCGGTTGATGTTGTCATCGAAACGCTTGAGCTGCGGCATGTCCTCGATCAGACGCTCGATGAACACTTCATCAAGTATGAGATCGGGGCTGGCGTCATAGATTGCTTCAAGCTCCGACACAAAGTCGGATTCGACTTGGTTGACGACGCGTGCAACTTGAGCGGCGAGCTGTTGTCGTTCGGCCTTGGGTAGCTTTTTGCCGCCTGCGGCCGCGTTGATGATCTTGCGGGCCTGTGTGACGGTGCCGATCTTGTCAGCGATAGCCTGCTGGCTCTCTTTGATGAGCGGTGCGGCCTCATCTACTTCTGGTTCTTCAAGTGCCCGCTGGGCATCTGCGAGGGCGGCGGCGTCCAGCACTTCACCGCCAACATCTGCCGGATCAACGTCAATGGCTTCTAGGCGCTCTGCCGCTTGGTCGGTTGTGGCGCTCCCGCTTTCCACGTCATCGATGATGTCTTCAGTAGTTTCTGCACGCCGGTCGAGAAACTGCGGGACATCCAGATCGGCCTCTTCACGTTTGGCGGCAATTTTGTTGATGACGTCGTCCGGTGTGTCGGTCTGCTCGATCTCAGCGCCGACCCTGCGGGCCGCTGCACGCATAGCGTTTGTAATGAAGGCGGGCATACCCTCGCGTGCTCTTGCCACGAGGTCATCGATTGGATCGGGGACAGCCTCCGGGGCAGCGGGAGCCTCGGGTTCAGGGGCAGCAGGTGCCTCTTCGGGTGCGGGGACAGTGTCCCCGGCCTCGGGGACACGCTGAACGTCGGGCGCAGCCTGGGCGGCAGCCTGGTCAGCCTGGAATAAATCTGGCGTTCCGCCGCCAACCTCTGTCCTCGCGTCGATATCTTCGAGGGTGAGACCTGATATATCAGCCTGCTCTTCTTCCAGCGCTTGTAACGCTCGTTCGCCCTTTTTGATCTCTGCGGGGTCGGAACTGGCGAGCTGCTGCTCAACGGCTGCCATTCGTTCGTCGAGGGTCGACCGTTTGATTTGAAGCGAGCGAGCAGCGGTGAGAGCTTTAGTGATGGCGGACGTGTCCTCACCATCGCGGCGGGCACGAGCAAGTTGTGCGCGGAGCTGCTCGATGCGGTAATTCAGTACCCTGTCTATTTCCTGCTCGGAAGACGGCTCCGGCTCTATGCGTGGTTCGTCAGGGAATAGGTCGCCCGCTTCCTGCTGACGCGCAGCGAGTTCTGCGGCAGGCCGCGCGGCCTCTTCATCGATAAGGCGTTGGGCTTCTAAGGCCTCTTCTTCCTCCACTAGACGTTCTGCCGCTATCTCGGCTTCGGCATCGCGGATACCCCGCGCTCGGCCAACGGTTGCGCCACCTACGGCACCAAATGCGCCACCGAGGACGCCGCCACCGACAGCGCCAAATCCTGCGGCTATGCCGGTGCGGCCAACGTCGTATTCGTTTTGGAGGCCCAGCTTCATGTCGCGAGCTTGAGTGGCCGCGTCGAAAGCGGCTTCGATAGGCGCGTTGACGACGGCTTCTGCGATTGCGCCTCGTTTGGCACCGGCTAGAGCAGATCGACCGGCTAGTGCAGACCGGGAAAGGATGGTTCCTGATTTTAAGGCTGCTTTGGCCCCGGCCTTTGCAACCTCACGGGCGGCGATGCCGCCGAACCCGAAGCCGACATAGTTTATGGGATCGGTCAGGAGTGAGCCTGCGATGGTGTCTGCGGCTTGACCAAAGCGGCCAAGGTCGTCGCGGAAGAATAATGGAGATTTGTCGTAGACAGCCTGCAAGCGCTTCATGCGCTCGCGGCCTTCGGTGTCTGCGCTGTAGGCTGCGTATACGTCTTCGCCGAGGCTGACAGAGTTCAGGTCGGATTTCAGGCGGTCGCGGAAGAATGCGTCGATCAGCTTGTCGGGGTCGTTCGTTCCGACCTCTTGGCCGTAATGTGTCCGCAGGTCTTCGAGGAACTGCGGGTTGCTCTTGATCTCGTTGTAATCGAGAGATGTGTAAGCGTTGGGTGAGACGGGCGCTTGCGTTGGCTGGGGGAGGTCACGCCAACTATCGGTAAACAGCTTCACTTCGGTACTCCAGTTTCCGCATGTGTGTAATGCGAAATTACTGGGGTATTGGGGTGGCGGTCGTCCTAGTCAGGGAGTTCCGCTGGAAGATATGGTTTGTGGAGGCCGAAGGCCCGACTCCACGCTCCGCGAAAGCCAGCATTATTCTGGTTGAAGCCTTCGCCGCCAGTAAGCATCCGTCGTGCTTTCGCGAGCAGGCTGGCGCGTTCTCTCCATGTTGCATTCGGGAAATGCCGTTCGATGAATCTATCGAGGTATGTGTCTCTGACCACACCTCCGGGGCCTTTGTTGGTTGCCGCCATTTGATAATCGAGAATAGCGTCAGCTAGTTTTCTATCTTCATCTGCTCTCTGCTGTGCTGCTGTCTTTGGTGCCGCCTGCTGGGGGGTTTTTGGTGTTGGGGGCGTCGTCCCCTTCACGTTAGCTTGCATGTCTATTAATTGGGCTTCGAGACTGTTGACCGTGTCTTTGATTTGCATGACTACGTCTGGGTTGAAGCCCGAGGTGACATTGAAGTTGGGGAGGGACAACGCTTCTCTTAACTGCTGGATGCGTTTTGCTTGCATCCGGTATGCCTGCTGAATTGTTGCATCTGGCGTTTGAGATGCGTTTTTTGCAATGTCGGCAAGTTCGCTCGTCACCTTTTGAATGTTCTGTTGAACACCGTCGATGAAGCTGCCCGGATCGGATTGAATTGCGCCTGTGTCGTCGATCTGAGCGGTCATCACGCTGGGCGCGGTTTCGATGCCAAGGCCTGCTTGCATGACAACGTCTATGCGTCGTGCGAGACGCCCACTCTTTTGTTCGAATGCCGCTTTGACAGTGTTGATGCTTCCTTTTTCGGCCTGTTCCACAGCTATTTTTGCTATTTCCGCGATCTGGGTGTCTGTCACAGCGTAGATTTCGGCTATGGACTGCACGTTTTTAGTGACGATCTCTTTATCTTCGTCGCTTAAATCTTCTGCTTCCGCTAGGGCGCTCGCTTCACTTGCGCCCACCATCTTCAATCGATTGGCTTCTTGTTCTTGAGATTGTTTCGTTAGCTCGCGAGCGGTCTTTACTCGGGATAGGCGCTGTTTTTCAGCTTCGCTGGCCATCGTTATTTTGTTGGTTAATTCGGTCTGGCTTTCGCGAAACATTTGGCTACTTCTGGCCAACTCTGCTTGCTCTTCGGCAAGTTCAAGCCGCGCATCTTTGCGGTCTTCATCACGCTGGAGGCGGGCCTTTTCTGCCTGTTTTCTTTCTGCGACTGCGATGGCAAACGGCTTCATATTCGCGGGCAGGTTTGAAGTCCTGATCTGATCAAGAGTCAAGTCTCCAAACATTGCGATTGCTTTTTCTGCCTCTTGTAGCTTTGCCAGCTCGCGTGAACTGCGTAAGTCTGTGAGGCTGTACCCTGCTGTGTAAATTCGATCAAAATCTTTGTGTAAATATTCCGGTAGCTTTTCCCGCACGCTCGCAAGAAGTTCTTGGTCGCTAGGACCAATTGCATTGGGGGTGGCGTAAATATCACTTAAAGCTCTGTCGACGGCTTGCGACACGCTTTCTCTAATCATGCCCTGCCTTTTTTGAAGCTGCTCAAGGCGGGTCATTTCTTCTGCTTCTTTGCGTACTTGGGCAGCGGCTTCGTTGCGTTCGATTTGCTTTGCGATAGATGCGTCGTCAGGCAGAGCGGCCAGCAGATAGTTTGATCCATCCGCAACCATTTCACGCCGACCGAATAACTCTTGTTCGGTTGCCTCTGGGTTGTTGCGCACGAATGCGTCGTAGGCCTCGATGGCCTTGGCGCGACGGCCACGCGCCCGTTCATCGCTTTCGCGCATACCCTCTGAAATGTTACCGGCGAAACGAAAAATGCTCATTTCTAAGTTCCTATGAGTTCCCCGAGGCCGCAGCTATCGTGCCCAAATTGTACCCAGCCTTCAGACGCTCATCGACTTTACGCTCGCGGAGCAGGTCGGCGAGGCTGGAACCGAAGCCTCTGGAGGCTTCCCCGGCTTCGGTGGCTGCTGCGCTGGCGGCTCCGGTGACAGCTCTGTTTGCGCCACCCATTGCGTTGAGGCCGGTTTGATTATTTACGAGGGCCGTCTCGGCCTTGATCTGTGGTTGAAGGACGCCCGCTATTTCGTTAAGGGCGAAGGACCGGCGGCCTTGTTCCATTTCTTGTCCGGTCGACGCCAGTCCGAGCAGTGACTGGTATTCTTTGATTGCGTCCTGCCGTGCCTTGAGTGTGGCGTCCCGGTTCACGTCAGCGGCTGTTTCCATCAGGCGGCGTTGCGTGTCCTCGCCGGGTGTGCCGCTTGCTACGCCACGCCGCAGGTCTTGTGCGAAAAGTTTAGAACCGGCGCGGTCTAGTGCTTGGTTTGCGTCACGTTGCGCGGCTGCAAGGTATTCGGCCTGCAAGGAGTCGAGGAGGTTCTGATTGAAGAATCCTGTCCCCCCTGGATCGAAAGGACCGAGCGCCTGTTGGGCGGCGGACATGCTGGTGCCGAGGTTCGCGGTTTGTTGTAGCAGTCCGCTGCGGATGCCTTCGTTGATTGCCTGTTCGCGAGCCGCCATGTCGAGGTATGCGCCTGTGACAGCATCTGCCGCTGCCTGAGCGCGGTTGGCGCGTTGGGTGGTCGATATCATGGAAAGGCCAGCTAGGCCGGGTACGATGTAGTCGGCGAAGGCCATTAGCCAAATCCTCCTGCTGCACGACGCGACAGCCGAGCGGCAAAGTTATTTCCGATACCGGAGACGCGGGTGTCCTCGCCTGTCACTCGATCCCTTACGAGGAAGCTGCTCAGGCCGGTGCCTTCATCTCCAAGAGTGACGCCCGATGGAAGCGCAGGCTGATCTGTCACTATGTTCGTTGCTTCGATGACGTTTGTCGGCGGCGTTACTTGGCCGGTTTGGGGAAGCACAACGGCGGATGTTGTGCCCTGTGCCGGACTGAATTGCTGGTCGGATGCACGGGGGATACTTTGCGTCTCTGGCGATTCAAACATTGGAGCGACGAAAGATGGCGCGACCGCTCCAGCGACTCTAGCGAATGGAACATTTACAAAGCCCTCCCGTAAGTAGTCTCCAGCCGTTTGTCCGAACATACCTGTGGCTTTGTTGACGCCACTAGCGACGGTGTCTGTTGAGAAGAAATCATCACTAGCACCGGCAGTTGGGATGACTTGGCCGTCTTCCAAATCAAAACCATATTGTTTACCAAGTGTGGGCGCTTTTCCTTCGGGAGGCGTAAGAATATACGTCGTTGCGCCTTGTATACCGGCGCGGGTCAGGGCGTTGCCGAGATTAAATTCTTGGTCGCTTAGTTGTGATCCGACGTACTCACCACCAAGTCTCCCGGCGGCAGATGTTAAACCGGCACCTAGCGGTGTGCTTAGGTATGGAGCCACACTGGTCGGTACGACGTGTGGCGCTGCTGCACTTACACCGAGACTGACTGCGGCGGGAACAACGTCCGCCGTGAAGTAGTCAGTGAAGTCATCCCAGAAACCCATTATGTGTCCTCGGTAACGCAGCCAATTCCGATCTCAAGGTCTGAAGCGCCGGATGCGCCGGTCACGACAACCTCCAGTCGTTTGCTGCCGGTTGTGGCATCGATGTTGATGGCGGGTGAGATCGTTGTGTCTGTGCCGCTGGTAGACACGGCGTGTGTGCTGCCGACAACCGATCCATCGACACTGATCTGGATTGTGCATGAACCCGCTGAGAGCGCGTGCGTGATGCCGTCGATGCGTATCTTTTGTTTGAACAACCGGGAGACGAGGATGGTGCCGTTCGATACGGAACCGGCGGCTGATACCGGGAGTGTGATGGCGGTCAATATCGTTGGCACTTGGGCGGCTGGCACGAGTGCGGATGAATCGAGACTGGCGACACCGTTGGCTGCGCCGATGAATGTTTGGGGGACAACCGAGGACAGGTCGACCGTGCCAAACTGGAGGGCGGTGCCGGTGCCGTTGACCTTGAGGAACTGGTTGGCGTTTGTGGATGCGAATGTCGGTATCTCCGCTTCCGCGTTGAGGGAGATGAACTGGACGCCATCAAAAAACTTGAGCTGGTTTGGCGATGTTGATGTGTCGAGGAACAGATCGCCTTGTGATGGGCTGCCCGGAGTGGACGAAGAGATCGTCATCGTGGTCGCTGCGGCGAGTGCGGCCGTCAGGCCGGAGACTTTTGCCTGAGTGATGGCGGCGTCAGCGATGTTGATCTTGTTGAACTTGATGAGGCCGTCAGCGGTATCGGTGAAGTTGCCTTCGAGCATGAGGCCGGTGACGACTTGGTTGCTGGTGTTCTCGACCGTGATGATTGTGAGCTTGTCGTTGACGCTCGGGTTGTTGACCAGCGTGATCGTGTTTGATGCCGGGTTGGTCGTGTAGTCGTTTGCGCCACCCTCTTGCAGGAGGACGCCGTTGAGGAAGACTTGGACGACCTGTTCTTCTGTGTGGGTGAATGAGTGGACGACCTGAGTGGTGGCCGTGATGGTTACGTCTGTACGCACGAACCCGCTGATGACGTCCGCACGAACCTTAAATATGGTGACCTTGTCGTTGGCCGCTAAGGCCGAGGTAAAGGTGACGGTGTTTGCCGTGTCGCTGCTTGTGTAGTCGGTGGTCGGGACTTGCAGCAATCCGTTTTTGTAGACGACGAGAGTGTCCGTGCTGGCGTGGCTGTAGCTGACGACGGTCTGGCCGGATGTTGCGGTTGTGTCTTGGCGGCTGTGGAAGATCGGTGCCCCAATACTGCCGAGGTCGACGCCGGAAGCGCCGCGCATATCGCTGTCTGAGATGAGGGTGGTGTAGCCTGCTTCGGCGTCGGTGAACTCGCCCACACGGAATTGGATGCCTGTCCCCGGCACTCGCCGCATCTCAATGGGGCCGTCGAACACTCCAGCATCGTCGAAGAGGACATCGAGCAGCTCGGCTACCGTTTTGTTGCCAAGCTCTGCGCTGTTGAGATAGCGCACAATGTTTTCGAACTCGGCGTTAATGTTCGTCGAGGATGGGTAGTTCTGTGGATTTAGTTGGCGCAGCCGTGCCATGTTATTCCCTCACGTAAAAAGCGAAACCGACGACGCGAAGCAAGCCGGTGCCTTGGCTTTTGAAAACCAGCCGTACACCTGACGCTCGGCGTTCGACTTTGCGTTCGTACTGTTGTGGTAGCGGATTGTCGGAGAAGCTGTCGTCCACGACCTGCTCTTCGATTTCCAGTGTTTGGCTGTAGATGACTTCGTTTGTGTAGGTGTCGCGTATTTCGACGAGCAGCGTGCCTGTCCCCGCAGCCTGGATGACAAGGCTGTGGATTGTGGTGATGTCGGTGATGGACCCGAGCCACAGCGTTGGGGTGACGACCTCGATCTCTGGTGTGGCGCTTGCCACGTCCTCAATGTTGCTGATTTCGTGGATGCCGCCCGAGGTGCCGTAGAGGAGGCGACCGCCGAGAAAGGCACCGCAGCGGGCGTTGAGGAACGTGCCGGTCGACCATTTTGATTCGATTTGCTTGGATGGCGAAATCGTGAAGGTAAGGCGTTTGGAGAGCGAGTCCGTTATTGGAAAGAAGACATGGTATTGGTTTTCGTCGGGATCGAAGACCGCGTTGATTTTTGTGTGATCGTCGACCTGAGCTACAAGCGAGCGCCACAGGATATCGATCTTTTCTGACAGGGGGACAGTAAAGACGCTGATGCCGTTGGTGACGGATCGGCGGACAGAGTGGACGCCACTGCGCGAGCAGAACAGGAGGTCGGCACCTGCGTTGCAGATGGTGTTGTGGGACATGCAGCCGACGGAGATGTTGGCCCTGTCCTCCAACTCCCAGAGGGTAAGGTCCGGGTCAATTTTGAAGAGTATGCCTTGGTCGTTGGTGAAGACTGCAAGACGGTTCTTTTCGAGGACACCGAGGCCGGTGATGTCGTCGGCCGTGTTGAGCTGGTTGGCGATGTCGAGGAATGCGCCGCGTGTGACTTCTGTTGCGTTTGTGTCCTCGTCGTCAGCGAAGACGTTGCCGTCGTCAACGCGGCTGAAGTGTATTTGTGTGGGACTGCCGACGATCCCGGCGACAGCGAGGCGTTGCTGCACGGCCACGCCGAAGCTGGGGTTTAGGTCTGCTGCGGACTCGGTATCGAAAAATTTAGCGCCGTCGAACCAGATTGGTTTCTGACCGCGAGCGAAGAAAATTGTTTTGCGGTCGAAGTTTGTTGAGGTGATGCGTGACGTAATTGGAAAGCCATCTACGCTGTCGACGCCGCCTTGGGATCGCAGATCAATGGCCCTGCCAGTTTTCTGCGCCCATGCGATACGGTCCTTTCCGAAGAACCGCATGTGCTCGATTTGCCCCTCGTTTATATTCTCGTAGACGTTGGCACCGGGATCGCGGACAAGGTTGCCGCGAAAGTCGCAGTGGGCGTTGTTGCAAACGACGAAGTGTTGCTGCTTGCCGGTGTCGAGACCAACAGGATCGCGGCTCGTGTCTAGGCCTTGAAAGTCCTCGTATGGGATAGGTGCGACCTTGATCCCTGTTGGTGCGCGAAGACGTGACATCCGTTAGGCCGTTGCCGTGGTAGTTGGGCTGGGTTTGTTTCGTGGGTTGCTGCCGCCGTCGACAACCTTGAATTCGATTACCTTGTTTCCGTTTTTCAAATCCCACAGGACTCTGTTCATAAGCTGGTAGTACAGCGGTAGGAACAGCGCCTGCTTATCCGAGGCCTGCTGGACAGAGTAGCGGTAGACCAGACCGTGGATAATTATGAGATCGGAGATGGGTCGCGAATCAGTGATGTGCTGGTAGTAGTCGAGTTCCGTTGTGCTGGCGTCGAAGTATGGGTGCTGACGGACCTCTTCGATGATCTCATTTGCGAGATCGAGCATGAGGTTCATCGTTTCGCCGTCGACTGTTTCGGCTGCTCCGTCTCCATACCGACGCAACGCACGGGCCGCTAGTTCGGATAGCGGGGCGTGTTTGTCTCTGATGTGTGGTGATGCGTCGTTGTTTATGGCCATACTAATACTCGATATCTACGATCTGGATTTTGCCTTGGCGGTTGAAGTCGTGACGTACAAGCTGGTCGATTAGTTTGGCCGGGATGTTCCACATACCGAACCCGTGCTCGCTGAAGCCGCCATTCACGATCTCCATGCCGATGCGGATCGGGTGGCGCTTCTCGATTGGTGCGGTGGACTTAATCTTGAAACGACGGATTGTATCGTCAGATTCTTTCAGTTTGGTCGCCGCGCTGTGAGAGATTTCAAATGATCCGAGTAACGTGTCGACGGACATTGAGAACAGTTGTTCCGCTGCTTCGACTTTCTCCTCTTGAGGCTTTTCGTCGGTTTTGCTCGTCTTCGGGGCCGCTTTTTTTGCTGCTTTTTTCGTTGCCATTGTGGTTCCTCGTCTAAGAAAAATGAGCCAGCCCCTATGAGAGGCTGGCCCATTCTGCGTATTGCATCAGGGATGGTCGTCCTCGACTTACGTCGTGGTCTGCCAATCCGTGATTTTGGAGTGAACCTTCTCCTGTAGCATTTCGAGACCACACTCGGAGAGGTACTCGTGATGCTTCGCATCATCACCCGGAGACTGACGATCCATCAGTAACTGAGTGTCGCGGTTCTGCATGTAGCGGTAACGGAGATACGGGAAGTCCAGAATGACCATCTGGTTCTCGTAGTCCGGTACTTGACGGAACTGCGGGTGCAGGTGGACGAGGAGATCACCGGCCATCGTCTGATAGCGGGTGAAGTTTACGCCGTAGGTGCCCTCGACCTGGGTCGGCGACCAGCGGTTCTTTCCGAACTTCTGGAGGTGACCCGCAACCTTCGCGCCCACGAATGCGATCTTCTCTTTCGAGCCGAACGCGAAGACGCTTTCGATCAGGAAGCGGTCGAAATCGTCTTCCGTGATCTGGTTGGCCGTGGACTGGGAAGCGCCAGCCAAGACGTTGGACGAGATGTTGGGAACCAAGCCGCCCGTGTAACGGAGGGGCTGCGAGGTGGAACCCAGCGTGGATGTGTCCTCGTGCTTTACGCCGAAGAAGAACGCCCGCTCGATGTCGGACATATGCAACTTGAGCGCTTTGGTCGAGAACTCGTCCTCAGCGTCACCCGTGCGACGGTAGGTGTTATCCAACGTGCCCGTGACTTTGTACGATGTACGGAAGATTTGGGTGAAGTTGGACGCCACCGACGGATCGAACGAGATCGGGTTGGGGACGCTGTCACCTTCTTTTGAAGCGTGACCGGCAATGAACAGCTTGTCATTGTCGTTGATGGTGAGGCTGGTGCCGCTGATGTTACGAGTAACGGTCAGGATGTTGGCACCCGCGCTTGCGCCGTTGGCGGAAGCACGCATTACCTCGCCGGTACGCTCGACGACGATGATCGTGCCGGGTACGACGAAGTTCAGATCGCCACCAGCGTCGACCGTCAAGGCGGTAACGTTGGCTGCTGCACCAGAACCCATGTTGATCTGCATCGTGCGGGACGGCAGCTCATCACGGAAGTTGGAGAACTTAGGGTCATCCGTTGCCTCGGACTGGCTCATGGCGAGCAATGCGTTCAGAGGCGCGGAGCCGTTTGGTTCTAGGAGCGTGAAAAGCTCCCGATAGTTTGTCGGACGGAAGTCTGTATTAAATTCGCCCGACCCACGAAGACCGATGATACCGGCCATAATTGGGTACTCCTTATAACAAGGGGTTGAAGACTAGGTGGACTTGGTCGCGGAGCGGAAAGTTCGTCACTCTGGGACTGCGTCTATGTCTTCTGCGGCGGATCGCGGCGAATGCGGCTGTGCGGCAGATGTTAATTTTTTATGGATTTTGGTGAATGTTGTCGTCCTGTATCTGCTCGCCGTCGCAACAATCTGCAACAGGGCGGTGGCAGGACGTGCATTCGTAGTGTCCCCGAACCTGTTCGTAATGGGTGTATTGGCCGCACCACGGGCAATTGGATGGGAACATCGCTATTTCCCTTTTTTGTAGCCGGAGGCGTAAGCCGCTCTGGCTTGGCGCTGCGCTTGGGCCTTGGTGGGGTAGACCTTGCCGGTCTTGCCCCACCTGTAACCGCCTTTGACCTTATAGACTGGCATCAGACCCGTGAGTTCATTGCCTTTTCGGTCAGTCGAGCGAGCGTTTGTTCCGCCTGTGATAGCTGCGGCGGCTCGCCACTTGCGGCGGGTGTCCCCGCTGACTGCTCTGTGAAGGCTGCCCGGTCGTTTTGAACGCGTTGCAGGCGCTCGAACTCAGGCTGATTTTTCTCGTTTAAGAAGTTTTGGCCTGCTTGCATGGCTAGTTCCATGTTGGCCATGTCCTCGACCACGAGACCGTTACGCATCATGTGCTGCTCGAACGCGGCTGCGTCTTCATCTGCAAGCCCGAGCTGCTGCTGCATCATGTTGAGGTTGTTCGCGATCCGCTGCTGCATCGCCGCCTGAGAGTTTTCCATGTTGGCCGCTTGGGCTTCTGCGGTTGCGGTGGCAACCTGTTGTGCAGCGCCTGACATGTTGGCGATTTTCGCCGCCATCATCTTTATGGCTTCCTGCATTTCGAGGCCGTTCTGGACAATTTGAGCGTAGCCTGGGGGCGCGGAGACCGCGTTTGTTTCCTCCCAGGATTTGAGCGCTGTGGCCAGTTGTGATGCCTCAGCGTTACCGATCTGATCGGCTTGCGAGACGTTTGGACCGGCTGATGGACCGGCAGGGTTGTCCTCAGATGTGCGTGCGGACAGCCGCGAGACAATGTCGTTGGGGGACAGGTTCATTTTTTCGGCCGCATCAAAGACGGGTTTCATGTCCGCGTGCATCGCGTTCATTTTTGGGTAGCGCGAGAGGACACCGGCAAGTTGCTCGTTTGTGTATGAGCGGCTTTCGCCGTTCGGGAATTTGACTTCGTATGAGACTGGCTTGTCGCTTTGGGCCTTGTCCTCGTTTTGTGGGGACGCGGCAGCTACTGCCATGTCTTGTGTGTTCGCCTCAGCAGGGGCTTCGGCGGCTTGAGCAGCGGCTTCGGGTTGAGGCCCGAGGCGGCTCGCTATTGCGGCTTGCAGCACATCTTGTTGATCCATTTTGGGTTCCTAATTGATTGCGTGATTGCCCGCGCCGTTGGTCCGACGGACCTTCGGGGCGGTGTTTATTTTGTCCATGCTCTCTACTTTTTGCTTGAGGACAGACGGCATTTCGATCATGCGGTCTGCCGCGTAAATTACGCCGCGCAGGAAGTCGTGTTCGGCTTTCGCATCGACGCTGGTCTTTGGGTCTGCAAGCAGGCGGACGGCACGTTCTCGTTCGGCGGTGACGCCTTCGAGGATCGTGGCCCAGCCAGACGATTGCATGAGTTCGTCGAGTGAGCGGATGGTTTCGGCGGGCTTCATTTATTAGTAGCCGCCACCTTTCTTCTTCTTCTTCTTTTTCATGAGAATTGGCGCTCCGGCCATCGCTGGCTTGTGGGCTTTACGCTTTATAGAGGTGTAACCGGGCATGATTGGCCCTCCTTTCACGCGCACAGTAAAAGCCGTGAGGGAGGCGGTCGTCCTCTTTAGCCGGTTTTTTCGTCGGGGACAGGAGGGTGTCTGCCGTTGTGCATGTGCTGGAGGATGTTGACGTCGCGCCGAATTGTTTCGGCTTCTACTGTGAGACGCTCAAGCGAGCGGTGCAGCCGCTCGCGGTTCTCGGGGTCCATCATGCCTGCGATGACGCTCAGTTTTTGGCCGACGAGATCGGTCTGATTGTCGTTCCGGTCGAGCCGTGTATCCAGTTCGTTAAGGCGGCGTACCGCGTCTTTGAGGATGTCCTCAAGCTCTGTAACTTTTTGCCGCACTATTACGAACGAAGTACCAACGCTGGCAATTAGAGCGCCGATACTCACGATCATTTCGATAGTTAGCTGCATACGTCACGGTTTGTTGGGCCAAACCGGCCAGCTCTTCATAGCCTCGATGTCGTCTACCGGCGGCGTAGGCGCTGTGGCTGGCAGATCGCGCAGGGCTTGGCGATAACTTGTTTGTGCATCCGTCATTGCTGGACTGTCGCTGAAAGACCACCAGTCAGTTTCTGCAAGTTTGTGATTACGTTGGTCACGCATAACATCCATAGCGCGGTCAACGCGGCCAGCCTCAAATGCTGCTTCTGCCGCTTCCAGGGCAGCAAGCTCGTCACCAGTGATTTCGACTTGCGATTGACCTTCCGGTGTCGCGACCGTTTTATATCTTGCCATCATCAACTCCTAGCTGTTGGTTATGCCGTAAACACGCACGGTGCCCGATGCGACGTTGCCGGATGAGTACGAAATTTGGAAAGCGTTGGTGTCCAAATCACCGCCGCACTCACCCGCACCAACAAGGCGCTGGTGATAATTGCTACCGTCGGCCATGCGCGATTTGAAATCCCAAACATACGTCGTTCGCATCACGTCAGAGATTGGCGAGTAGATAAAAATGTTGCCGCTCGTACCGGCATCGGCAGTATCGGTTCTACAACTCGTCGCGAGAAGTTGCGGAGATGTCCCTGTCGATTCCGAGTTGCCATCCCCGCTTGGCCCGACATAAAAATGTTTCAAAACATACTGATAATTTGAGGTGATGTACGACGAGCCGTTGTCGGCTGAGAACAACATATTCATCGAGACGTTATTCGTTGCTGGACAGAGGTTTGTCAAAACGACCAAGTAATTCAGATACGTTGACGAAAACGTCGAATTGATATCTAGTGATGCGCTGTCTGATGCCGTCACGGTTGTGATGTGATTCAAGCCAGCAGCGGGGGCCGCGCCCCATGTATTGTTTCCATAAAGAATCGTTGACGAGGACGCGGTTCCACTTCCAAGCCGTGCGGTTGGAACGGTTCCACTGCCAAGTGCAGAAGCATTGAGCGACGTGACTTGGCTACCGTTGATCGCTGGCAGTCCAGTGGCGTCGGCTGCAATAACATTGCCGTCGCTAGTTCCAATTGTAAGGCCGAGATCGCTTCGCGTCTGCGATAGGTCTGCGGGGTTGAGGCGTATTGTCATTTAATCAATCCTAGCTGTTCGCTATTCCGTAAACGCGCACGGTGCCAGACGATATGTTTCCTGATTCATTCTTAAACTGAAACGCATCGTCGTCAGTGTTTGTTGGAGCCATTCCACCACCTAAAAGCGTGGCACCCGTATTGCTGCCATCGCCCATCCGCATAAAAGCAAACCAGTTGATATATGTTCTAACGGCAGAATTTGTCGGACTGTGGATGTACATGTGTCCGGTTAAGCCACCTTCGGCGGCTGTGCTACTTACCGCCAAACCTATTCGGATTGACGAAGAACCAGTGCTTTCGGAATTTCCATCCCCGCTCGGACCAACGTAAAAATGTTTCAATACGAATTTGTAATTTAAGCTAGTAAAGGAACTCCCGTTGTCGGTGCTTAAACGAAACACAAATTCTGAGTTATTCACCGCTGGAATTAAGTTTGCGAAGGTTACGAAATAAGAGTTGTAAGTGTCGGTAAAGGTCGACGCTATATCGAGAGTTGCGCTGTCTGATGCGGTTACAGTCGTGATGTGATTAAGCCCCGCCGCTGGTGCCGCAGCCCATGTATTATTCCCGTAGAGGATTGTTGACGACGACGCCGTTCCTGAGCCAAGTCGAGCAGTTGGGATTGTGCCGCTCGCCAGATTACTGGCATTTAATGCGGTGATCGATGCGCCACTACCTGTGATGGTGCCACTCGTTGAGACATTTTCGTCATCGAAGCCTAAGCTACCTGTAGATGACGTAATCGTCCCAGAGCCGTTGATTGTTACGCCCATCAGTCACTCCAGTGCGCGTCGTCTCGCGCATTAAAATTGAGGATTTGCTCGTCAGTCATAGTTGAAATTGATGCCTCAATCTCATTCGATTTTGTTCGGAGTGCCGTGACCTTAGCCCATTCTGATGCCGCTGCTGCTTTTGTGTCGGCGCTGTCGGAGGACAGATCAGCGATTACATTGCGCTGCTTCCAGCTAGGCATAATTTCAAGAATGCGGCGTTCGCACTCGGCTTTGACGTGGGGTGTAAGCTGCGTCTGCGCCTCGGCGGCATCATGGTATAAAACGGTTCCGTCGATTGCTTGGATAGGCATTAGGCTCGCTCCTCAACTATGAGCTTTGTAGAACTTGCTGCTCGACCAGCAATGCCATAGCCATCGTCTGATGTGCCAATCGTGCCATCATTTTTGACGTAATACTTTGTCCCTACCGTCAGCGAACCCTGAGTGGGAGTAGCAATAGCGCCGGGGAGTTGAACTGTTACCGTGCCACCGTCAGATACGGAGTTGCTGGCAAACCCAACAAAGTTTGAACTTGTGACGTTGGTTGTACTTCGTGCTACACGCACTCCATAAGTCTTGCTGGCCGCAGCATCTAATGGAACGCGAACAAGGAAGCCATCAACATCGGGCGAATACGCCGCTGTCAGATTATAGTAGGGAACGTCTGTCGAAATCTGGTTTGGCCCGGAATCTTTTGTGAAGCTGTCACTCGCCGCATTCGTTCCCGTAGTTACAGTGACCAACCAATAGCTTAGTTTGTTGCTGTCGGCAGCGTCACCCCCAAAACAAACAATTTTATCGGTGCCGGGGATTCCGACGAGGCACCAGCCATCAATAGATGGGTAGCTGGATTGAAGCTCAAACAAGGATGACTTATTGTAGCCGCCATTCATTGAGAGTGAACGTAGGTGTTTTCCATCGAACCAGATAGCTCGCTTGAGGTCCGAGTTATATCGGACGTGTCCTGCGTAATCGAATCGATCTGAGTCTTGCCAGTTGTCCTCTCCGATTTCCGAGTAACTAGCTGACCCGCCTGAGCCAGTGACGCTTCCGTACCCGAGACGTACTCGATAATCGGTCGAACTATGATAACCGTGAGTCAACAGGATCAGTCGCGCCTCGTCTGGAAACCAGATAGGAGTGTCGTAATAACGATAAGTTTCACCGCTAGTAGAAATTCCGGCATCAGCTTCACCGTCACTTGCGTAGCTGTCGAGTGACGCATCGGAGCCTGTAGTTAGCCCACCAAACCGGACATAGCCGGTACTTACCGAAGTGGGAGTATAATAAAGCGAAGCGATTGTGTTATCGTCTGTTCCTATGAATATTGAACTGCCATAGGGTAAGTTAGCACCATGAAGATTCGACACCGCATCGACATCTAATCCGTTCGAAACCGAGTACGACACTGTGTTTACAGACGGATAATAAGGTGAGCCATTTTGATAATGAGCGAGAAGCCGGTCATGTACGGCAGAGTATCGAACAGAATAACAAGCACCGCTTCCCCCGCACGTTATAGGAGCTTCGGTTTCAGTGATTGCCATCGAACTGTTGAGACTAAGGACGGAAGCGCGACATATGTTCGAGCCTGAGATCGTGGACCGATTGACGAACATAAAAACGTCAGCGGTAGTGTTGTAATCAACAAACCCACCTTCCCCAGCGGTCTCGCCGGAAGGTGTGTACGAACTGCCTATTATCTCTGAGATGCTTGTCGCTGAAATCTGAGACACAGTGCCGTCCGAGTTGAGGATAAGCGTTTTTCCAGCCGTTACAGCGCCGCTTGCTGTAAGGTCGATGGTGCCGCCAGAAGCCGGAAGCCCAGTCAAGTTTGAGCCGCTGCCGTTTGGCGCTAAAACGTCGGTGCCAATGGTAAGGCCGAGCGCCGTGCGTGTTGCAGCGAGATCATCTGGATTAAAGGTTATTGTACCCATATTAAGTCCCCACGATATGCCAAGTCGCGCCCGAGCTAACGGTCACGCTTGACCCGCTGGTTATTGTGATTGGACCGGCGCTCATACCGTTCGATCCGCTTGGTATTGTCAGACTGACGCTGCCACTAATTTGATTTTTGTTGGTGCGGATGACGCTTTCCTCGTCCGTTCCGCCGCCATCCAGGCCGGGTCCGCCGCCGCCAATTCCAGCCCACTCGCTGCCGTTGTAGCCTTCAAACTTGGTGTCCGTTGTGTTGAAGCGCAGGTAACCGGCGCTGGGGCTGCCGTCCCGCTGCCCGGTTGTCCCCGCTGGAAGCACGCCAGCTCCTGTCCCCGATGTTTTGGCGACCAGGGTCGTTACATCGACCTCTCCTGCGACCTGCCATGCAGAACCGTTGTAGACCTTGAGTTGGTTGCTCGTGGTATTGAAATAGAGGTCGCCTGTGGTGAGCGCGTCTCCGTCCCCGTCTGCCGTGGGGTCCGAGGAGAAGGCTCCAAGGTATGTGTCCTCGAAGTTGTCGAGAGCGGCTTCGGCTGCGGTCTTTGCAGTTTCGGCTGCGGCCTGCGCTGTTTCGGCAGCAGTCTTTGCGGCTTCGCTCGCGGCTTTAGCCGTTTCACTCGCGGTTTTAGCGGTTTCCGATCCGGTCCTTGCGGTTTCCGCTGCCGTTTGCGCTGTTGATGCAGAGCTGGCCGAAGAGGCGCTGGCTGTAGCGGAATTTGCGCTCGCGGTAGCGGAATTTGCTGCATTTGTTGCGGCAGTGTTTACGACTGATGCGTCGAGTATGAGGGCAATTTTGTTGGCCGCTAGGTCGGCGGCTACGTTTGTGGACGTGTGTTGGACGCGGACAGTGTAGAGGTCTTCGCTGGATGCATCGCGGTATACGTCGCCGATGTCGTAGAGGGTGCTTGTGGCAAAGTCACCCTTGTATTCGGCAAAGCCTGTTTTGTATTGGCCGTTGGTGTCGAATGCCTGAGCGAGGAGATTGGCGAGCGTCGTGTTGCCGATCTCGGCGTTCTCCATGTAGGTGTCGAGGGAGTGCTCGCCGGTCTTGCTGGATGTGAAGCGGAGCTGCTCTGATGTTGGGCGTGTACTAGCCATCGAAGCTCTCCTGTTCTTGCATCTTGCGTAAGCGGAATACGAGTTCGTTCTTGGTCATGGGCTGGTCTTGTTTGACGGCGTTTAGGTCAGCCCGGAGCTGCGCGATGGCTTCGTCTTGTGGCGCGTTGATGTTTTCGATGCGCTCCTCGATTGCACGGAGGCGCAGTTCTGTTTGGCGCGCGTAGTTTTCGAAGACGGCGAGGATATAGTCGCGGGTCTTCGGGTCTACGAACGAGCTGAGAGATTGGGGATCGGGGATCGTCTTCATGCCTGCGCCTCACTTATGGGGACAAGGTTGCCTGCGCTGACCTGCCCATCGATGTCCCCCTGCGGCATGACGGATGCGCCGCGCATCTTTTCCATGACAGAGATTTCTTGCGATGGGGACATCGGTCGTGATGGGTCGAGCTTGAAGCGCTCAATGTTGGGGATGCCCATTGCTTTGATGGCTTCTTCAGCGATTGCGCCGCCGTCGTATTCCATCGTCAGGCCGGTCTGCTGCATGATGCCGAGTATCTGCATCCAGGCTTCGACGTTGCGCGATGGTTCGAGGGGAAGCGTGCCGTCGACCACGAGGTAGTCGATGTCCCCTTGTAGATCGAGGACATTGAAGTCGACGTAGCCGTCCTGTGCGCCGGCACGCAGGATTTCGGGTGAGTTGGATTGGTTGAGCGGTATGGAGCCGCTGAACTTGGAGGTCAGCATGTCTTGGAGGTTGGAGACCATCATGCGGACCATTGGCCGGATTGTGGTCGCTGAGATGATGCGGCTGAGTACGCCGAGGCGTTGTGAGCCGAGCTGTGTCAGGCGTTGGACTTCTGTGGCCGTGGGTGGTGTGCCGGGAGATGGAATGCCTTGTTGTGCGTCGGATGCGGCGGACAGGCGCTGCTTAAATTCGGACAGGCCTTGGATGTCGTTCCAGTGGGATGACGTTACGTCGGGGACTTGAACGACGTTGACGCCGTCTCCGGGTCTGGTTCCGGGGAGCGTGCGGACGAGACCCCACGGGTTGCGGTCGATGAGGTCGGAGATGTTGACCTGGCTGGGATCGACGAAGATCAGGTTGTTTAGCGCTGCCATGACATTGTCGACGCGGCTGCGCAGCAGCCACGTCGCTATGTCGTGGAGCGGAAGGAGGATGTCGTAGAGGCCAGCGCCGAATGTTTTGTGGCTGTCATTGAAGAGCGCGGACATGACGATGGGGAACTGCCTGCCGTATGGGTTGAGCTGACAGCGGATGACGGTGTCCTCATCGAGGATCGTGATGATGGCCCAGACTTCGCGGACACCGGGCATACCGATTAGATCGCCAGGGAGGCGGACGAAGACCTCGTTGATGGTGCGTGCCGATCCCAGTGTGAAGTATTGGCCGCCGGATTGGTTGAGGGCGTCGGCTGATGCCGGGTCGATGGAGAGGCCACGACCTTCTTCGCGTGAGGTTTCGTTTGATTTCCACCCTTGGATGGGCCGGTTGCGCTGGTGGCGTATGGACGGGAAGTAGTCGAGCTTGGGGTAGAGGCCGCTCTGACGGAGCGCGTCGAAGGACTTGTAGTCGACGAAGCCGATGAACTGCATCTCGTCGATGTCTCCCCAGTTGACGCGGGGGTCGGGAAAGCAGCGGCGCGGATCGTAGTTGATTATTTTGTTGGTGTTTTTGCTGCCGTCCCACGAGACGCGGGTGGGTGCGAAGCCGTATCGGATTGCGTCGTTGAGGAGTTGGGCAACGCGGAACTCGCCTGCGCCTTGGCGCATGTGTTGGTGGAGGATGCGTTCGATGATGGCGGCTGGTTTGCGGGATTTTGCGTTGAGGCCTTCGAGGCCGAACATCGGGTTGCGTCCGCCTAGTGCGGCCATGAGGTAGGTGAGGACAGTGTCCGCGATTGCGCGGGTGTCTGCTATGACAGCTTTCTCGCGGAAGTCGGTGGCGTCCGGGGGGACGTAGACGTCGTGTGCGCGGTCTGCTTCTTTCCAATGGTCGTAGCGTCGGCTGATGCGGTTCCACGACATATCGAAGAGTGCTTTGGCGTATGCGCAGATGCGCTGCTCCTGATCTGCGGAGAGCGCAGGCGCGATGTCTCTCATTTGGAGGAATGGCTCGGCGAGCTGCGACAGGTCGACGATCAGTCCATCTGACGTGCTCGGTGCGTTCTCTGCGGGCAGTATTGGCATGGGATTGTTTTATGGGGGTTGGTGGTAGGCTGTCGTCCTACAGACCCCAGCCCTTCCATGCCCGCTTGTTTGCTGACGCCATGTCAGAAAGGGAGGTGCCGAACATGTGGACTTCCTTGTTGAGGCTGTTGGAAAGGTTGAGCGGACTGTTGAATGCGTTGCCGGTCGAAGGGACACGGCTGAGGACATCGAGGACAATGGAGAGGGCGTCGACTTGGTCGTCGTGTGCGCCGTCTGGAAACTCGACGCATTCCTGTAGGAAGTCATCCAGCCAGGGCGCGTCTTTGGGGAGGAAGACACGGCCACCCTCTATGAGATCGGTGACAGCGTTGACGCGTGCGACCTTGTCGTTGACGACCTTGCGAGGGATGACGGCGATGCCGCTCTCGTTGCGGAGTTCTTGGATTAGGGATTGACCGGAGGCTTTGTCCTCGATGTGGACACCTCTGAGGCCGTTGCCGCGCCAGCGTGCGTTTAGTGCGATTAGGGCACGCTTGAGTTCGGGGAAGTCGTACTTGGCCCGCATGATGTCGAGGAGATGGATGTCCCCGTTATAGGAGAGGCCTGCGGTGATCGCGACGGAGTAGTCGGCGGTCTCTGTTTTTTTGAAGGCTGTGTCCGCGCCGATGATGATTGTTTCGAACTCGCCGGGGGGATCGTCGTGCTTCCACCATGTGGATTTGATGAGGTTGCCGCCCTTGATGTAGGGGGACTGCTGGTACAGGGACGCGAACTCGCGCTCATTGAGTTCGCGCTTTCTTATTAGTTCTTCTAATGGGAAACGATCCGGCCAGAGAGGTACTTCTTTCTTTTCCCACATGTAGCGTTTGGCCGGTGCGGTGTCCGTTAGACGTTTGTGGGCGTATTCGGGATTGCGAACTTGGACGCCTGTTTCTTCTTCTTGGATGGCCGGGAAGTTGATGTGTGTCCATTCGCCGTCGGCCCATTCCTTGAGGGTTTGGACGCGGCCAGCGAGGTCGTCAGGGTGCCACCGTGTCAGGGTGATGACGCGGATCGGTGGCGTGCCGTCGTAGGCCGGTTCGAGGCGGGTTGAGAGAGCGGACGCGTAGTAGTCCCATGTTTTGTTGCGCTGGGTGGCGCTCTCGGCGTCCTCGCGTGCTTTGATTGGATCGTCGATGTTGAGGAGGTTTGCGGCTCGACCGGAGGTCGTGCCGCCTATACCGACGCCGTAGTAGCGGCCGCCGCTTTCGGTTGCCCAGTTGTCGGCGGCCCGCGTTTCGTCGGAGAGGCGACAGTTGGGGAAGACCTGATGGAATTCGTTTGAGCGGACTACGTCGCGAACCTTGCGGCCGAAGTCTGTGGCCAGTTCGGCGTTGTATGAGCAGGACATGACGATGCGGCGGGGATCGCGGCCCATGAAGTAGGCTGGGAAGTAGATGCTGCCGAACGTGGACTTTGCGTGCCGTGGAGGCATCGTGATGAGGACATTGCGTATTGGCGGCCTGTCCCCGCGTTGCGGGCGCTTTTCTTTACGAGCGTGGCCGTAGCGGCGCTTTTCTAGCGCTTCCCAGAACTCGGGAAACAGCTCGCCCTGTTCAAGGAGGTGCAGGCACTCGATGAGCTTGAGCTGGAACTGGGGTATGTCCCAGCCGGGCTGCATGAACTTGATGAAATGTTCGAAGCTGTCCTCGGCACGCTTGGCCGCGAGGAGTAGCTTGGCGGCTTCTTTTCTTGTCAGCGACATGTGTATCCAAAAGGGGGGCGCGTAGCGTGTACGCACCCCCAAGTAGAGAGACGAGACAAGTAAAGCCTATGCACCGTCTAGGCGCTGGTCGTCCTTAACGGGTTGAAAATTTGCTCAGAATTTTCGGATACCCGGAAATGGCATTTAAAATTTTTGGTTTTCGGGATCGGCCCTCGCCCCCCCACATCATGACGTGGCGCGCGCGACGTGGCGCGCGCGACGTGCGATGCGCGCCTGCGCCTGCGCGTCGGCAAGCGACACAGATTCTGCACACTCGGTCGCTAAGTGGCTGATTTTGCTGGTGGTTCGTCGTTATCCAGAATAACTGCGTCGTCGACTTCGTCGAGACCGGCGGCGATCCGTTCGAGGTCTTCGCGGGTCAGCTCGCGGGTATCTTTTACGCTCATGTCCACCTGCGAGTAGGTCGCGGACACGTCTGGAACGACCTTGGAAAGCATTGTTTTGAATACGTTAGCTTGGGTCGGGGTCCATTCGCGCGTGCCCAGTACGACCTCGTGGGCGCGTGGAAGCTGCTGTTTCACGAGCGCGGTGATCTTCGCGCGGACTTGCGCGATTTGATGCGGCGAGACCGGCCGCAGATGCGACGGTGCTTTGATGCGATTCTCAGTCATTTCTCGACCTTACGCGCGAATAGCGGGCGCGTCATCCCAAAGGGATCAGGGTGATGGGGATTGAGGCCGGAGAGCTTCCGGTTTCCATCAGCCTTTCCCCCGCAGGGACGCGATATCCCAAAGGGATCAGGGTGATGAGTAGTGAGGCCAGTCGACGGTCGGCTTGGCCCGATTTCATCGCGAACACAGGAGTAACGCGATTATGAACACCATCAAAACCATCAACCCCGTCATCCGCTTCGTGTCCGAGAACGACAACGTCCTCGCAGAGCGCCCAGGTTACTTGCGCGTCCGCCCGGACGGAACCTTCGGCGCGATCCGCCGCAAAAAGTGCTACCCGGTCTACGAAGTCATCGACGGCAACACCGTGTCCGTGCGTGTCGAGAAATCCCTCGCGCTGCCCAAGGACGACTGCCGTGGGGCCAAGGTCGTCGACATCTCGGCGAAGCCGACTGCGGCAAAATCCGAGCCGACCGCCAAGAAGCCGCGCACGGTTGCGCAACAGCAGGCGACGGTTCGCATGGCTGAAGGCCGCTTGGCCGCAGTCACCCGCGAGACTGACGACCCCGCGAAGATCGAGACCGCCGCACGGGCACTTGCCACCGCGCAAGAGAACCTCGCGGCCATGATCGAGCACGAGGTCGTCGAGCAGGCCGTGGCCGACGCTGGTCCGGTCAAGCCGATCTCGAAGATGACGAAGGCCGAGCTGATCGCTCACATCGCGAAGCTGTCGTAAGCGGCCGCAACACACACTGGCACACACGGGCCGTCCTTCGGGGCGGCCCGTTTTCTTTTGGGAGATCGAACATGAAACGCTTCAACTGGAACAGCTTTCCGCAAATCGCACACGCCATTCCCCGTGCGATGGAACTCACGGATCACGGCCAAGTCGTGATGCGTCACGCCGAGATGCAACGCGAGCGCATCGAACGGGTCCGCAAGAGGGCCGCCGAGGACACCAACGTCATCCGTCGCGGAACACTTCGCGCAGTCCGCAACTAGGTGCAGACGCCCGAGCGCCCCTTCGTGGGGCGCTCCAGTGTCATCATCCAAAGGAGAAACGCGATCCAAACACAAACCAAAACGTCGCGCATTGCGAACATGCACATCATGGACGCACGCGCATCACGCCGGGAAAAACACGGCGAAGTCCACTACCCATCGAAGGGTCACTACAAGCGCATGTCTGCACGCGCAGAACGTAAACGCGCACGCATCGAGGCGGCCATCGAGGCCGCCGAGATGCCAACACCCACACCGCAGCCGGTCGTGCGCTGCGTCCCCGTCTTCAACACGCGAAGCCGTTGCCTCGGTTTCGTCGAGATCGCCGCATAGGAGGGCAACATGGACATCACCAACGAACTTATCGACTTCGCAGTCATGCTGACCGCTTTCGTCCTCGCGTTGGGCATCGCCTGCGCGGTCCAGAACTGGTGGCACAGGCGTCCACCAACAACGCGTAGCGATCTCGACTACATCGCAAGGCAACGTAGCAAGGCGATGCGCCGACGAGCACGTCGCAAATACAGCGCACGATCATAGGAGGACACGATGGACAAACTTTCCACGCCTATCTGGGTTTGCGTAATCAACAACGACCCAGAGCTGTTTAACACTAAGAACAAGGCCTTACGCTTGGCCTACGCCGAGATAGACGATGTCGTCGAGGAAAATTGTGGGAACGACGACCTGCCTCGCCCACTCAACGCTCTCGCCTTGCGCGTTCGTCTCCTACAACACGGGGCGGTGACAATAGACATCGGCAAGGACGATTTCGGTGATCCAATTCTTTGGGAAATCACCGTCACGCAATGCTTCATATGATGTGCGGACGCATCATTAACGCGAGCGTGTGAAAGCCACCTTCGGGTGGCTTTTATGCACTCGTTAGCGACAGTTCGTACGCTAAGAGGGTGTACGAGGTAAAAAAGATGTTTATTTTTGCCTCCAATGTGCTAATACAAAACCACAACACAACAACGAGGTATTGAGATGAGTATGAAGATCACTCTGGAGTTCGAGGAGCGCGATACGTCGCTGTTCTCGACCATCGCCGAGCTGGCCGTCGAATGTGGCGCGTCCAGCGTCAACGTCGACATGGGGAAACCGTCACGCGTAATCGATGTTGGTCCCCGGTTGCGTCGGACGAACAACAACCTGCTCACGCAAGGCCGTGGCATCGACATCGACGGCAGTCTGAATGCGTTCGGCATCACCGCCGAGGAGCTGAGATACACCAGAACGTCGAAGGGAACCGCCATGCACAAGTTGAAAATGGCGCTGGCGTATCGGGATCGTGCAGCAAGCACCGAGCAACAATGTGCGGATGCGCGTTCAGTATGACGCAGAAGGAACGCTGGTGGGCGTGGCACAAGAAGAACCCCCACGTCTACCGGCTCTTCGAGCGGTTCACGTTAGAGGCAATCGCGAAGGGCCACAAAACCCTGAGCGCGTGGCTCATCGTGAACCGCATACGGTGGGAGACGACGGTCGTAACGAGGGGCGACAAGTTCAAGATCACGAACAACCACATCGCCTATTACGCCCGTCTCTTCCACGCACTCCACCCGGAGCACGACGGGTTCTTCAAAACACACAAGCTGAAGGAGGAAGCATGACCAGCTTCACCCTGGAGGGCGTGACGCAGATCACGCTGCCGCTGGACGGTGCAACAAACAAGCACCTGACAACAATACATCAGGCCTTGTCGGAGAAGATGGGCGTCGATGCCCAGCCTGTCGACATCATCAAGGCGGCGGTACGCATGGCCGCTGAGATGGAAGCCGAATGAAGAAGCCCGTCAACTTCAACTACCGCCCCGCAAGCAGCTTGCGCGGGGCGGTCAAGGGCGCGTGGAACCGGGGCAGCAAGCCTCGCATCGAGGCCTCACCGCCTCCCCCATTACGGGGACGCATCATTAAACCAAAGGTTAAAGGTGAATAGAGATGAGGAGTCCAAACGACTTCTATCCAACACCGCACTCCATCATCTGGACAGTTATCCGAATGTTGGGCTGGCGTAGCCCGGAGTTCTGGGAGCCGTGTGCGGGTGATGGAAGATTTGCTGATGCCTTGGACAACGCGCATGGCGTGAGGTGCCTGCGCCACGACATCGAAACAGGCGAGGACTTCTTCGATTGGAAGTACGCACAAGCGCCTGACATCGTAACCAACCCGCCGTTCAAAATGATACGGCAGTTCATAGACCATGCGTTCGCCATCGGAGTGCAGCGCATGGCACTCGTTTGCCCGGAGCGTTTGTGGGCTTGCCAGAAAGGCTTCGAGCAAAAACAGCGGCACAATCCTAGCCGCTTCATCAACCTCGCATGGCGCGAGGATTACCTGGGCAAAGGCGGTTCACCCGACCGAGCGTTAGCGATCTCGATCTGGGATGAGCCGAACGCGCCCTCAACCACTTACCAAGTATGCAGGAGACCATGATGTGGGAAATCTTAGGGCTGATACTGCTCGCAAACGGTGCGCTATGGGTCGGAATCGTAGTGATCGACAAGATCGCCGGTCTCTAGTGGCGCACGCGCTAGAGCAACCGGAGCACCGCCCACAGGTGGTGCGTAGCCGCAAGCGGTACGACCGCAAGCGGGACAAGCAACAACAACGAAAGGACAGCGAATGAGCGAATGCCCAAGCGCCGCATGGGAGCGGCACTACGCAGAAGAGGAAGCCAAGGCAGAGGGCGAAGCTGCACTCGACGAGTGCAAGGCCGTCCTCTGTTCTCTGTACGAAATCGACCCGGCCACAGAATGGAATGCGGTAAGGTTTCGGGTCGGGTTAGCGGTCTTCAAATACACCAATTGCGGTGCGTGGGTAAACTTCAGGGATGCGCCCAACATTACGCTGGGTTCAACCGTCGAGGGGTCTGATGTCGATTGCACACCGATCACTCTGTCGTGGCCGTTTGTCAAACAAGATTGGTGGAACGCACTCAGCGAGATCGAGGGCGAAGCCGACTTTATCTGGCATGAATGGAATGAAGAGGAGGACAGCGAATGAGTAGCACCAAGAAAATCACGTTCCTCTACCAAGAGGACGGCGAGAACAAGATCAATCTGATCCAGAATCTCGCGCACGTCTGGCAGGAGAGAGCAGACAAAGGACCACTCTACGATGAGGAATTGGAGTGGGCGAGATGTCTCGTTCAAAGACGAGAGCATTTCACGGGCGACATGCTGTTCAACAGGCCGAGCCTAGTCGGTGCGATCACCGTGATGAGCACGAACGACGACATCGTGTGGCTGGAGGACGCCGGTCCTCACCCGAAGACCACCGTGTTGGAGCGGGACGAGGTGATTAGCCGTTCATACGAGAGGGCCAGCGAATGAGGTACGCAACCGTATGGGCATTATTCTCAATCGGCCACGTCATTAGCCGCGTGATGCGTCAGGGTCGGGGCTACGCCGACTGGCTGTATCCCGCATATAACCGGGTCATGATCTTGTCTAGCGACATCCAAGGTGATGGTCGTGGACCGTGGGGAGACATCGTGACCGCAGAGGAGGACAGCGAATGACACCACGCATGAAAGCAATCCAGCGATTGCAAAACATCGTCGATGGGCGGTGGGAACGCCACTGGGAAAACGAGCTGGCCCCGTGGGCCGATACCGACCCTGTCACCACGATGGCTCTCGCGGACGAACATTTTGAGAAGTACGCAGAAGAATGCATGGGCCGCCACTCATATAGCTGGGCGTGCCGCATGGATCAGGTGGAAAGAAAATCCATCGAGTACGCACTCAACGTGCTCAAGGCGGAACGTCGCAGGTTTGAAAACGCCGCAGAAAAAGTCGGCGATGTGCTGCACGACATGCCGTTCAGTGACGTGCTTCAGTTGGCCGAAGCCCTCGGGTGGAGGGAACCAGACCTACCCGGCGCATGGGATGCCACGACAGCCGACGCATTCGAAGAGGAGGCTATCGACTTCATCCTACGGGCCGTAGTGCGACATGCTGAAGCAGCGATAGCAGTCGAGCAGCGAGCAGAAATGACAACCGAACAGGAGGACAGCGAATGACAACCAAACAAGACATCCAAGACCTGGGTGTAGAGATCAGTCAGCGTCTCCGCTGGGACGGCGAAGCAATCGTCGAGACGTTCCGAGCGGCGCTCGAAGACGCCAACCTTCACACCTTCAACGCCGCCGTGGGTGCGGTGTGGGAGCTGCAACGCAAACTTTACGACACACTGGAGGACAACGAATGAGTGCATCGTTTGAAGAAGACAAGGTGTTCACCTACCTCGACGAGCTTCGGGATAGCGGCGTCACCAACATGTTCGGCGCTGGCCCGTATCTCGAACAGGAGTTCGGGGTTTCGAGGCGAGTATCACACGTTCTGCTCGAAACATGGATGCGTTCGAAGCGAGAGGGGACCAGCGAATGAGTTCCAGCCACAGCTTCACAGTCTGCATCGCCGTGAGAGTTTACGACGTCGAGGAGCTTGCCGATCACCTTGTGAAGAACAGCAGCATGTACTGCGGGACAGGTCACAGACAAGCGAGGGAAATGATTACCGATCCCAACAATGGCGAAATCGATTTTGAAACCTGCTGCCGCCTCATCCTTGACCGGGGCTGCATCATACCGGGTATGACCACAGAGGAGACATACATCCAATGACCAACTTCCAACAACTCATCGAACACTTCGACCGGCAGGAGCTGCTCGAAGCCAAGCGCATGATGCAACGCAACACAGAGGAGGCCATCGAGGTGGCAGCTTCGATCCACCGAAAGCACGGTGATGACGTGCTGACGTGGAAAGAAGCCGCCTAGTAACGTGATGCGTCCGGGTGATGACCGGACACGTCATTAAACCAAAGGTTCAAGGTGAACTTTTGGACTGCCAATTTTCACCAACGAGGTTTTGAGAATGAAAACTGACTTTCCAACAATGAGACTATTGGCCGAAGCCGTCAAACTTAGCGGCGGCACGCAGCGTGACATGCTGCGGAAGATCGTGGGCCGGATGACTGCCTCAGCCGACCCCGACGAGTATGATGAGTTCAACAGGAAAATCAAAGGGGCCATCCTGCACAGCCCGATCTGCGGTGACGGGGACGATCAGATCAACCCCAAGCCGACCGCAATCGGTATCCTCAAGAGCATGAGCAACGACACGCTCATGGCCCTCGCTCGTGGGGACAGGATGCTAGAGTATGTTCCGGCCGCCATTGAAAACCCAGTTGACGCCAGCGTTACAGACGACTCCACGACAACAGGCTTTCGCTTCGGATGGCCAAAAGGGAGCGATAAACTCGATCCCGGCGGGGACGTGAAAGATTACATGGGGTGGGCGACCGATCAGATATGGGCGGACGAAGAGGGCGATTTCCAATACCACAATCGCCTCGGCACATTCGACAGCGTTGAGCATGTGAGC
>PAZI01000050.1 GCA_002715545.1 Methanobacteriota archaeon
CTTTGCCCCTGATATCTTTATGAACCCATTAACCACCGAAAGGGGGGCATCGTAAACCGCTACCGTCAGTTGGCCAAGCGCAAGAATATACTTAGCCCTATATTCTGCGATGGAAAAATCGCTGTAGCATTGGCTCCAACTTATCCATACCGACTGCAAGAATTATCACTATGCCTATGATGATTTCCTGCATGTAGTTAGGCCAATCTTTTATGCCAGAGCCGTTGGCCAAACAGGCCATCATAAATGCACCGATCACTGAACCAGGGATACTACCCGCGCCACCGCTAAGACTCGCGCCACCGATGACCACAGCTGCGATGATCTGCAGTTCTAAACCGATCGCCACTGAAGGATCACCCTGCGTAAGACGAGAAAATTGCATCACACCAGCCAAACCGAAAAACGCCCCAGCCAAGACATAAATTACTATCTTATTGAAATTTACACGAATGCCGCACAGCCGCGCGGTGTCCTCATTCGATCCGATAGCGAACACATATCGGCCAAAAACAGTGGAACGCAGCGCGACTGTCATCACCACCGCCAGACCGAATGTCAACCAGACTCCGTCTGGCAATGGAAAAAAAGTGAGTGGTGATTGACTGTTATCCATCAGTCGGTTGACAGAGTCGAGTGGTTCATCCGGGTTGACAGTCTGGTTATTTGCTAGCCATTTAGAAATCCCACGCGCTATCCCCATCATCCCCAAAGTCACGATGAATGGCATCATGCGAAACGCCGTAATAATGCCACCATTTACAAAGCCAACCAATGATCCGGTAAGCACGGTAAAAGGAACCACCAATGCAAAACCATAGCCCTGCTCGATAAGCTTAGCAGTCACTACGCTGCACAAGGCAACCACAGACCCAGCACAAAGGTCGATCCCACCGCTAACGATCACCATTGTCATCCCCATCGCCCCAATAGCCACTATAACCGTCTGCGTCAAAATCGTCTTAAAATTGCCGCCCTTAAAAAACACCGAACGCAACTCGGCATCCATCACAAACAGCAATAGAACCGCAAACAGACCAACAAACGGACGGACGGCCTTTAAAAAATCCCGACTGCCAAGCTTGGTTAGATTCATGCTGCCTCCCCCGTTTCCGTCTGGCCCATAGCGGCACGAATGATTTCCGGCTCGCTCCAGTTTTCGACCGAGCGAACTTCTGATAGCTCACCGCGGCACATCACTCCGATGCGGTCGCAAACTCCGAGCAGTTCCGGCAAATAGGAGCTAACGAATAACACCAACTTACCTTTTTCGGCCAACTCATTCATCAACCGATAAATCTGAGCTTTGCTTCCGACGTCGATGCCGCGTGTCGGTTCGTCAAGCAGCAGAATATCCGCCTCGTGATGCAGCAACCGTCCGAAAGCTATTTTTTGCTGGTTCCCCCCCGACAATTCGCCCACCGGCTGAGTCGCGTGGGAGGCCTTAACATCAAGTTTGGTCATCCACTTCTCGGTTACCGTCGTCTGGGCCTGACCGTTCACGATGCCTAGCCGTGTCAACCTGCCTAGCCGTGTCAACGTCAAGTTGTCTGCGATGCTGCGACCAAGAAGCAACCCTTCCTCCTTTCGATCTTCACTGAGCAGACCGATACCATTTGCCAAACTCTTTGCAGGGGTCAAGCGGGTGGCCTCGCGCGAAAAAATGATCACGCTACCCTTTGCCAAGCGATCCAGGCCAAAAACCGCCCGAAGCGTCTCCGTACGCCCTGAACCGACCAAACCGAACAGACCGACGATCTCCCCAGCATTAAGCGCGAGGTTGACGCAACTCGGCTTGGCCAGACCGGTAACATCGCACAACTCCAGCAACGCCCCCCCTCTTGACCGGCTTGTGTGCGGGTAAATTTCGTCAACCTTTCGGCCGACCATAAGTTGGATAACCCGATCCAAAGTCGCATCCGCCATCACACCTGTGTAGACGCTGCGACCATCACGCAACACCGTATATCGACTGGCAACGCGCTTGCATTCCTCCAAGAAATGGCTGATATAAATAATGCTGACTCCACGCTGACTCATTTGTTCAATCACCCTGAATAAATTTTCGGTGTCGACTTGCGTCAGGCTGCTAGTTGGCTCATCCATGATTAGCACACGCGGTTTACCTACGAGAGCGCGTGCGATCTCAACCAACTGCTGCTGGGCAATCGTGAGTGTGCGTACAGGAGCATCGAGTGGCATTCGCGTTTGGCCAATTTCCTCAAGCGCGCGCTTAGCCAAAAAGCGTCTTTCACAGCGACTGATCCAGCCGTACGATGCCGGCTCACGGCCCAGTAGTATATTTTCCTCGACGGAAAGATCCGATGCTAGATTCAGTTCCTGATAAATCATAGCCACACCAAGATTAAGTGCGTTTAGAGGATTGCTTGGCTCGAATGGCTGACCGTCAAGCATAAGGCTACCGGCATCCGATCGGTGTGCGCCGCTGAGTACTTTCATCAACGTGCTTTTGCCAGCACCGTTTTCACCAATGAGTGCATGTACCTCCCCTTCTCCGACCTCAAGACTCACCCCGTCAAGCGCAACAGTCTCTCCAAACCGCTTGTATACCGCCTCAACTTTCAGACGGGCAAATAGGGGATTGCTGGATGAATCCTCTGGCATCCAAGCGGTGATTAGTTGCCTGTGCCGAGGTATTTCTCGAGGGGCGGATTGAGAAGTGCCTGCATTTCTTGATGGACCATGTTTTCGCTGGTGACCAGTGCCACGCCGGTGTCAATGCGTTTGGCAACGGCCTTGCCGCCAAGATGTTCAACTAGTGTCATCACCCCAAGGTAACCCATCTTGACAGGATTTTGGACGATCAGACCTTGAACGTCACCAGACTCGAGATCTCGCAACGACTGGACGCTGGTATCGAAACCAATAACTTTCACCTTGCCCGCCGCCTTGCCAATGTCACGCAAAGCCTTCGTCATCGAGACACTCACTGACTCATTCGGACAAAATACGCCGTTAACCTCTTCGCCGTAACGGCTCAGAAGATTTTGCGAAGCGGTGTAGGCCAAGTCGCGTGTTGCCCCTGCATACTGATCAGAAGAAAGCACCTTTATATCAGGGAAATTATCCTTTAATTCGTCCAAAAAACCATTCTCCCGCTTCGTTGTACTCGCAGAGCCGACAGCATAACGTAAAAGCAGGACGTTGCCCTGGCCTCCGAGCAATTTGCCAAGATGCGCCCCTCCCATTCGACCTCCTAGATAATTGTCGGTGGCCACGAAACTGGCGAATGTTTCAGACTGCAATCCAGAGTCAATAATCACCACCGGTATATCAGCGTTGCCCGCAGTCTCGACCGGACGAACAAGCGCCTTGTCATCCAGTGGTGCTAGCACCATTCCGTTCACACCTCGTGCGATGAAATTCTCTACCACTTTAATCTGCTCGTCCCGGTCATCCTCCTTTAGTGGCCCCTTCCATATAATCTTCACCTGTTGACCGGCGGCCTCTAGNTCCTGCTCCGCCTTAACTGCACCGGCATGAATTGACTTCCAAAATTCATGCGTAGTACCTTTCGGGATAACCACAATCGACAAACCGTCACCTGTCGGTCCCTCGGGCTGAGAACCGCAACCGGAAGCAAAAACCAATGCGGTGCACACAACCCCAAACAGCCATGATTTCATGCGGATCAGACTAGGCGACACGCACATGCGTGACAAACTTTTTACAAAAAAGACTTGATCGAATAGCAGCACCAAAGCAGGTTTTTTCCATGAAAACAAATCTGTTTATTTATACATTTTCAACCCTGATAACAGTTGCCTTTTTTCTGACAGGTTGTTCAGAAAGCGAACAAGCTAAAACAACTAAGACAAAATCCCCGAATACCAATACAACAGCANCCCTTGNAGTAGCCCACTGGGTCAAAGGTGATCCAGTAGATATCTCCAGTGGCGTGCACGTCGTAGAATTNTGGGCCACTTGGTGTCCGCCATGCCGNACTAGCATCCCGCACCTAACTAAGTTACAANAAAAATACTTGGATCAAGGCGTTAATATCATTGGTGTAAGCAAAGAAAAACTCGGCACGGTGGAACCNTTCGTCGAGAAGATGGGTGACAAAATGGCCTATACCGTAGCCATTGACAGCGGAACGCTATCCAGAGACTACATGGAAAAATACAATATCGGGGGCATCCCNCACGCATTCGTTTTAAAAGATNGCGAAGTCGTATGGAANGGGCATCCGATGGACAAATTGGAAGCCGCAATCGAGAATGCTCTTAAGTAATGAGGTGGCGCTCCTGTTTACTACTCACCGTAACCGGACTCGCATCCAGTTGCGGTGGAAATATTGACACGTCACCGACTGAAGNTGCCTCAAGCGCCATTGANATGCCCGCACCTACNAACCTNTTTCATGCCGCGCAACTGGGGGATCTAACTGCAGTACAGCAATATATCAGTCAAGGAATGTCAGTGACCAACCGTCATCCGGAAAATGGTCAGACCGCCCTTCACTATGCAGCTTGGAGTGGCCATACCGGCACAGTTGCATGGCTGATCTCGNAAGAGGCTGACCTCAACGCTGTGGATAACGAAGGCAAAGCCCCACTGGATTTCGCATGGATGCCACGAGGGAAAGCAGCGAGCAACCTACTGCGCTCAGCCGGTGCCAAGCAGGGCAATAAACCGCATACACCAGAAACAACTAACTCAAATATAAATCCGACGAAGGATTCCCCGGCCAAACTGTAGCAACCTTTCCAAGCAATACTACGCNTCTGCTATCTTCGCCAAGCGCTCTCGGGCCTTTAACGCAGGCGGAGTATCCCCGCACTCATCTGCCACACGCTGCAGCAAAGCCAAAGCCCGGCCGGAGTCTTCTAGCTTACCTGAGTATAAATTACAGAGATGGATAGCTACCCACCCCCAACGCGTCTTAGGAATGTCCATCTCCAACATCTCCTCATACTCCATCGCAGCAGCACGAAAACTTAAGAGATCCTTCTCATAAATCTCAGCGATTCGCTTGTGCACATGATACTCGTCGGGAAAAATCTTTAGATAATCCCGAAACGAATCGATTGCATCAATATATGCTCCATCCGCCCAAATCGCCTCAGCCTTTTCGTACATATCGGCCTTACGTGACTTGGTGCTTTTTGTAACGTATCCACCGGCGACCCTTTCACCGGCGAGATGGCTTACATCGCGCGCGACTAACAACGCAAACACAATCAGTACAGCCAGCATCCCGGAAAAATAGGTCATCATCCCACCCTTTTCCCCGTCGCTTGAGACAACCTCGGTTTGATTCGTTTTACCTCTTTTTGGAGCATTTGTTTTTGAATGGTTTTGCTCCGTCCTACCGGACGCCGAGTTAGTCAGCATGCGATTGACCTTTTCAAGTTCAAAACCATTGTCTGAAACGGGGTCTTCCCCGGGATCAAGAACGACCTGAGTCTCCTCCTGCTCGATATTATAGCGGTCCAGCTGCATTTTCTCATATCCGTCACGGAAACCGTTCCAGCACCAAACAGCGAACACAACGCAAAGCGGATATAGAATAATGCGCAAAAGGATTTTCACGTCGACCCATTCGTACCAACCTAAATCCAGCAATGAAATGTAAAACAACTTGCCAGCAACGATTGGTTTCCGTCTCATCGGGGCATATGATACTCCGTACCGTTTTAAGACTCATAGCACTAGTGACCCTTTCACTAGTACAAGCCATTGCCCAATCACAAGCCAACCCCACCAAGGCCCTCGTCTGCATTGGCAGCTATTCGGCAGCAGACAAGGAAAGTATTCACCTCTATCAGCTAAACCTAAAGGATGGCAGCCTGAAAAAACTGAGCGCTGTCAGCGGTCTGCGCAATCCGTCGTTCCTCAAGATTCATCCCAATGGCAAATTCCTTTACGCCGTAAATGAAGTCGGCGATTTCGANGGCAAAAAGAGCGGGGGCATCACGGCGTTCGGATTGGACAGGGAAAACGGTAAACTNCAACAACTTAACCAGCAGCCATCTGGTGACACCGGTCCGTGTCATCTCACCGTGGATGCCACTGGCAATTACATACTGGTAGCCCATTATGGAGGAGGTAGCACCACCGTTTTACCAATAAAGAAGGACGGTAGCGTTGGAGCAGTAACTTCACAAATCAAACACAAGGGGTCCAGCACGCACTCACGCCAAAAGGCACCCCACGCCCACGCCATCCATGTNGGACCAAANAACAAGTTCGCTTTTGCTCCAGACCTCGGCATCGACAAGGTGCTCGTGTTCAAGTTCGATGAGAAAACCGGTGGAATTCGTGAAACCAGTTTTGGCGGAGCCAGTGTTGCNCCCGGATCAGGGCCACGCCACTTCGGGTTCCATCCAAACGGCAAATATGCCTACGTCATTAACGAGATCAAACAGACTGTCACCGCCTTCAGCTATAGAGCCAAACGAGGCAAACTCCGGACGCTGCAAACAATAAGCACAGTGCCAGAGCCAGTCAAAGGCAACAGCACGGCCGAAATCCTCGTGCATCCCAGCGGCAAATTCCTCTACGGTTCGAACAGAGGCCATAATAGTATTGCCATGTTTCATATCGACGAAAAGAACGGAAAGCTTACGGCGATTGGGCACGAGCCTATNCGTGGTGAAATTCCGCGCAACTTCGGNATTGATCCCACTGGACAGTTCCTTTTAGCAGCTGGCCAACGATCGAATAATGTGAACGTCTTTCGCATTGACCCGAAAAGCGGGAAACTTAAATTCACAGGAAACACCATCGAGATCTCTAAACCTGTCTGCGTCAGAATGATCCTGCAAGACTGACACAACCCGGCATGCACTGCCATGGCCGACGCCCGCCCAAACATCATATTNATCATAACAGACCAACAGCGGTTTGATACCATCAACGCGCTGGGATTCGATTATGTAGACACACCAAATCTTGATCGGCTGGTTCACGAAGGAGTGACATTCCAAAACTGCTACGTCACAGCACCGTCCTGCGCCAGTGCGCGAGCTAGCCTATTCACTGGTTACTATCCCCACACAACCGGCATCCTGAAAAATGCCGACACCTGGCAGCATAGCTGGGTGGAATTACTCAACCAGAACGGTTACCACTGCGTCAATATCGGCAAAATGCACACATATCCCTACGACGCCAAGTGCGGTTTCCACCAGCGATTTGTGGTAGAAAATAAGGATCGCTATCTCGAAGGACGCTACTTTTATGATGAGTGGGACAAGGCACTACATGCGCGTGGATTGGTTAAGCAACAACGCGAGTTGTATCGCCAACGTAAGGACTACGACCAGTGCCTCGGGGCATTCACATGGGATCTACCAGAGGAGACACACTCAGACAACTTCGTCGGCGACTTAACCAAATGGTGGCTCAAAAACCACCCGGCNCAAACCCCCCTCTTTTTACAGATTGGTTTCCCGGGACCACATCCGCCTTACGACCCAACACCAAGACATCTCGAACCTTATCTAGATCGTGACCTACCACTATCTAGGCTTTNACAAAAAGATCTAGATAACCAACCCGAGGCCTTCAAAGGTATGCGCATCCACAACACTGAGGTGGATCACGACTCAGTGGTACATCAATTAAACCCCACCGAGGAACAGCGTTTACGCCAGCGCCGCCACTACTTNGCAAATGTCACAATGATCGACGAAAAAATCGGCGAACTGATCGACACGCTCGAAGAAAGCGGATATCTTGACAACTCGATCGTCGTCTTCACTTCTGATCATGGAGACTGCCTAACAGACCACGGACACAGTCAAAAATGGACAATGTACGAACAAGTCATTCGGATTCCTCTCATTATTTGGGCTCCAAAAAAATACGGAAGTGGACGCATGATCGACGGCCTACTGCAACCGATCGACATCGCACCGCTGATACTTCAATGGGCCAACGTTCCCGTTCCAGAAACNATTGAAGGAGCCCCCCCCTCTGCCGCGCTGGAGGGAGACAACTGGTACGGCCGGGAGTTTGTGTTCGCCGAACAAAGACGTGATCTCAATTTCACAACCAGCAACTTCATGACAATGATCCGAAGCAGAGAATGGAAGCTGGTGCATTTNCTTGGCGAAACATTTGGACAGTTGTTCGATCTGAAAAACGATCCAGATGAAGTGAATGACCTTTGGAATAACCCCACCCATCAGTTACAAAAGGATCAGTTACTCAAAGCGATGCTCGAGTGGCACATTGCGAGTCAGCTGAAGACTGCAGCCTGGGCAGAAAAATGGCGATGATCGGGGACGGAATCCGAACAGCCCCCAACACCAAACTGGGTATTCTCCGAAACATAGGACCGGGCATGATCCTAGCCGGTTCAATTGTTGGATCCGGCGAACTAATCGCCACCACTCGCACCGGAGCCGAGGCCGGGTTTGATTTTTTATGGCTGATCATTTTTGGNTGTATNATCAAAGTATTCACTCAAATTGAACTTGGACGCCACTCTATNTCCTCAGGAAAAACCACGCTTGCAGCACTGAACGAAGTTCCTGGTCCGCGCNTTCTAAATGGGAACTGGATCATATGGTACTGGTTCCTGCTTTTTATAGCCATCGTCGCCCAACAGGGAGGCATCGTCGGTGGTGTTGGCCAAGCGATGTCCATTAGCATGCCCCTCACNGAGAAAGGCCGNCAATACAACGACTATGTCCAAACCAAGGTCCAACTGGAAGTCGCTCANGCCGAACGAGACAATCAATCAGGCTCCGANGCAGAACGCTTGNTTAANCTCAACGAGACGATCATCACACTTACTGCCACCGTACAGGCCGCTGAGCAAAATGGCTTGGCCAAACCTGAAAACCAGCCCTTGGAAGACAAATACTGGGCTGGCATCNTCACACTGATTGCAATCTTTCTTTTGGTTTGGGGCAACTTCAGTTTCATAGAGANGTTTTGCATTTTTTTGGTTGTGGCGTTTACCATAGTCACCATTGTCAACTTGTTCGCCTTGCAGACCCACGATGCCTGGGCAGTGTCCGTTGACGACATCATCCGTGGGATGAGCTTTCGCATCCCTGAACCCACTGCAGAGTTGAAACCTCTTTCGACTGCACTGGCTACATTTGGCATCATCGGTGTTGGAGGTGCAGAACTGATCGCCTACCCATACTGGTGCCTTGAAAAAGGGTACGGCAAATGGATCGGCCCTAAGGACAATTCNGATTCCTGGCTTGGGCGAGCTAAAGGCTGGCTGCGAGTGATGCAATGGGATGCCTGGGGTGCCATGATCGTGTACACCTTTTGCACCATCGCTTTTTATCTACTAGGAGCTGCAATCCTTGGTCGTTCCGGATTGCTACCGGAAAAATCAGAACTCATTCAAACCCTCTCCGCTATGTATGCTCCAGTGTTCGGAACCGCAGCACAGGGCATTTTCTTGTTTGGGGCCTTTTCCGTTCTGTTCTCAACCTTTTACGTCGCGCTCGCCGCACAATCTCGCCTAGCGGCAGACGCCATCAACGTACTCGGTTTAGCCAAGCTTAATGATGATCAAAAGAAAAAAGTCATTAAAAGCCTTGGNGTCGCACTTCCAGTTATCGCTGTCACCATCTACTCCTTTTTCCCTGCCCCAACCTGGCTTATCCTGACCGCAGGAACCATGCAGGCAATCCTCCTGCCAATGCTCGGGTTTTCCGTTCTCTACTTCCGCTACAAAAAAAGCGACCCACGACTACGATCCGGTATAATCTGGGACATTATGTTATGGCTGTCTTTTTGTGCGTTTCTAGTAATAGGCGGCCATCTAGTGTATGCAAAGATCTGCACTTAATGATTGATTGAAAATAAAAAACTATTTAACAAAATTTAATTCCAGCAACTATTAAACGATGCAGTTAAGACTAATCACGCTAACTCTAATTTTGTTTAATTTGTTTGAGATACAGATGGCATATGCTTTGCCCAGCGATCTCAAGGCAACTCCCTTGACCAACAAACTAGGGCTGGCATTGAATCAGTTTATCTTCTCGTGGGAGGCGAAAGAACAGACCGGATACAGGGTGCTTGTCGCTAGTGATCTGCCAAAACTAAATGCAGATGTCGGTGACCTTTGGGACAGCGGCCATCGACTCTCGCCAGAAAACACCAACATCCTTTGCGCCGGCAAGTCGTTCCCAGATAATNCAAATGTTTGGTGGAAGGTAAAAACCTGGGATAAAAAAGGAAACAGCTCCGAGTTCAGTGAGCCCTCTGTCATCAAGGTTAAACGACAAACCCAAGCCGTAGCCCCGCAACGCCACCCCACTTACAAATTAGGTGAAGGCGATTTCGAATTTACCAATGGACGACTCGGACAAGCNCTTCAATTCGGACCAAACAAACCAAGGGTTCAGGTTCCCGATTATAGCGGCCTTCATTCCTTGAATGGCATAACACTCAGCGCTTGGATTCGGCCGAAAAAAATCACAAAACATTGGCAGTGCATTTACCGAAAGGAGGACGCCGAAAACCGTCGGCTATTGGCCATCGGTAAGGAAGGCCCATTCTGGGGTATGTGGTTTGGGCTAAATATATCTGGATATAAGGAGTTTGGTGGAGAAATTGATAAAGCAAAATTATTTGACGGCGAATGGCATCATATTGCCGCCTCCTACAACGGAAGCGCGGTTCGATTATACTTCGATGGCAAAATAATCAGCAAGAAATCAATTAAGGGAATCCAAGAATCATTCGGCGCCGTACCAGCATATATCGGTTCGTACGGTGAGAATCGTGAGATTTTCGAAGGCGGAATTGATGACGTGCGAGTTTACGATCATGGACTATCGGACGCAGAATTAGCCAAGCTGGCAATCGGCGAAAACAACATAAAAAACGACTCACTCTCCGGTCACTGGAAATTCGATGGAAATATTGACAACGAGAAAATGTTTTTCCCCGAGGCACCCAAAAGAACCGGGTGGTTTTCGTCGGCGACACGCTGGTATCTCGCATGGCAAAGAGCGGCTACCTCGAAACTGGACTGACAGCCCAATGGCCGAACCACGATATTACTTTTCGCAATCTGGGCTGGCCCGGTGACGACGTGTTTGGCACAGCCCGCGCGGAATTCAAGGACAGCCGCAAGACCCGGGGTTGGGAATCTGGACCAGCTGACGGCATCGGTTATCGAACCTTGCTAAAACACATTTTCGACGCCACCCCGAGCACCATTATTGTGGGTTACGGCAGCAGCGTTGCGTTTGAAAAAACGGGCCTTTCGATTGACCGGTTCAAGGCCGGTTACACTAGGTTGATCGAAGCCATGCATTCAAACAGGGCCACGATCATCCTTTTGACACCTCCACGACAGGAGGCCATTGGTTCACAATTTCCCGATTTGGATAAACGCAACCAACGGCTTGGACAAGCGGCTCATTTCATCCGCGAACTTGGTCATAAAAAAGGGCATTTTGTAGTAGACCTTTACAGTCAGCTGATCTCGTCCACTAATAAACCAATCACGGAAAATGGTGTAAATCTGAACGACCTAGGTTACCGCTACTTGGCCAAGATCGTTATGCGTGAGCTTGGCCTTACCAATGCAGCAAACTCTCAAGTCATGCTCAGTCCTGAACGGGTCGTCTCCACCAAAGGCGGCGTGACCACCAGCAACCAAATAGCCACGAAACGTGGTATTCGATTCGACCTGCGTAGAGACCGATTCCCGTGTGATTTTCTCGATGCCTATCTCAGTGTTCTTATCACCAAAACACCCAGTGCCCATAAACTACGGGTTGACGGCATCGATCTACTCGAGTCAGAGGCCGAGAGCTGGGCGCTTGGCCAAGCGATCGTAAACGGTCCGGAGTTCGCCGCCGCCGAGAATCTCCGCGCCGAGATTATCCAAAAAAATCTCCAGTATCGCAGACGCCTTCGACCTTTAAACCGAACGTACGTCTTCCTATTTCGTTCGTACGAGATGGGGCATCTCGCTTATGAGATGGAGGACTTTGACCGTCTTGTTTCAGCTTCCGAAGAACGAATTGCACGACTGCGAAGACCACAAATCCACCGGTACTCCATCGAGAGGGTCGAGCAGTGGAAACCGGTCCACAACGACCCTGAGCATGAAGTTCCTCGCCACATCCCCGATCCAGACATAATCAAAGAACTGGCCAGTATGACGGTTCCCGATGGCTTCGCATTAAACCTGTTCGCTGCAGACCCGATCCTCACCAACCCTATCAATCTCAACTGGGACACGCGTGGGCGGGCATGGATCTCGATGAGTTCCTCCTACCCGCACATTAAGCCTGGCACCGAACCTAATGACCGCATCGTTATCCTCGAGGATGCCGACAGTGATGGTGTTGCGGAAAAGTCGACGGTGTTCGCTGATGGTCTTCTAGTTCCCCACTCAGTCATGCCGGTGAAAGGCGGAGCCTATGTCTGCAGCGCCACCGAGTTTTTATTTCTTACAGACAAAGATGGCGACGACCAAGCGGACGAGCGGCGAGTAGTCTTTTCCGGGTTCGGCAATGCCGATGTCCACCACATGATCCATACACTGCGCTGGGCGCCTTGGGGTGAACTGTATTTTAACCAGTCGATTTATATCAACAGCTTCATCGACACCCGCTGGGGCAAACGCCGACTCAACGGCAGCGGTCTTTGGAGGTTCCGACCGGAGACAGAGCGTCTCGAAGTATTCGCCCGAGGAACGGTCAACCCGTGGGGCCATGCGATCGACCGATGGGGCCAATCGTTCATCACCGACGGCGCGGGGGGGCAAGGGCCTCACTACACCTTCCCCGGGGCCGCGTTCCGGAGTGCCGTCGGTGCGCCCCGAACCCTGCCCGGTCTCCTGCCCGGCAAACCAAACGGCACCGGCTGCGAAATTCTCTCGGGTCGCCATTTCCCAACCGAGTGGCAAGGCAGCATCGTAGAAAATGATTTCCGAGCCAACCGGACCGTCCTCTACAACATTACGGATGAGGGGAGCGGCTTCGCAGCCAAAGAGGTCGAAACGCTCATCCGCTCCAGCCGAAAAACCTTCCGTCCAGTCGATCTCAAGGTCGGACCCGACGGAGCGCTCTACATTGTCGACTGGTACAATGCGATCATCGACCACGGCGAGGTCGATTTTCACCACCCGCTACGCGACAAAACTCACGGCCGCATCTGGCGACTCACAGCCAAGGATCGTCCGCTAATCGAGCGGCCCAACATCCACGGCGCGACGGTCGAGACACTTTTGGATCATCTGAAATCTCCCGAGGATTTCACCCGCACACAGGCCAAGCGCGAACTTGCCACGCGCCCGCAAGGCGAAGTGCTGACCAAGCTGAAGAAATGGGCAGATGGACTTTCGAAGGTCGATCCCGATTTTGAGCATCATCGTCTAGAGTTACTCTGGCTTCACGGCACACTCGACTCACCCGATGAGTCGCTATTGCTCGCTGTTTTGAATTCGCCGGAACCCCGCGCCCGGGCCGGAGCGGTTCGCATGCTATTCCACTGGCGCGACCGTGTCACCAACCCGTTCGAATTGTTCGCCAAGGCAACCGAAGATGAACATCCCCGGGTACGCCTTGAAGCGGTCAATGCCCTGCGTGAAACCGGCACACTAACGGCTGCCAATATTGCCATGCGTGCGCGGCATCATACAGGTGATTCGTGGCTCGACTATTCAACATGGCTCACCGCCCGCGAACTGCGCGACGACTGGCTGCCAGCATTGCGAGCCGGGAAACAGGTTTTCGACGGCGAGACCGATCTACTTCGATTTGCGCTCGAAGCAACTGGAGATCCGCGTGCCACTGAGACGTTGGTTAAGTTGGTCCGTGAAGAAAAGATTGCCAAGAAAAACCTCCCAAATGTCGCCCAGATTATCGCTGGGCTTGGTGAAACGGCCGAGATCGATTTCATGTTGTCGCTTGCCGAAAAACAACCTGACCTGCTGCAACCGATCGTGAAAGGCGCTCGCAACAACAAAGCCAAACCCGGCAATATTGAAGGTATCGTCGACCACCTCGGCCACTCGAATCGTACCACCCGAGAAGCTGCTGCCGAGCTTGCCGGTCTATGGAAAATCCAGGCAGCAAACAATCACTTGGCCAAGCGCATTTGCGATTCAGTTCACCCGAGCGAACGGCTTACAGCAGCCCGTGCCTTAGCACGACTAAATCAACTCACTCGGCTGCAGGAAATCAGCGCGGTTGACCAAATACATGCAGTTCGCATCGCAGCCATCACAGCTTGGGCGGAAGTTCAACCTGAAAACGCAAGCACGGCAGCCGCTGGCATTCTCCTAGAAGCAAAACAAGCCGCTGATATGGAGCCTATTTTCAACGCCTTTATCAATCATGCAACCGGCGCCGACGAACTATCAATCGCCCTAGCCAAAGCCAGCTTGGACCAATCGGTGGCAATCGCGGGAATCCAACTGGCGCGTGCCTCCGGTCGAAACGTGCCAAGACTCATCACCGCACTGAACAAAGCCGGAAATCTTAAGCCACTTTCCACCGAACTCACCGAGGTTGATCGCGAAGAACTTCTTACGCAAGCTTCAACCAAGGGTGATGCCCAGCGTGGCAAAGAAATATTTCAGCGCGAGGTGACCGGATGCCTGCGCTGCCACCAGATCGGCACGCATGGCGGCAAGGTGGGGCCCGACTTAACCTCTATTGGCGCGTATGCCCAGCCGGCCGCCATCCTCGATTCCATCATCAACCCTAACAAGGACATCAAGCAGGGTTACGAGACGGTTATCCTGACCCGTAGCAACAACACTACCATCGCAGGAATTCTCCAACGTCAATCCGATATGGCCACCATCATACGCGAGCCGAATAACAAACTTATCGCCGTTCCCAATTCCGATGTGAAGAGCACAACAACGAGCCCCGTCTCCCTAATGCCCCCCGGCCTGACGGCCACGCTAAGAAAAGACGAGTTGATAGACCTTATGCACTTCCTCATCTCATTGGGTAGCCTACAAAAATAAACCGACGTGACTAGAGCCCACTTAACCCTCTTAGCCGCCCTATCTCTTGACCTCTTTTTAAGCACTATGATTGGCGCTAACGGAGGGAAGAATTTAAAGCCGATTCCAGACAAGCTCGTCGTCCTAACATTCGATGACGGCAACGCTAGCGATCGCACTACCGTGGCGCCTATCCTCAAGGAACACGGCTTCGGCGCAACGTTTTACATCACGGCAGACTGGATTGGCAAAAACGGCAGGCTCACTTGGCAGCAGGTTAGAGAACTCGAAGAAATGGGATTCGAAATTGGTAATCACTCCACCAACCACCCAAACATGCTGCATATTTCCGAGCAAGAAATTCGCAAACAGATCGCCGGATTCGACCGAGCACTGCGCGAGCATGGCATCCAGCGCGCTACGACATTCGCCTACCCGGGCGAGCATCACGACCGACGAATCGTTCGCGCCTTGGCCAAGGCCGGTTACACCAACGCCCGGCGAGGTGTGGCTCCGGAATTTCCATTATACGATCGTGGCGGCCCTGGGTCGGCCTACAACCCGCAGGATGAAGATCCGTTTTTGATTCCCAGCGCATACTGTCGTGGCAACCTATCCTCCAGTCGCGAGGAATTCAGCCAAGCAATTGGCAAAGCACGAGATGGGAAAATCAGCATTATCATCTATCACGGCGTACCGGATCTCCACCTCCACTGCAGCACCAGCCTAAAGTTGTTCAAACGCGACATGCAGCAACTTAAGAACGAAGGTTACAGAGTAATAGCCATGCGCGACCTTGCGAATTATGTTGATTTTTCTGAACGCAAAAAAAACATCTACGCCCCTCTCTTCACACGACTCGGCATCACAGCCACCAACCTGAAATGTGAAAACTCAAACGGCACTCACGCTTTCAGTTGGGAAATCAAAACCACCCGACCGCAAACGCAGTCTGCCTACCAGATCCTGGTATCCACAAGCGCAGAAAAAATCGCGAACAACAAAGGTAACCTCTGGGACAGCGGTAAAGTAGAATCAACGCAAACAAGCGGTATTAATTACGCTGGAAGACGCTTAAGACCCGGGCAAACAATTCACTGGAAAGTACGCTGCTGGAATAATCCAAACCAACAGGAAATCGAACGTGTAAAAAACTGGATCACCCCCGAGTTGATCAAAGAAATGAGAGTAATACGTATTGGCGTTTTTAGCGCGCCAGAAAGGTTCAAGGTTTCATTCATTGAATGAACAGTTCTGTCGCATTTGTGTAACTACGAATTGAATCTTTTCGGCGCATTAATTTTACGATTAAAAGTAAACGTAATACACGTGGCAGAAATATTAATATATAGGGAGAATCTTTTCATAACTTTCTACCCTTCAATTTAAACGAAAACACTTTCTTATAATCGAGTCATATTAATCGCATAAATACAATTATTAGACAAACAGCAAATGTTTGTCTTGGTTTTTTACTGAATCAAAATACGGTAATCAGAAGAATGTATTTTAAACTCATTCAAGCAGACAACTAACCAAGCGTTTTTTTCTTGTGTAGTAATTTAATTACGCAACTTAAACAAATCGGCTTGAAAAAAACAATTATACGACAAATCTTGCCCTCCCATGAGATTATACCTAAGCACAATACTCATCATGCTTTTTACAGCAGGATGCGGACAATCTGAACATAAACACCCCCTTGACAGTAGCAGCCTTCACAAGGGTTCCAACGACATCAGTAAAAAACCAATTTCAAAGAAAGAGGTAAAGCTCGCTGAACCCGCTACTGAAACCATTACTGAAACAATCACACCTCCGCTGGAAGAAACCAAAGCAAAAGAAGATGCTGACAAAGTAGTGCAATCCGCGGAGAACTCTGAAACTGCAAAGAGAGATGCTGACCAATTATTGCAAGATGCTATATCAAACAGGGAGATTGAAAAAATCAAACAACAATTGGCCACAGGCGCGAATGTGAATTCGAAAGCTGCCAGAGGGTGGACACCACTGCATCTAGCGGTTGAGTCTGATGATATCGAAATCGTAGAACTCCTTATTGCCAACGGATCGAATGTGAACGCAAAACATAATGGTGGTGGAACTGCTCTGCATTGGGCTGCCAGAAAAGGACACCGAGAAATCGCCGAGCTTCTTATTGCCAATGGGGCAAATGTAAATGCACAAGATGAAGATGGTGGAACACCATTGTTTTATGTTTCAAACCCGGAAATGGCAGATCTCCTTCGCAAAAGTGGCGCAAATGAGTGATAGTATTGACCGAGCCAAATCCAACTATTCAATAGTACAGGCTCGAAACTAACGGCAGTCTGCTTTTTATATATGCCTCTCGGTCAAGCCGAAATTATGCCTAAATTATCATCTTAATAGGTTAAATAAGATACCCACGATTTAGATTTTGTGCTCCGTGATGATATTAATAATCATTGCAATTCATTCCCAAGGCACTGCAAATACCATTACCGTAAAACAGTGATTATACCAGTGCTACTCAAGTGTATAATGTTGATCGATCGACTCTTTTATCTACATATCCTACCATTTTTCTCATACGAAACTAATGGCGTGAATTACTGCTAAATTAACAATAAAATAATCAACTATCGGATTAGTCGACGTTTCGCAAAACTATTTAGCTTGAGTTACAGAGAACAAACGACAAAATCCTTTCGATATGAAACTCATTTTTACCGCTTTTATTGGAGCTTTGTTTTTTTTGGGATGCACACCAGTCTCCAACGAATATTCACATAATCACAGCCACGATCATGAACATCTGCACCCAG
>PAZI01000001.1 GCA_002715545.1 Methanobacteriota archaeon
TCGAGAACCACCATTACGACCGGACTCGTAACGAGTCCTGAGCCTATTCTCTGTGCATGATTCACTCAGATTCCATTGTTGCAATTGTGACCATGCTTGGTTTCCTTATCGATTCGTCGNCAAGTCCATCACTTAGGTTGATTTGCATCAGGATCACAAGAAGCAAGCCTTGGAAGATAGCACCAACCAAGAACAGGTTGGGGAAACTATCGCTGACAGCGTTCAAAACAACTGGAGAAAGAGCATTTCCGGCAAATGCTCCAACATTCAACANNGTCATGTAGATGGAGAATTGAGTTCCTCCAAGATCCTTCGTCGTAATTGACATCAGCATAGCGAGTAAATTGGCGCCGACAATCGCCCAGACAAGGGTCCAGACCAACCATGTAAGAGTCATGAATGAAGAATCAGTCCACATCGATCGGCTCAATGACCAGAGAATCGTAAGAAGCGTACCAATGCTNACAGCGTACATCAGTGTTCTATGAGAGCCGAATTTTGAGCCAAGGAAACCACCGATGAGGAAACCAAGCATGGTCATCAAAAAGACCGGAACTCCCTTGGNATCCAAGTAGGTCTGTGCATCCCAGCCCAATTCTCCAACAAAGAGGAATTCCCACTGGAAATCAATGATTCCCATGCCAGTACCCATTCCGCCACCAATCCACATCACTGTGCAAAGTAGAAGAGCCCATCGAGCCGGCATACTGGAAATCGCATGACGGAATCCTCCTACAATTTCNCCAAATGTCATGGATTCTGAATCTGCTACTTTACTGTCCGCAGAGGCTGAATCCCATGGGAAGCGTTTGTCTCCTGGCCTCTCAAGGATGAAGAGGGGTACTAGCATAATGACAAATAATATTGGAATCTGAACTAAAAGAGCAGATTGGAAACCTGAATCGAAGAGAACGCGACTTAACCCAATAACTGCGAACATACCTCCTAATCCCTTGGAAACAAACATCAGACCATTTGCCATTGGAATCTCGTCATCTAATAGGATATCAACAGCCAGCGCATCAGAACTAACATCCTGAAGGGCAGCGAATATGTTGTGAATAAAGAAGAAGAGGCCAAGTGTTCCAAGACTAGCTGCGGGGTCATCTATCAGCAGAAACGCTGCCATGGTGACAATCATTCCTAATTGGGAAATTAGAACCCAAGGCCGACGTCTTCCCATTGATCGGAATTGAAATCTGTCAATGAGTGGACCTAAAGCGAGTTTACCGAATATCCACGGGAGCATCCCCATCGACACCAATGCAAGTTTCTGTGTATCATCCATGGAACCGCTATCAACCAAGAATGTGACAAGAGCAACCGCAATGAAGAACCAAGGTATGCCTTGAGAGAAATATAACACACAAAGAGTCAGGATTCGTGACCTGTAACTCTCTTCAAGACTATGCCCTGACTCACTCAAGGAATCATTTGACCCTACACTTACCTTCTCGATTGCTGACACATCGTTCATTGTGCTCGGACCTCTCTCTCTATCCTTGTTTTCAATTCTTTTTGTCAAAAAGCTGTTCAAGGCTTCCAGTCCTGATAGGAGAGATGGGGTTTCACCTCTCCAACAGGGTGTTCTTCCATTCGGTCGAGCAGCCAGAAGACCCAATGAAACATTCCAAAACCAACTTCCTCAGTGATGGCGATCTTGTCCATTTGGATATATATTGACTCGATTAATTCCATTGATCGGCGCAGACCCGGAGAGATCAGAGGAACATATCCTCTGTAGAACGAAGAGACTATCTCGAAGGAGAGGTGACGATTGAAGGTCATGATGGCATGATTTGACATGAGGATGATGACAGCATTCATTGCATCTTTTTCTTCTCTAGAGAATGCTGCAAGTTCCTCAAGAGTACTCTCTTCATGAAATTGATTTGCAAACACAGAAAATCCTCTCTGAACCAGGGGATTTTCCAAAGAGGTGGCGATTGTTTGAGCAATCTCAAATTTTCTATTCTTATTCATCTCTTGCATCTGCCGAAGACCGAACAAAAGGGTCAGAAGAATTGCTAATGCCCCGAACGCCTCACCGACATTTGCAGCGGTCTCAAGGTCAAGCATCAACATCGACCTGATTCGATTCGTATTATATTTTTCAAGAGGCTTCTGATGGAGGATAGGGTTCACAAGCCACCCCCCTTTGTGTCCACATATGGTAGAACGAGAAGTGGTGATGGAAGCGCTGCGCACAGTAGAGGATCCAGAACTTGAACTCTCAGTCGTCGAGCTCGGCCTCATCTATGACGTTCGTTTCAATGACAGTGATAATGGTACGAACGCTGATATCGACATGACTCTGACCTCACCTGGCTGTCCTGTCGCACCTGAAATCATGGCAGCAGTACATCGTGCTGCACTGGGAGTTGATGGTGTCGATGATGTTCATGTCCATCTGGTATGGTCCCCGCGTTGGGACCCACGGATTCATGCGACTGAAGAAGCACAGATGGAGATGGACCTGTTCTGAATAGTAGTAAGGCTGCATTCCCGCAAAAAGCCCTCTTGACGAAGACGGCATGTTCATGTCCAAGCCCATAGAGCAGGCATCATGCGTGCGACCCGTGCCGTGGGTCTCTGCTTCCTGATGGTCGTCTCACTGTTCTCAGGTTGCACCGCTGTTGAGGATACCGAGGAAGTAGAGGAAACCGTAATCTTGCCAGAGATCGTTTTCGACCCACCACTCAAGACCCGGAATTTCGATTTCAGTGCTCAGCGGGACATCCAAATCAAAGGACTGATCGATGGAGTCAATGTCACGTCAATTGGTGTTCTTCCTTCGATAAGAGCGAGCATCACCTCGTCCACGACACCAGATGGTGAAGATTGGATGACCGTCGCAGCCAGCGATAAGGATGTGATGGAGGACCTGACGTGGGAAGCTCTAGTCACGACCTCACCCTTCGATTTCACGATGCCGATGTTACCTCCCGGTGAACACATGATGCTCGTAGCGCTCTCGATTCCTGGCCAGAATCTCATCAAGACTGACATCACACTTCGAATCGATGAGGGCAAGCCTATCACACCAAATCTGACTGGGTTAGACGTGGTTGAATTCGAGGAAGAGGACGAAGCTCTGGGAATCCTCGAAATCGAACATCCACTCCTGTTCACCTGTGAAGTAGGTGCTGACGATGCTGAAGGCGAACGCGTCACTGCAGACCTCGACCTGCGAAGGAGGGACATCGCCGTGTATCCCAACACAATTGAGGCAAATTCAACAGTATCCGTATGGGCAGAATGTGGCATGTCTTCGATAGGAGAGAACACGCAGAGAATCTCATTCATCAGAAAGGAGACAACCACAGATGAAGTGATTGTGGATGACACCGATGTCGATAGTGATGATGATGGCATTCTGGATATCAATGATAAATGCCCAGAAGGAGTTCGTGGCTGGACCTCAGGACCCACCACGGACTACGACGGTGATGGATGTCACGATATCTACGAAGACAAAGACGATGACAATGATACCATCTCCGATGATGAGGACGACTGTCCACGCAGCGAGCAAGGTCATCTGTCCTCAGGTGACCATGACGGTGACGGATGTGCTAACAGTAACGACGAGGATGACGATGATGACCGTCTCGATGATGAGGAAGACGGCTGCCCCTATTCACCTATGGAACCTGACCGGGAAGACCTTGACGGGGATGGTTGCATGGATGATGAGGACGCTGATGATGATGGAGATGGATTCAGCGATGAGAATGATGCGTGTCCAAGATCCCCACCAGGGCTTGCAGCAGGGTCATTGAGCGATGCAGACCGTGACGGCTGCGCTGATGAAAATGAAGATCTCGATGATGATGATGATGGGGTCCTCGATGAAAGTGATGTATGCCCAGGTACCACGCCGGGCAGCGAGGTCAACGAACGAGGTTGTACAGATTCAGACAATGATGGGGTCTCTGAAGATCAGGATGTCTGCCCCAATACACCAGCGAGTGAGATAGGGAGCGTTGATCAAAATGGTTGTGGGCCTTCACAACGAGATGGAGATGTCGACGGAATCACCGATGATCTGGATGAGTGTCCGAACACACCAGCAGGATACGCTGTCGATGGGAGAGGATGCGAGGATGTTGATGGAGACGGGGTGCCTGTCGACAGCGATCAATGCCCCACCACACCAGCAGGTGTCACAGTAGATGAGCGCGGATGTGGAGATGTTGATTCAGATGGAGTGCTCGAAGATTCGGATTTGTGCCCAGACACCTTGGTCACTTGGACTGCAGATGGAGATGGATGCGCTGCAAATCAATGGGGAATGCCTTGGGATTCTACAGGGCCATACACGACCGACCGGCTTGGGCGTGCTGGAGATTTCACTGTCTCGACCCTCGATGGTCAATGGCGTTTGGCCTCACAGTGGAATGGGAACCAGACATACCTGTTCATCTTCAATCAGCAATCCTCATCGTACATGAGTTCACTCTGGGCCCAGAGCCCACGACAACTTCTATTGAACCTGCCATCAAATAGCCACATCTTCTTTGGTTCCTATGATTCGACGGCTGATGCAGATGTTCGAGCAATGCGCACCCGCGTGACGAATGCGATGTCGTCGGGTGAACTCGCTGAACTCAGTGGGCGTGTTCATTACATCAACACACCTGGATTCCAACTCACCGGAAGCCTTGGTGATGTAATCAGGGATTGGAGCCAGTACTACTACGGGATCGATCGATATCAGCAGTGGCGTGAGGTTGGCTCGCTGTACAATTGGGCGCGNGCCACNACTGCAGAACCNCAGTATCGATTCGACTACATCTCNTTGGAAGCANGNACATGGAATTACGAATTCCAGACCGAACANCGTACCAAGGATCTNGGGGTCTTCACATTCCCNCTCACNCAGTCAGGGCAATGGCATGGTGGNGGATGGCANGGGGGNTACACATCGAANTGGAACGTCACTTGGCCAAACGCNACCACACTCNCNNCATACGATACNTTGGANATCTATGCNTACAACCCNTGCAGTGAACACNGNAACNGNTACGGGATTGATGANNANGGNGATGGACAAGCAGANCGNCATGGNGGTTGTCATGAATGGGATTATCTCGCCTATCTCGANATCTGTACTGATGCTTGGAATGGCTCCACNTGCAATGAGTTCGTTCGCTANATCACCACATATGGGCGAGAAGGCAGATGGTTGACTGACATCTCTGAGTTCATGTTCCTCATAGACCCAGGTCAGCAGATGGGGATGAGATATCGCGGAGCCAATGGATATGGATTGGACATCATCGCCATCTTCTCAGACCATCCATACAAATCCCATGTAGCGACTGGGGGCGAGAAGCTGTTCACNGGTGGTCGCTTCGATCAAGATTACAACAATGGTTCGAAATATGTACGGGAGAAGGATGTTCGAATTCCTGCATCCTCGACGCGTGTCGATCTGTACTCAGTCGTCACAGGACATGGTTTCAATAGGGATGCAGAGAATTGTGCTGAATTCTGTAACCATGAGCACCGCTTCACTTTCCCATCCGGTTGGTCGATCACAGAGGATCACCCCACGGCAGGGAATTCATCGNTCGGGTCCGATCGNGAGGGGTGCACAAAACTCGTCGATGAAGGCACGGTAGCCAATCAACTNGGNTCATGGCCCTTCGGACGGGCAGGGTGGTGCCCNGGACAGGATGTCAAACCNTGGACTTGGAACGTTACTTCGCAGATCACANCNGGACAGAACGTGACCATTCGNTATGATGGGTTNTNTGATGGTCAGAACTATGTNCCNAATTACGTGGGNGATGGGACATGGCCCGACATTCGCATGGAATCCTGGCTTATNTTCAGCGAACCACACAATGCATCGATGACAAATTCATCCTCATCGAAAGTATCGGGCCGCAGCTCACAGCCGCAAGACATGGGGAATGCTACCCACACGCACATCTGTGCCTCACAATCCCAGCCATCAGTCCTCGCGCTGCTTGAGCGCAAGAGGAGTGAGGGGGAGGGAACGTCTTCACTGCAGACCTAAGCAGGAGATTTCACCCAATCAATTACCACTGACCCGTCTACCTCAAGTCGAAGAACCGGCCTCCATCCGGGTTCATCCATTGCCCCAATGACCTGCTTGACCTTCTGCAACAGGGAGGGAGGAAGTACCACATCGAATCCCATGTCGGTACTCATCGTGTAACTTTCTGGGAAAGAAGGAATGATGTCGATACGAGGGGCAGTGGTCACAGTTTGTTGCTGAATTTCACCCTTGGAGGTATCAACGATTTGGCCTGAAGTTGGAGGAGTTGACAATGAGGACAATGCTGAATCCCAAGTAGCTGCTGGGTCGGCGGCTAGAATCACCCTTGCCCCTGAATCTTCTGCTAATCTCTCTCTNTCATTTGAAGTGACAACGGCGGCCTGACCCGAAGATTTTGTTCCCGAAGTGCCCCCTGTAGGCAGAACACTCTGTTCATGTAAGGGTTGGAATCCAGCACCACCTAACATGCCATAAAGGACGAATGAGAACAAGAAGTTCATTCCTCCAAGAAGGATGATGAGAGCTGCCATCGTCATGCTGTTCACNCTGAGGAGAAGACAGAGCAGACCTATTGGAGTACCAATCAGATTGGCTGACCGACGCCAAGATTCATCGCGTTTGGCACCATACCAGGCATTGAGGAATCCAAGAGCGATGGAGGTCATCCCAAATGGAACAAGAGTCCCCAACCAACTACCAATGATCAGCGAACCTATGACGCTCCAAGCAAATCCTGAAAGCATCAATCTTTCATGCATTCCCTCCTGCTTCGATGCTTCAAGATTGGATTGAGAAATAGATGGAGGTCTGAGCGAACCAAGGACAGCACATGCGAGACCTGCCAAGAGCAGTAGAGTTCCCAGAGTNGTGACAAAATCAGAAACCAAAGTCAACTGGAACAATGAATTTGCAGCTACTAGGCAGTGCAACAATGGAAGGAATCCCACTGCATCAAGCCTGATTTGCACCACTTCTGGGTCCTCACTCTCGAGCAGTAACTTGGTCACCCATACTGCTGCTACGATTGCACCAAATCCCCAAGCAATCCCTGCTGAGAACCCCAAACCAGTCAGAGCGTAGATTCTGTTCACACGTCGTACGTGGTCCACCTTTTCGCCTTCAGAATGAGCATTCAAACCCCCAATTCCATGACGTGCTGCGAATTGGATATAGCAGCCAAGAAGACCAGCCACGCCGAATGATGCAGAGTACAACTGAATACCATCCAACTGCAACCATTTGGTTGCGATCTCGACAAATGAGAACAGAGCCAATGGGGCGACAAAATGCAATGATTTCAGTTCACCTCTCCGAATTGAAAGGCCTGTGATAAGAAGTACAAGTAAGAACGCTATTCCAGTCGATTCAGGAAGCAGAAGGTCAAGGCCAAAGCCAATCGCAACAATCGGTCCGAGCAGCAATCCATTCACTTGCTCAAGCAAGAGAGTACTATCATCAGGTGAAGGACGAAGAGATTTGTGTGGCACCATCATAGCAATACCACACCCAATCAGGGCAGCGCCCATGATCCGGGGCATCTCGGCTCCGAACATCCAAGATGCGGACAGTTCGGCTAGGTAACCAAACGGTGTACCTAACATAGCATGAATGAGTGCATCATCTTGAGGACCATTGATTATAGCGAGCAGTATCCACGCGAAGGGAACAACATACTGCACTTTGAGACCAGAAGCCCCTTCGAGCTGCCTGTTGGGATGATCGATTCGCAAGGCACCCCACATGGCCAGAATAAGACAGGACCAACTAAGCAACCCCCCACTAGCATCTAACACACTGAGCGCTACAAGCCCTGCAACAGTCAGGGTACCATGGGAGACTGAATCAGTCTCTACTCCTCTGTAACGCATCAGAGCAAAGGCGGCAACTGGCCCTGAGAGGACTACGATATCGAAGCCGATGCGAGAGCCCACATCATCAGGTGAGACTGATTGATGGAAGGAGATGCCTGGAAGAAAGGCTGTCGCAACAAGAATCCAGATGGCTACCGCACGCGAACGACTTGTCATCGCGCTACCTTTACTCACTTCAAAGACCAGAAGGGCATTGATAGGGGCAAGCAGAATCCAAGCCTGAGTTGGTGCATGTTCAAGCGAGATAGTCAGTGAAACTACAAGCAGACCTATCGTTCCAACAAGGGTAGGTCGTGCCATCATCCCCCATCCCTCTTCAGCCCATTCTTCAGATTCCTCGCGCTGGGTCTTGACCCAAGCATTCTGTTCAGAAGACCACTCAACAAGTGGTTTGGCTGACGAGGAGACCTTTGCTACGAGATGTCCTAGATCAAGAACCTGATCTGTAGTCCTATGACCAATTAGATACAGAAGCACTGCTAGGAAAATCAATTCAAGTGGCATGTCCAAAGGTATCAACGAAAGAAACTCTGTCGAAATGCCAACATGTGTTAGAATTCCTTCGAGTCCAAGCCTTCTGGTGAAGGCGAGAACGATCAATATCCCTGACCCGACAGCCATCGTCGTCGACAACCGAAGGCGCTCATTAAGAGCCGGATCNGCCAATGCTCTGAACCGATTCTGCGACACTATCATNGACCAGATNACATAAACAGCAAAGATCGCCTGTTCAAGACCTGGTTGGCCCCAAATCACTGCATTAGAAAGGACAATTGCTAACTGGCCAACACGGAATGCGTTTTCATTCAATTTACCCGTTCGAATCGCTGTCTCTCCAATGGCAATGAGGGCGATGGCAGGAAGGATTGCAATGTCAAAACCCGCAAATACAAACTGTCGAGTCGGGTCGATGCCGATGGTATCTGTGAGGAACCCTAGCCAATCAGCTATCAGAAATGCAATCGAGAGGGCGATATATGTACAATCAGCAACCCACCGACGTGCTCTATCTGTGTACATGAGATAGGTGAGGGAGCCAAGAGCAATCGGCCAAACAACACGGCTTGAGGGATCTGGGATGAAGGCAGCTGTTAAGGCAAGGCCGATTGGCATCCAAGGAGTTCGACGGTCGAGCGTTGCCGGAAGATAAGCGAGCAAGGTTGCGAACCACAGAATGATAGGAAGCGAAAGCAAAGTCGAATTCGAACCAATCNATACACTGGCTACGACAAAATCGCGGCCATCAAGGGAAATCAATTGATAGATCACAACAAATCCTACCAGAACGATTGAAGCACGTTGCACGAGATCTTGGCGCAAACGAGGACTGGCTGCAAACCAACCCTCGGCGAGAAGAATCGGAATGAACAAAAACAGGCCCTCACCGGGAATGAAGTCAGAACCTGAACGAGCAACCGTCAATGTGAACTCATAGATCAATGGAATCATCGAAGAGGCGATGGCAGATGCCAGAAAGATGAACCAACGATTAGACCTGATTCCAATCCACATGCCGATGATGCACAATGAGATGATTGAAATCCCCATCTCAAGCGTTATTCCGTCAGGATTCCACAGGGTCCACCGCCAGCAGCCAACTGCTGCAAGGGCATAGGGAGTCATTGCTAGAGTGAACCAAGCCGTTGTTCCTGCGCCGATCGATTTGAGCCAACGAGCAGTCAGCAACACAAAGAGAATCGCAGTCCCCGATTGTGCTGGAATAATTCTGAGGTCCGGGCTCATAGAGAGCCCCTCAGCCCAATCATTGCTCAGCAATCCCCATACTGCACGGATGCCCCACATCAAAGCCAAGAACGCCATGACAATCGAGGTACCAAGCATCCAATCATGCATCGGAACCAATTCATCGAACCTTCGTCGCTGCCACTCGACAATTAGAACCAAGATGATGCCCGAAACAGCAGCTCCACCTGCAACTGCAAGTAGTTGCCAGCCCCCTTCCTGAGATAGGGCCAGAAGAATCACGGCAATCCACATGCAGACCAATGTTCCCACAAGTGCCCACGCCTGACCGAGCAACTGGGATGGATTGAGATGAGGTTGCCCTCCACCTGGTGCAAGAGTAGTGATTCCTGGTTCATACACGAGAGTGGGGCTCTCATCGCCTGATTCAAGCAGGGCCTTCCTGAGGAATGATGCTCCTTTTGCCTCTGAGCGTTCAGAAAATGTATCTGACATCATTTTTCGACCCAGACTGGATAGGGCAGAGATGTAGTTATTATTAGTTGGTCAAGCCTTTTCGAGAAAAGCCTATTCCCCCTGAAAAAAACGATGAAGAGAACTGAGCGCATGTCAAGCGAATCGGCCATGGACGGTTGTCATCGCATCAAGGAACACTTTGACATCTTCTTCAGTATTGTAGAGATAGAATGAGGCCCGACTTGTTGCCAAGACACCGATTCGCCGCATCAATGGTTGGGCACAATGATGCCCTGTTCTGACTGCTACACCATGCATGTCGATGAGGGTGGCAAGGTCGGAGGCGTGAATGGTCGGATGTAGGAAAGAGACAACACCAGAAGTATCGTCACGCGAGTGATCACCAAAGATTCGAATTCCAGGGATTGAATCATTTAGCCCTGCTACTGCTTGTCGAGCGAGTTCAAGACAGTGCGAATGAATCAAACTCATCGACCATTGCCCAAGCCACTCAAGTGCTGCCCCCCAACCAATGACTGCAGATATCTTTGGGGTCCCAGCCTCAAAACGGGAAGAGCCGGATGCAAAGGTCGAGCGTTCCAACCACACCTCTTCGATCATGTCCCCGCCTCCAAGGAAAGGTTGCATCTCATCCATGACGCCATTGTTCATCACAAGGCATCCGACTCCGGTCGGTCCACACATCTTATGTGCCGAGATGGCAAGGAAATCACAATCCAAACTCTGCACATCAATCCGTTCGTGAGGACCTGCTTGGGCGCCATCGATGAGAATTCGAGCACCGATAGCCCTTGCTTTCTCGACAAGTAATTCTACTGGATTGCGTGTTCCAAGTACGTTTGATGTGTGTACAACCCCTATCAATCGAACATCTTTGAGAAGTTCATCGAGGTGTTCAAGGTCGAGAACATAGGCATCCTCAACAACTGGAATGTAACGAATTTCAAATCCAATCTGTTCCTGAAGCATCTGCCAAGGCACGATGTTCGAATGATGTTCCATCTCAGTCAACAATACGGCATCATCTGGACCAAGATTTGCTGCCCCCCAGCCTCGCGCAACTAGATTGATCGCCTCTGTGGCGCCAGAGGTGAACACGATGTGGTCCCGGTCTAATGCGTTGAACCAATTGGTCAAGCGGTCTCTGGTATCTTCATAGGCGTCGGTGGCCTCATGTGCCAGAGTGTGGAGAGCACGATGGATGTTCGCGTTCGACACCTCATAATATTCTGAAATTGCAGCGATGACCTGTTTCGGCTTCTGGGTCGTGGCCGCATTGTCAAGATAGACGAGTGGGCGGCCATTGGGTAGGACGCGACTAAGGATAGGCACATCTGCACGAGCTGCCTCTGCATCGAAACCAAGATTGCTATCCATGGTACCTGCTCCGAAGCCCCGTTCATGGAATTGTCGCCAAATGTTCAAGTCGACCCAAGCCAACCATTGAGTTGAACGATTGCCATATCGAGTAATCCAGACGAGAGAACCGATTGGATTGGTGCGACAAGAAAACCTTCAGCAATGAGTGAAGTTGCCTCATCTCGATCGAGGCCTCGAGAGTTGAGATAAGTGATATGATCCTCATCGACAGGAGCAGATGCAGCTCCATGAGCGGCAGAGACATCATCAACCAAGACCTCCAATTCAGGAATCGAATCAGCGACTGCATCAGGGCTGAGCATCAAGTTCCTGAACACCTGGCCTGCATCTGCTCGATGAGCATCTTCGGAGACAATGAGACGACCAGTGCCAACGGTCTTCGAGTGGTCATCACAGACTCCATGGATTCGGAGACGAGAAGTCGTGTCAGGAGCATCATGGCGTACGATAACGTGATGATCATCGTGGCGGTGTCCGCTACCCAGAGTAGAGATGCCGACATCAAGAGAAGAACCTCGTCCGAGCATATCAAGAGCCAGATGTGATTTGCGGCGACCGCCACCGAGTGAGAGAGTTGCCAAGCGAGCACTAGCGTTTCCATCCAATGTCCAACTCTCGTGTCGAAGCAAGGTGGCATCGGACCCACTTCGATCTATGAAGAGAAGACGAAGATGCGCACCTGCCGCAATATTACCTTCAACGAGGAGACCGAGCCAATTGGAAGCAGTGACCGTTAATGTCACATCACACGTCATTCCTTCCGAGATATCGAGGACGATGTGGGCGTTAGTTGGGCCCTCATCTCCATGAACATTGATCGCGGTAGAAGGACCACATTTGACATGATATGAACGCTTGGAAAGAGCGAAATTGAGCGCTACGCCCTTGTCTTCAGTTTCAGCAAATGTGGAATTGGGTTGCCCTTCAAGGAATTCAAATGCAGCCCCAGTGACCTCGACTTTGGCGGAATCGGTATGGGGAAGATGTTCCAAGTCACTTTCAGGGTGCATCGACTGTAATGTTGTGTAGCGCCAGAGATGATCTGCGCGAGAGGGGTCAGGAAGGGAATGATAGCGTTCTGCAGCATCAGCGTCAGACATCATCTCACCCAATGCTGCCTTCCATTTCGAGTGAAAGCAACTTGTTGAGTTCAACGGCGTACTCCATGGGAAGCTCTCTAGTGAACGGTTCAAAGAAGCCGTTCACAATCATCGCCATTGCTTCAGATTCAGTGAAGCCACGACTCATTAGGTAGAACATCTGGTCATCACTGACTTTGGAGACCGTGGCCTCATGTTCGAAATTGACGTTCTTTTGGTCTACCTCCATCGTGGGATAGGTATCTGATCTACTGTCCTCATCAAGCAACAGTGCGTCGCAGATCACGTTGACGCGGGCGTTCTCGGCCTTTTTGCTGACATTGACCAAGCCACGATACGAGGACCTGCCACCATCCTTACTGATCGACTTCGAGACGATGTTCGAGGTAGTATTAGGAGCAAGATGATGGATCTTACTACCCGCATCCTGGTGTTGGCCCGCGCCTGCATAAGCAACAGAGATTATCTCAGCATGAGCACCTTCACCCTTGAGAATCACTGCAGGATACTTCATTGTCAACTTTGAACCGATGTTGCCATCCACCCATTCAACAGTAGAGTTCTCATGAGCCATACCTCGCTTTGTTACAAGATTGTAGATGTTGCTCGACCAGTTCTGAATGGTCGTGTACCTTATCTTCGCACCGGGCAATGCGATAAGTTCCACAACTGCTGAATGCAGAGATTCTGCTGAATAATTCGGTGCAGTACAACCTTCGACGTAGTGGATGGACGAACCTTCATCCGCGATGATCAAAGTACGCTCGAACTGACCCATACGCTCGGCATTGATGCGAAAGTAAGCCTGCACAGGCATCTCCACATGTACGCCTTTTGGAACATAAATGAACGAGCCACCAGACCACACGGCGGTGTTCAGGGCCGAGAACTTGTTGTCAGAGTATGGCACAACACTGCAGAACCATCGCTTNACGAGATCAGGGTGCTCACGCAGTCCTGCATCCATGTCATAGAAAATGACACCTTGTTCCTCCAGGTCCTCGCGAATNCTGTGATAGACTGCTTCAGACTCATACTNTGCAGTCACNCCTCCAAGCCACTTCTGTTCAGCCTCTGGAATTCCAAGTCGGTCAAAGGTACGCTTGATGTCCTCTGGGACATCATCCCAATCCTCCTCAGTCTTGTCAGATGAGCGCAGGAAGTAAGTGACATCTGAAAAATCGATGCTGTTCAGCAATTCTGTGTTACCCCAAGTAGGCATAGGGCGCTCGACAAAATGAGCGTAGGCCTTGAGGCGTATCTCGGTCATCCATTCTGGCTCATTCTTCAATTCGGAGATCTGCCGCACGACATCTTCAGAAAGACCTCGGTCAAATCGAATCGTAGCATGCTCGGGATCATTGAAACCGTACTTGTAGTCAGACGGCAATTCGCGGGACAAGCCACCATCACTCATGCTTGGGCCTCCGCTTGATTCATCTCGAAGGAATCATAGCCATGGGCCTCAAGTTCATGGGCTAAATCTGGGCCACCTGAGGCAACGAAGACACCGTCTATCATGACATGAATCCGGTCTGGCTTCAGATGCTCGAGAATCCGATTGTAATGCGTGATCACCAAGGTCGCTGAACCTTGTGTGGCGATGCGCACGCCTTCGGCAGTGATGCGTAGTGCATCGATGTCCAAGCCAGAATCTGTCTCATCCAGAATTGCAAGACGTGGACGAATGAGCATCAATTGCAGAACTTCCAATCGCTTTCTTTCTCCACCGCTGAAACCTTCGTTCACTGTCCTCGATAGGAAAGAGCGATCCATACCCAACATCGACATCGTCTCATTGACCTCCTTGCGGAACTCCCTAGCTTTCACAGGATTATTACGAAGTGCTTGCAGTGATCGACGCAACAAGGTCCCGACCTGAACACCTGGAACAACAGCTGGGTATTGGAAGGATAGAAACATGCCCTTTTTTGCCCGTTCATGCACAGCAAGGTCATGGATNTCCTCGTCATCGACCCTGATCTCACCATCGATGATATCGTAGGAAGGGTGACCCATGAGAGCGTGGGCAAGCGTCGACTTTCCAGAGCCATTGCGGCCCATGATGGCATGAAGTTCCCCCGGACCTATCGAAAGGTCAACACCCTTCACAATCTCATTACCCTCAACGCCTACGCGCAGCCCGCGGACCTCAAGTATTGAGGACATAGCAAGAACGAGGATGAACCCCCTTATGAAGCCCTGTCGTCTCCTCGTGCTGTGAATTCAGCGGATGATCTTGCCGAAATGTATCGGAATGAGGCAAGAGAGGCCCTAGAGGCTGAGGCGGCCGCTAGACTGATGGAACATCTCGATCCAGAGGAAGAGGAGAGATGGAGGTCTACACCACTGCGTCCATTGATTGATGAAGGGAAGACAAATCAATTCACACGAGCACTGTTGTCTCGATTGGGACCTGTACGAGCCGCTCTCATAGAACACGATGGAGGGATGTCAATCACATCTGCCAACTTGAACGAAGTGACAGGAATGATCGACGTCGTCATCAATCTCACTGGAGGGTGTGTGGCATGCGGGGCAGCNCCGGGCACCCTACAGAGCATGGTTCACGATCTCAGCAATGATTCAGAGATTGGCCGGGTTCGCTTTGATTCAGCAATCAGGGACGCCCAAAAAACCCTGATCCAAGACTACCTCGATAAGGCAACAGGACTTGAATTCGTCTAATCATGAACGCAGGCGTATCGATGCGCAAATGATTTTCGCTCCATCAACCTCTATTCGTTGCAGCGTTTCCGGGAGCCGTGAGCGGCGCCACACCTCTTGCGAGAGTCTGTACATTCGAACGGCGAGTGAAGAACGGCCTCGCACGGATAGGGACCCTACGCATAGGAAAGAGGAGTATGACAACACCCGCTCTCCTGCCCGTCATTAACCCCCACCTCAGCACCATTCCTGCGGATGAGATGCAAGAGCGTCATGGCATTGAAGGAATCATAACCAACGCTTGGATTCTACAACGCTCTGAATCATTCAGCCAAATCGCACTGACAGAAGGAGTACATGCTGCGGTGAACTTTGATGGAGTCATCGTGACCGATTCAGGTACTTTCCAATCGTACGTCTATGGCGAGGAGAAGGTTGACCCGATAGGGATTCTTGACTTTCAGGACGCAATAGGGGTCGACATTGCTACGATGGTTGACGTGTTCACTGAACCACACCACAACGAAGCAGAGGTCGCTTCAGCTGTNGAGATAACGTATGAACGTGGTTCTGAGGCCCTCCATCATCTGAAAATGATCGCGGGCGGGGAACGTTTGCCGACTCCTCTGAACGGACCAATTCAGGGAGGAGTATATCCACACCTGCGACGATCAGCTGCTGAGAAGATGGGTGATCTGTCGTTCGCAGTCCATCCTATCGGTGGTATCGTTCCACTGATGGAAACTCAGCGATATCGCGATCTGGTACGAATCATCGCCGCAGTTAGACCGATACTCGGTGCTGGCCGGCCGATTCACTTGTTCGGTTGTGGACATCCTCATCTCTTCGCCCTGTCAGCAGCTCTGGGAGTCGACCTCTTCGATAGCGCTGCCTACGCTCTATTTGCACGAGATGGGCGCCTTCTGACTCCTGAGGGGACGTATAGAGTGGAAGATCTTGATGAGTGGCCCTGGCCAATCCCATCTGCAACTGACACCTCGCCAAAGGCCCTACGAAGTGCATCAGAGAATGACCGAATAGAACTCTTGGCTCGCCTCAACCTCGAGGCAAGCATCGCAGAGATAGAGACCATCAGACACGCGATTCGCTCGGGNACCCTATGGGAGTTGGTAGAGAGACGCTGCCTGACTCACGCACGGTTGCATGAGGCGCTGATCGAAGTGCAGGACATGATGCGAAAGGATGACCATGAAGGAATGGGAGGGCTTCTGATCGATTCGGCACGACCAGTACAACATCGTGTACAACATTGCTTCAATGGAAGCGATAATCATCGACCAGACCTGATTGCAGCAACGCGTCTCATCCAATCTCGGTGGAAACCACCAGGAAATGCCCGGCGAGCGCTTATCATTGCACACGCCCCCCCACCTTACCGCCATCATGAGTTACCAGGTCACGAAGAAGGAGTGGTTCGATTCATTCTGACTCCTATAGGCCTGCTTCCCATCGGCCTAGAAGACCTTGCTCCATGGTCAATGATCCATGCACCTGAGCAACAGTGGACAACGGAGCCAAATCCAAAGATGATTGATGATCAATTGGAGACATTAGGTTGTCAGGGCCTTCCATGGGACCTCTGCTGCTTTGACGGGCGGGAACCTGCCCGGCCTGAGGGTACGCNACCGGACTCAAATGAACGCACACNGACTNCCGAACAGAACGAAGAAGTGCGAAGCAAGCTACTCGTCCTGCTTGCTATCGATGCTGAGGGCTGGTTCTCAGAATATGGACCTCTGAAGGGACGCAGGTCAGGGTCTTCTCGCCTGACGAACGTCCTTGATCGAAATGGAGTGCACATCCTCTCCATGCGCCTCAACGATGGAGGCATCTCTCTGACCGATGAAGGTGCTGCTTGCTTCGCACACATCGAATCAACGAAAGATTACCCCGGTGTACCAAAAGTGGTGATCGACGAACATGCTCTGCCCTTCGTCAGAGAAGGTCGGAACGTCTTCCACGGGTTCGTGCTGGAGGTAGGCCCAACACCAATCGCTGGCTTGCCTTGCCTTATCTGTGGGCCAGATGGAGATGTGATTGCTCACGGTATTCCTACCGGAGAAGGGGGCGATCTGGTCGCCGCGGGAAAGGGTATGGCTGTGAGGGTTCGAGGGGTCATTACAACGCAGAAACCATGAACACCAGCACGCTGCCCACNGTGTGAANCTATCCGAGCAACTCATCATTGAGGCCGAGGGACTCACGAAGCGCTATGGTAGTAATCTCGCACTCGATAGTGTCGACATCAGCATAGGTCCTGGAGGGACCGGGCTTCTTGGACCGAATGGGAGTGGAAAATCAACGATGATCAAGACTTTGCTCGGGCTCATTCAGCCATCGTCCGGTCAGGCGAAAGTCATGGGTCATGATATCGCAGAATCAGGGGATTTGATACGTCAACGNGTCGGTTACATGGCCGANTACGATTGTCTCAATCCCGGTCTCAAGGCAGTGGACCACGTGGCATACTCCGGAGAACTCCTTGGAATGAANCCNGCAACAGCGAAGCAGCGAGCGCATGAGACTCTGGAATACGTTGGACTACGTGACCAACGCTACNGTACCATCGATTCCTTCAGCACCGGCATGCGTCAATCCACGAAATTAGCATGCGCCCTGGTCAACGACCCTGAATTCCTCATCTGTGATGAACCAACAAATGGGCTTGATACAGAAATCAAAGAGTTCATGCTCAACACTCTGAACAACATCCTTGCCAATGAAGGGCGAAGCCTGCTCATGACCAGCCACATCATGGAAGATGTGGAAGCAGTCTGTGACAATATCATCATGATCGATCGAGGACGCGTCATCGCNCAAGGACGCATCGAGGATCTCCGTGCTATCGATCGAGAGGTCGAGATCCACGCTTGGGGTAGCATCGATCANCTTGAACGGAGCTTGCTCAATGCAGGACATAAGGTGCGCAGAAGAGGTCGAATCCTACGTATCCCACACAGAGAAGGATTGAGCGCAGAGATCCTGGAAGCTGCAACAAAGACAGGTACGCAGATTCGGCGAATGGTCGATCATGAAGCGAGTCTAGAGGACCTCTTCCTTGCCGTGATGGACCGACTTGGCTACGGAATAGGAGAAACGGGGCCTGAACTGGAGGCAAAGGCATGACAGAAACGTCAGATGGAGATGTGAAACTCGACAAGATCGAGGGAACGACTCGCATCCAATCAGCATGGTCCGGAGATTCATCCACACAAGGACAAGCACTTGCGGCAGGCAGTGTGGTATACGAGCAGATCTATCGCCCTTGGAATGGTGAGCTCGGAGGAAGATGGATTCGAAATTTCTCGATCTGGAGACACCATGTGTATGGAATCTTCATCGGAGGTCACAAGCCATGGTCCATCGTCATGAGACTTGCAACACTTCTGCTCTTTCTTGGAGCCATGTACGATCTACTCATCGTTTTCATCGCCTCTCTGTCAGGAGAAGAATCTCTGCTGGAGGTCGTGGGCATCAAGCGAACAACACTCTTCAACCAAGTGTTAGGATATTTTCCACGTAACGCCATCTGTTTTCCACTGATTGCAGCCATGCTTGCTGGTGGACTCATCAGCGAAGATCGTCGTCATGGCATGTCTGCAGTTTATTTCTCTAGACCTATTTCACGAATCGATTATGCGGCCATGAAATACCTCTCAATGGCCTCAGTGCTCGGAGCAGTTGTCCTAATCACACTCACCACCTTCTACGTCGGTTCGATCGCACTCACAGGAGAAGGATGGAACTTCCTGCTGGAGACCTTTCCTCTCTATCTCTTTGCCATGGTGGCAGGAACGATGTTGGTCTTGACCTATACCAGCATTGGAATGGCATTGTCCTCACTGAGCAGGGGACGATATCTGCCGGGAGTATCATTCATCGCACTGCTCATCGGAACACGCATCCTCGCTGGGATCATTGATGGGGTATTCAACCGAACCATCCTCTACGTCCTCTCGCCATTCGATGTCGTCGCCCACCTCGGTCAAGTGATGATGGGGATTCCATCGAAATATGACCATAGTTGGACATTGAGTCTTGTATCGATGGTTCTGATGAACGCTATCTCACTGTATGTTCTGGCCGTACGCATCACTTCGATGGAGGTGACCCGCGAATGAGTACGACGGCACCAGCGGTTCTGTTTGACCATGTCTCCAAGTGGTATGGCACAGTTATTGGACTCAACGAACTCTCGGTCGCAATCTCAGGGGGCGTGACAGGCCTATTAGGACTCAATGGAGCCGGAAAATCGACCTTCCTGAAACTCATCGTCGGTCGGCTGAAACCAAGCAAAGGCACCGTACGCCTGTTCGGAATCGACCCATGGAGAAATACAGCACCCTTTGCACGGGTCGGATATTGTCCTGAGACGGAACGAATGTACGACTGGATGACTGCATACCAATTCGTGGCCACATTCGGCCGGTTGTACGGATATCGTCGCAGCGAAGCAGAAGGTCGTGCAGAGATGGTGCTTGATCTGGTAGGACTCACTGATGTCATGCATCGAACAGTCGGCACATACAGCAAGGGTATGCGGCAGCGAGTCAAGATTGCTCATGCTCTTGTCAATGAGCCTGACCTTCTCATTCTCGACGAGCCACTCCATGGATGCGACCCTATCGCCCGAACCGTGATTATGGACGTCATCAGAAGACTTGGTAATGAAGGTCGAACAATCATTGTGACCAGCCATATCCTTGCGGAGATAGAACGTATCACTGAACAGATTCTCATTCTTCATAATGGCCGTTTACTCGCCCTTGGCAATATCCATGCTATTCGCAATCTGCTCGACAAACACCCTCATAGAATCAGAATCGGAGTCGAGCGCCCTCGCGATTTGATTACGCATTTCACAGACCATGGTTCAATCATCGGATTCGATATCGAGAACGAAGCACTTGTCCTGCGAACCCAACAACTCGATTCTGTTCACGCAGACCTGCCAGGCGTTCTGCTGAAGTGTGGGCAGGAGGTTCAAAGCATCGACAATCCTGATGATAATCTGGAAGCCGTCATCGGCTATCTCGTGGAGGGACGGCGATGAATGAAGAAGAAGGACGAATCGGAGGGAACTCGGTCTGGACCTCGCTCGACCGGAAATCAGTAGCTATGATTGAATTCACACTTGGTCAATATCGACGAAGGATGTCCACATGGGTAATCGTCGCGGTGAGCACGATGCTCATCGCTCTGATTGGCATTGTTTACATCGATGATGTTCAGAATTTCAATGCCGCGGATTTTCAAGTCGACAATGATGGAGACGGGCTGTTCTCGGAGGACGGTTTCGATACGCTAGACAACGATGGAGATTGTGAGTCGCAGACCTTCACTCTTCAGAAGGATACGAACGGTAATGGAGTCATGTGCGATGTGTTGGTCATCGAACGGTCCACAGGGGCAACATACAGTCCTGATGGGAAAGTGGATGAGGACCCTGATGAAGCAGCACTCGAACGAGAGGTCATCCACAGAGGTTACGTGCTTGCCACTGCTAAACTCGGCATCGGCTTCATCGCCCCATTACTGCTCTCACTATTCCTCGCGACAAACCTCATCCGTGACGAGATCGAGAACGAGACTATGCACTACATCTCTGGCAAACCTCTCGACAGAGGTGAGATTCTCGGATATCGACTCATTGCCTATCTCGTCATTGTCTGGCCGGTAATCGCCGCACTGTGCTTGCTTCAAGCGCTGATTTGTATCGCCATCGGGCCCTCTGATGGGATGTTACGTTTCGACGACATCGGAATCTGGGTCAGTGCCATGCTGGCTGGGTGGCTGATATGCCTCGCTTACGGTGCTCTCTTCTCTGTTTTCGGATCAATCCATCGATTCGGTGGAGTCGCTGCACTCTTTGCCGGGCTATGGGAGACAATGATGGGGTTCCTAACTCTCGGTTTTGTCGACATCCCAGTGACTAGGATCTCTTTGGTCCGGTGGGGCTATGACCTGGTGGACGCGGCGGTACCGAGATCCTGGAGTGATGCTGAGACATTGACTGCAAAAATCGAGACCATAGACTATCCTGCGGGCTTCGGCGGAAAGATGGTCACTACGGGAGGGCTTGAAGGGTGGTTCGGAGGCACGCCATTCAACCTCACACCCTTCTTGTCCTCAATTGTATCCGTACTCGTCTTGCTGTTCTTCACAGCGCTGTGTCTTTTCATCGGAAGAACCGTCCTAGCGACGAGGGAATTGGAGTGACATCACAAGCGACAAACGGTCAAGATCCGCGACTCTGGTCATTGCGAGACGGAGACGATCTCCAGAATCTGTCTTGGCACTGGTGGTTCTGGCTCATCTTCCTAACTCCAAGGGAAGGCCGCCCAGCTAGTGAACTTGAACAGTGCATGATTCTGTGGTCGACCAAAGATTGCCGTTCAATCACGATGAGTGGGCACCTTTGGAAAAGAGGTTCGCGTCCTCGACTTGATTCGGGCGTGACCATGGAAGGGGTTGTGGCCAGCTGGTGGTGGGATGGACATACAATGCATGAACCATGGCGATTCGGAGAGGGACGGATGCATGTTGAGGGGGGAGAGCGTTCGATTGTTGCACCCCTATGGACTGATGCACCGGCAGTTGGGTATGATGCTGATCTCGATCGCTTCTGGATCGATGTGCCTTCCATCAATGACGATGGGAGTGGACCGGACTCGGCGCAGTTCGTCATCGACCCACATCCCGAACTAGAACACACAATCACACATCACAACAACCTGTTCACTGCAACGATGGGATATGATATCCATCGACTTCGGTGAGCGCGGGTCCATGGAAGAGTAGATGGAATCGAGCGTACAGGAACTGCTTATTTGCAGAAAGTTACCGTCGACGCCCCTCCAGTACCTTGGTTCTGGGGGCTCATACATCTCAAGGATGGCTCCTACATCGATTGGTTCATGCCGCATCTAGGTGGTTCAATGATGCGCAGAACCCCACAACCATGGTCCGTACTCGGTCAAGCAGGCCATGTGGCATTACGACCATCCGGCCTCTTCATCGATGAAAAGAAGAATCGGAAGCAGCGCTTCAGCGTCATTGATGTGAAAGTTGATCCCTCCGAACAACTAGATACCTCCCGTGATGGTGCGCCACTACCCAGATTCACAGTCCTCATGGTCTCAGGCCGAATACGCATGAAGATTCGGGCCACCGCATGTTCCAGAGCGGCCTGGGTGTTCGATCAAAAGACTGTGGCGGATCTGACTTCACACCTGACATACAACGAATATCCTCTCTTCATCGAACATATCATGATCGAAGATGAAACTGGAAAAAGGACACTGAACGCTTCAGATGTAGTTGGAGCAAATGCCGAACATGCATGGGGATGGTTGTTCTGAGGTGCGTAACCCCAAAACGGTCATATCAGAGACCTTCGTCATCATAGCATGAGCGGGGAGCAGGAATCCGAGCCAGCCCAGGCTGAAGAAAACCCAGTGGAAGAAACCCCAGCACCCGCCGCTGAGCCCGCAGCAGCGGCGCCTGTTATTACTTCGGAGAAATTGATGAAGAAACTCAACCTCGTTGCAGGAGAATCAATCGATAGCGATTCGGTGTATCGCCCGGCACCTCTCTCGTTCACTTCACGCTACATCCTTGCATTCGGTGTACTTCTCGTCCACCTGCTCTTCTGGTGGTTCGACAAATTCTCAGCTGATTCCGAGGCTGCTGCTATAGTTGAGATTCTATCTGGCTTCTTTGGGTTTGGTGTCACATCGTTCGTCTTTGCCATGCTCCTGCTGATTTGGCTGAACCGATTCCTGAACGTTTCAACATCAGGAACGGTTTACACGTTGACGCTATTGCTCATCACACTAGCCCCATTCCTATACTTCCTTGACAGCCTACTTGCTGGAGATGAATCTGCTTTACCAGGATTGCTCAGCTTCCTTGAGATCGATGCCTACGAAACCGCAATGTTACCTGGTGGATGGAGCCCACTGATCTTTGGAATCGCGTGGTTCGCACTACTGATCTTTATCGTAGAATACAATCGCCGCACGTATACCTACGGAGTATCCAATAAAGCGATCATTATGAAGCGAGATTTCTTCTTCACGCGAAACCAGCGACGTATCCTCTACGACAACATCTCAGACATCAACCTTGAGCAAGGCGTCTTTGGCACCCTGTTCAGGTTCGGAAACGTCGTTCCTGTGACTGAGTCAGGCTTTGGTCTGGATGTTGACTCAGGCGGAGCTGCTGAAGCTGCAGTCGCTGTGGCTGCAGTCGATGGGGCCGCTGGCGAGGATAAGAAAACCAATCCCATCCTCAAGTTCGTGAAATTCTTCATCGTCTTGGCAATGCTACAGCGCAAGAAGAAAGGTTTGACCAGAGATCCTGACCATTGCCTGTTCGGGGTTCGAAAACCTCAGGCTGTGTACGACAAGATTGCACAATACCAACTTGAACACGATCCTGCACAGAAGATGTAGGAACTCAAGGAAACTATGCAGAAGATGACAGAGCAGTAGGATTCAAACACCTACCCTTCCAGCCCCCTTCATGGATGAAGAACTCGTCAGTCAAGCCGGAGTGGCACTCTCTCGCGGTGAATTCACAATAGCAATGGAACTATTCGATAAGTTACGTGAGAGTGAACCGGACAATGCCTTAGGGCACTATGGGTGGGCAGAAGCAGCCTTTATGCGCATCTCAATCGATCTCGCAGAGGAACCACCCGCTGCACTCATCATGCGATCGTACAAGAAAGCCATGGAACTCGACGAAGAGAATCTCGAATACGTCGGAAGTTTTGCGAACTTCTGTCTTGACTGTGGCCGAATTCCCATGGCAATCAAGGAATATCAGAGACTTGAGAAAATGGCTGATATCGCAGAGATACCTGTTGAGGACACCTTGTTTGATGCATCCCGATTGATTGTTGAAGCGATTGATCGCGTAGATCCTGAGCGCTCGAACACTAAAATGGTTGGACCATGGTTGAAGCAGGCACTGATCTGGGCCGTAGGAGGGCTTGGATTTGNGGCCACAGAAGCTGCAGATCTACTCAGCAGTGCTGAGTGAGACCTCATGGCCAAGAAGGAAGTCGACCTGATCATCGGTCACTTAGGTACAAAATTTCACGGGGCTCAGATTCAGCCAGAGGTTCGTACTGTTCAAGGCGTGCTCAGACAGGTGCTCAAGGATCTGAATTGGTCAGACGATCCTGTCAAGCCACCGCCTCTATGCTCACGAACAGATACGGGCGTACATGCAGCCATGAACATATTTCGTACCACCATACCAACCGGGCTGATCGAGGACAAGGGACTGGGCGGAAGCATTGAANTCCTGCGAACTTGGCTTGACGACGATTTTTTCCCACTGGGAGTGGTTGAAGCAGATGATACCTCAGTGCGCTGGGCTCTGAGCAGAACATATCGGTATGTGCTCCACGGAATCGACGGCTGGGATTCACCAACCGCAAACGAGCTTGAACTCGATCTCGAAATCTTCCTAGGGTCACACGATTGGAGTGCTTTCCGTCGCTTTGACGCCGACGCCAACCCGCTGAGAACTGTCGAGGAGATGTCTCCACTCATTGATGACAACGGACGCATGATTGGGTTTGAAATCAAGGCACCTTCATTCCTCAGATCGATGGTGAGGAGAATCGGTGGCGCTCTCATCGACCATAGAAGTGGAAGGGTGAGTATGCATCAGGTTGTTGCCGCGCTAGGAGGAGACCACTCAATAGGATTCAGAACGGCACCAGCCTCTCGCCTCATTCTCTGGCACATCGAGCGACCAAATGTAAAAACCCCATCGACAGAAGCATCGAACCCATGGTTATCTGGACTACCTGATGCCTCTGCACTCGGTGCACAGATGGAGATCGAAGCGAGAATCGAGCAAGCGGTCATCATTGAAGCACGCCGAATAGCATCGAGTCTTCAAATCAACTGACTACGACGCGTACAGAATCACCATCGGTCAATCCCAGTGCCTCACGGAGGAAGCGACTTGAAATCAATTCCATGACGTCCTTGTGACGAGTCAAATCTGGAAGAAGTACAGCAACAGACTCTGAAAGACCATCACCTACATACAGTGTGGCTAACATAGCGGTAGCGCCACCAAATGAACGACCCTCGCGTTCAAANCCATCAATCCGAAACATCTCTGCATCGCATGTAATATTCGTCGATTCGGCTGGTAGACCACTAGCAATTCGAATCGCTTGCCAAGCATCATGAGCCGAATCATCAAGTTCAATATTCAGGGTTCCTGGCCACGCACCTGACCCTAGTAAGGGCTTGAATTGATTCTGGTAATGGTCCTGAGCCATGAACACATGGGCACGCCCAAGTCCGCTGGCAACCAAGCCGGTGAACTCCATGAACTCGGCCACGCCGACACCCCCTCTATAAGGNACCACCCAAATGAGATACCTCACGTCTCCGTAATCATGATGCCCAACTTCTCCGTGGGTCGGCCATGAACCACTCAGCAAGGACTCATTGGATGAAGGAGCGACATCAAGCGCTCGTTGCAGAGGGGAATGACTGGCAACTTCGCTCACTTGAATCTGCTTCAAGGCCTCATTCAATTGTGGATGGTCAAGAGGTCATCATGTTATGTTCCAATAATTATCTGGATTTAGCACGACATCCTGCGATTGTTGAAGCAATGGTCACCACTACTCGCGAATTTGGGGCGGGATCAGGTTCAGTACGCGCTATAGCTGGGAACATGGCCATACACGAAGAAGTCGAGAGAGCTGTAGCTCAGTTCAAGGGCGTCGAAGCTTCACTTGTGTTCCAAACTGGTTTCTCTGTGGGTAGTGGATTCGTCCCTACACTCGTTGGGAAGGAAGACGCAGTAATCTCCGATGCACTCAATCATGGATGCATGATCGATGGTATTCGACTCACGAAGGCCGACCGACGCGTCTATGCCCATAACGACATCCACGAACTTGAAGCTCACCTACGCGATACAAAACAAGCTCGGCGACGACTAGTTCTGACTGACGGTGTCTTCTCGATGGATGGAGACATAGCACCCTTAGATGTCATCTGCGAACTCTGTGAACAGTATGATGCCATGCTCTACGTAGATGACGCACATGGNGAGGGAGTCATGGGAGAAGGAGGGCGTGGAATCGTCGACCATTTCGGACTTCAAGGCCGGGTCGATTTTGAAGCTGGCACATTCAGCAAGGCTTTCGGAGTTGTTGGAGGACTGGTTGCTGGTGCTGAAGAAGTGCGGCTACATGCACTCAACAACAGCAGAACGTGGTTGCTCTCTGCATCACATCCACCTGGAGTTGCAGCTGCGCAGAAAGCAGCCATAGATGTCCTTGAGAACGAACCTGAACACCATGCACGGCTTTGGTCAGTCACTAATCGTATCCGAAATGCCCTCCAGAATCTTGGTTTTGATACCGGAGACTCGGTTACACCCATTATTCCCATCATGTGTGGTGAATCCGATCGTGCCAAAGCATTCTCAGAAGGATTGTACAAGAGGGGTGTCCTCGCCCTGCCAATCGTATTTCCAATGGTCTCACGTGGAAAAGCTCGAGTGCGCTGCATGATGAATGCTGGGCTCAGTGATGGGGATGTGGAGGAAGTGATTCGAATCATGGAAGAAGCAGGACGAGACGTAGGCCTCATCTGAAACGAAATGTCAATCTGTTGCCATTGATTCTTCAACGACTGACTCAACATCCACATCCAACGGTGCATCTGATGCTTCAAGTCGTTCGATAGGGATGGTCAACCGGTGATGCCGAGGAGCCCATGAGAGCCAAACCCAAGCTAGTCCAGGTAGCCAAAGCATAGCATTTCCAATGATGAGGAAGATCTCTGGCCGGCCAGAACTTATGGCCCAAAAGGTCCGCAGAGCTGCGCCGATGAAGGGTGTCATGAAGGTAAGGCGTCGCGGTAAAGTGATTGGATCGCGATCGGTGACTGAGGCCGAGAATGCAGCTACACCACCAATTATTCCGAAGGCAAGAACCGTCCCTAGGACCTCCACTGCCCAGCGCCGTAACCATGAGTCAAGCGACCAAGACTCGGTCAATCCTACTGGAATCAGAACTGCAGGAGCAATAAGGAGAGCATAGAACGAAGCAATCAGGGCAGGATGAGAAAGATCTGCTGGCCATTCAGCAAAACGTTCTGATAGGCTGCCACCACCATTCTTCCCCATCAATTTGAGACGACGCAGTCGTTCATCTCGGTCGCTCGTCACTCAGATTCACCCCCGATACTCTCAGAACCTCGTGAATCTAGAATCTGCTGAATTCCCGACCTGACATCATCTGNGATTATCCCTGGAGTCGTTGAATCCCAAGACCGCTCAAGAAGGCTCTCTCCAGAGGATTCTCGTTGTCGGGCGCCAATGAGAGAGGGATCTTCGCCACTCAACAATTCAGCATCTGACACGGCTGCAGCTGCATTCAAAGTACTCACAGCAAGGCGAGCCAAGCGAGGTGAGGACCAACGTGGTGGCTTGATAGTGATGGTTTCAGAGCCATTGCGAATCCTCAATACGAACTCTCCGAAGAAANCCTTTGCCTGCATTTCAAGTCGTTCACCTTTCTCAAGCCATCTCACGCCATTTTCTTCAAGAAATCCAACTGCAGACTGGTCCTTACCGTCACCTTCGAACCAAGGGTGGGTCTTTGTGAGACGCAAGCTCCTGCCAACAACTCCAGTCCCAAAGTGGGAACGAATAAACATCCAGACCAACAGAGAGCTGCCAAGGACCAGAGCAAGGAGAATGAGAAAATTGACCAACGATTCAAATGGAGAGGTAAGAACTCCAATGTGGAATGCTGCGCGCCAGAACAATGCAATCATCACGAATAGAATAACAGCCACAATCAGGGTCTCACGACGAGCCTCGGACATTGATTCGACCCAGATCTGAGTATCACAGATGGGCTGACCTGACTCCATGTCTTCTGACATGAGATTCAATTCCTAGGCCCACTACAAGTGGTCTTTGCTCATTGTGGTTTCAGGAGGTGAATTCGGCAGAGTGTAAGGCCAGCGAATCACTGGAACAATCCGCCCTTCGACCGCTGCCTCATGAATAGGTCTGAGTTCATCAATAAGAAGCGACAGATCGACTTCTCCAATGCGAGCACCCCAGCCTTCAAGGCGCGGTAAAGCCTTGTTCCACAGATTTACAACTCCGCGGNCTCGGCCACGCTCATGCTGGAAAAGCATAGCTGCAATCTGTATAAGGCCACGAACTGGTTCGTTCATCGGATTGCCTTCTGACCTCAAACCTAGCCACATGACCTCCCATGCTTCATGCGCATGCCAATAACGACCTGCATCAAAATCCTCACAACCAAGCTTCCACTCGGCGAGAAACCTTTCGGGGATGTCCACGAACCGGCAATGGAGTTCACAACATGAGTTTGACGGGAGAGAAAAAACGAATCATACTGACAATTCAATCAGAAATCTATGCCGCACAATCTGATTACACCATGTCAAGGGCCTTGCCAATGTCTCGCCACAGGTCCTCAGCGTCCTCGATTCCGACAGAAAGACGAATCAGGCCGGGAGTCACCCCAATCTCCAATCGACGATTTTCAGGAATCGCCGCATGGGTCATTGACCAAGGATGATTGACCAGACTCTCAACACCCCCTAGGCTCTCGGCGATGGTGAACAAATCACAGGACCCAGCAAAACGTCGGGCACCTGCCTCACCTCCTTCGACTTCAAGAGAGATCATCCCCCCGAAACGGCGCATCTGAGATACTGCCGTCTTGTGACCTGGATGTGATTCGAGTCCAGGGTAGAGAAGTCGTGTCACTTTGGAATGTGATGCAAGCCTCTCAGCGATGTACTCAGCATTGTCACAATGACGCTCGATTCGTATCCCCAAGGTTCTGATCCCACGTAGAGTTAGAAAGCAATCAAGGGGAGAGGGGACGGCACCTATCGTGTTCTGAAGGAAGCGGATTTTCTCACCCAATGACTCGTCCCTGCATATCACGGCACCACCAATAAGGTCGGAATGACCAGCGATGTACTTCGTCACTGAGTGGACAACCAAGTCAGCTCCAAGATTGAGAGGGCGTTGAAGAATCGGAGAAGCGAACGTATTGTCAACAACGACCATCCATCCTCTCTCGTGGGCTTTCTCAGAAAGATCACGTATGTCATGAATGCTCAGCAAAGGGTTGGTTGGTGTCTCCAACCACAGCATCCTTGTGTTTTCCTGAGCACATGCCTCAAGTTCACCTGGACCAAGTTCACTGTATGTTGTTTCAACACCAAACTTTGACAAGACCTGGTTGAACAACCGAGATGTACCCCCATAGAGATCCGAGGCAGCCACGATGTGACTCCCTGATTCAAGAAGTTAGGTTACCGCAGAGATGGCAGCCATGCCACTAGCAAAGCTGCAACTAAATGCAGGAATTCCAGGAGATTCTAGATCTACGAGTGCTGATTCTAGAGCACCCCGCGTTGGGTTCTGAGTTCGAGAGTACTCATAACCAGCATGATCAGCAAAATCACGTTGCGCATAAGTTGACGTCTGAAAAATAGGAATCTGAACCGATCCAGTCTTCTCATCAGGATTCCCAGCAGAGTGCACGGAGCGTGTTGACTCACCAATTCCATCAACCATTCTTCTCACTCATCCCAGTCATTCGGCTCGAACCCATTCTCACGAAGCCAATCATCATTGTATAGTTTTGAGAGATAGGGATTACCTGCATCAGGAAGAATCACCACTATCTTCGCAGAATCACCAATCTCGTCAGCCTCCTCTGCCAATTGAAGCGCGACGAACATCGCACCTCCTGCAGAGCCACCACTGAACAACCCCTCTGAGCGGGCTAAGAGACGAGTGTACCGGAAACATCCCTCATCGTCAACCTGGCGAATCTCGTCAATTAGAGAGAAATCTGTTGCAGAGGGTATGAAGTCCTCTCCGAAACCCTCCACCAGATAGGTATGTGGTTCTCCCATGGTACCATGGTCGAAATACTCCTTGAGAATCGAGCCAACAGGGTCTACGCCAATGATTCTAGGCGGGACCTTGCCTTCCTTCTGAGCTGCTTTATGCAAAGCAGCAGCACATCCCGTGATGGTCCCACCTGTCCCCATAGTCGCCACGAAATGGGTGATACCCGGACATTGGCGCCAGATTTCAGGGCCTGTCGATCGAATATGTGCTAGAGGGTTGGCAGGATGAGAATACTGATCCGGATACCACGCACCTGGAATCTCACGTGAAAGGCGAGCAGCTACTTCGTAATAGGAGCGGGGATCGTCTTTTGCCACTGCAGTGGGACAAACGTGTACCTCTGCACCAATCGCCCGCAGAAGATCGATCTTCTCATTCGACATCTTGTCAGGAATGGTGAAGATACAGTGATACCCACGCTGCGCAGCCACCATTGCAAGGCCGATTCCGGTGTTTCCACTGGTTGCTTCGATGATGGTGCCACCTGGCTCCAGCAACCCTTTCTCCTCTGCATCAAGAACCATCCAGAGGCCGATTCTATCCTTAATCGATCCACCTGGGTTGCACCGCTCTAACTTGACCCAGATCTCAGAGTCCCGAAGGTGAGAGGTGATTCGATTGAGACGAATCAAGGGAGTATTTCCAATGGCGCCAACGGCATCCTCGTACGCGCCTTCGGGCAGTCCCATGCAAGTCGATTACGAAGGAGCGATATGATGATTCGTATCGCTCTGAGGAGGCAAGGCGCCTAAATGAAGAGGTGGAAGAAATGCCGCGGCGCGGTCATGAATAAACAGCGCATTGAAAAGAAGAACATGGCCATCCACAGTGATGAGGGCAATCAATCTCCCTCGAGGCATCATCCTCACCGAACAGATTGGTGGCGCAGAAGTGCTGGAACACAGCATCCGCGACAGGATCCGAGAGGGATGGACCGGCATCATCAGAGGTCGCCGAGATAATGGAGAAGCAAGAGTAGAAGGGCATGTGAGTCTCCTCAAGGGAGGCCCAGTCCTCGCCCATTATTCCGAAGGCAATCTTAGAGGGATGGATGCATTGGATGCATTGAGAGCACTGTTCGAAGACCCTCTGACACGTGTGACGTTTCACGCAGAAATCGATATCGAGGCTCTCATCGACATCTGGCCTGAAGCTAGACTAGAGCGTCTCGACCTGAAACTGGAAGGTGTTGACATCGATCAAGCAGTTGCTCGAGAAGCTGATGCAGATATGAGACTTGGATGGTGGCGGCGATTGACAGAACAGACCGTCGCCAGAGATGTACCAGACTTACCCGAAGCTCGACCCAGTGCACGATTGAGGTTCCCTGACAGGATAGGAGGTTCTGCCACCTATGGGATCAGTAGTCTGCGCTGGGGTGCCGCATGCATGATCGAAGGAAGTATCGATGACCTGTCACTGGTTGGAAGAGCCGCTAGCCAGACTGGAAGAGATCTGCTGGTAATCTCCCGAAGGCCCCTGAACCAAGTGTCCAGTGGGTTGCTACATGGAACAAAATTGAGGCTGACGGAACGAAAGGATGATTTGAACAGCACCTCACCAAGGCCAGATAGGATAAGAGAGACAATCCATAGATGGCTTGACTCACATCGGCCTGGCATCATCCTCCTTGATGGGCTTGAGTACAGTGCAGGTATCTATGGCTCAGCTCAGATGCTTGAGGCGTTGGACGGAATCGTGGACAGAATCCGGTTTGAAGAACATCTTTTCATCGCTACCATTGATTTGAATTCATGGGATTTGCGCGACCAGCACAGGCTTCGAGCTACGATGGATCCCCTCCAATTACGAGACCTGCAAGGGATTCATACTGCGCTAGAGAAGCAACCATCTGAATACAAGATTGAGGTCACAGATGAAGATGAAGCTACAGAAAGTACTTCTCAGGTAGTGGAGAAGGAAGATAAAGTACAACCACAAATCAAGAAAGTACCTGATGATTCAATCTCCAGTCAACCAGAGGTGAATCAAACAACACCTACTGAGCAACGACGGGTGAACCCAGCTCTCATGGCAGAATTCCTAGATGATATCACAGATGACGTAGAGGAGAGGGACACAACACTCCAGGAACAAGTTGTCGAGAGAGAGATTGATCCTGACCTCAACATACAACCTTCGGTCAATAGAACGTCGGCAATATCTGTGGATAAACTAAACAAAGCAAGCGAAGAGGTACCTGAAGAAGTAGTAGATGGTACTGAGATGGAAAAGACCGGAACGTTGCAACAAGGGACTCTACCAAACCCATTGGCATGGGAACCAAGTGTGCTTGAACATTGGAGCAAGGTTCCGGCTCCACCTGAGCGAATAGAACGAACGAATGAAGAAATTCGAGATGCGGCACACGATGGATTTACAACTCGCCTCAAGAAGGAAGGAAGAACCAAGGACATCTCACCCATAAAGAAACAAGAGAAGGGTCCCAGAAGGCCGACGAGGAATCATGGAGTAAAGAGAAGGAAAGTCACACTACCTACCACATCCAATGCCCCTTCCCCTCCAACAAGAGCTGCCGTATCAACGGCAAGAGTTCAAGGAGAATTGGAGGTACTAGATGCAAAACATGCGTCACATGGCGCGGTAATTCCAGAGGCACCTGCCCCACTTCCAGTCCTCCCAACAAAGAATGAATCACATGGTTCGGTGCTCCCAAATGCACCTGCACCCTTGGAAGAGAAACCTGCATTGAAAGCCAAGATATCAGCGATAGGGATGAAGCGTTCAAAGCCCAGAGAATTTACTGGCGGGCCTGAAACAAAAGTACTGCCAGGACGTTCACAGTGGGATAAAGCTGCCAGCAGGGCGCGCACCGCTACTGTGCTTGACCCTAACCCCAGTGCACCACCTCCGAAAGAGCGAGGAAGGGCGATAGGGTTGGGACGATTGCGGAAGGCGAAGGAAGTTCGATTTGAGAAGAAGAAGGAGAACGTTCTCGACAGCAATCCAACACTGCCACCGCCAAAATCCATCAAGGGAAATATTGGACTCAAGCCGATGCCGAAGACAATCGGCATCCACCTCAAGCGAAAGGAGACTGATGACAAGGTCCTCGACGCAGCTCCCGAAGCCCCACCACCTAGAGCTGTCGATACGAACGTTGGACTCAGCCCCATGGAAGAGAAAAAGGGAGTTCATCTCAAGAAGAAAAAGGCAATTGACACATTCCGTGATGACATAGAGAGGGAGATCGAAATATGACTGAAAAAGCCCTCGATCTTAAGGTAGCAATAGCAAGGACACAAGCTCTTCTGGATGCCGATTCTGAAACTTCATCTTCAGAAAGCAAAACGCAGCCTTCAATTCTCAGACATGTTCTCAGTGAAGTACGCCCACAACAATTCGGCATCGGGGCACAAATGGAAGACGGAAAGGGGGCCATAATGCCTGATTGGCTTTTGGACACCAGTGACGTGAAGGAAGAGACAGTGGATGCGGAGATAAGTGACGACATCGGAGAGATTGTTAATGAGATTCTCGGGCTCGGAGAGGGAGGTCGGCCAATATGGGAAGAAGTCCTTGCAGTGGGACGCACGGATGAGCCAGGACAACGAATGGACCCACAGACAAGTGATGGATGGCCACCTGCATTCCTACGCGTAGATCACCTTACCTTTCGTCAATGGGTGACGTTACCGGAAAATAGAGCTGCCACACATGCCATCGAGGCCGTATTAGATGCACCAGCTACCCGCATGAATCCATTGGTCCTCATTGGTCCTGAAGGATCGGGGAAGAGCCACTTGCTCCACGCCGCAGCTACCTCAATGCAACGGCGCGACCCAACCAGACTGGTTCGACGAATCGATGGGTCCGTGCTATTGAGTTCGGTAGAAGTACCGAAGGGTTGGTCCGAACATCTTCCAGATTCAAGCCTCCTCATCGTTGACGATCTCGATATAATCCAAGGCCGTGAAGACCTCATCGATGATCTGGGTGCAGCGATGGATTGGGCTCTGAATCTTGGAGTGCAGATCATCATCAGTGCAGGATTATGGAATGAAGAGCACCTCGGTCACGGTCGAATGCGGCGAATCATTAGAGGTGCAGTTCCTATCGAATTGATGTCACTCTCCAGATCCAGCACGATTCTCCTCCTGCGAAGGCGGGCCATGTTGAGAAGAGTTCTCATCAGCGATCGACATCTCGAAGCGGTTGTTCATTGGGCCAAAGAGGACCTGAATGCTTCCATAGCAGCTTTCGATCGACTCTCGCAGATGATTGATGCAGGACACATCCTAGAGGATGAAACAGATGTGATTGATGCACTTGAAGGTCGACTTGAACGTCGCGCTGCAAAACCAAGAGAGGCTATGGCTGCAGATAGAGAAGCTGATGAAATCCTCGATGCAAGCCTAGCCCGAGTCCACACCGATCGGCTTGAAGTTGAACTTGTCAACCTCGAAGATGATACTGAAAACATGGAGGCTGTTGACCTCTGGCCGATAGATGCTGAAGCTGCTGCTGCAGAAGTAGTATCTGAAATCATGTCAGATGGTGATGAACGTGATTTGCAACGTTCAGAGAAACTTGATCCTCGCATTGGCGAACTCAGACGCCAGCGTATCGACAGAGAACAATGGGCTGGACGAGGAGCATTAGATGCGGAGGTCGAACGACAATTGAATGCACACGAGGAAGCCAGTCTCACAACAACACATGCTGACTCAACACTTAGACTTGGACTAGAAAACATAGCGTATGAAGTCGGACGAACCTCTGATCAGGACAACCTCGATGGCCTTGGAAAGAATCTCGACGACCTATCGTCAGATGCCGAACGACTGATCAAAGAAGACATCGATGAGTGGACTCCAGAGGGAGAATGGAATATACATGAAGAGGATGTCAGCGTGGGCGACCTACTCGACGATGGTGAGATTCATGACACATCTGCAGTCGTGAAGATGAGACAACTGATGGTTCCCAAAGATGAGAGTGAAGAATAATCAGATTCGTTTGATACCCCGGCTGACCTGATCATCACGGGACATCCACCCACGAATCGTGTTGGGGTCGATGAGAGGTGCATCAGGATCGTCGATACCTGGGCATTCTCGCTTCACTTTGGCCCAAGAACCAGGTGTTCTCAGATTCTCTCTCCACCATGGGAAAGCCTTGCATTGAGTAGGTTTGAACTCGTGGATGGAACATTTGGAGTCCTCCTCCAAATAGATGCACGCACCATCTGCCCGATGACCAAGAACAATGCGTCCATTACGTGATCGCGATGCACGTTCCTTTACCCACCTCTTCGCATCAAGCCCCTCGTGCTTTGCTATTCGCTTGACCTCGTCTGCATTCAAATAGACAATACCACCATTGCTTGAACAACAGGCTCCACAATCTGGTTGGCACTCAAATCGAAGGCCAGCAGACCACCATCGATTACGAATACGGACACATCCTCAGAAGTCGAAGGGGTTGTCGAACTGATCAGATGATTCGGGGCTATCTATTTCCTTATCCCTCTTGCGACGAGGAGGTTTCTTTGCAGGATCATAGTCAGAGGTTTCAATGAGGTCGTGATCAAGTTCAGCAGAACGCGGAGGGGCCCCGAATTCGTGAATCTCTGTATCTCCATCAGATGATTCGGTTCGGCCATCTCTCTGCAAGAATCGTTTCACTTTCAGGTTCATGCGAGCAAGGAAACGAGAGTCGCCTATGGCGATGAGGATAAATATCGTGGCAAATAGTAGGACAACCACATCATCCTTAGAAGCATGAGGATATTCCACGTCAGTCGTGACCTTGCCACTACATGGTCCTTCAGTGAAGAAGGCAACCCATTCGATGTGACCTTCTGCATATTCACAACCTGGAGCTGCAACCTGTGCAGGAACACCAATGGTCATGTTGATCGCAGCCAAGAGAATCATGATTACTCCGAGCAAAGCGAGAAGGACTCGCCGGCCCGTCTGCAGAACACCCATCAAGCCGGGATGAACACGTCACACATAAGCAGTACGAGTCGGATGGACCTATCAGCGGTGTCATTATGAAACGAAGGTGCATCGAGACACTATGGCCCCCGGAGATGACTTCCTGTTCAAGGTCAAGGAATCACACCTCGATACAGGACTGCGAGGCATTCCGGTAGGAACCTGTAGGACCTCCAGTGTCGATCCCATCGAAGGAGTACATTATGTTGGCATCCCAGTGCGAGAGACGGTTGATCGAGCCCCGGCTGAGGTAGTATACCTGCTATTGCATAAGCGGTGGCCAAGCAAAGATGAACTTCGAGGCTTTCTCGACCATCTCGACCGTTTAGCCGATCCACCAAAGGCCGTCGGGAGAGTGATAGAGGCTCTGGGTGGAAGTGTTCATCCAATGAAGACTCTCTCCATTGGAATAGAGGTCCTCATCGGGGATGACGAGGGACTTGAACCCCTAGATGAAGTGATGGCAGTCATCGCCAGAATGCCATGGCTGATGGCTGCAATCCATCGGCTCCGCCTTGGACAAACTCTACCTGAACCAGTAGGACTCAAGGATGGAATCATCTCAGCCTTCATCACTGCACTCAACCCTCCACCGGAGGTAGATAGGAGTGGCATGGCGAGCATCCTCAAGACTTTCTACATCCTCCATCTCGATCATGGGGGAGGGAATCTCTCCACCTTCACTGGCAAAGCTGTGGCCTCGAGTCGGGCCGACATCACAGCTGCGCTCTCATCCGCCATGGACGCCCTTTCAGGGCCATTGCATGGACGTGCGAACCAGTCCTGTCTTGAGTTCGTCCAACGAGTTGGTTCGGATGACCCAGTTCAGGTTGAGGAGTTCGTTCGCAATGAGATTGCTGCAGGGAAACCAATCTACGGTTTTGGCCATGCTGTTCTTAGGGCTGAAGATCCAAGGGCAACCCTGCAACTAGAGGTCGGCGAGAGAGTCTGCCCAAACGATTCATTATTCAAGATACTGAAGACTCTGCGCGAGGTCGCCTCCAGAGTCCTTGCTGAAAATCCGAGGATTTCAAATCCTAATCCTAATGTCGACCTCGTCTCAGGTACTCTGTTACAGTCAGTTGGCTTCACAGATGTCGAGACATATACGACATTTTTCGGGTGGTCCAGAGTCTCTGGCATAGGGGCACAGATTCTTGACGAACGAAATGCACGTGATGGAAAAGGTGTGCCAATATATCGACCAAAGTACATCCACAGGCCTGTCGAATGAACTCATACAAGTTCAGGTAGTGGCCTGCTGCTAGCGCCAGAGCCACGATGACCGATGACCCTGACAACCTCCCAAGGTAGCCGATCATCGCTTGATTGAGCCATCAAGTCGTCAACTGTCCGTGTCCACTTCCAACGCTCAGACCATTCTTTCATCTGACGGGTCTGCTCTTTGGCAGACTTAAGGTGCCAAGGTTCGACTTCCTCGATAAGACGTTGCTGCATCGTTCTACCAATGTCGCCTCGAGTGCTGCGAAGTTCCTTCTCCTCCTCAATGGTCAGGGATTGAGTGGCCGGACGAGTCCAACGCGGAACGCCTTCATGGTCATGGGCGATAAATTCTGGTGATTCATCACATATCAGAGAGATGCCAAGGTCACGCATCCTCCATTCCAACTGCACTCTACTCGGAAACACTTGGACTGGAAAACCTCGGCGAAGGCGTTCAAGGCGCATTGATGGCTTTCCATACAGACCAACACTTCGGCCAAACACCACCCATCTAGAATGTGGAAGGAGATAATTCAGAGACATAGGTAGGAATGGTGACCCTTCTCGCTGATGAGTGGCGAGTGAACGCCTGAAGGGATGGAAAAAGAAGGCAGGGCCAGCCCTTATCCGCTCGATTAGAGGACCGCCCCAAGGTTGAATGCAAGGTCTTAGCACTGTGGAAGGAAGGTGCTCCATTCTGGCATTTTTCCTAGCTCGAAGAAGTTGGTTCGAAAAACCAAGCACCGCCAGATTATGGACAGGGACCTCAAACCTCTCGATCACCTCTCCAAGTATTTTGAACATGGAAGTCAGATGTTCACGGGGTCCTCTTGAAGAGAACCAGCCCCTCGTCAGACCTGCTCCTGGATACGGTAATTTCAACTCGATATCAACCAATTTCGGTTGATTCTTCCACATGTCTAGGAATCTATTGGAATTGAGAAGGTCGCTGAGTAAGGGAATGCCAACGCTCTGTAGTTGTTCCCCCGTGTAATGCTCCACGAACCCGGTCCCTCCGAGAGATTTCTTTGCAGATGGATGCAGTCTGCGGTCATGGTAAATTGCCAGATCATTATCAGACGTCAAACGAATGTCAAACTCAGTACCATCGAACTGTTCCATGCCTGCAACAATTGAAGGGAGGGTGTTCTCGATGTGCATAGGTTCACCGAATCATGTGGTTGGAATCTTTGGTTCATGAGATGATACAGACCACGGAGCAATCGAACCTTGCGAGCCAGGAACGAGCCTATCGACAAGAATACCAATCTCAAATAGGATCACCATAGGTAGGGCAACCATCCCCATAGAGACTGGATCAGGTGGCGATAGCATGGCTCCGAGGACCGCCGAGATAAACCACGCATGGCGGCGATGGGCAAGGAGCTCTGACCGCTCAATTGCGCCGGTACGCAAGGCAACATAAGTTACGATTGGGACTTGCCATGCGAGCATTGAACCAACGATTAGGCCGATCACAAAACTACCGAGATCTGAAAGACGCCAAGTCGGCGTCAGCTCGACGCGAAGTGTGTCCATCATGAAATATTCAAGCACGAATGGAATCAGGATATATCGGGCATAAACCGCACCAAGTGTTCCCAGACCAATGGCAATGACCACAATCAGCATGACCTTGAATGGTGGAGCCTGGATTCGGATGTCTGTTTCGGCCATCATATCACGAATCTGAGAGTCACTACGCACATACCTCGTTAGATCCACAAGAAGCAACAGCCCGCATGTGGACAAGCCGAGAAGTGTGGCTATTCTCAACCTGATGAGAATCACCTCCAGAGGTGATAGAACGACTATCTCTACAGAAGGTGGGACAAGACCAGAGGTTTCAGTCAACCAGAGAATCAAACGGGTTGAGATGGTAAATCCGGTTGCGAAACCAATCAGAGCGGCACCCAACAACCAGAGCCAACGACGACGTATATGTGCACCAAGCCTTGTCATCAATCGGCCAGAGGGTGAATCAAGCAGCACCTCAATAGCCTGCTCAACATCCCTTGTGTCGCCCATCTCTTTCTCCATCTCCCGCTCCAAGGTGATACCTAGACCTCTCCTGAGTGTGGTTGGGACATGGACTCGACTCTTGATGCTTATCGAAGCACCCATCCGACAGGCACAAACGAGAGGAGGACAATGTCTGTAGGATGGGGGTCGGTCGGAACCTGCGCGTCGGCTTCGGGGCGGCCTCGTTCATCGGGACCATTCTTGCTTGTATATGGAGACTATTTGAGGCGAACAGAGCACAATTACAATGCAGGGCGCAGCAGAATAATTGTCCCTTCGACCCCATGATGGTGATACATCCAATCGTCATCATTCCATTGGTGTTGTTCTTAGGACTCACAATCTGGCCAATCATTCAAGGAAAGGTCATGCCAATCCTATTTCCCCGTGTAGACAGAAAAGGAGGGAAAGAAGTCTGGGACCCATTCGGCACAAGAACGGGTCAAGCGAGCATAGACCTCGATCAGGAATTATCAAAGTCCTACAATCCGAATCGGGGTAGCCCTGGGCTCTACCAACAGATGCAACCAACAATGACACTTTCTCAAGCAAAGGGACATTATGATCAAACTGCACAACAGGGATGGAATCCAGACTATGGATATGGATCACAACCTCAAGATGCCTATGCGCAGTACGCAACTTGGGAAGGAGGGTACCAGCGAACTGGCGGTCATGACTATCAACAACAGAATCTGACGTATGCTCAACAGCCACAGCAGCAGGCGTATGCCCAACAGTCACAGCAACAGCAAGCGTATGCCCAACAGCCACAGCAGCAGACGTATGCTCAACAGCCACAGCAGCAGCAGACGTATGCTCAACAGCCACAGCAGCAAGCGTATGCCCAACAGCCACAGCAGCAGACGTATGCTCAACAGCCACAGCAACAGCAGGCGTATGCCCAACAGTCACAGCAACAGCAGAGTCAAGCAGATGATGCACTGGCCGAAACGCAGCAGCAAGCATACACGCAACAGGCGCAACATCACCAAGCATATTCACAACAGCAGGTCCAGCAACAGCAAACTCACACACAGCAAACGCAACATCAGCAGACTCAATCATATGACCAAAATCAGACAACGCAGTCGACTCAGAGTGACTGGGATGGATGGTGGCAGGGCGAGGATGGGCAGTGGTACTGGTGGGATGCAAACTCACAAGTTTGGATACCTTGGCAAGGATGACTCTCACAAATCATCAAGATCTGGAAGTGAGTCAAGAACATCGTTAAGTTCGGGATAACGTGATTGGGTCAAATCATCTTCATGCATCTCCTCATTGAACAGTTCATCAAGATCAGGAAGTCCTGCATCAAAGGTTGGCGAGCCCACATCTGGTTCAACATCGTCTGATTGCAAGATGGTCGGTTTAGTTTCGGCAACCGAGGCGTGGGTAGGTGAATCTGGTTCAACGACAACAGGGTCAACAACAGATGATTCTGGTTCAGCGACAACAGGGTCAACAACAGATGATTCTGGTTCAGCGACAACAGGAGAAAATGCTGGAGGATCTGGTTCAACGACAACAGGAGAAACTGCTGGAGGATCTGGTTCAACGATGGCAGGGGTGGTTACAGGTGGTTCGGGTTCGATAACTATGGGCGTGGTGGCAGAATCATCTGGTTCGACAACCGAAGATTCAGGTGGTAGAGGGGTTGTTTCGTTGGCAGATGTCTCAGAATCCTCTGTAGATACTGCTTCATCCTTCACCTTCGCTGCTACAATGAGAATATTCTCTGCAGCCGTCTCTTGGGCCGCCTGTGCTTCAGAAGACCTCAGACCAAAAGGCATTGGTGGTGCCTGATCCACAGGCATGCCTCGTTCTCCAACGACTGATTTGACGATGTCTCTGGTTACAAGATTCTGCGAACTTCCTGATTTGGCAACCTCAATAGGGACTGACTCAAGCTGTTGGCGTTGTGTTTCCTCATCCATCATTTCAGGAGGGGGAATATCGGGACGCCTGCGGAGCATCACCAATCCGAACAACAGCAACACAACTCCAAAGGCAGCGAGGACAATCTCTTGGGGACCTATGGCACCTGCGTGAACATAGACACTGCCCTCGGTTTCACCTAGAACAATAGTTTCAAACAATGGGAAGAGGTAGATTTGATGGTTGTTGTCCGTCAGAAAGCCATCTATCATACCAAAAAAATTGAACGTCAAAAGAACGAGACCCCCGACAGCACAAACCACGGAGGCGAGGCCTAGCCTAGGGGAACGTCTAACCATGGGACCTCGCCATTCACGGTCGATGATTCAAGCCTTTTCATGACATGTCCCAACGACATATGTGATATAGCTCCGATTCCAACTCATTGTTGCATCTCAGTGGCTCTAACAGTATTCGACATCAACATTGCAACCGTCATCGGGCCCACCCCCCCAGGCACTGGAGAAAGTGCACCGGCAATCTCGGTGACCTCGGGGTGGACATCACCAGTCAAGTGGTAACCCTTGTCTGAATCATCTTCGACGCGATTGACCCCCACGTCAATCACGATGGCACCTGGCTTGACCCAGTCTGCGCGGACAATATTGGAACGCCCAACCGCAGCGATGACCACCTCCGCTTTGCGGCACAGTTCAGACATCTCCTGGGTTCTCGAATGAGCAATTGTGACAGTGGCATCTACTCCTTTTTGTGCTAAGAGCAATGAGAGAGGCATCCCCACAGTTCGGCTGCGGCCAATGACAATTGCACGCTTCCCACTCAACTCAATGTCTGCCCATTCCAGCATGCGCATCACACCTGAAGGAGTGCAAGGTAGCAAACCACTTGCATCACCTTGAACCAGGCGCCCAAGATTCTGTGCGTGAAACCCATCTACATCCTTTGTAGGATCTATCAAATCAGTGATGGCAATCTCATCCATACCCATCGGAAGAGGAGACTGAACGAGGATTCCATTCACATCTGAATCGGCATTGAGGTGTTGAACGGTTGCATAGACCTCTACGAAAGGGGTGTCCACATCGAGGGAAATGCGCGTACTCCGAATTCCCAGTCGTTCGCACGCACGCTCCTTGGCTCCGACATACACGTGAGAAGCAGGATCATCGCCAACTATGACTACCGCCAAATGGGGTGGTGAAGTGAGTGAAGCAATGCGTCCCAACAATGATTCTTCAACGGCAGCGCCGCATGCATTGCCGTCAATCATCACGGCTCCCATGTCACTGAGGAGTGAAACACACACTTGAGCATTCGGCACTTATTGCCGGGATGGGAGCAACGATGATGACATGAGACACAGCCATCCAAGAGTGAATGTAAGCATGTAAGCAAGGATCATGCAAGACTGTGTCGTCACACCACATCGCTCAAGAGTGAATCGGCTCTCCTCCGGTACCGAAACGCCAACGTAGCATAGCCCGGCCAATGCGGCGGTCTTGTAAACCGCAGACCGTGGGTTCGAATCCCACCGTTGGCTCCTCTAAGCGGATGGGCTATGAGGACGATACGTTGTGGTATTCGCATGCTCCGAGAGCGAAGGACCTCAGCATGGGGGTTGATGATGATCCTAATAGCGGTATCATTCATCCCTAACGTCGCGGCGAACGTGGCAGGTCGTGCAATATGCTCAGCGCCCCAGAATGACCTTGGTGCCGGGCGGGATGGACCTGCTACACATGGAGGAGCTTGGTACGTAGGAACCGACCCATCTGATTCCGAACCCCGCTGGGGTTGTGTCGATACCGTCGACACCGNCGACATTGTCGCGTTTGATATCGAAACCGGGAACCGGGATNTGACCGTAGATGTGACCACTGAAGCGAATCGCTCCGTCCGAGCAAGCCTGCATGCATCGGACGGCACTGAGGTTGACGTGGCAACCGTTGATGGTGAGACCTTGAGATTAACCACAACTGGTTCCAGCCTTAGTGGTAGAAAAGTGACAGTTCATCTGCGCATCGAACATATCTCAGGTTCAGGAAATTATTCAGCGCAGGCGAGGATTGTACCCTCCCCACCTCCTACATGCGCAACTAATCACGATGATGCTGATACAGGAAATGACATCGGTATCGGAAGCACCACTTCTGTCGATATTGGTATGGATCCTGAAGGAATATGGAGAGGATGCATCGACATGGAAGATGAAGATGGAGACGCACTNCGTTTCAAGACATCCATTGACCACCAAACCACAGTTCAGGTCAGTGTAGGGGGATCAACTCGGCTCGAGATTGAAATGATTGATGGAATAGGTAGCAGAATCGATCAAGNCATTGTTGTAGGCTCGCCAGGAGGTATTGTTCAGACAGGAGTGGTCAGTGGTGACAGCGCAGGTGAGTTCTACCTCGTAATACGATCTCAAGCCATCGACTACGGCGAAGATTCCACTCTTTGGACAGCTCAATTGATCACTATCGGACCCCCAACNGATCTTGAAGTTGAATCGCTTCAGAGCGAAGTCAGTGGGCCATTCCACCGGACATTATCTATCGATCTTGGTGTCAGAAATATCGCTAATGCGATTGCCCCATCTTCCATAGCCGGTGTCTATCTCTCTACCGATACAACACTGACCACTCTATTGGACCACCGCATAGGTTCAACCACCATTCCGCGATTAACTCAGTACGATTCGACCTTGGTCTCCTTCGATATCCAGATTCCAAATGACCTTGAGGGATGGTTCTATGTGATTGTACGGCTGAATGACGACGGGGGACTTGATGAAATCACGACTTCAAACAACCAGATGGTTGCAGCGGACCCAGAATATGCAGGACCAGTGAATGGACCTTGTTCAGGAGGTCAGACGGATGCTGGTTCATCTGGTGATGCTGGAGGGGGGACTGCTTCTGCAAGAGATCTTGGTATTGACCCTACATACAACCAACCACCTCAAGGCTGTGTTGACTCCTCAGATGTCGTCGATGTGTACACGTTGAGACTAACAAGTGGTACTCGATTGATTGTGAATGTCACAACATTACGTGATCTACGCATTCGTACCACTTTACTCAATCAGGATGGATTAGTAATCACATCTACTGAGGACAAAGAAGTGTTGAAGTACACTGGAACAGGTGCTGCGGGAACGATAACGACATTATATGTCAAAATCGAACGGAACCTAGGCGAAGGGGGTTACATCCTCGGACTCGATTCACGAGCACCCCATTCATGCACAGGATCAACTACTGAGAATGACCCAGGACAATCATCAGATACATCTGCTTGGGTAGGCAACAATCCAACTAAGATGATTACACAATGCCTTGATCTGAGCGACCGAGCAGATGCATGGGGATTCGATGTTTCCAAAGGCACTACTGTCACTGTAGAAGTAATCATTGAAGAGAGTGATACGGAATTTGACATATCTCTCCGAGATGATATTGGGAATGAAGAGGAAGAAAGAAGCATCGGAGGAATTGTCCGTCTACAAGCCTCATCTTCAGAAGCACGGCGCGTCTGGGTCATCGTTGCTCTCGTGGATGCAGGCTCCGACTTCACACTCAAAGTCACGACACAGGTACCACCAGCGAACCGACCCGATTTTTCCGTCGAATCCGTGAGTGCACCACCCATGATTCAGGTCGGCTCAACTGCGATTATCTCATGGGTGGTCCTTAATCAGGGAGCGGACTGGCCTTACGCACTCGGTACAACTGTATTTTTCTCACACGACTCGAATGTTGATGACGATGACATCACACTGTTGGAGCACCAGTTCCAAGGAGAGGTCATAGAAAATGGCACCACTGTTGGACTCAGCGGTCAATTCGAAGTACCTGTTCTTCCAGAGGGAACCTATCATCTCATTGTCGTAGTTGACGAGAAAAATGAGATCCTTGAATCAGAGGAAACGAACAATCATCGCGTACGCATCACTGAACTTTCGAACACTATCAATGACAGAGATGAGGATGGGGTTCTCAACGAGAACGATGCCTGTCCTGACGAGCGTGGAACAAGCAGACAAGACCGGAGAGGATGTCCGGATGCCGATGGAGATGGTTGGTCTGATGAAGGTGATGATTTTCCAAATGAGGAATCACAATGGAACGACAGTGACGCTGATGGATGGGGAGACAATGAATCGGGGTTACAGCCAGATATGTGTCCAGATATACCTGCCCTGAATCTGTCAAGTACAGATGGATGTCCTGTCATTGGAGATACAACACAGAAAGTCAATTCCACAACACCCGCAAAGAATCAGGTCTCCGCGTCGGCCAGTGCTGGGAACGATCTGATCAACATACAGGCCATTGTCGCCTTAGGAGCTGTAGCTGCAGTCATCAGCATCGCAGCCTTAGCTATCTTTCTTGTAAGGACGCGTGGTGATCCTGACAAACTATTCCCTTCATTTGACGAGGAAGAAGAAACACACTCACCTGATATCATGCTCCCAAGTGAGTTTGGTGAAATGGAGCGATGAAGGCGTGAGCAACAGAGTGAACCTGCTCATCGCAGGTTGGGTGTGTGTCATGCTCGGCATAGGACTCAATTCGATGGAAGTCTGGGAGGCAGGAGTGATTCTATCACTGTCTGGGATTGTCCTACTGCTCTTAGGATTCATCCAACCCGCAGATATACGGGAAATGTCAGATGTGGCCATCGCTCAATGGATTCCTGAGGAGAATGTGCTCCCTCCAGACGGTTCAGGAAATGTGATGTATCGCGTTGACACCACTCTTGACCCCCCAATCATGACAACGATACTGTGCGGACGGTGCGGAACAACGGTCAAAATCGATGGGCGACGACCTAAGGCGTGGATATGTTCAGTCTGCTCAACCAGTCTCTGGAATCATGAGGAAGAATGAGGGGTAATACTCAACGATTCATGCAATGAGAACACAGACGTAGTTGAGATTAGAGTAGTGGCCTGTGTGATGACAGGGATTGATTCAATGAGGACTAGGAAATTCTTCAAAAAAGTGTATGGAGAGACAGTCTGGGAAAATCTAAAACTTTGGCAAAAGGTGATTTTTGTCCTTACTTTCCCCCTCGATGTAATTTCCATCCTCGTAGTTTTATTCATTCTACTCGCATTCATTATGGACACATTCTTTGGCATATATATCTAGAAAGGTAATGAATTCAGGGCGTGAAAACATCTCTCATCAATTGTGGCCAAAGGGCACCTTACGATTGCCTGCACCATCACTACACCACCCAGAAAGGTGGTTTTGAAAGTCGCCTGAGTTTGGAATCATTCATTCCTCAGTATCGTGTGAGGAACGTCCCCGTGAAGAAGAGTGAGGTATGGATGCAGAGGTCCTCGCAACGACCACAGCAAGGATGACGAACGCAGCGAATATAAGTCCCATGAGGAGACCTACAACAACGCCTACTGATCCAACAGAATTATCGGTTCCAACATCGACAGCGTAAGCAGCATATTCGATGCTCTCAGTAATCATCTCGCATTCATGATGAGAGTGTTCACCGAGAGGATAGTTCAGGCCTATACGAAAGACACTACCACCCATTGAATCGAACGCAAGTGAGGCAAGATCTTCAGAGGTTGCGTTACGTCCATCATCAACCTGAGAGAGAACATCGTACTCAACATCATCTACAGTAACGTTCGTTGTCCAATGGAGGTCTGAGAGAACACTTGATTCAGCCACACTTGGGACGAAACGGACCCTTGAACCTTGGAGTTTCATTGGAGTGATGATATCATTCAACATCTGANCAGGGGCAAGACANCCAAGNTCTTGGGTAGANTTAGTGCATTCAAAGGAACGATGAGGCCCGAATGTTTCAGGTGNTTCATGTTCANCATGAAGCAAAAGAGAAATNGGTTGTTTAGCAGGTAGNTCAGCNATGCCATGATAAGTCATCCAAGCTTTTGCAATCTCATCACTCTCAATGGCATGAAGCGTCTGTGTCGAAATGTGCAGGCGATTAGGCCCCTCTGATGTCGTGGAATTCCATCCTTCAATCGTCTGATCATATTTCCACTGAGACGTGATCATGTGTGCAGGAGTCATCACATCACCCTCTCTCAAAGCGTTCACAACCTGTGAAGCGTGATCCACCTCCAAGCGGTAGACTGGATGCAATCTCTCGCCTTCCACTATCATCGAATTGACCCAAATGAATCGATATTCAATCAGAGGAATGCGTTTGATCAGTGAACCATTGATGTCGCGGAGGGGAACGTCAACACTCGTTAAACGAACAGTGGCAACAACGCGTTGATCATCCAAGACATCAGAATGGATTTCTGCGGACCAATCCAAGGTCGAATAATCCGCCAGAGCAACCACTTCCTCGGTCAAGGTCTCAGTATCCAAGCGGGACTTGTGAGCAAGACTGGAGTTGACTCCCAACAACCCATCATCATCCGCATCCAGATACTCTATGGCACCATCAAATCGGTGTACTACAACGTGTTTCTCCGAAAGATGGTTGTGAGCATCGAGGTGACCTTGGACATCAACGTGAATCACATGTCCATTGAATAAGGGGACCATCGATGTCATCGTGATTGAATCAGAATCCATGGAGGACCCATATGTGATTTTGAACGACCCACTTCCTGCACTGGCGATTATCGTCCGAGATGATTCATCATGCACGATACTCACATCATGACCCACACTTGTGAAAGTGCGATCCTCTTCCGCAAAGGTACTCACTGCTGCGAATGAAAGGAGCAGCAGCGTAAGAAGTACGCCTCGCATGACATGTGTGCGGTCACGCGGATATATATCCGAGACGGGTTTTTTCTTTATTGAACAGCATTATGAGTGGACAACACGATTAAGTCCAACACAATGCATGCCGCGCCATGCAGGAACCGGATAGTATCGAGAGTCATCTCTCCGAGGAGCGGACCTTTCAGCCACCTGGGTGGATCCAAGCGGATGCACTGATACCTTCTATGGAAGTCTATCAGGAGATGTACGATACTTCAATCGCTGATTCTGACAGATTCTGGGGCAATATCGCAGAGGACTTTGACTGGTACCAACGTTGGACAACCGTCAACGGATCGGATCTCAGCAAAGCTCACATCGCTTGGTTCGAAGGAGCGACAACGAATCTATCCCACAATTGCCTTGACAGACATATCAATGCTGGGCACGGGGACGACCTTGCCATCACATGGGAGGGTGATGATGGAGAAGTGAGGAACTTCACATTCGCTGAAGTTCTCGCGCAGGTTTGCCAGATGGCCAACGCACTGCGGGCACATGACGTACAAAGGGGTGATAGGGTTACAATCTACATGCCCATGATTCCAGAACTGGCCTTCGCGCTACTAGCCTGTGCCCGAATCGGGGCCATACATTCTGTCGTCTTCGCAGGATTCTCCGCCGAAAGTTTGGCTCAGCGCATCATCGATGGAGAGTCTGATGTGATCATGACGACGGATGCTGGACTGCGAGGTGGCCGACGCATCGAATTGAAATCGATTGCTGATGATGCTGTCACTATTGCTGCTGCTGCCGGCATCGATGTCCGTAGAATGTTCGTCAATCATCGAGCAGGTGATGGAGTTGGACCGGGTAGTCATGGATGGGTCGAAGGAAGAGACATCGACCTTGCAGCGAGTATGGCTGAGCAAGATACGGAATGCGAGCCCGAACAGATGGGAGCAGAAGATCCACTGTTCATCCTTTACACTTCAGGATCCACAGGGAAGCCGAAAGGATTGCTTCATACACATGCAGGCTACATGATCTTCGCTGCTACGACGTGCAAGTATGTCTTTGACCTCAAACCCGAACGTGATCTACACTTCTGTACAGCGGATATTGGTTGGATTACTGGACACACGTACATCGTTTACGGACCACTTCTCAATCGAGTTCACACCTTGATGTTTGAAGGCACACCTACATATCCACATCCAGGACGACTATGGGAGGTCGTCGAAAAACACCAACCAACTACGTTCTACACCGCACCAACTGCCATCAGGGCATTGATGGTTCATGGTACTGAACATATCGAGAAATGGGACAGAGGGTCATTGCGCGTACTAGGGACTGTCGGGGAGCCAATCAACCCGGAGGCATGGATGTGGTATCATGTCCACGTCGGTGAGGAGCGTTTACCCATCGTTGACACCTGGTGGCAGACAGAGACTGGTGGCATTCAGATCACACCCTTACCTGCCGCCACAACGACCAAGCCAGGTTCGGCCACCCGCCCCTTCTTCGGAATTGAACCATCAGTTGTCAGACCCGACGGTTCGGATTGCAAACCAAACGAAGGAGGACACCTGATCAGCCGAAGAGCATGGCCAGGTATGCTCAGGACAATCTGGGGTGATCATGACCGATTCGTGGCTACGTATTTCTCTCAACATCCAGGTGCCTACTTCACAGGAGATGGAGCCAGAATCGATGAAGATGGTGATTTCTGGGTGATGGGTCGCATCGACGATGTCATCAATGTCAGTGGTCACCGTATGGGAACTGCCGAAGTAGAATCTGCCCTTGTTGAACATGAAGCGGTGTGCGAGGCAGCAGTGGTTGGATATCCACACGACATCAAAGGACAAGGAATCTACTGCTTCGTCACTCTTGAGGGAGGATTGGAAGGTGACGAAGGACTACGCGGTGAACTTGTCCAAACTGTTCGGACCTCAATCGGACCAATTGCCACTCCAGATGTTATCCACTTTACTCCCGTTCTACCCAAGACACGTTCAGGAAAAATCATGAGGAGGATTCTCCGGAAGATTGCTGAAGGCGATGTCACGGACCTTGGAGACACCAGCACGCTCGCTGATGAGAGCGTCGTGGAGAAGCTCCTGGCAGAACGCACCTGAGCGCAGTGCTATTCATCGTTGGCGTGCAATGATGGCAACGTTCTGCCTCGCAGTTATGCTAGCAGGAGATGTGGCAGCATCTGCGAACGCTGAACATGGGGAGACACAGGTACCTATCCGAATCCCATTTCAGACCATAGATGGACCTTGGTGGACCACAACATCACTTGACATCGATCGCAACCACATCCATGATAGTCTTCAAGATGAAAGAGGTGTAGTTCACATAGGATTGTCGTATGACAGGGCTGTCACCGATGAAGATATTTCTCATCTCCAGAACATGGGTATCACGCCTCGTCTAGAGTTGCCCGCTGTCCAAGCTGTGCTGATTGGTGAAGTGAATGTCGCCCAACTCGAGGATCTCGCCAACCTGCCTCATGTCGTCATGGTTGAGCGATATGGTTCATTGGTGTTCTATGGAGATATTCAGACACCTGCAGTCAAAGCAAGAGCATCGGAATATTACCCCTTGGGCGCGTGGGACCTTGGCCTTTCAGGAAAGGGCGTCAATATCGCTCTAACCGACACTGGTGTCGACAACGAACATCCAGGACTTCAGGATAAATTCGTAGCTGGTTATGATGCGGTATGCTTTGTGCACTCAGACCCCCAATGTCTGCTCGCAGGA
>PAZI01000002.1 GCA_002715545.1 Methanobacteriota archaeon
GGGTCAATCCATCCTGCTGGAGAGTGATGGACCTAGAACCTTCACTGCCAGGAGGAATATCAAGAATCATCTCATCGAAATCCAAGAAGATGACATTAGCCGACCGGTCCTCACTGCTAGCAACCGGAGCATATGCAGGTAACAGAAGAAGAAGAATGGCGATGAGGGAAAAAGAGACGCGGAACTTGAGGCGGCGATCAAGATCGCGGTCCGGATCCAAGAGAAGAGGGTTTGAAACATCACCTCCAAGGGAATTATTCAGCATCAATGCCGCAATGGCAAGCAAGATCCACGGCAGAACGTCATCCACCTGCTCGGAAGGTGGTTGGAAGAGAAGGATCAACACGACGATGATGATAGCAGCCCGCAGGAATTGGTTGAGGCGGCTGTTGGCTTGATCGGGACCAACAAGAGCAACGAGAAGGCGCGATCCAGGAAAGGTGGGGACAGGTAGCAACATCACCCAGCCAACAAGGACCATCCATAGACCTGCCAGAGCAGTGGGGTGAAGCCAAGCACTGCGCAATCCTAAGTCACCGGCACCAATGAGGGATGACAGCACAACGTTGATGGAGGCAGAGAAATGAATCACCGGCCCAGAACTCACGATATCGGTTGATGTAGGAGTCATCGCTACTCCAATGAGAATAAGGAAGACTCCAGAGATACAGAGGGTTAGAGGCATGGTCAATGAGGCGAGGGCTAGGCGCCTTCGATCAGACCACATCATCGACTCCATTCGAGGAAAGGAGANCATCGTAAGGATTCCAAAGGGCCAAGCCGCCAACGGAAAGGGAAACGGAATAGGAAACGAACCGGAATGAGGCATATCCAACATACGCATGACAGTACGCTGGATTCCGTAACCAAGACCGAGAACTATGAGAATAGGTGCAGTATACTCCAAACCTGATCGTAACCAGAGTGAGTGGTCGGACCAATTCCCTTGCCCATTCTCGACAAGCCATCTGATACCCATCAAAAATGTTGACAGAGTGGTGACGGCCCAAGCGAGGAGNATCCATTTGTTCTCGATGATTCCCATTGGTTGCGGACGTGGCAGAACGATTGCAGACCATCGTTTCCTGCGGCGCAATCGGAGAGTCAGATTCAGGCCAGCGAGATGGTCGATGGAACGGTGAAGTCGTCCAATGGCGTCAGACTCATCTTCAATTGGGTGAATCGACCATGCAGGTAAGGGACCTGAAATGCGATCGATAGTGGAATACTCGCGCTCGATGATCCTCTCAAGGAGGTCCCGTTCATCCCATACCGACTCGTCGACCTCAAGAGGCGGCGGGAGGTCGTCTGAAGTCCTTCGGCCCACCAGACCGACGACCAGCAGCCGGAGGTCTTGAGGGTATGCAAACGCTTCATCGGTGTGGCATAGTCTTCATTCACACTACATCGGGTCATTCCTCAGAAGCCAGCAACTCTGCTTCAGTCATCTGTGCTGCCTTCAGAAACTCAGTGAATTGAATCACGCCGTCACTGTTCTNATCAATCAGATCGAACATCTCATTTTTTTGCTGTTCGGAAAGACTTGACAGAGCAGGTGCAGCAGAAAATTCATCTCGTGAAAGGACAAGGTCATTGTTTTCATCCAGTTCAGTAAATGAATTCCTGATCTCATCAATGCTCAGTGGTACTAGGCCACTTTTGCCGAAGACAGATAGAAGGTTGATGCCGCTAGAACCATATTGGTTGGACAAACTGAATTCAGATGAGGTGCTCTCNGAGTCATACCAATTCTCAAGGTATATCATACGCTCGCGAGTGAGCCCGTGCGACTTGGCCTGTAAGTCGAGCAAGACCCTCTCACTCTTTGTGATGATTCCATCCGCCTTCGTCATCGCATACAACTCAAGATATCCAAGTTCCTCATTCGTATGAGATTCCGGCATGATTGCGGAAGANAATTGAGAGAGGAGGGAGACAATCGGCCTTCGCATGACAATCAGAGGAATGCCAATGATGACCCCTCCGATCCAACCTTGGTCGAAAACCGATTCCATCAACTCAGTCCCGATTAGGAATAGGATGGCGCCTAAACCGGCGAAGGTTGCCGTAATGAAGGCCTTCCTCAATCGCTCGTCAATTCCGAACATGTCATTCTTGACCACAGCATAAGTGAACACCAGTCCTTCGAACAATGCAGCGAGGACAACGGCAGTTGGCATCAAAGGTGCGAGAAGAATCAACAATCGAGGTATGTCTTGATCTTGATTGAATGGGTTGGTGCTGATGGTGGGTACTTGACCGAGCAATCCGATCATCGAAAATAGGATCAGAGTCGTTGTTATCTGAAGAGACGTCTTGCCAATGAATCCCAATCGAACCGCTTTTACTTCGCCAAGCAATGAGGGTTCATCTCCAGTCTTGATACGCTTCTGCGAGCGACCTATCGAAACCATCGCTACTAGGGCACCTATCAAGGGTATGAATAAGAGAATCTGAGTCAACGGGCCCAGTGCCACGTTAGAGAAGGTCATTGGATAGAGGGCATCATAGTCAGAAGGGCATGAAACATCAAATGGCAAGGGTTCACCAGAAGCCGTCGTTCCACGACCAACCCCTGCCTCATCACAATACACCCAACCGATATCGCCGATCGCCACACTGGCACCCCCCAACACATGACTCAGTCCGATGATCAAAGCAAAACTGAAAATCGGTAGGAGGTACAATCCGTGAGTCCGGAAGAATTCAGAGATGCGTTTCGCCCATGCCTTCTCACTGTAGAAGGTGGCTGCAACCATGTAGAGAATGAATAGTTGGAAGGACATCGTGTAGTACACGATTCTAGCCGGTTTCATGACCTGCAGGAAATCTTCTGGCCACGCATAGACCCAGAATAGCATAGAGGTGGCACAACGGAGCGCTTCGGTGAGTAGCATCAACGCCATGAAGCGGTTCTTAGCTTGCGTCGGGCCGGCGCGCAGCACGAGATAGGACAGGAAGAAAAGAAACACTGCTGAGAGGAGGCTGAAAAGTCCGAGCAGATGCCAATAACCGAAAAATGCTCCATTCAAGTCAAGGTTTGAGATGGCGCGCCAGTAGTAGCCAGAGACACCATCTGATTCACTCATACCACTTGATGGAAATTCACACTTTTACTGCTATGGTAGAATTTACACATCTATCATACAGAACATCTCCTGAGATGGGACTGTACTTCTTCGGAAAGGTGAAGGAGATGATTCACACGTGGAGAGAACGTCAACATGGAAGGAGATTCAGAGATTCATGGTAGGCCAGCAGGTCATTTCCTCGCAGGGAATCCAACCTGGTGGGCACCACCAGTAGGTCCAGCCTGGTCGAAATCTCGGAATGATGAGGAAGATAACCGCAAGGCAACTACACAGCGGAATCTGGCTGCCCTCAGTAAACGCGAGCTGAGCATTCCAGACTCATGCTTGAATTGGCGCAGACAGAGATTGAGGCCACTCGGCACTGGATTCCTCTTACCAGCTGCACTATCACCGATGTTTGTCGCCATATCGCTGATGTTTCTCTTTCTCGGTGATCGCAAAGGCTTCTCACCCGTGATCCCCGTCATCATCTCTGCACTTGCTCTGGGCCTGCTCATCGGTTCATTCGCAGCATTAAGGGAAAGGCGAATAGGTATGGCGAGTGTATGGCGAATGTGGATGACAGCACCCATGATTCCACTCGCTATTCTATGTTCATGGGGACCTTGGCGAATTTCAGGAATGGAGACTCCCCTGACCCTTCTAATGAATGGCCTTGCCATCGCCTTTCTGGCTAGTTCCAGTAAGGCGGTGTCAAAAGATGGGGCAAGATTTCTGCTACCTGTTTCAGCAGGTATTTCGCTAACTACTCAAGGTTCAGCAGCGACATGGATAGAAGGACGAATCCATCGCCANGTTGTTGAGAGATCAAGAGTGCTACAACTGTCAGGAGAGAGATTCAAAGGCCAACGATTCCTTGTNCTCGACCTGCTCGGTCATCTCGATGTGCGCTGGGATGCGCTGCAAGAAACAATTGAGAAAGAGGTGCGAAGTGCTGCCATATCTCTCATGGAAGAGAACGATGCACACGCAGAACAATGGCCAGAGTGGGCCTTGCCAAGAAAGGAAACCACTCTGAATGAGCATGAGGCAGAGTGAGCTATCTCAAAGATTTGAACCGCCATCGACAAAGTACCATTCAGAACACACTGCGACATGAGCAACGTCACGGGCCCTTCCCGCCCAACATCGACTGAGTTAAACGGCAACCACTTGTGCCCGGCACATGTCAATCATAGCTACATATAACGACGCCTGGGAAAATGGAGATGTTGAAGCACTTGCAGAAATACTTCATGACGANTTCGTATTCAATCCTCACGTTGGAGGCATTACCATGAGNAAATCCGATGTTTTGGGCTTTGCTGGCAGCAATGCAACCACTTCAGAGAATGATAGAATCCTATTCGAGAACGATGAAGTTGGAATGGCTCACTCAATAGTACACTTTGCTAACGGCTCTAACTCAGAAGCTGTACTCTCTTTCATTAGATTCAAAGATGGGAAAATCATCTTAATGGAAACCGGTGCAACCCCACTATCCGACGATTACAAGTTGATCGGAAGTTGAAGTGAGCGGCTCACTTATTCTTGAACCGCTTCAATNTGAAGGTCTCTTCACGTTCCATTTCTTCAAGTCTCAACTGGATGAATGACTTTGCNTCTTCCATTTGAGGGATGACGACGAACTCAAGAGCATTCACACGACGCTTGGTCGCCTCAATCTCTTCAAGGAGGCGCTTGAGGGTTGATTCCATCTCGGCCGCTTTGACAATCTTCACAATCAAATCNCCGTAGGCATCTGCAGCTTCATCGATGTAAGGCGAGCCACCAATCAATCCAATGCCTCGCTGTTCAAGTGATAACGAAAGGTTGGTTCCTTTCACCTCTGGTACAACCACGCCCATGATATTGCGNCGAGAGACCTCGACCTCAGGGTGAACTGGATTGCCAAGAGCTGCACTTTGAACCTCAAGGCCACCTTCAATTGCAGCAGCCAGAGCTATCCGGCTACTTGCAGCCCGATAGGTCATGACCAAGCCCTTCTTGGCTTCAATCATCTCAGACAGGAGTGTTCGGAACTCGTGAAATAATCCATCACGTTTCATCTTCAGTAACTCGTACCCATTTTCTGTTTGTTTGATACGACGCTTGAGATTGATCAGTTCACTCCGAGTGGGCTTGATATCCAAAGCCATACTTCTTTCACCCCCTGATTCAACTCACACTCAGTCATGACCTCAAGACGTCTTCTCTTCGGGATGATACTTCTCGATGAGTTCTTTGTCAAGACGAACCAGATATTTTGTGTCGATGTTTGACATGAGAGTCCAACAAAGGTTGAGAGTCTCATCGATTGAGCGATCCTCGTTACGATCCTGACGCAGGAATTGGTCCTCAAATATATCTGAGAACTTGAGCAACTGCAAGTCGCGCTCATTCAGGGCGTCTTCACCAACAATTGCAACCAAGCCGCGAAGTTCTCTGCCTTGTGCATACGCAGCATACATTTGATCACTGACTTTCTTGTGATCATCACGCGTGGTTTTCTCACCGATACAGGAGCCCATGAGTCGAGACAACGAAGGTAACACGTTGATAGGGGGGTAGATTCCAGCCTGATGCAACTCACGGGAAATCACAATCTGGCCTTCNGTGATGTACCCTGAAAGATCTGGGATGGGGTGAGTGATATCATCCCCGGGCATGGTTAGAATAGGGAATTGAGTGATACTGCCTTTCTTCCCCTTGACAATACCTGCTCGCTCGTAGAGCATGGCAAGATCAGTGTACATGTAACCAGGGTAACCACGACGTCCGGGAACTTCTTCACGTGCAGCACCAATCTGACGCAATGAATCACAATAGTTTGTCATGTCAGTGTAGATTACAAGAACGTGGTAATCATGCTCGAAAGCAAGGTACTCTGCGGCAGTAAGTGCCAAGCGAGGTGTGATGAGACGCTCGACTGCAGGGTCATCTGCTAGATTGACAAACAATACTGCATTCTCCAAGGCTCCTGTTCGCTCAAGATCGGTTCGGAAGAAGTTGTATTCCTCAGCCGTGATTCCCATTGCACAGAAGACCACGATGAATTCCTCGTCACTGTCTTTGAGCGTCGCTTGACGAGCAATCTGCAGAGCGATATCATTGTGGGGAAGACCAGATGCACTGAAGATAGGCAACTTCTGACCACGAACCAGAGTCGTGCAACAGTCGATTGCGCTGACTCCCGTCTGAATGAAATCATGAGGAGACTGGCGTGAATATGGGTTGATTGCTGCACCGATGATATCTGCCTTCTCATCTGCAACAATCTCTGGACCGCCATCTCGAGGGCGGCCAGCTCCATCTAGGATGCGGCCGACAAGGTCTCTGCTCACAGGTAGCTTGAACACATCTCCAAGGAACTTGACACCTGCCTGTCGATCGATGGCTTCAGTCCCTTCGAACACTTGAACGACAACCATGTCATCCGAAGTATCCAATACCTGTCCATTCTTCTGTGAACCATCACTCAAACTGATGTTCACAATCTCTCCATAAGCAACTGGTTCCGTCTTCTCAAGGAAAACTAGCGGTCCCTTGATGTCAGTGATTGTCTTGTATTCCTTGCTGGTCATTCAAATTCCTCCTTCAATTATTCTCCACCGTACCGGCAATTTCAGCCACCATGTTTTCCACAAGGCCATCTATCTTCTCGAGATAGCCCTCTGCAAAGCGAGCACGCATGAGTTCGGTGCGAGCTGGGACATTGACAACATCCTGCAATAGAGCACCAGCCGACATGGCTTTCTTTGCCTCGACCTGGAAAGTCAGAATTGCACGCGCCATCGCGTACTGTTGCGCCACTCCACTATAGGCATCGATTGGATCGAAGCCATTCTGCTGTAGGAAGTATTCACGAATCATTCGAGCAACCTCGAGAGTCAGTTGTTGATCGATAGGAAGAGCGTCAGAACCTACGAGCTGAACAATCTCCTGAAGTTCTGCCTCCACCTTCAGAAGCGCACTGATTTCGGTGCGCACCTCTGGGAAGTCATTTGCAATATTGTCGCGGAACCACTGATTCAGGCTTTGAGGGTACAACGAATAGGAGCTCAACCAGTTGATTGCAGGGAAATGTCGTTGTCGGGCAAGACCCGCATCAAGGCCCCAGAACACCTTCACAATCCGAAGTGTTCCTTGACTCACGGGCTCTGAGATGTCTCCACCAGGTGGAGAAACCGCACCGATGACTGTTACTGAACCATCCTCGCCATCTAGGGTCTCAACTCGACCAGCTCGCTCGTAGAATTCCGCGAGGCGGCTGGATAGATATGCAGGATATCCCTCTTCGCCGGGCATCTCCTCAAGCCTGCTTGATATCTCACGCATGGCTTCAGCCCATCTGCTCGTTGAATCGGCCATCAGAGCAACATCATACCCTTGGTCACGGAAATATTCGGCAATGGTGATTCCAGTGTATACAGACGCTTCACGTGCTGCGACCGGCATGTTCGATGTATTCGCAATCATCACAGTTCTATTCATCAATGGCTTACCGGTATTTGGATCGATCAGGTGAGGGAATTCATCGAGAACTTCTGTCATCTCATTTCCACGTTCGCCACATCCGATGTACACGACAATCTGAGCGTCCGAATACTTGGCAAGTGATTGCTGGGTGACGGTCTTACCCGAACCGAATGGACCCGGAATCCCAGCCGCGCCCCCCTTGGCAAGAGGGAACAGGAAATCAAGAATTCTTGTCCCAGTGACAAGAGGTGTGTCGGGAGCATATTTCTGACTGAATGGGCGTGGGTGACGAACCGGCCATTTCTGCATCATCTGGATATCAGTACCATCTTCAAGTGTGCAAACAGTCTCAGTTACATTGAATTCACCTGATTCGATTGATTTGATTGTGCCAGATGATTTTGGTGGAACCATGATCTTGTGAATAATGGTATCAGTCTCCTGAACAGTACCAATCACTTGACCGCCTTTGACTTCATCACCGACAGATGCAGTAGCTTCGAAAGTCCATTTCTTCTCCAAATTCAAACCGTCGGCGTCAACGCCTCGGGTGATGAATACCCCCATAACCTCTTCAAGAGTCTGCAGAGGGCGTTGAATCCCGTCGTAAATCTCAGTCAACAAACCAGGCCCGAGTTGCACCGATAGAGTTTGACCCGTACTGAAAACTGGTTCACCCGGTCGAATGCCTGATGTATCCTCATACACCTGAATGACTGATTGATCGCCATGAATCTCAATGACTTCTCCCATTAATTTCTCATTACCAACGCGAACCACTTCATACATCTTAGCGTCGATTCCAGTCGCTGTGACAACAGGTCCTGAAATCCGGTATATCTTTCCTTCATCACTCATTCTCTCACTTCCATAAGTCAACTCCAATCGCCTTGCGGATGTTATCACGCAAGGATGTGTCCTCTTCAGTTCCTATCCCTAGGACTGTAGGACTGATGCTATCGGAGAGACTGATTCGCAGACGCTCCGGCATACGAGCGAGCATCGCGGAGTCAACGACAACGATGCCCACCTCCTTCTCATTCAGCAATTCACGCAGAACGCTAGATGCATCCTCATCGGAGGCTGCATTGTGTACATGGCTGATTCCAGCTAACTGAAACCCAAGAGTGAATTCTGGAGTTCCAACAACTGCTATTTCCATCATTTCACCTCATTTCAAATCGAAAGATGATCCTCAATCATCTCTCGATCAAGACCTGCTGACAGGCCCCGGACAATAAGTAACAAATCAGACACCTCTTGGGCCTTCGAGGCGATGTAATGGATGATTGGAAGCGCAGATAAAGGATGCAAGAACGACATTCTACGCAGGTATGCATCCAATCGGTGCGATAACCAGGTAATAGCCGCATCCAGAGTTCCTGAGCCTTCTGTCGCCGACAATGCTTCCTCAAAACCGGCCACATCGAAGTGCGATGACCTGCGCAGGAGGTCAACAAGTCCACCGTGGTCCTCAACGGCTGCGGCTTGACGTAAACGAGGGCCTTTCCACAGACGCCCACCAGGCAGCAGCATTTCTGCGCGCCGATCATTCGACATACCTTCCCTTAGACCTCGGAGGATGTTCGTGATGTTGAGATGGTCGATTTCGGTCTGCAAGAAACGCCGTAACGTGACTGACGAGGCAGTTTGCATTTGTGTGGCCGATAATGCCTCTGAAAAATATGCCCTATCAAGAGAATCTTCCATATCTTGCAGAGAAGCGTCTTCTGAATTAGATAGGGCCTTACCCCAGGGAGTTCGAGCCATCGCCTCAGCTGCCGACTGTAGCGTGCTCGAGTTACGTACGATGGCAAGCCAGTCTGTATTGAATTGATTCTCTTCGGGTAGAATCGTCTTAGAGACTGCGTCTGCCGAAACACCATTCGCTACAGATCTGAGAACTATCTTGGCGTTCTGAAAAGAGAAACGATTCGTGTAGACTTTGACGTGAGTCTTCATGACACCCTGGGAGAACTTGAGCACCTCTGAAAGTTCACGACTCAGATTGTGGTTCAGAGCAACCTCAATCAGGTCAGCACCCGAGAGGCGTCCCGAATACATGTCAATCTCATCGCGATAACCACCATCCGCAATGGTGGTCACGAGTTGCTCGGGTGTCATCTGTACAAGTTGGCGCATACGTGAATCATCGATCAACTTCGCACGCCTCGCCTTACTGCGAGCTGCTGCATTGGCAGGATTTGAGCCACCACGATTCAAAACCTGCATCTGTCACACATCCATTCATTCAATCAGAGAACAATGCCCCAGTAACTGCGGCGAGATTCTCGTCCCAAGCAGTCTGCAATCTGCTCTCAAAGCGATAATCAAGACTAACGGCGCCCTCATCGAACTCAAGAACGAAACCACCGAGTCCATCGATATCTTCACCCATCTTGAACCGGCCGTCCACCTCAATTGCCTTACGATCCATTGCAACTGGTCTCAAGACTGCATTGCCGTTGTCCTTCTCAGTCGCATCTGCCATGAGGGCCTTCAGTAGAGTACTGCGACCCTTCATGCCCGCTGACCCGACTTGTTCAAACACGCTCTGCCAAGTTAAATCAAGCTCTTCCCGCTTAACAATCAACAGCTGTTTCTGATTGTTCTGCCGTGCAGCTGCTATCATCTCAGTGGAGAGTTGGGCAACATCCTGCTCGGCATCAGACTTCAGTTGTTCGACAATCTCTGCCGCTTCCTCTTTGGCTGCGGATTCAATTCGTTTCGCCTCAGCCTTGGCCTCGGCAATCACCTTGTTCGCCTTCTCTTCAGAGGCGGCGGCAATTTTGTCGGCTAATTTTTCCAATGTCATCGGTAACCCTCGCAATATCGTTTCCAGTCGGCACTCGCCAGATCAGAGAACGAACAGCGACACGAAGCCGAACAGAACAATCGTCTCAGGCAGGGCCGTGAAGATTAGACCTGTTACGAATTTCTTGCCATCCTCAGCAACCATGCCGACTGCTGCAGCACCAATCTGTCCTTGCGAAAGACCTGTCCCCAGTGCAGCACCCGCTAAGGCGATTCCAGCGGCTATTTTGCCCCAGGCTGCCTCGGTGCTAGCGTTGTCTGCGGCGTGGTCTTCAGCAGCGGCACCTTGAGCAATCAAGGTGACAAGCGTTACGACGAGCAGCATTTTCAGCGTCATGTTCATTCCTTGTTTTCCATTCATATTTTTTCCTCCTTTTTTTTGTCCGATGGACTGTGATGTATGATTAGTCGGCCTCCACATTCACCAGCTTCTTGCCGAATGGTTTGAACGGCTCTCCGCCCGTCTCATAGAACTTACCCATCCACTCAACAAAGTGGAGACGGGCGGCTTGGACATTGGGACTGAACACTCCCAAGACCAATGCAAAGAGATGTACTGCAAGCCATCCAACCACTGCTATTGGAATCAATAGAATATGAGTTCCGTCTGCGACAATCACATCCTGATACAGCAACTTGTTACCGGTTTCTGCAATTTTGACTCCCACGACACCTACTGCGAACAGACGGACATAAGAAACGGTATTCGACAGCGCCTGAACTGATTCAATGGGACCAAGAGCTATCGCGATAGGTAGCGGCATCCCCTCATATTTCCATAAAGCAACAATGAGTAGCAAGATGCCAGTCACAAGCACAATCAGACCTGAAAACATGAAGAGGTCGAGCAAAGCGACATATGCCTCATCTGAGTGATTCTCTCGAGTCAGGAATGCATAGGCGAAAAAGAAGCCACCACTGAGAATCAGTAACCACGACCCCCTTTCGAAGATGGCTGCTGAAAGACCGTGACCTTTGTAAGCATCCCGGAAGCCGATTAATAGCCCGAAGGCCAAGTGGAGTATTCCTAGATACATCGTCAGGACAATCAGATCTTCAAGATTGGAAGAGACGCGGTGGAAGGGATAGGCTAGTGTTGCACCGAACGGTCCAGACCATTTCCAGTAGATTTCTCCGCCATTCGGATACAACATGGTCAGCCAAGTAGCCCAGCCGGGCGCACTCGAAGCCTCCCAATGTCCATGGTGATAATGTGGAAGGAATTCCCAGCCTGCGAATTCACCGAAGAGATAACCGAAAATGATTGTTGAGAATCCGATATGGTACAATAATCTCGATGCCCGGCTCAGCATCTCATCCCGTGCAAAAGTCTTCGAGACCCAGTATGCCAAACCCACGATTGCTAGGCCATATGCGATATCACCTAGCATCAGGCCGAAGAAGAGTGGATAGGTGATCATCATGAATGTCGAGGGGTCAACGTTACCGTATTTGGGACGCCCGATGGCATCCGTCAATAATTCATACGGCGTTGCTGGACCAATATTCTGCAAGGCGATAGGTGGAAATTCTACTTCCTCATCTGAGTGATGGTGAGCTCCACCGTGTGGAACTTCGAATGGAGTGCACTCAACATGCGTTGCAGTCTCACTCAAGGCAGAGGTTATTGTTTCAGAATCCTCGGTCAAGACCCAGCCTTCAAGGATGAAGGCATGTTCACTGACAGCAACGCGTACCGGCGCTGTTTCAACTTCAAAATCGCTCTCAAGCAATTCGATTCCACCGACAAGCATAGCGCCATGCTCTCCTTTCCATGATTCAAGATCTGCACGTAGCGTCTTCTCTTGGGATTGCAGTTCTTTGGTCTGTTTCTTCAACGCAGCAATCTGTTCTATCATCGAACCTTGGCCATCTGGAACCGCAATCGATTGGAACGCGTGCTCAGTGAGTACTGTATCAACTGAATCGGAAGAGGATTTTTCACAAAAGATTGCAAGGATTCCTTGTTTGCCCTTCCCACTCGAACCAAATATCAGCACATCTTTGATCGAATGATTCAATGCACTTCGACAGCCATCGAGATCTGCGACTTCTCCAAGATGTACGCTGAGTGAGTCATATCCTTCAAACAATTCAAACTCAAGACCTAGAGGGGCCAATCGGGCAAGAAGTGCAACGCGGCCATTTAGGTCGTCAATCTCAGAGCGTATCGAGTCTAAGCGCTTAAGATCCTCAATGATTGAATCAGTGGATTCAACGAATGAACCTTCTAGAGAGGCACGGGCATCCTTGAGAGTGGGTAGACGGGTGCTGGATGAGGCACCCAATTGGCTCAAACAACCCCGCATGGTTGCCAGTCGCTGACTAATGCCATCGGCTGCATGATTAGGCGAACCCAGACCGAGTTCTTCGCCATCGTGATCAATCAGATGGATGGACCTCAATCGAGCGGCCAGCTCAAGAGTAGGGGTCAATTCGTCGGAAGTACCTGCTACCAAGATGTGGGACATCTCGGCTGCAGTTAATCCAGACATCGCAACCCCTCCTATGCTCTTTCAGTCCGCCATGAACGAGGCCATCACTAATTCAACCGCAGCACTACGGCGTTCTGCACCGCCTTCTTTGATGGTAGCGATCTGACCCTCGCCTTCTGCACTGACCTTTTCAGCTTCTTTTTCAGCTGCTTCTTTAGCTGCATCAATGATTGCTTGGGCTGTGCTCTGGCCAGTAGCACGTGACTCGGCGATCATCCCAGAGGCTTTGGCCCTGGCTTCTGAAATAAGAGACTGCGCTTTGTCTTCTGCCGTTTTGATTCTTTTTGCAGCAGCCTTCTCAGCTTTCTTCACTTCGACGAGGATGTCGGCCTTGCTCATTTGAACACCTTCCAATGACTGCTCACATAACGGATTTATGATGATGCCGCATAGCGAGAGAGAGACCCCTACCAACTCGGGCTTGGAGAAGACCGAATTGCGGTAACATGGCACTACGTGCTAGGAATACGGCTTATGATTCTGACTACATCTCACGCCAGCGTCTACAACACGAAGAAGACCTTTCTGCAAGTGACACCCCTCCAGATGAAGGACTTTGTCAGGCGATTGAAGCCAAGGTTAACCATCCAGTCTGGTGAGCGAAACAAGATACTACCTATACTGAATGAACGCTTGGAGTTGCGCATGATTTTGCCCATCTGCTTGCGCCACCTATCTTCGAATTCCACTAGAGGTGTCCCCCTCACTAGATGTTCTGCTATGACCTGGCCGGCGATACGACCACCGATCATGGCAATAGTGATGCCCGCTCCATTTGATGGGAGTACCATGCCTGCTGCATCGCCGACGAGCACGTAATGCCCCTTCACAAAGGATGAGACAGTACCTGACATCGGAAGAGAACCCGCGCCACGAAACGTAATTTGACCAGAATATCTACCAATGAATTCCTCTGCATAACGATTGAGGCTGCCCCTCTTGGCAAATCGCTTCTGGATTCCAAGGCCTATGTTCGCACCGTTCGCCTTGGGAATCACCCAGGCATAACCCCCTGGCGCCATCGAACCGAAGTGCAGTTCAACAACATCCGGGAAGTCACCATCCATGAGAACGAACTTCACGGGGATATTCAATGATTGTTCATTCCACTGCGAACGGCGGATAGGATCTTGATGACCACCCGCACCAACGAGAATCTCTGCTGCATACCTCGTTCCATCCCGCAAGACCACCTCATGATCATCAATAGTGACAACTCTCTGACCAACCAGATAATCTGCGCCACTCATCTTCGCTCGTTCGACAAGTGCCCTATCATGAGCCACCCTGTCTAAGATGACGCCTTCGAATCGAAACCTAAGGGGGCGGCCGGAAGGAGGAACCAGGTGCAGCGCATCGACGCGCCGAGAGATGGCTTCATCGGGAGTAGTGATCAGTTCATCGATGTCAGGGACATCAGGACATAAACGGCGCATTTCATCATTGCTTGGGATGAGTTCACCACATTGGAGTGGTGTACCGATAGGGTCACGCCCATCTATGACAAGAACGTCCACTCCAGCTTCTGCGAGGTATCGAGCAGTCGTACTACCTGCGGGCCCGCCACCAATGATGATGACCTGACGGCGTTCGACATCACTCGACGACGGCATACTCAGGACCTTCGAACAGCAAGTTCCGATAGAAGGAGGATGAGTTGGTCTCTCGACTCGGATTCGGGTGCGATATCAACCAGCATGGAGCCTGCAACATCCAAGCGCCTCATGACCTCTTCTTCGGTCCTCCTGAATCCGCCCGAATGTTCGATGAGAGAGAGAGTCTCTTCGATATGCCGCTCATGGAAATTCTGAATGTATTGAAGGAACTTTGCATGATCCTCGCCTTCAAGATGGTCGATTGCATGAAGAACCGGTAGAGTGAATTTACCTTCGAATAAGTCCATGCAGACACCCTTGCCTGTCAGATTGTCGCCTCGCAGATCAAGAAGATCATCCACTAATTGGAAAGCAACGCCTATCTCTTCACCCATCGAATAGAGTACATCTTTCTGTTCTGCCGATGCTTCGGCAAGATGTCCAGCAGCCTGACAACAGCTAGCAAACAATCCTGCCGTCTTGCCACGAATGATGGAATGTTGATCCACATAACTCGCATCCACATTACCGCGCTGATCGATCTGTGCTAATTCCGCCGATACCATGTCCACGCAGCAGTTGCTAATCACATCAACAAGAGTCGAGTCAAGCGGGGCTGCAAGTCGAAAGCCTTGTACGAAGAGAAAATCACCTGCAACGATGGCTTCAGCTGAGGTAAATCGCTCATGGAGAGTCGGAACGCCCCGCCTGAGCTTGGCATTATCATTGATGTCATCGTGCACCAAAGTCGCAGTGTGTATGAATTCGAATGCAAGAGCAATGGGCATGATACGGTCGAGGTCCCGGCCCCCCATGAGCTCGTACACCAAGATGCCAATCACGGGCCGCAGACGCTTGCCACCGGCCAGCAGAACGTGTCGAGCAAGATCGACGGCCCTGCTATGACCCACATCACCAACGGCGTCAAGATGAGTTTGTAGCTCTTCATTGACCATCTCTACCAGCGCTCTCAGGCGCGTTGCGTGAGGGCCACCCAACTCCAGCACACCCCCCTCCTCACAAGGGGTGTTTATCAATCATGGTTCAGGCGTACCTGACGGCGAGGTACATGGAGGACCCGGTTCTAGACGTCCGAATCGCGGGCACAGCTAGGATCTGGATCGAAGAGCGGATGAGAAGACTAGATTCTGAACGCGTCGTCACCATGAATCCATCTGTCGAAAAGGCGATTGATGACCTCCTAGATATGCAAGGCGATGCAGTTCTACTGCTCGCTGCCGAACTCCCAGCAGAATTGCCAGAGGGGATTGCTGTGATCTCAGCGATGGAGCGGGCCGGAGAAGGAGCAGTAATGATCAGCGACGATTTCCTAGATTACTTGCCTCATAAATCATTGATTCTATGTGAAGATGCCTTGATTAAACGGCAGATCAGACGCTACCGTGCCGATCTCTCAATTCGGACCGCAGCTGACTTCGCCGCGCGAGAAGGACTTGAACAACCAAATGAAGAGGAAGATGTCATTGATTGGTGCCTTAAGAGAAAGGACGAAGGGAGGGTACACGCCGTAGTGTGCGACAGAGTCACTTTTGAGATTGTAGGCGGTTCACGTCGACGCCAGCGTCTCGATCTCCCCATTGGTAAACACAAGGATGGACATTTTCCTCCAGCACCATTCTCGGGCCAAGTCCTATTCGTATGCAGAAAGGGATTTCCGGAATCGTATATCCCAGATTGGTGCGATGGCCTCGCACTTGAGGCATGGAAATTAGAATCGATACTTTTGGATGGCGTCGATGAAACATTGGCTCAACACACCTCCATACACGCACAATGGGTTCGAACTGGCTCACTTCTGAAGCATAGTGATGATCCTGTAATCAAGGACGAATATGTCACGCCAGAAGGTGATTTGAGAAGAAAAAGAAGAGGAGGAAAGGGAGGCCTGAGAATTCGAATGGGGATTGAATGGATCGGTAAAGGTGGACGGCGAAGTCTAGCGGTCTCGAGGATAGGACCTGCCGACGATGCACGTTTCCTTGCCCGTCGCCTCGTCGTGGAGTGGAAAGAAGCGCAAGAAGTATGGATGAATGACAAGAATGGCGATGACGAATCAGTTGGACCCATCATCTCCTGAAGTCTCCTCATCTATTTCTGCGAGGGCCGACTCAAGCTGGCCCTTGAGTTGCTCTTCAGATGGTGAGTCAGCGTTCGATAGGTTTTGCTCATGTTCGTATTCCTCAACCAATTCACGCAGACCGAGCTCAGAGACGTTGCCAAGGATATCCGTGAGCGCCTCAGGCCGCCCCATGTCAACAAGTCGACAATACTGCTGATCGATTTCATACAAGCGCTCCTCAATATATTCTAACTCCTTCAATAATTCCGTAATCTGAGCTTTGAGTATCTGAGTCATATTGGAACCTGCATCTTGCTCCCGCATGGAATCTCGCTTGATTCGGTCGTGTTCCTCTTCCTGATGTGAAACATCTGCGAGAACATCCTGAACTGCCGCGGCAACCATGGAACGATCATTCTGACCTGATTCCATCTCCTTGGATAGGCGACTGATTCTCTTCTGCAGGGCAACGAGGCCCTCCTCGCCATCCTCAACTTGTTGGATATGTTTGAGGGCGGATGCTGTGAGGTGGTCTGCCCGGCGTTCAAATGCCTTCGATGCATCTTGATGGAGACGCTCCATGACCTTCTTCATGTCATAAAGAGCATGCTCAAGGTCCTTGTGGGCCTGTTTCGCCGAGCGCTTGGCCCGAGATGACCGAGTGGCCATGGCAAATCGAAGGAAGAGGGGATTGTTTGAAGATACCGCGTCAGGCTAGGAACCACTTCCTCCACCCTAAATTGGGGCGAAAAGATATCAGTCAGCCGTGAACGAGAGAACATGATGGCCAACGAAACGTCCATCGAACTTGGTTCGTTGTATGGCGCTAAGCTTGAGGAACTGCGCCAGATTGCAAAGGAGCACGATGTTGACAATAGCGGTGCGGTCGAGTTCCTACGAGCTCGCTTGATTGCCACGTTGGTACTTGATTCATGGGATCTGAGCACAGATGGCCTCAGGTCCAGCACTAATGCCCAACTCGCAGACCTTTGTCGCGCCTTCGGCATCAAATCATCGGGCTCCAAGACCAACAAGCAGCAGCGACTCTACCTACACATCCATCACGACCGCCGTGAACTCAGCATAGATTCCGTATACAATCTCTCAGACGAGGACATCATGACATTGGCCACAGGACTCGGCTTCGATGCGTCCGAGGAGCGCACTTCATTAGAACGAAGCATCATCGGAACTCTTGCCCAACATGAGAAAGGGTGGGGTCTGATCAAGCGTACACTGAAGCGCAGGGCGAGCAAAGGAGAGGATTGGAGCGCACCACGCCCACCCATCCCAAGAGCTGTATTACCTCCCGAACCCGAACCAGATGTGGGAGAGGGGCCTGAAGAGGAAGAAATTTCTACAGACGTGGACATTGGAACGCAAGATGACGAGGAAGTCGAAGAACCCGAACCACTGTCCAAGAAGATGAAGGTTGACGAACCATTGACCATTCCCAGCATGTCCACCTCTTTGGCACTTGACCAGTTCATCACACAGGAACTACAGACAAGACTCAGAACCAGGATCGAGACTTTCGTCGATCAACATGGTGAATCCTGGAAATTCAGCGACGAAGCACGGTTACGCACCGAACTGGCATCGAGTGGCATCCTCGTAGACCATCCACGGGTCTCTGCTGCAGTCGAAATGTGGCTTGCTGAAGCTGCGGACCGCAAGAAAGCTAGTAGATTGCTTGAGGAAGCAGACGCGAGAGCTCTGCCAGCAGAAGTTCTCGTCGAACTCGATAAGATTGAAGCTCGCAAGGCC
>PAZI01000003.1 GCA_002715545.1 Methanobacteriota archaeon
GGACCGGGACCACCAGGACCGCGGGGGCCGGGACCACCAGGACCGCGGGGGCCGGGACCACCAGGACCGCGGGGGCCGGGACCTCCAGGACCGGGACCACCAGAACCGAGACCACCAGGACCGGGACCTCCAGGGCCGGGACCACCAGGACCGGGACCTCCAGGACCGGGACCTCCAGGACCGGGACCACCGCGGGGGCCGGGACCTCCAGGACCGGGACCTCCAGGACCGGGACCACTAGGGCCCGAAGCGGAGGGAGATTCATCCCATTCCTCATCCCATTCTTCCTCATCCCAAGATGATGAGCCATCTAAAGAAAGACGAAGGCCAAGAGTATGGCAAGCTCGTTCTAAGCAAGCAAGATTATTCCAAGCATCAATGATGGTTGGACCAATGGATAAGATACCCTGTCCTCGAAGAGAAACGATTCTGTTTCCCGTCTCTGAAAGACCAGCCCGAATCGCCCGATGATCCTCGGAAGGGTCATCACTCATATCGATAATTGGGATTACAGAGAAACCCATTCTATCTCCAAAGTTACCAATATCTATCTCATCTGTCGTTTCATCAATGGAAAAGGCTTCACTCCAAAGTCCATAGCCATGAATTACTGCTGCCCGAGCACCAAATTCTACAACTGCAACTTCCATGCAGATCTGATGTAAATCCCAATCTTCTGTCATATTCTCTGGTGGTGTTTGACCCAATCTAGTTGATACAATATCAAGGTCACTCAGGGCAGACATGGACGCGCCTGCCCTATTAGCGTGGATAATCCCTGGAGTTCCTTCATTCAACACTGACATACTGCCAACAGATGCATAAAAATGGCCTTCATGACTCATCTGTCGTGCTGCCCAGCAGTAATGGGCCAGTTCATGGGATGACATCACAAATTCATCGGCTACGATAGGGGGGAGCGAAGGGGTTTGGAGTTGCTGATTCTCAGCCTCAGTTGCAACAACTTGTTGTTGGAGATGGTGAAGATCAACTGAATCTGATGGGGATTGAATGGGGGGAGGGAGTTCATCTGAGGCGGGGGTTGCCGTAACGGGCTGAACAAGCTGTTCGGGAGAGGTTGGGAGTGTTCGGAGATCACTTTCGGGAGAAGGGGGTTCATCCACTAAGGACATTGAAGCGGGGCTTGGCGCCTCCACGGGAGACTGAGGGGCTGAATCTTCCGAAGGAGGCTGTGTAACATTTTCCTCATCTTCTGCACTCATGAACGCATCATGGAGGAGGTCGTCAGTTGTGGTTTTCTCAGTAGGTACAGGAGAGCTGGATTTGTCCTCCTCAACAGTCTCTTCCTCTGTCATCAACGACACGCCCTGTCATCCGACAGAGGGTATCATGCTTTATCTTCATCGTGGTGGAAGGTGGATAAGGGAAAGTGCTGATTAAATAGATACTCCATCTCGCCATGTCGCCAGCCCGCGTAGTGTAGTGGCCTATCATGCAGCCCTGTCGAGGCTGCGACCCGGGTTCAAATCCCGGCGCGGGCGCCTTAGCATAGCGGAATTAGAGGCTAGAAGTTCTTTCAAAATTGAGCTTCAACCATGTAAACAGACTCACTTGAAGAATATGACCGGGTTTCTCTACAGACTACTTTCTCACACTGCAGATCCTTTTTCAGAGTGGTTGAAAGAGATTCAGCAGACTCGGAAGGAGCGTGAATCCAGCCAAGCAATAATGCACCCGGGCAGAGAAGAGGGAGCGGGTCAAGAAATGCATCTGGGCCCGACCTGGGAAGATTACAACAAATGACGTCTATGGTTCCTTGACGTTCTTGGATGGATGCGATTTCCTTCGCCCGGCCTTCAATGATCTCAATAGGGGTGGTTGAGTTTGATGGCATATTGAGACGGGCAAGAGCGATTGCTGATGGATTGATGTCAATCCCCAAAAGAGAGGAAATGGGGATGCGGTGATGGATAATCGAACGAAGCATTGGACCTACTCCACAATATGGATCAGCAATGCGAAGGGGGCGGGCGGCCTCTGATGCGAATTCATGAAGCCGATTGATGAATTCTCGACGTTGGCCTTCAAGTCGTGGATTGTAATATGCGGCGGCAGGATCGACAGTAAGGGTGACACCGTCTGTACGGACTTTCGTTAGCGTCGAGAATATTTTTTCTCGGTCATCAACGGTGACGTCGGAGGAGGGGTGGATGAGCCGGTTCTTATCTCGGGCAATCAGAGGAAGAAGATGTCGCTGGCGATAAGGGCCTACCACACCAAGGTCAACGAACACCGCCCGAAGGCTCTTTTTTCGTTCAAGAAGGAGTTTGCCTGCTTCCATGAAGTGAGTTGTATCACCCGACTCTATACGTTCTCTCTGCTCCGAACCAAGGCGCAAGAGGACGATATCACCTAGGACATCATGCGGAGGGAATGGAGCAGGGGGTGAATCGTTTTCAGCGAGAAAGCGAATGTAGGCTTCTGTAAGTGAGTCTGCGGGAATGGTAGTGGTGTGATGACTTTCAGTGACCGTCCATTCAAACATCTGTGAAATCTCAGCGATTGCAGGGGCTTCATCAGATAGAGGAATCCCATTTTGTTCTCCTATCGATTGAATAGGAGCCCCGTGGCGCGTCCAGCCTTTTTGTTTGAGGAGAAGATACGTTGTTTGAGTATGAAGGGGTTCAACGAGGGCGTGGCGGCAAAGCATCTTGATGGTAGTGCTTCAAGGATAGAACATGAATGGTTCGGGCCGACTTGTGATGATTGGTTTGGGGCCGGGAACACCTGGATATCTGACTCTAAAGGCCGTAGAGGAGGCAAGAAAAGCTGACCACAGGGTTGTTGATGCATATACCTCGGTCCTTCTTGGTGAAGGATTGGAGAAGGTGATAGGGCCGTTTGAGCGGGTTCAAAGGCCATATCTCGAAATTCCAGATGAATGGCTCCGGGCACACCGCGGCAAAACAGTAGCAGTGTTAGTGCCAGGCGACCCTATGATCTCAACCACACACGTCACGCTCATGCTTGATGCCAAGAAACTGGATTTTGAAGTGGAAGTGATTCATGGAATCAGTATCTTTGATCTAATAGGGGGGATTGGATTGCAATCCACTCGATTCGGGAGAATCGTTAGCTTGGTTTACCCATATGCAGGTTACGTAGCAACCTCACCGCTTGAGCTCATTGCATTCAATCTATGGCAGGATCTGCATACTCTTGTGCTATTGGATCTCGACCCTTCCGGAGAAGGAGTCGCTGAACCTAAGCCAATGACGCCGGCGATTGCTCATGATGTTCTGCTACAAGCTCAGGGTGTACTAAGAGGGGAAGTCAAAAAGAAAGAGGGGGATGACTATCATTCCGTGAAATCAAACGTGGTGCAGAGATTCACAGAAGTGGATATTACGGAGATGAAAGTGGTGCTCTGCTCCGATCTCGGAGGATCTGGACAACGAATCGAGGTGGGAGTAGTAGGTGATCTAATGTATGCTCAACCGGGAACGATTCATGCGCTGGTGGTTCCTTCAAACCTGCATGATATTGAACTGCAAGCGTGGTCATCTCACCCTCCAATTCGATCTCAATGAGATATCCGATGGTATCAAGCGAGGGTGTCCCCCCCTGACATCGTGGCAGTCAAACTCCCGGGCGACAAGCGTCAGAAGATTCGATTGCGCAACACGAAGACTGCGTCAGGGGAGGTAAAGAAACGACTGAAGCGCAACCTCGCCGCATTGATGGAAGAACCAAGGAAAACACTGCCCATCGAGGAATTCCCATTAGAGGAACGGAAGAAAGGAATTCTCCGAAAGACAATGGTACGGATTGAAGAGGTCATTAGTAGAAGGAATGATCGGAAATGGTTACTGAAACGTGTGAACTCTCGAAGATATAAGGGGGCACCTGCAGCATATATCTCTGGGTTTCTGGCAGCACTTGGAGAAGATTTTGATACAGTGATGACATTCTCCCTCGAGCCCTTTGGTAGAGCTTCATTCGTTCGAAGAGGAGATGGGGACGCTAGCAAAATGGCAGCACTTCAGAATCATGACCATCCCGCATTGAGACTTCTATTATGGGAAGATCTGTCGCGTTCCGGGGTATGGTTCTTCTCAACGAAAGAAGGAGTGATATGTACTGGCAAAAGGTCGGAACCTCCCGAAGGATGGTTAGAGGGTGTTCTTGGTCACAAAACCATACCTTTCACGCAAACTGATGATGGAGTGTGGAGGTACAAAACACGTGGTGGGAAGAATAGCCCTTTGTTGACTCTCGAAGTTTCGGGACAGACCATTGAAGTCAATACTGAACAATTAGGAAAACTCGACAAACCATTGATTCATCTTATGGCAAGGAGAATGCTACCTCCACGAGTTGGATCCATATGTACTGTAAATGCTACATGGAAACCCACTGGATGGGGGGAAGAAGATTTGCCCGAAGAGGCCATTGAAGCGATTGAAGAGGCATGTGATGCATGGCTGGATCTCAGACTAGGAGAGGATGATCTAGGAGCGCGTATCAAGGCGGCTGTGCTCGATAACATCGACAGAGGCTTTCTTGTGGGAGAAAGGTGGGTGAGGGACAAGGAAGAGTTTCTAACCCTCTTACAAGGCAATGAACTGGAAATAGAACTCCTTGGTGCTGTTCTGGATGATTTTGGTAAAGGATGGTCTGTGGAAGGTGATGGTCAACGAAGTGAGGCGGTTGGGGACGTCATACGGATTCGAACTTCAACGTGCCACGGATTGTTGAAAGGGTTATGGAAAGACATAGATCCAACCGCACTGGTCAATTGTTTTGGGGTGAGTAAAGAACTTGCTGAGCAGACCTGGTTGAAACATATTGAAGGAAGAGACGGGACAGGGGCTTTGCTTCGAAGGATGAAAGAACAACATGAGAGTATGATGTTAGAGGAAAGATTCTCTGGGGGGGGTGCAAATGAAGCGGCCAATGTCATGCGCAACTTGATTCTCACTGCCATCTCCGAAGGAATGACAGCATCTATTGGGCTTGCACGTAAGCGTTCAGGTGGGATGCGAACATCAGCCATAGGTTGGGCATGGTTGAACGTCATTGGAAGGACAAAAGGTCAAGAATGGGGATTTGAGGAAGATGCAAGGCGATTAGGCGAGGCTTGGGTCGATGATGTTCAGGGGATATGGGAATCTAGTGAACGATTGAATGAAAATGATGGTGATGAAGAACGAAAGACATTCAATGATGCGATGGAACGATTCTGTGGACTCGTTGGTCAAGTTGATTGAGGGCTGCGCGTTGCTCCAGGAGGGCGAAAGGCTTCACATATCGAAGCGTTGGTTTCAATATATGGACCACCAATGAGATCGATGCAATATGGTACGGCTGGAAAAATCTCATCGACAGTTTCCCTAATGGCACGAGGTCGGCCAGGGAGGTTGAGAATCAATGAAGAGGATCTGATGCCAGACACCTGTCGTGAAAGAACCGCTGTTGGAACATGGCGTAAGGAAATCCGGCGCATCTGTTCAGAAAAACCAGGTAACATTCGCGAACATACTGCTGCCGTTGCTTCTGGGGTGACATCACGTGGAGTGGGGCCTGTTCCACCTGTCGTCACAACAAGGCTACAGCCCTCAGTATCTACAAGATTAATCAGAGAGGATTCAATCAAATGTTGTTCATCAGGGACAAGACAGCGGATGGCTGTCCACGGAGAATGAATTGCTTCTGAGAAGAATTCTAGGATTGCTGGGCCGCTCTGATCCTCATATTCACCGGATGATGCCCTGTCTGAAGCTGTCAAAATGCCGATGATGATGCTATCACCAACGCCATGGGCAGCGCCGCCATGATGTTGACTGATAATCATAATGGGGCCTCGCGCTCAGACATCTTGAGGATGACGCAAGAAGAGAAGGGTCATACATGAACGGGGACTGACAGGAGAAGATATGCTCCAGAGAAACAAAGGGGGGGCCACCGGCGTCTTGCTCGTGGTCATAAGCACACTGAGCATGACCATACCTACCTCTGCTATTTTAATCGAGGAAGGAGATGGGCGTGATGCTGGAGAGTGTGTAGCCGTCTTATGCATTTCAGAGGTCATGCCGAATCCAGATGGAACGGATAGTGATCCATGGCCAGCAGGAGAATGGGTAGAGCTCATCGCCATGAGCAATATCGGTGACCTTTCTGGATGGAAATTGATTGATAGCAGCGGAAGGAGTGCTGATATCGATGGGTATGTCTTCACTGATACAAATGACAGTGTTGAAAATATCCTTACGATAGAACAAGGGGGAGTGGTTCTTTTCTCAGCCTCAAGCGTATCTTCGTGGAGTATGAAGAATACAAATGGGGGTATTTTTCTGCGTGATCCAGATGGCATTGATGTAGATGAGGCAAACTGGGCCACTCAGCAATCAGGAATATCAATCATCAGAATGAATACGACTTCTGGACCTTGGACTGAATCAACTGTTCCTACCCCTGGATTGAATGGGGGAAGATTTCTGACCACAGAGAGATGTGTTGGGACAGTATGCATCAATGAGGTGATGATTGATCCTGAAGGAACTGATGGAAGAGGGTGGCCGGACGGCGAATGGATCGAGTTGAAAAGGATAGGAGGGGGAAGCGGGGATTGGACTGATTGGAGGATTCTTCACAAAGGAGAATCTCACAATCTAGAGGACATGATTGTTACGAACCTATCGAATGATAGTGTTGTATTACTTGATTGGGGAGGGAATGACAATACCTCTGCCCTGACAAATACGCAGGATATGATCGCTCTATTGAATGTGCATATGGATGCTGTTCACATTCTCCAATGGGATGGGGTCATGGAAGGTGAAAGCATGATCTATGGAGAGGATGGGTGGAGGTTGGGGCCAGTACCAACACCTGGCATCATTGATCTGGAACCTGATGATGTGGGGAGAAGTAGTAAGATATTCTTCTCTCGATTGATGCCGGGACAATCGGCGGGAATATCAGGCGAGTGGTGGGAAATCGAAAGTAGAGAAGAGGAGGATATCCAACTCTTTGGATGGAAGTTAAGATTTACACGACCAAGTGGTGGGATAGAAGATGGCGTCATCAGCATCGGTATAATAATCGGGGGAGGAGAACGACTTGCATTTGGAACCAACCCCAGTGAATTACTAATCAGAGGAGGACCTGATTCAATCAACCTTGATCAGGCGATGAAATCGGCACCGGCGCTGACAGATGGTGGGGGTATGCTCGAGTTATTCGATCCCCAAGGGCGATTGATTGATGTTGTCGCATATGGAGATGTTTTAGCATCTTCAGACGGATGGATTGGGGAGCCCATACCCATACCTTCCACTTCGACCCAGGGTTTGATCTGGTTGCGTGGAGATGGATGCCGAAATGCGATTGATACGAATTCATCAAGCGATTGGATGTTGGAGTGGAGAAAGTTAGGAGGATCTGTCTTCTGTGAACCGATTCAGGTTGAGGGGGGGGTTGATGTCACGCCAATGATTTCACCCGGTCCTGAGGCTCTTGTCCAACTCATTGAATGGCTCGATGGGGCAACTACTTCCATCGATGTACAGATGTATGAATTGATGAGCGTACACATTGCACAGGCATTGTTGAGAGCGGAGCTTCGTGGAGTGAATGTCACGCTTCTGCTTGAAGACAGCCCATTGGATGAGACGGTTGATCTGGAAATGATGCATGGTTATGCACAATTCCTTTCAGAATCTGGGGTAGACGTACGGCTCATCGGTTCTGATGATGAAATTAATGCTCAATCTCCTTATCGTTATCTTCATGCAAAAATTGCAGTACGTGATGGGTCTAGTATCTGGATAGGTTCAGGTAATTGGAAAGATTCGTCCTTTCCCATTGGTGATGCGCAGGGGAATCGAGAGAGGGGAGTTTTTGTTCACCACACAGAATTCGCCACCGAGGTATTGGAGCGGATGAAATATGATGCAAACATCTCTTTACCACATGTTAGAAAATGGAGTGAATATGATGGTTCATTCAAAGCTGTGGATGGATGGATCATGCCTAATGCAGATCCGTTGCCCCCAGAACAAAGCGTGTCCTTTCCACCCACCATTCAAGTAGAACGCGCGAAGTTACTCACATGTCCAGATGAATGTGTTGAAGGCATTGTTAAATTAATTGAAGAAGCTGAGCACTCACTTGATATTTCAGTTCAGGGGTTGAGTCTGAAGTGGGAGAGTGAATGGGGGGTTAACCCAATCATCGAAGCGATTGAACTAGCTGCTGAGAGGGGTGTGAGGGTCCGTCTATTGCACAATGGATACTACATGAATGATGATGTTAGGGCGGTCATCCAACGATTCAATATCGAATGGAATGAGACACTTGGTCATGATACATCTGCAATTCTAATGAATGTTGATCCCTCTATTCAAAAATTACATGATAAGACCTTGTTGATTGATAATGAGGTTACTGTCCTTGGCTCACTGAACTTTGCGCCATCAGCTTTCTTGCGCAATAGAGAACACATGATTGTATTGAATTCTGATGATTTGACTGAATGGTTCGGAAGAATATTCGAAGAAGATTGGTTTCGTTTTGATAATATTACAGATACTGATGGTGATGGGTTAACTGATGGGTGGGAGGAGAGTAATGGGTTCAATCGATTCAGGGAAAATAGCACAGGAGGGCCTGATCAAGAGAGTGACCAGGATGAAGATGGGTTAGACGCCATGGATGAACAGCGATGGGGCGGAGACCCATACAATGCTGATACGGACGGAGATTGTATCCGTGATGACATAGAAGTGATGTGGGCCTTTAGAGAAGGAGTATTGGCTAAGTTGGCCGTCAGTACCATCGATGCTAACAATGATGGCATATTGGATAATGCAACCGTCACATGTGATGGGGAGTTGATTATTGAACAAGAAATTGGTGATAATGTAAATGAAACAAAGGAAAATGTAAGTCTTGAGAATATCACAGATTTCGAAGCTGTTGACGAGGGTGAAGAAGTAATTGGAATCAGTGTACTACTGATTGGGGGGGTGATGTTCTTGCTCCTCACCGTAGCCATTGGTGTGAGTCTGATNAGAGGNTCTAACGATGAATGAGGCTATTATTCGNCTTCATTCATTTTCATACAGACTTGAAAACTCAGCTCTGATTTTGGCTACCTTAGGAGAAACCACCGCAGCACAGTATGGTTGCTGGGGGTGAAGGGCGAAATAATTGTCATGCTCTGACTCGGCGGGCCAGAATTCTTGCAAGGGTTCGACTGTAGTCGTAAGGGGGTCACCCCACAGTGTTTTTGCATCTTCCATGCATCTCAAAACAACGTCTTTGTCAGTTTCTTCAGTTGTGAAGATACATGATCTATATTGTGGGCCAATATCATTTCCTTGACGATTTATTTGAGTGGGGTTGTGGGCTGCGAAGAACATCTGAAGGATAGTATGTAGGTCGATACGGGTATCATCGTATTCAACAAGAACGACTTCTGCGTGACCTGTCTTCTTCCCACATACCTCCCGATATGTTGGATGATCCGTATGACCTCCTGAATAGCCAGATTTGGCTGAGATGACACCCCGTACTCCAGAAAATACTGCTTCAATACACCAAAAACAACCCCCACCTAGAATGATACGTTTGGCCATACCTATCTTGAAGGGAATGGGCACTTAGCAGTTGCACCGATTAGGAGGTTGAATCATTGAAACTCACCATTAATTGGATATATCCCATCTACTCGGCAAAATATGGCTGAGGGAGCTTTGTTCGATTCCAGCGATGGAGGGACACCAATCTCTATCGAAATCCTTCCCCCAAACAGAGGCTTGGGGTTAGATGNGATTCACAAGTTCTTCTCAGGGTTAAACGGATGGAAGCCTGCCTTTGTCAGCGTTACTTATCACCAGTCCCATAAAATCGATGTTGTCGATGAAGATGGGAGAAATAACAAGATTTGGAATCGCAAAAAGCCAGGGACTCTTGGCGTGTGTGCGATGTTGAAATTCAAGTATGGATTGAAGGTTATTCCTCATTTGATTTGCGGGGGATTTTCAAGATTTGAATCTGAAGACTTTCTTGTTGATCTAGACTATCTTGGCCTAGAGCATATATTGGCATTAAGGGGGGACCCAAAGAAAGGCGATGAGATATTCACCCCACATCCCGAGGGAAATGCATACGCATCCGAATTAGTAGAGCAAATCACATCACTGAATAATGGAAAATACCTTGAAGGCGTGCAGGAGGCAAGGCCTACGAATTTCAAGATTGGAGTGGCAGGTTATCCAGAGATGCATCGTGAAGCAGCCAGCCGCAAAATCGACCTTGAGAATCTCAAACGCAAGGTCGATGCCGGTGCATCTTTCATCATAACTCAGATGTTCTTTGACAACAACGTATTTTTCCAATTTGAGAAGGACTGTCGTGATTTAGGGATTGATGTACCCATCATTCCTGGAATAAAAGTCATNACTTCAAAGAAGCAGATCGATATTCTACCCAAGATGTTCCATACAATGATTCCAGATAGTCTTGGAGAGAGAATTTTGCGCTGTCATGACAGGGAGCAAGTCATTGAGTTAGGAGTGGAACATGCTATCAGACAGTCGAATGAACTTCGCGAATATGGAGCGCCTTGTTTGCATTTTTTCACAATGAATGACCTTGGCACATTCTCTAAGGTTCTGAATGCTCTGAGGAGTTGATCAACTGATATCCAGAGACCAGGATCTGAGAAATGCTCTGAAAGAGAGGATTTTGATCATTGATGGCGCGATGGGGACAATGATTCAGAGATATGATCTTGGTGAAAATGGATTCAGAGGCGACCGATTCACTGACCATTCCATCGATTTGGCGGGAAATAATGAGGTTTTGAATCTGACATCCCCTGACATCCTCTTAGAGATACACAAATCATATCTCGCTGCTGGAAGCGATATCATTGAAACAAATACATTTAGCGCAACAAGAGTAGCACAAGAAGAATATGGATTGAGTGATTTTGCCAAAGAAATGAATCTACAGGCAGCGCTTATCGCAAGGCAAGCTGCTGATGAGATAACTCAGAAGGATGGAAGGATACGATTCGTTGCCGGAGCTGTTGGGCCTACAAATCGAACGTTATCTTCCTCTGAAGATGTGGATGACCCATCTTCAAGAACAATAACGTTTGANGCAATAAGGGACTCATATTTCGAACAGGTTCTTGCACTCATTGAAGGGGGAGTCGATCTAATACTGATTGAAACCATCTTTGACGTGCTGAACGCAAAGGCNGCGATTGTTGCCACACTTGACGCGTTCACAGAAAGTGNGGTTGAACTCCCCATTATTCTCTCTGTCACTTATATTCAGGAAGGAAGCGAACGGACTGTATTCGGACAAACCACTGATGCATTCTGGACAACGATTGCGCACGCTAGGCCTTTGTCTGTTGGAATCAATTGTGGATTGGGGGCACGGGCTGTGCTTGGGAATCTCAAGGAACTAGCGCGGATGGCAGACACTTACATCCATTGTTATCCTAATGCTGGCCTTCCTAACCCACTCAGCGCCACTGGATTCGATGAAACACCTGACATAACCTCCAGCCAGATTTACGAAATGGCAGAAATGGGGCTGGTAAATATCGTTGGAGGATGTTGTGGAACTACTCCAGAACATATCCAGGCTATTGCCGAAATAGTTCGCGGGATGCAGCCAAGAGAGGTACCCGAAAAAGTAGAGGGGATAGACAAGATACGATTAGAGTTCGAACAAAAAGAGAATAGGGGNGAATTCGAGCACCATTGCCTCCATGAGCATACAACCTTCGCAGGATTAGAAACATACGCCATTCAACCAACATCGAACTTCACCATGGTCGGAGAAAGAACGAATGTGACTGGGTCTGCTGTCTTTCGGCGCCTCATAGAAGGGAATGATTTCGAAGGGGCGCTTGCGGTTGCATTACAGCAAGTAAGAGCTGGGGCAAACATCATCGATGTGAATATGGATGAGGGGATGCTTGATTCAATTAATTGTATGACGCGATTTCTCAACCTTATTGCCACAGANCCGGANATTGCCCGCGTACCAATCATGATTGACAGTTCTGATTGGGATGTTCTCGAAGCGGGAGTGAAATGTGTTCAAGGAAAACCGATTATCAACTCGATTAGTCTCAAGGAAGGAGTAGAGGATTTCATCTCAAAAGCACGATTCATCAAACAACATGGGGCTGCAACAGTCATCATGGCCTTTGATGAAAAAGGACAGGCGGAATCTATCGAAAGAAAAGTAGAGATTTGTCAAAGATCCTATGCTCTCCTCGTTGATGAGGTTGGGTTCGACCCAATGGACATCATCTTTGATCCGAATATCCTAGCGGTTGGAACAGGAATTCCCGAACATGATGATTTTGCAATNAACTTCATTGAGGCGACCAAGATAATCAAACAAACATGTCCGGGGGCACGAATCTCAGGGGGAGTAAGCAATCTTTCTTTCTCATTCAGAGGAAATCATGCGGTCNGGGAAGCAATGCATTCGGCATTTCTCTACCATGCTATCGCCGCGGGAATGGATATGGGTATAGTAAATGCAGGACAAATTGTAGTGTATGAGGAAATACCTGATGATCTATTAGAACGAGTGGAAGATGTCCTTTTCAATCGAAAGAAAGATGCAACTGAGCGATTAATCGAGTTTGCAGATTCATTCGAAGGAAGGGATGATATTGAAGAGACGACATTTGAGTGGCGACAAGGTAATTGCGCTGAGAGGTTGAAATATGCTCTCATCCATGGAATCAACGATTTCATTGAGGATGATGTGGAAGAAGCAAGAGGAATGTTTCAAACTCCTTTGGATGTTATCGAAGGGCCTTTGATGGATGGGATGGAGGTAGTAGGTGATTTGTTCGGGGCAGGGAAGATGTTCCTCCCACAGGTTGTAAAATCTGCTCGGACGATGAAAAAGGCGGTTACTTATCTTGAGCCGTATATGGAAAATGAAGCGGAAGGTGGGGCTACACGTGGAACTGTAGTTCTTGCTACTGTGAAGGGGGACGTTCATGATATTGGCAAAAATATCGTTGGCGTTGTTCTTGGATGTAATAATTACAACATCATCGACTTGGGCGTCATGGTATCTTGTGAAACGATTCTGGAGGCAGCANAACNGCACGAGGCAGATATGATTGGTCTGTCAGGACTCATTACACCTTCACTCAAAGAGATGGCATATGTCGCAAGAGAAATGGAGCACAGGGGGATGGATCTACCATTGCTCATTGGAGGGGCAACAACAAGCCGGCAACATACGGCCGTCAAAATTGCCCCAGAATATGGCCACCAAGTTGTTCACATCAAGGATGCATCTCGTGTTTCTAAGGCAGTTGGGGAATTAATGGACCCTGTACGAAGAAGCGATTTTGTTGAGAAGAATTTGAGTGAGCAGGAGTTAATCAGAGAGAAATTCAAGGAGGTTAATCGGAGGCCCATGCGGCCTTTAGCTGAAATAAGAGAGAAGGGGGCCATCATTGAATGGGGAAATAATGAGATCTTAGAACCTCCTTTCCTTGGGACAAAAATCCTTCAGGACATCTCACTTGATGAATTAAGGGAATTTATTGATTGGACATTCTTCTTCACTTCTTGGGACATCCCGAAGCGATATCCAGATGTTCTCAGTGATGAGACGTACGGTAAAGTTGCTCAGGAACTCTTCGAAGACGCACAGATTCTGCTCGATCAAATCATCGAGAAAAAGAGATTTGTTGTCAACGCTGTGTATGGGTTCTGGGTATCTAACAGCGATGGTGATGACATCGTCTTGTACGAGAATGGCCGCAAGAAGGAATTGATTCGACTCAATATGCTTCGACAACAACAGGATCGCGGTGAGTCGGCATATCGTTGTCTTTCTGATTTTATTGCACCGAGTGGAAATAGCGATTACATTGGCTTGTTCGCAGTCACCGCGGGCATTGGAGCAGATGAGATGGANAAAGAGTTCAATTCCAACGGTGATGATTACAATGCAATCATGGTTCAGCTTCTTGCGGACAGAATAGCAGAAGCATGTGCTGAATGGTTGCATGCTAAAGTACGACAGGAATGGGGGTTTCCAGATGCTGAGGGGACGACTCTTGATGATCTTCTCAGGGAAACCTATCGAAGTATCAGGCCAGCATATGGATACCCAGCATGTCCAGACCATACAGAATTGAGGAAGGTGTTCAAATTACTTGATGCTGAGGGAATAGGAATGAGGTTGACTGAACACTGTGCTATTCACCCCACGGCAAGTGTGAGCGGATTATATTTCGGACATCCAAAAGCTCAATACTTCTCTATCGGAAAGATTGATCGTGAACAAGTCGAAGATTATGCAAGAAGGAAGGGGATTAAAGTGAAAGAGGCAGAAAATCACCTTTACATGAATCTAGGCTATTTTCCAACGGATGAATGAAGAGGGGAGGAACAGGCTTGAGTAGCAGCATCGAGAGNGGAGAGTATGGTGGATGTCAATACTGTGAGCATATTGTTCGCGGGTGGATCAGTAATTCTCTTGATGGCAACAATCGCTCTTTTTGTCCTTGTATTGGGGTTCCCTGACCTTGAAATCACTAAAACGATTAGGAACCTACTCGACGAACAAGGGCTGCGTTTTGCTGCCCTTGTAGCTGTCATGGCTACTTTTGGGTCACTGTATTATTCTGAATTCGCGGGGTTCACTCCTTGCAAATTCTGTCATTACCAACGACATGCAATGTACCCATTGGCAGTTCTTCTACCTCTTGGGGTGCTGCGAGCTGATGATGGAGTCCGCATCTATGGAATGGTGATTGCAGGAATTGGGTTCGCACTCGCCTCCTATCATGTACGGATGCAATTCTGGCCAAGCAGTGTGAAAGCGAGTTGCTCACTTGATGCCCCATGCACTCAGCGCTTAGTGACAGTTTTCGGTGATGTTGTAAAATGGCCAGGAACAGAGGACCTTTACGGAAATGCTGTTGTTGGAGTTTCAATTCCAATNATGGCTTGGAGTTTCTTTCTAGCAATCATCGTTATTCTGGGATTGATTCGAACTAATGAGCAAGTAAATGATAGTGAAGAATGATCTTTATGTTTGACGCGATGCTGATATCGTGAACGAATCGCCCCCTATATCGACATTTGCAAACAGTTGGTCATCTCCAGTTGCTTGATTGATTGGATCAACAGCTACCCCCTCGCCTTCAACATTCGATGATATCTCAATGTTCCAAATATCTTCGAACTCACTGAACTGATACGGGGCGATGGCTTGGTCGCCAGACGACGATTCGACAGTATCAGGAACATCGTCCACCCCGGACCATCGCCATTCGGTCTGTGAAGGCGATGTATTGCATTGAACTGTTCCGCTCAGCGAACCACTCACAAGGAAGGNGGAGGAGCCCGATGGCGGAGAAATGATGAAATCTATCGAGTCTGGGTCTTCACCACCACCGAATGCAGTTGCTCCTTCATCACAACTTATGGTGATTATAACAGAACGGATATCACTCGTCATGGAAATCAATTGTGAAAGGTCGACTGGGAACTGTACAGATTCATCATCAGCCATCTCAGCTTGTTCTACGAAGAATGAATCGTCACTGAATGAAAGGGAGATATCCCACGTTCGCAAGCCGTCATCACTACCTACTTTTTCTGAGATACCCGTAGCCACAGCGAAGACATTTCCCATCCCGGCACCAATGATCGTCACAACGACTGCAAAGGAGGTGAATGCAGCATTGGCCGGACGTTTGAGATTCAAAAGATGGGTTTTGTAGTTGATACCGGAAGTGAAGTATCTCGTCAGTGTGAAAATAGCAAACACCCACGCACATAATCGAGCAAGTTGGAGACCGAGCCAGCCCCATTCTAACCCCCATCTGATTTCTTCATGGGCAGCCGCATCAGGTACGCCCTCCATCTGCACAGAAATGGTTGCTCGGTTAATGCCTTCAGTACCTGATTCAGGGCGGCCATCAAGGCGGAGGGTGCGTTCAATATCTGTCTCAAATTCAGTGAGGCCTATCTCAATCGTTAACACAAGACAGACTACAAATAACGCGATGAGGAACTTTGACAACTCTTGAAATCCGAAGGGGAGAGGAATCTGCCTCCATCTAAAGAAAAGAATCGTTGTGAGTGNTATTGAAAGAAGAAGGGTNGAGATTGCNGGTGCCCTCATCGATGTGATGAGACGCCCTGTATCGAGCAAGTCAATGTCGCCTCCATTCTGGGTCTTTGTTGTGTTCACAGGTTCCCCATCTGTAAGTAATTGGGCCGCAGTGTCATTATCTGGAAGTTCATCGATTCGTAAACCCCAGAGGCCTATGGATGTCATCAATTCAGAAGTGGTGGAGCCACTAGGAACCTGACTCTCATCATCAACTGGTTCATCTGGAAGAAGATATGTGCTCGTAGATGACCACCATGGACCAATAACTGCTGAGCCGATACCTGCAACGATAAGAACTCCAACAACAAAGGTGGCGATGTTAATGGTATTATCATCGATAGGGGGGATGTCTTCAGACCCTGAAGGAGAAGAAAGAGTAGGGGGTGATGACCACGGGGTGATGATCTTCCAATTACGACGTCCAGTGAATTCAATGACATGAGCACCCATGATTGAAGCACACACTACGAAAGAAGCTAGAGTCCATAGCGAAGATGAGCCCGGGGACCAATCATAACTCAGACCTGCATCACTTGAGAAACGTCCCCAACGTCCTCGTTCAAGATTTGTTATTGCTTCACGTGCATCGCCAGCATATCCAGCTAGGATATCATCTGCAAAGGCTTCTGCAATTGAAGCGTGTTGGAAAAGCAAGATGAGCATTGCACACGTAAGAACACCCCACCCTATCGCTCCCACAAGATGGCGACGATGATGAAGAGTGGAAGAGGGGTTTTGGGGTATCGCAGCAGCGAAAGCNAATAACAGAAGAGAGAGAAGAAATGAGCAAAGGCGGAGCAATTTTCCATCAAGGACCTGATTTGAGAGAGACGATCCTTCATTTTCGGTGGATTCGTGGGCTACACTATTTCCAGCTGGAGCCGACCAAATAATGACTGGCTTAGGTTTGACTGCAGTCGAAGATTCGTCACTTCCGTCACCACAATCATCAGACCCATCNTTGACAAATGATGCCGGAATCTGATNGCCATTGGTGCAGACGAATTCAGGGGTGGCTTCATACGCATCATAGACAATATCCTGGGTTGTNATCACGTCAGAGGTAACAACCAATGTTTGAGAAGTTGAGGTGCCAAGAAACGGATTTCGTTGAGTGCGTTCAATGATGAGAAGGCTGCCCGTAATTGAGGCGCCTATCAGAATCACTGCTGCGAGGGGGCCAAAAGCTCTGACTCGCCCTCGTTGAGCGACTAACCAATCATCAAAGTCAAATTCACTATTCTCCCAACCGGTGAACAGAGAGGAGAGGGTGATTGAAGTAAATAGAACAAAAGAGAGAAGCAAGATGAAAACAACTGCATGTGCNCCTAGGGAACGCCCACTCACTATTGAAGTGTCTAAAGAGCCTGGAGCAATCTCTTCACCAGATGGAGAGGAAATAGTACCATGGCTTATTTTGGAACCTGAAACTATGCGCATGTTATCTTCGNATGATGATTGGGAAAGACTCGAAAAAACTGCAATATCTTCATCATCCAAAGAGGAAAATCCTAAATCTGTTGTATCAAGATTTGCTGTTCCCATGAAGATGATGATGAATGAAGCGAGGAGGAGGAGGATTGGGGGTAGAATATTGGAGCGACGGCTTTCGGGAAGGAAGAAGAGAATCGAGCCCGCAATGAAAAGAAGAGAGGAAAGGACAAGCCACCATTTCAGTGAGTCCAGGCGCTCACTCAATGGAGCGATTCCACTTGTTGGCCCACGCTCAAGAGATTCGGTAGGGGTAAGCAAATCTTGATCTTCCGTGGTTTGGGAGGCAGACCATAGACCAATAGTAACAGATTGATTTCCAATTCCTTGAAGCAACTCGCTGGAATCCTCATTCACGGTGCTTGCACCATACCAAGGTGAAAATAAGGCTACAAGAGTGAGGAGGGCGGCAAGGCAGCCGGCCGCAGCCGGACCCAAATCACCAATGGAGATATGGGTCGAGTGGGGAGTGATAGGGTCCGATTCTTTGAACAGAATCATAGATTCTGAGACGATGAAAAAAATACAGGTGATGATGAGAAATAATGGGGCAAGCAGCCATATTGAGGGCCGCCAAGAAATATCAACATCAAAAGATGTCAAGCCCTCATCTTGTTTGACAATTCCTCCACCAAAGAAATCGGTATCAATGGCGGGGATGTCTTCAACTTCAAGGACGATAGCGGCCTGATCTCCTGCATCACTTACAAGGCCAGATAGACCCCATATTCCTACAAGAGTGATCAAAGCAGTGACGAGAATCGCGGGGCCATGCTGAGCAGTCTTTGAACGAACTGGGTGATGGCATCGTGCAATGATTGTTCCCGTCAAAATAGCCAAAAGAAACATCTGAATTCGGAAAGCTCTGCTCATTTGATGAAATACATCGTCGCCGGATGGCTCAAAGACAGAGGGGGTTGAGCTCGATTCCGTGAACGATGTCTCAGTACTGTTCTCGAGACCAAGGAACGGAGTCGCATTGGACCACTCCGAATGTGTGACCACTGTGTTGGCCTTCCACATGGTCGTGAATTTACCGGAACCAGATGCTTCAGATGTCTCAGTAGGAGTCGCGGTCGCCACATATACAGGAGAAAGGAAACCTACGATGAAGAAAAGAAGGATGCATGCAATGATGAGAAGGTCTCTAGGTAAGGCAGGAGAAGAGGAGTCATCCTGCATGGGCTATGCAAGAACGTGACGGTTTTAGTCATCACTCTATATTGTAACCCAAGCACTCATTCAGCTATCGAAAGAGAAGAAACGCGTTTGAACCACTTCATCCCTCTTTNATGTGAAGAAATGTGACGAAACGCCTTCGAATGAAGTTCAATCGAGCTCATATATCCATGAATTACAATATCAACTAGATGGGGTGATTCACCACCGAAGAAGGGAGACAAACCAATCTCATCACACCACTGATCGAGAAGGTTGTGCCAGAGATCTTTGGGCTTCATGCCTGTTTTTCTCCCCCGTTTCTTTGCAATGATACCCCACATAATTGGGAAACCTGCCCATGCGTAAAGACGGCCAGAGATGAGACCAAATCTCTCGTGTTTTGAAACACTTCTTGTCGTTGAAAGAGCGGATCTGAGAGAACCATATAAAATTGGAATAGTGGCATCTTTGACTGCTGAATCTGCCCAATCAAGCCATCGGTCCCTCCGCTCTTCATCATCCATGGCCCACAACCTTCCCTCATTGTGATGAGCGTCTATATGCTTCATGATCGGGGTTGAATCAACAACAACTTCGCCAGCAGAAGTGCGCCAAACAGGTGTTTTACCCCAATCTCCAGCAAAGGAGACGCCTTTCTTGATTTTCAGGGGATTAAGAAAAATCTGGTCGTACTCAATGTTCAGATATGAAAGAAGGGAGCGGACCTTCCAAGTGAATGGACATGTGTTCAGCATATGCAGTTCCCCTACGCTTGCCATATGGTTGGGGTTAGAAAGGAGATGAAAATACCTGCGGAAGTTCAAATAAGAAGGGGGTGGCCTCAATAGAGATGGCATCTCTTGTCAATCAATGGCGTGGCCCTCTTGCGGTCTGTCTTACACTTGTGATGTGCTCTCTCATCGTACCNATGTTCGATGTTGAAGAGGAATACTTCTCCTACCTAGCTCCAGGGGTCTTCTTTGCCCAGAATGATGCAGGTTCTGGAACTGATGCGGGCAACACTACTGCAACTGCCGTCAATATCACTGGAGCGGGAACATACGCAGGATATGTCAATGATACAAGTGACGATACAGACGCGTATGCATTCAACCTCTCGAATGGAACTGGAGTGCATATTTCACTCACAATGCCAACCGGTGATGATTTCGACCTGTATCTGTGGAATGGAAATGTATCATTGGTGGATTACAGCCTGACTGGAAATCCAGAAACCGTCACGAGTAATGGGACGAACATCACTGCAGGAATCATTTACATCTCCATCAGTGCTTACAATGGATCTGGTAACTATACCTTGACGATTACCACGTTCTCAACTTCCTCATCGGGAGGAGGTGGGTCTACTGGAACTGGGCAGAATGATGCGGGAAGTGGAAAGGATGCAGGTAATACAACTGCCACAGCTGTGAACCTTACCGGGCCAGGGACATATACGGGATACGTCCATGATACGAATGATATCACCGATGCCTTCGCACTCAATCTCTCAAGTGGGACTGGCGTATATGCAAGTGTCACTATGCCAGCGCTGACGGACTTCGATCTGTATCTGTACAACAGCGTTCCCTCTGTTGTCAACACAAGTGCTGGTGTGACCAGTCCAGAAGTGGTTTCCAGCAACGGCACCAACATTACTGGAGGGATTGTTTACATCGTTGTTGAATCGTTCTCAGGCTCTGGCACGTATACGCTAGTGGTGAGCACATTCTCCACGGGTTCAACCGGAGGGGGAGGAAATTCGAGTGGTAACAATACGGGTGGTAACAGCACTGGCGGGAACACCACAAGTGGGCAGAATGATGCAGGAAGTGGAAGAGATGCAGGGAACTCAAGCACGACGGCTGTGAATCTGACTGCTGCAGGCACATACACTGGATATGTCCATGA
>PAZI01000004.1 GCA_002715545.1 Methanobacteriota archaeon
GACTGCACCTCGCAAGGATCGAGCGACAAGGCGTTCGATTTCAGCAGTGCGGCCTTTCGCACCACGCCGCTCCCTCATAAATCGAGTATCAGTGCTACCTGGCAACAAGGAGTACTCGGCATGTACCCAACCCTTCTGGGAATCACGTGGCATCCAACGAGGAAGGCCATCCGCAACGGTTGCACAAGCAAGCACAGTCGTATCTCCTTGACGCCACAAGACCGAAGCGAAGGCATTGGCTGTGAAGTCAATTTCAAGGGAGATTTCGCGAATCTGGTCGGCTGGTCGTTCTCGCAGGCTGAGGTCGGGCTTCGGTTTGGCCATGCCCGGCCGCGGGCATCGATGCTCATGAAGCAATCGCAGCAACGTTGGAGACATTCCGTATGTTCAAACGTGGAATGGAAGAAGGCAGCACATGAGCGAGTCCAAGGTCGTGATCTGTGCGGTAGCGCGAACTCCTATCGGGAGATTCATGGGCGCATACAGAAATCTCTCTGCTGTTGAGCTCGGAATACAGACCGTCAAGGAAGTGATGCGACGAGCTGGAATCGATGCATCTTCTGGCATCATCGACGAAGTCATCATCGGCCAGGTGATTCAAGCGGGTGCAGGACAGAACCCTGCGCGGCAGGTAGCACTTGGGTCGGGACTGCCTGACTCAACTCCTTGCATGACCTTGAACAAAGTGTGTGGATCCAGTCTGAAAGCAGTCATGACTGCTGCGAACTCGATCAAAGCTGGCGAATACCAGTGTATCATCGCCGGAGGTATCGAATCAATGACCAATGCTCCGCATTTGCTTCTGAATGGACGGACAGGGACGAAGATGGGGTCATCAGAACTTTTGGATAGCATGATCCACGATGGTCTCTGGGACGTCTACAATGATGAACACATGGGGAACACAGGAGAAAGTGTTGCTACTGAGTTCGACATATCGCGTTCTGATGCAGATGGCTTTGCGGCGCGCAGCCAGCAGCGGGCTTCCGAGGCATCAGGTAACGGATGGTTTGACTGGGAGTTGTTTGATGTTGAAGTGCCACAGCGGCGCAGCGGCCCAGTCTATGTGAGCTCAGACGAAGGAGTGCGACCTGGAACCACCGCCGAGGGACTATCTGAACTTCGTCCAGCATTCCAGAAGGATGGTATCGTGACCGCCGGAAATGCTTCAACTCTCAGCGATGGAGCAAGTGCCGTTCTTGTGACAGATTCAGAGTTCGCAGCAGAGCAAGGATGGGAGGTCATCGCAACAATCGAAGATTTTGTCACGAGTGGTGTTGAACCTGCTCGAGTCATGGCAGCACCCATCCCTGCTGTCGAACAACTGCTCGAACGCAATGGACTGACTGTCAAAGATGTCGACGTCTTCGAACACAACGAAGCATTCGCTAGTGCTTCATGTGCAGTGGCCAAAGGTGTTGGAATCCCGCACGATAGATTCAACCTGCATGGAGGTGCCATCAGCCTCGGCCACCCTCTTGGGGCCTCAGGGACCAGATGCCTGATTACGATGCTCGGTGTCATGCGGCGACTTGAAGCGACGACTGGAATCGTCACCCTCTGTCTCGGTGGAGGTAATGCCGTCGCTATGTTTGTCCGGCGCCCATGAGAAATTCATCGTAGTTCTGAAACGTTGTGCAAGCATGCCCATCACATGTCAGAGCAGAGGACAATGCAAGATTGGCTCGATGCTTACGGAGCAAGTCATCAGAACCCCCTGAATAAGAAGATTCATTGGGTCTGCGTACCACTGATATTCCTCACAATCGTCGGACTACTTTGGAGCATACCAGTACCAGATATCCTGAATAATCATTCCTGGATCAACGTAGCGACGATTCTTATCGTACCTGTGACCATCTTCTATGCCCGGTTATCACGTCCCCTTGCTGTAGGGATGGCTTTGTGGTGTATCTTCTGCTTCATACTATGCTGGCTGTATGAATCACGTGTGACGGTTCCAATGTGGAATTCTTGCCTAGCCGTCTTTGTTCTTGCTTGGGCAGCACAATTCTATGGCCACAAGATCGAAGGAGTGAAACCATCCTTCTTTGAAGACATACAGTTCCTGATGATCGGACCTGCATGGCTGATGTCCTTCATCTATCAAAGACTCGGTATTCGTTACTAAGAATGATTGACACAGATATAGATTGAAGAATCGGCGTCATACGGGCGTCACATGAATGAGGGGGGACATCTTGCAGACCGTTTACACGGTTCCTGGTTCAAGATAGGATGGGTGATGATCGGGCTTGCGTCATTCGCATACATCATTTCCTCATTCATTGGCTGGGGATCCGAATCTGAAGATTGGATAGGACGCGCTTCATCGTTCTGTGAAATGGCACGCTCAGGCATCATGCGTGAACCTGTGAACACACTCTCCAATCTCGCTTATATCGTCGTCGGGATGATCTTTCTTCACGCTGCAGACCGCATGCCGAAGAGTGGCCCTAATCCATTCTCCCGAAGAGGCCTTGCTGCCCCCACATACGGCATGACCTCGGTTCTTCTTGGAATAGGTAGTTTCGCCATGCATGGCACCAGCACGCAGATCTCTGGAATGCTGGATTGGTCAGGAATGCTGCTATGGATCTCATTTCCAGTTTTCTACAATCTCAGCCGTTGGCTTGGCTGGAATGAAAATCGCATGATTGCGACGTTCCTGATTACCGTCACACTCCTACTATTAATCGACCTGGCCTTTGATTCAGCAGATTTCTCGGATCTGGGAGCGATAGATTCGCAACCCGCGGCGACTGTGGGGTTAGGAGCATTGTATCGCCACATCCTCTGGTCATCTGCCATCGGGATGCTGATCATCTTTGAATTAGGATTGCACACAGCAGAACGATTCACGAATCATGGAGTTCGTATTGCCTTGGTGGGATCTGCACCGAGTCTCCTGCTTGTACTGTCAGCAGGACCGATACCTGTTCTTCTGATCATCGTTCAATGTTTGACCTTCTTCACTGCAGCTGCCATATTATGCAATTCACCCACTCCGTATTTCCGACGGTCACCCACCCCATGGCTACCGGTCGGAGTTGGAGCCTTCATCATCGGCCTGATCATATGGCAATTCGGCCTTGAAGGAACTACAAGATGTAACCCTGAGACCTTCTTCCAGTATCATGCAGGATGGCATCTGCTCACTGCGTTGACCGTATTCTCACTCGGACGATATTTTCAGACTGAGATCGAACTGATAGATGAATCTGAATGAGCGTCCCACGACCGCTCAGGGAATCTCATCGAACTCATATCCTGTCTCCCAAGACTTGACCCCTAGGGCTACCTCCAACTCAAATGCAGTGAGAAGAGGTTTCGCATATCTGACTGAATCATCGATGGCGATACGGGGGCATGCTGTGTTGACAAATGCGTCGACAGGATAGAAGTCAATCAATTCAGGACCGACATGCTCGAGTGCCAAGAGGTATCCTTTCAGGCCATGCTCCTCAAGCAGACGCTTGAGCCTCAGAGCGAGAGTGCGGCGCATCTGGCCCGGTTTCTCACCAATGAGGATGCCGAAGCGCTGGGCACCATCAACTGCCATGATTTGCCCGAAACGCTGACGAAGAATGTTCTCAATCTGCTCTCGGCCCATCTCTGATGCATCACCAGTGTATGGATCGAGCATCGCCAGCGGCTTGCCGGTGTGCAGAACAAGACCGATGGGATGGAAATCGCCAGATCCTAAGAACAGATAATGCCCAATCGAAGGGTCATCGCCTGAGTAGTTACAGCCTAGAACCTGACCCGGGAATGTTAGTCGATCACCCCCGATCGGAATCGTGACGGTGAATCCCGCTGCTTCTAGACGCTCCTTGAATTCAGGAAGGAGGTGGAGATGCTGAATGCTACCAACAAGACCGAGTTTCACATCCGTCAATGACTGTACACGTCCAACCATGTCGAGGAAACGCTCCTGCGCTTCAGCCATACTCATGTCCTCCACTGGCTGCTGAGAAAGACGCCCCTCGGCAATCGTCTTATGGGCGTGTAGAATCGAAAGCACAGGAGACAACTCAGGATCTCCTTCATAGGTCACTGGAATGAACTGAGTGGGCATGCCTGAATCGATATTCATCTGAGAGTGTCCCATGTGGGCCACAAGGTCAACACCCATCATCTGCATCTTGTGGTGCACGAGGTCACATGCCCCATAGCACGGATCTGCGGCGAGTATGATCTTGGCGCTGACCTCTTCCTCAACCTTGTCCATCAACTCAAGGGCTTGCATCTTCAGGCCCTCCGGCACCTGAAGAGCGACGAGACGATGACCACCCTCTTTGATTCGCTCGACCAAATCGCCAACCTCGAATTCGTGACGATCCAGATCCATGCTGATTCCTCAGGAATCATGCCCTCTGGTAGCAGTAACCTCGCCTGCTTCATCGACGTCCAAGCGTACGAGGGTTCGAACCTCAATATCGAGCTCCGACGAGAGACGCTCGGCTGCATCCCCTTTCGCTGCGAGGACCAAAGCACCTACAACGGTGACACCTGCACTGCGAAGGGCAGTGACCACTGGACGAAGGGTTCCACCCGTCGAGAGCATGTCGTCATAGATGACGATCTTCTCACCTTGGTGCACATCGTTGATGTAGAGAGAGCCGGAACTATATCCAGTAGATTGGTCAAGAACTATTTCATCCTCAAAGCCATACGGACGCTTGCGAATCACAATCAGCGGCTTGGAGAGATGACGCGACAAGGGAACTCCAATGGGAAGACCCATGGCCTCAATTGTCAAAATCGCATCCATGTCCCAATCAGATAGTGATCTGAGACTCTGATCGACAACTGCTCCAAGCAAGTCCATCTCAATGCGTGGAACACCATCGGTCAAAGGATGAACAACATAGGCATAGGTATCCTTCCAGACCACTGGCGAGGCTTCGAATGAAGCGATGATGCGTTGAAGATCATCCATAACCAGGCCACTCAAGCGAGACCTTTGAGTTGTTCGCGACCGCGCTTGATGAGGATCCGGCACGGAGAGGGGAATTTCATCGACGCCTTACGCAAAGCATCCTTAGCGGCGAGAAAATTACTCGGGTTCGTCATCACGGTCATAACCGCCTGCCCGGATTTGACTCGCGCTGCGGTACCCACGTTCTTGCCGAAGGCTGAGCGCATCCCTTGCGAGACACGGTCTGCACCTGCACCGGTCGCTTGCTTGTTCTCCCTCAGAATATGATGTGGATACACACGCACACGAAGTGCATAACCGGTTGGGCCAGCCGATTTTCGGATGCGGCTGTTGGCTGTCACGCGCCCTGCCTCAAGTGCCGAATGTCGAATCATACAACTCTCTGTCACACATAACTCAAGCTCAAGATCGAAAGATCGCTGCTCGTATGCTTGCCGATCTCCCAGCGTGAATTGAGTAATGCGATTGTTCGGCACGCCACCGGTATACTCACGCCGAGTGTAGGGTTGAGACCTCAGCCTGCGGAACATCCGTGCGGGTTTGCGTGCCATTTGAACCGACTCTCGGACCTGAACACTCTATTTAATGCTCATCGACCCAAAGATGGGGCCTCAAAAGCGGCAGAGTCATGAACTCAATGCTTCGTCTCAGGCTGATTCTCATGGGTCTGATAGGTTCCTCCGGTTCGGGCAGTGACGACGAGCCCTTCATGGAGCGTCTCAAGACGATGTTATCCCAATCCCGTAAGGACGGACAGCTCTGGGTCGGTCTTGGTTTTGTGGCCGCTATCCTGATCGGTGCGGTTCTCATTGCTGGCAGTCGAAACCTACCGGGCGTTTCCCTAACCACGATGGATGCCGATGGAAGTCTAGAGGCCGTAGCCTCCCTCCCCGATGGAGATTCAGCAGCTCTGATCATTCAAGTTGGAGGGACGCATGTTGTTCAACTCCTCGACGGAACCCAAATTGAACTGCCCGCTGGATTCGGCGTACCCGAGGCAATTGATGGATACGATGGAGGTTGGCTGATCGGCAGTGATACTGGAGAGATTGCACGATGCACCAGTCCTGACCACCTCTGTACCTCCCTAGAATTGATTTGGGCGGGCGATGATCAAGATGATGTCAAAATCACTGGAATTCACGCTGTCAGTGCATCAGAAGGCGTCGTGTTCACTGAATCAAGCCGTTCAGTGTTCACGGGAGGAACCACAGATGGCAACACCACTGAAGTCACCGATCCTGCGGACATCACGGGAGTGCGTGCCTTCGGTAATGGCGTCATGTCCCAATCGAAATCTCTAGACGACATTGGACACCTTCTGCGTTCCTTCGCCGTCCTTGATGATAGGACGTTGATAGGAGTGGGAGATGTGCAGCAAACCCCTGCACTGCCACCGAATGGAGAGGTAGTTTATTCGATCAAATTGAATTCTTTGCCAGGAATGAAGCCAACAACAACAACCATGGTGATGTATTCCAATACGGGTTCCTCCCATACTGCTATCGAATATCCAGATACTGGCCTTGTAGAGGACGTGGACGTAGTCATTGGGCTATCAAGCGCCACTGTTCTTGCTTCCATGGATAGTGATGGCGACATCAATCTGAAGAGTGTGCCCTCTTCGGGCAGTTCTGCTATAGCAGTTGATGAGAACGGGCGGATTTGGCTTTCCTCACCAGTACAGGGGGAGAATCTCATTGGTATCATAGATGACCGAAGTGGAAGTTCAACCGAATGGAAGAGGATGGCTCACACCTCTGTCAGTGAGGCAGTGGGAGTCACGGCCGGAGAAGAGGTTCATTTCATCGGCGGAACAAGTGGCGTCAATCAGATGACAGTCGATCCTGATGTGATGTCCTCGGTATTCCGAAACACAATCATGCTTTCACAGTTGATTTTCATCCTCGTGGCACTCACTGCAACGGTCAGTATAGGATGGGTCGTTGTCGACCAATGGGGCGAAGGCTCCTGGTGAAGTCCTTCAAACCCTCTCGCAGGTATCATGTACCTGCTGCTACCCTTCGATGGTACGGGTGAAGTGATGGCTGCTTCGATGATGGATCAATATGCTTCCATCAAGGAACAAAACCCAGAGACCATTCTGTTCTTTCGTATGGGAGATTTCTATGAGATGTTTCACGAGGATGCCGAGATTGGATCCGAGGTTCTAGGACTGACACTAACCTCACGAGACAAAAATACTGACCACCCTACCGCTATGGCTGGATTCCCTTGGCACGCTTTGGAACCTAATCTCAAAACAATGCTCGCCACCGGTCGCAAAGTGACTGTGGTCGATCAGGAAGCTACGTTACGTCCAGGACAGAAGATCCTCGAACGCACAGTTACACGAGTATACACCCCAGGAACATTACATGAGAGCGATCTCATCGGAGAGGATCGTCAGGCCACGCTCATGAGCCTGTCATTCAAGGCAGGCATCATCGGTCTTGCGCGTATCGACCTATCATGTGGTATCGTAGAGCTAGACGAACTCGGAGGAGACGAACGATGGTCCCTCCTTGTCGATGAAGTGTTAGCTCAGCAGCCGACTGAACTTCTCGTTCCAAAGGCTCAGGCGGAACTCGACGAGATCAGGGGTATCGTCGATCTTGTACCCGGCATGACACTCTCAGCACATCGGCTACCTGGGGGGCCCCGAGCTGTTAACGCCACGCTGACCGAATGGTTGGACAGTGCCGATGGAGTGGAATTGGATGAGGCTGGTATCGGACGATTGGCTCTTGCCTTGGCCCTTGACTACATCAAATCGGCACACCAAGGTGCGTTACCTGTGATCTCGAATATCGAAACACGCCAAGATACAGCTAGAATGCGCCTCGACCAGACTACACTACGTAATCTCGAGGTGATCCAAACGCAGTTCGGAGAGGTGAAAGGTTCGCTCTTCGATACTATCGACTGTACAAAAACATGGATGGGGAGACGGCGATTGAAGTCATGGCTTCTACAACCACTTGCCGAGACAGAAGCAATAGAGGCAAGGCAGGATGCAGTGTCTTGGTTGATGGATGGACCAAAGGCCCTGAGCAAGGTTCGCGATGAACTCTCAGGGATGCGCGACATGGAACGTCTTGCAACACGGTTAGCATACAGACAAACATCACCCGCTGACTTGATAGCAATCTCCACCTCCATTGAGCGCTGCCCGTCAATCGCGGTTGCGTTCGAACAAGGAGATAATGAGGTCGCAAGTCTGATCGATCGGACACTGGATTCTGCGCCCCTATGTCGCCCATTAGCAGAGATGATTCGCACGAATCTTGTGGACGCACCGGCAAACAGCGTCCACGATGGTCCGATCATCAACGATGGTATCGACGATGAACTCGATCGACTACGCTCGGTCCTAGACGAAGGAGACCATTGGCTTGATGCATATCAAGATCAGGAGAAAAAGAGGACTGGAATCGCTTCACTCAAGGTCAAATCATCTAGGGCCATCGGACATTACATTGAGGTCACTCGTACGAATCTAGACAAGGTCCCTGAGAATTACCGCAGAAAGCAGACCCTGTCGAATGTCGAGAGATTCATCACTACTGAACTCGAGGAATGGCAGGTTGAGCGTGCAGGAGCATCACAGAGAGCAGTAGACCTTGAACAGGATCTTCTGCGCAGATTCATCGAGGATTGTAGTACACATGCCGAGGCGTTGAACCAACTCGCTCGAGATCTAGCGGATCTGGATGCATTTGCATCGATAGCACATCATGCACGTAGAGCACGATGGGTTCGACCAACGTTCGATGCATCAACCGATCTGGACCTCCGCTCCTCACGACATCCCGTCATTGAGATGNTTGATGAATTCGTCCCGAATGATATCATACTGAAAGGATCTAAGCATCACTTGACCATCATCACTGGCCCCAACATGGGTGGTAAATCCACCTATCTGCGCCAAGCAGCCCTCTGTGTGATTCTCGCCCAGGCCGGCTCACCGGTTCCTGCTCGCTCAGCTCACATCGGAATCGTCGACCGTATCTTCACCCGTATTGGAGCTCATGATGAACTCTCGCGTGGTCGGTCAACGTTCATGGTGGAGATGTTGGATGTCGCCCACATTCTGAAACGAGCGACAGAACACTCTCTTGTGTTACTCGATGAGATAGGACGCGGGACTTCAACCTTTGATGGTATGGCGATTGCTTGGGCCGTTATCGAACAACTTACCACTCACGTCAAGGCTAGAACTCTCTTCACAACACATTTTCATGAACTAACTGCTCTTGAAACCGAGCACAAAGGAGTCCACAATATGCACGTCTCGGTCGATGACGGGGGTGGGGAACCAACGTTCTTGCATACCGTGGTCAATGGACCTGCAGACCAATCCTATGGAGTCCATGTAGCTGCTCTTGCCGGGCTTCCACAGGACGTTGTGGATAGAGCGAACGACCTGCTCATGCATCTCGAAGAGCAAGCGCGCACTTCGGGTGGTCGCCCGAGTCCGGCAAAGCGGAAGAAGGGACAAAGGTCGCTTTGGTCAATCCCAAGCCATTCAGCACATCCACGTCTATCATCTGGTGCAAAGAAGGCTATCGAACGTCTGAAGGANATCGACCCCGATCGATGTGCCCCCAGAGACGCACTCGATGCGCTGTTTGAACTCCAAGCTCTTCTCGCTGAGGACCGAGCAACTGCGTCGGTTCAGACCTCCCAGGATGAAGGTGTAGCCTGATGCGTCCGATACAGCAACTCGACGAAGAGGTAATTGGCCACATCGCAGCGGGCGAAGTCGTCGAACGACCTGCTCAAGTGGTCAAGGAACTCATTGAGAACTCCATCGACGCTGGCTCACACCGCATCGAAATCAGAATCAAGAAGGGAGGGTTCCAGTCAATCGAAGTCTCCGATGATGGACACGGAATACCTGAAGATCAGCTTCATCTTGCTTTCCGCCGACACGCTACAAGTAAGATCAATGGCATTACTGATCTTGAGCGAATCACCACCAAAGGATTCCGAGGAGAGGCACTTGCATCTATTGGTATCGTCTCGAAACTCACGATTTCAAGCAGGCCTGTTGGGCAGGAAGGAAAACGACAGACCATGTCCTTTGGNCGACTCGGAGATATCGAGGCCACAGGCATGGCTGAAGGTACTCGAATTGTTGTCAAAAGCCTCTTTGAGAACGTACCCGCGCGACTCGCTTTTCAAGCTAGGGCGACAACGGAGACCGCGCGGATCGTCGATATCGTGACCGATCAAGCGATGGTACATCCTGAGATGGGAATCAGCCTGATAGCAGATGAACGTGTCCTTCTTGATGCACCACGTGTAGGTCGAATGGAAGACAGATTGTACGACCTATTAGGGGATGTGAGTGAGCGCTTGATTCCTCTTTCCTCACCTGAAGATGATGAGGACGTACCGGGTAAGGAAAGATGGACTGGTTGGATTTCTGCTCCTGAAGTCGATCGATCCCGTTCAGATGAAGTCAGGATATTCATCAATCATCGTCCGGTCGGGGCCCAGCCCTTCCACAACTGTATCCGGCGCGGCTACACCACACGCATGATGGTAGGGCGGCATCCAGTCTGCGTCCTACACCTCACCGTGCCCGAGCATGAAGTTGATGTCAATGTGCATCCTACGAAGCGAGAGGTGCGCCTGAAACATGCATGGCGTGTCCTCAATCGATTAGAGAGGGCAATCTCACATACATTGACTGAGGTTCCCGTCAGCCTACCTTCAATCATCGGAGGGGGGACAAAGAGGCAAACGACACTCGATGCCCACGTCAGTGATGATGAACCAAGTTGGGTGACTGCTGCTCGCGGCGCCCTTACGCTACCGGACCTCGCAACACAATCTGTTACGGCCATCATCGAAGAGAGAAAAAGAGAGGAACAACCACAGATAGGCAGAACCCCAGAGAAGCAAGTATTCCATGTTCCCGAGATTTCAGTCGACTGGAAAAAGCAGAGCACACTACCTGGAATGGAACCTGCAGAAGTTTCTGCACCGCTCTCCCGGGCTGAACGAGACATTCCTGCGGAAGAATTGGATGTGATCAGAACTGAGGCTTTTCCTGAGCTGAAGGCAATAGGGCAGTTTGAGAATACCTACATCCTAGCTGAAGCAAAAGGAGTCCTGTACATCATCGATCAGCATGCAGCACATGAGCGAATCAGATTCGAGCGACTTCGTAGAGAAACGGCAGATTGGACTGCTCAGAAGCTCATTCAAGACATACCTCTGCAACTCTCGGCAACCGAACTCATAGTACTCGAGAATACAAAGGAGGCTTTGGCAGGATTCGGTTACGAGGTTAAACGTGACGAGGGAGGACAATGGTTCCTACTCAGTGTTCCCGAACAGATCAAAGGTCAAGACCCAGTGGTCCTGCTCCACGACCTGATCAGAGATTTGGAACAGGATTCAGGTCATTCGGAGACCTTTGAGAAAGAACGGGATAGAGTCGCCTATCTCACCGCTTGTCGGGGCGCCATCAAAGCCAACGACCAACTTGAACACCAGCAGGTACAACGTCTCTTGAATGACTTGAGGACCATTGAGAATCCCTGGGCATGTGTCCATGGCCGACCTACATCAATGGAGCTCAGCCTACATGCACTTGACCGACATTTCGGGAGACATGGGTGAATTCGATAATCTCCNTAATTGAATGATCAGGTGATGAATTGGAGAAGATAAATCTGAAGGAGAAATTTTCACGCTTCTCAGAACGATGGTCACCAAAGGTGATTGCCGAAATGAATGATTACCAATTCAAACTGGTCAAAATCGAAGGTGAATTCGTCTGGCACGACCATTCCGATACCGATGAAGTGTTCATAGTCATCGAGGGAAAGATGTCCATCGAATTCGAAGAGCACACAGTTGAATTGGATGAGGGAGAAATGTATGTNGTTCCCAAGGGAGTGAAACACAAGCCATATGCTGCAGAGGAATGCAGAATCATGCTCGTCGAACCACGCGGAGTCATCAATACTGGAGACAATAAAGGGGATCTCACCGCACCCAACGATACATGGATATGATGACTGGACATTGTCATTCGTAGATTTCCTAACCACCAATGAACGACATCTCGACACGCGTTTGTTGAGAGGAGTGGTTGGAACGAATCTCAGAGTAGCGATCATCTCTATTCATCCAACATTCTTCAATCAGAGAGAGAAGTTGTTCATCACTTGCTCCTTGGCGCAACGGAGTCAGGAGATCGAACCCTTCGCTGGCGAACAGGCAGGTGTATAGATGACCATCAACGGAGAGGCGAGCCCGGCCACATTCACCACAGAATGGTTCGGTGACGCTGGTGATAAGCCCCACTTCACCACCTTGTGGTAGTTGATACCGTTTTGCGACTTCACCCTTCTTCGTCGGTGCAATGGGTTCCATGTCACCGATGATGTTGCGAATCTGATCTGCTGTGACCACGTCATCCATGGTCCAGTTATTGGTGCTTCCCACATCCATATATTCAATGAAGCGAACGGCAATGTCACGAGAAGAAAAGCGCTCGACAAGGTCCAGCATCTCCTCCTCATTGGTATTTTTCTTGACAACCGTATTGATTTTGATGGGACCTAATCCAACTGATTCTGCAGCGTCGATTCCTGCCAATACTGCTGCAACAGTGTGTCCAGAGTCGGTGATTGCAGCAAAGGTCGCTTCATCTAATGCATCAAGACTGACTGTGACACGATCCAATCCAGCTGCCGATAATGCTGGTGCATATCTCGGCAAGAGAACACCATTTGTCGTCATTGCGATTTCCACTTCACGTAATGCTAACATAGAGATCAGTTCATGCAGATCGCGGCGCAATAACGGTTCGCCACCCGACAATCGTATTTTCTCAACACCAAGCGAAATGAAAAGACCTGCCAATCGGTCAATCTCTTCGTAAGTGAGGATGTCAGTTTTATTCAGAAAGGCGAAATCGCTACCGAACACTTCGCGTGGCATACANTACCGACAGCGCATGTTACAGCGATCTGTCACAGAGATTCGCAGGTCGCGTAGTGGGCGATTCAAAGTGTCTTTNACTTCATTCATTTCAACACCTTACTTCCGAGGAAATGCAGAAGATACCGTTAGAGTACAAGGNAAAGGAAATCTGAAGACAAGGACGAGGATTTCCACACCTACCACCCCACACAATCGTGTCTGGAAGCAGGCTGAATATAGATATCACTAGGTGNAATCCTGAATAGAGATTCTCGCCACGGTGCTTTCCGACAGAGTCTCAAAAACGAGGAACTCCCAGTCACCCTCATCTAGACCTGTCTGCTCGGCATCAATCACAAAATAATCTCCGACATTGACTGAGAACGCAGCATCCACGTCTTGGTATGTGATTGGTGTTCCTACCTGATTGTAGACATCTGATTGCTCGACTGTCCCACTGAAACTCGTGAGATTTTCACCCGTGGTATCCAATCTACTCAGGCGCCATTGCACCGTGTAGGGTGAAAGAGGCTCATCGAGTGAGACAATACGAATGACATGGTAGCGATCCTCAACAACCTGTAGAGTGACGCGTCCATTCACAGGGCGCTTCTCAACCGATTGGAAATTCTCGGAAACCAGCAGGAAAATCACACTCGAAAGGGAGACCGTAATCGCCAATAGAAGCACGGTTGCAATCACAGGGCTAACCGCCTCGCCATTCCCACGGAGGTCACCCTCCGGACTACAGACTCTCCGCATCTTCAACCATAGGGAATCGCTGTTCCCAATAGGGCCTTCGGCCATACTGGACTGAAAAAGCATACATCGGTACTCAAGCAATACGCTCGACGGTTTCGGGTGTGATGCCTTCTTCGGGAGTAACGCGGAAAGCAATCATCGCCATATTCTCTGGGTGATTGCGGAACTTCCTGATGGTCAACCTCGTTTCGAACTCGGTCCCCATACGATGTACCTCAAAGTCGAGCAATATGTCGGCAAGTGAGGCTATTTCACCTTCAAGACCCGTTGACACCACATCTCTTGAATGNGTGATGAANAGAAGACCTCTGTTATCCTGTGTGTGTGTCTGCATCAAGCGCATGACACTGAGAACACGGGCGGGTTCGTTACGCTGGAAGAAGAAATCCATTGAATCGACAGCGACTCGGTAATAGTGTCCAAGACCTGTCACAGTCATCGCTAGGTCCGTGAGGTAATCATCTGTCACATTCTCGACAAAACGTGTCTTTGCTAAACGTTGGATATCTGCCATCGAAAAACCGTTCAAGCGCAGCCGAGATGCTGCCAGATCACGCTGAAGGGTGCGCGTGTTGTACTCGTGGCCCATTGCTCGAATCTGTAAATCGCTCGGCCATCTATACATCTGCATCAGGTTCCGAATCTCATCGTCNTTCTCTGTTGTCGATAAATAGAACGTTTTCTTCGGATCCTCAACAGGAGAAATGAACTGTTTGGCGAACAGTTCCATACCCGAACCGGGATCCCCACGCGCAATAATCGTGAATCCACGCGGGATACCACCCCCGATTACTGAATCCAACTTGGGAATCCCGATGCTGCCAAGATTCCCGTAGAAATTGACATCTCTGGGGTTAAATCGTTGTGCCATACCGTATCACCCAATGATGAGATCCCCGCGATCAACCAGTTCGGTACAGTACAGATCCATGTTTGCCAACACTTCAGGAGCCACTTGATCAGGAATCGTGAAGAGAATCGAGAGGGTGTTACGTCGTCGAAAGGTATTGACGAAGGTGTGTATGTATTCAGCTAACAGTCTAGGTTCATTGTAGATCGAAAGAGCATGCACGGAATCCAAGATTACGAACATCTGTTCATTCGGTCGTGCACGCTGGAAGTACATCGTCCTCAACATGATCGCTTCAAGCATCACGGGGGAGTCAATGAAGGAGATGTTGGTGTGGGATACATCAGTACCTCCAATCGTCGATGTCGAGACCAGATCGATGAAGTGCATCGGACTAGGATCGATACCCTCTTCCATCAGAGCATCGATGACTTCGATAGCAGCGCGGGAAGCGGAGATGTAGATGCCNGGGAGGCCNAATTCAAGGAGAAGTGGTCTGACAACACTTCCGATGATGTCGAATGCATTGTTCGCACCATGACGGACCTGAACTGAGGAATTGATTGAGAGAGACTTGAGAACGTCACCAATGNGAGGGTCAATATCCATCACTGAGCACCCCATTTGAGCATCGGCGTCATCATAACACCAGCCGGCGTCAATTCCATGTTGTAGCGAGCACGGCTGTGATTCGTTCCGCGCATTTTGACGATTTGGACATACCTCATCAAGTGGCCCATCCGTTCAATGTCTCCAAGAATGACGATGCCATCGCTGATCGCCTCTTCGACGCCAAAGGACGAATAATTAGCGCCACCAGTCTTACTGGTTATTTCAGCAACGAGAAGAGTCGTACATCCAAGGGTGGCAAGTGACTTACCAAGAGTGAATAGGAAGTCGCGGATCAACTGATCGGATGGTATCTTGTAACATAGGGTCGTGACTGAATCAATGACCAATCGTGTCACACCAATCGTATTCACGATGTCAGTTATCGCCTTGACCAGTGCGTTGATGTCATCTTTGTCAAAGGTTGATTTATTCAACCCCAGCCAATCATTCANCACATCCATGTCNAAGACGTTGATGAGGCCGGAATCAACGAGTCCTATGTCGAAGAAATTGTACTGCCGGACATTCTCCAACAATTTGACACTCGGTTCAGTCGCTGTGAAGTGTGCACAAGCCTCACCAAGACGGGCGCCATAGACCAAGAATTCCATCCCCATCGTGGTTTTTCCACAACCACAAGTTCCAGCCACCAGAACCGTTGAGCCATACGGGATACCACCTCTCAGAATCTCATCCATACCATGTATACCGGTGACGCAGCGGTCCCTTACGTAGGCCGTGCCCGGAAGCATGCGGTATGAGCAGAAGGTGCAGGTTCTTGAAGACGATGCTCATTATTCAAGGGCCACCCGGAGATGGAGAGTTATTGATGGTCCATTCTCCCCTCGGGGAGTTCGGGTCCACAGGCACCAATGATGCCTCCACAAGCAATTCGGCAGTCTCATCCCATTCTACAAGATGAATCTCACGCAGTTCAAGCGAACCAAAATCACTGTGAGTCAGACGTACTGCACCCTCTCTATCCAAACGTGATTCACTCCCAAAGGCAAGCCAGCCGCTGACTCCTACATCGATGACATTGCTCGCACCACCCCAATCAAAGGATCCTTCAGCAGCAGTGATGATGACCCGGCCGCCACCTGGCACGACCTCGTTCTCATCCAACAACCCTCCAAGGAAATTCCCTCCAGAAATCTCAACGCCAAAACCATAGGGAGCAAGGGAGCGGGCGAAACTTCCTGAATTGTGCAGTTCAACCCATTCGGGTCCACCACCGGTCGGCGAGGTGTAAACCTCTGAGATCATGAGGGTCCCTATCTCCATATCCCCATCAAAGACACCAACATTCACCTGAACCTCTTCACCACCCATGGACAACCGACGCTGTGAACTCGAACCTACTTTACTGAGGTCAAGCAAGGCACCGGAACAGAATAACTGTACACCGACCCTTGCCACATCATTCGAGTCTGACACAGTAATGCAGATATTCACAGTGAACTCATCGGGAATTCCAAGTCCAGTATTCACGACTTCTGGCGTGAGGTTACTGAATCCCTGGATCCGTGACGCATCTAAACCGCCTGCACCATCGCCCAATCCTGGACGAACGTGACCCCTCGACAAGTCATTGGCAGAAATCGTATGCCAATCAGTGGTAGCGTTGACAGCATCGAGGTCGCCATCATTGTTGAGGGGAATGAAGTACCCTTCCGATTCAGTCAAACGCTGCAAGGCACGAATGGATGCTCGATCAGTGGTATCAACATCAGGTTCGTAGATTCCAACCCGGAGTTGAGCCAAGCTGAAGAATGCAGTGAGGATAACAAGGAAGAGCACGAATGCGCTTAGAAACTCCACGACAGACGTCATCCCGGAGTTCTCACCCGGTGCACGGCGGCAGGTCACCACCCTGATGAGTNAGTGAATGTGTCATGAACCCTGCGCGTCAATCTCGCTTGCGCGAATGCTTCATACGTTTCCGCGACCACCCTTGTCTACGTGGTTCACCAGAGAAGCCTCGATATGGGCGCACGCCGCGGTCCGCGGCGAGCGGCACATATGCTCGTATGGCTCGTTCTCTGCTCATCAGGAATCGCTGTCTCTATGCCCACTGCCAGCGCTCAAGCCTTCGACCTGGGAATATCAGAATTCATCACACCAGTAGATGGACGGGCCTATGCTACAGGCAGTTATGACATTGAATTCACTGTTACGAATTACGGCCCCAATCCATGGAGCAACAATGGTCGAAAAGTAACCATCTATCTTTGCGAGTTCGACATATCTGAGTGCAATGATGGGAGTGATGACGCGAAATGGGTAAGAGATCTCCCCTCTTCGATGTCTAACGGTGGAAAAACAAACATCGGACTGCCCCCCGGTCAAGCGCTAGCCAACATGAACGGCGTTGGAGACTACACCATCTCGGCAATTCTAGACGCCCAAGGAGGAGATGGTAATGGTGCNAATGATGTCTTCACCATACATGTCTCCATGGTCGATCCGTTCGAAGATGTGAGTGCCATAGGGTTCAGTGGTGATGGAGTCTTGACCACTGATACAGTGCTGAATTCAAACACGACTTATCCTATCGAAGTCGAATTTGAGGTCAGCAGATCGTGGGCCAACTCTGAAACACGTATTGGCTGGACTCTGTATGACGACAATGAGGCCAACGATGTTATCGCTCACAAGAACGCCACAACAACATTCATTCGTCAGGCTGCAGATGAAGGCATCCAGGGCAACAAGGTGGTGGTACCCTTACCTTCACTTGAAGTCAACAGGACTGGTGTGTTCAGNATCGAAGCTGGTTTGATCACAGATAATGAAGAGGATGACGACATGAATGCGCCAGACCCCAACGCCCACAATGATCTCATTACGAAGGTAATCACTGTTGATGATAGCATCAACCTCTCCATCACGACGATTCGCCCTCACTCAGTCGCAGCCGGTACTGAGGGAGAGAATCTCTATCGATATGGGGATGAAAGCATGATTGTCGAGGTTGAGAACTCCGGCTATCGGAAAGCTGAGAATGCTGTTGTCACAGTCATCCTTTATTGTGCCGAACTCTGGGCCGAAGGCGGTGACGTGGTCTGCGAAGAAGATGATGAACTTGTACGAAATACTGAATTCGTCGACCTACCGTCCAAGGAAGTATCACAGATTGCATTTCCAGTGCGGTCTCTCGTTAGCCTCAAAGCCATGGTTGCAATCATGCATGAAGATGACCTCACGCCAGAAGATAATGTCCTTCACACAGAAGTTAATGTCACAATACCCGAAATCAACCCATATATCAACCTCGTGAACNCCTCGAAAATCTTCGAGGTAAACGACGAAGTGATGCTCATAGGCGGCGGGAATTCATTTGCCCCACAGCCACTGAGATATGAATGGAGACTCGATGGAGGTATCATCATCGGCACAGGTCAGAAAGTCACCTTCACAATGCCTTTCGGCACCCACAGCGTCACCCTAATCGTAACCGATGCATTGAATCGCAGCAGATTTGTCGATGAAGAAGGATTCATCGTAGAGAATCGGACTCTGTTTGAGATACCCAACCTGGAAGGCATAGCCGTTACCAGAACAAGATCAGAAGTACAGGCATCGATCACTCTTCCTGAACTTGGACAACGCTACCTGAGTATCCCGGACGGCTTGAGCCCCCTACGGCTCATCGACATCGACGTATATTCGACTCAGGTGGGCTTTGAAGATGTGGAACTCAGTAGAATCGAAGCGGAACTCACTCTCGACACCAATGTCGTCAGTAATACAATCGAAAGAAGNACGCTCAGACTGATGCGTGTTGAGGATACCAGTAGAGGACCACAACTTGTCGAACTCAATGAAGNGGAGGAGTTCACAATCATTGCAGATGATCAAGCGTCAATCATTCTCACCGAGGAATCTGGAGATTACGTACTGCTTGGAGAACAGACNCCACCAAATGTAAGTGCTGAGCCTGTTACAACTCACAGAGGTCCAAATGGAAGGATGTTTTTGGAGNGGACCCCGGGCGGGGCAGTTGACGACGACTATTTCGGAGGCTGGCAGATCAGGCGTTCTGGATTCAATCACTCGACTGTTAACAACCTGACATGGAGCACTATCGAAGAATTAGAGATATTCTGGACCGAGAATGCGGAGATTGTTGAAGAAAGACTCATTGCGACCATCGATCAATGGGATGATCCAATACGCGTTCCACATACTGAATGCGTATCATACCTCATTATTCCAGTAGGTCGTTCCGGGCAGCCAGATTGGACTCATGCAGCTAACGCAACAGCAAAATCTGGAAATGTCGATCGAGATGATTGTGGAGATGATGCACCTCCAATGGTCAATGTCACCGACCTGAATGCACAGCAATCATATCTATTCATTGACAACACAAAGTGCCCAAGCCAAGCTTCTGGAGAACCTGTAACTCGTCTGCACCACGGATGTTATTCTATCGAACTTTCATGGATATGGCCACCTGAAATAGTGAATCACACCTTCATGCTCCACATCACCGAACGGGCTTCAGAGAATATCGCCTACTTCCCTGCCTGTCAATTCAATTCACCCACTTCAAATCGCTTTAGCGACTGTGAAGCATCTTCGATTGAAAGCATAGATTTCATCGATGAGAGTCAAAGTATCATGAATGGCACTCCAGGTGAACGAGCCACAATCGTCTTCGATTTCTTGTTCAAACAGGAAATTCGGCCCGAGCACACCTATGTCTTCACCCTCACTGTAGTGGATGATGTGNATAATCACAACATGATTACAATCGAACAGAATCAGATAGTCGTGACCATCGCAGACATGTTCTGGATTGATTCTGAGACAGGGGAAGAAAGAACGCCAGACTACATACCTCCTGCTCCCGAACCACCACCACTGAACAGCCCATACCTTGGCGACCTTGAGAATGTCTCATCTTCGACGTCGTTCCAACTGACCTNCATCGCATTGTTCATCGTCATCCTCACAAATATGNTCATCATCCCTATCTCTCTGCGCTACATCCTCAGACAACGCGCAGATATCGCTGATTATATCGAAGAGATGGAAGGACCCGAGGTCTTCGATGACGACCTCGATGTCGCAGACATCTATGGCCTGTGACAACTAACAACTTAGTTCGCAATCACAGGCTTCTAAAGGAACCTTCACGACCACCAAACATGTTGCAATCAACTGCGCGTAAGACCATCATCATTGGAAGTGGACCGGCAGGGTACACTGCCGGCCTGTACACTGCTCGAGCGGCGCTTGAGCCACTCATGTTCGCAGGATATGCATCAGGAGGACAGCTCATGCTCACAAGTGATGTCGAGAATTTTCCAGGCTACCCCAATGGCGTGACTGGACCTGAGATGATGATCGAGATGCGAGAACAAGCCGAGAGATTCGGTTTAGAGATACATGACAAAGATGTCGAGGGTGTAGATTTCAGTGGCCACCCGTTCAAGGTTATGGTAGAAGGTGAAGTCCATCTCGCTGAGACAGTCATCATCTCAACTGGAGCAGAGGCATTGTGGCTTAATGCCGAGAACGAGGACCTTCAGAAAGGGCGAGGAATCTCAACCTGTGCCACATGTGATGGTGCATTCTTCAGAGATCAGGATATCATCGTTGTCGGGGGAGGGGATTCAGCTATGGAGGAAGCGCTTTTTCTCACAAGATTCGCTTCAAAGGTGACAATCATTCATCGAAGAGAAGGATTCCGAGCATCAAAAATCATGTTCACTCGCGCATCCCAGCACGAGAAAATCACAATCTTGACATCGCGTCAGGTCAAACGATGGTTAGGGGACGAGAGTGGTCTAAAGGGTGCAGTACTAATGAATACTCAAGATGGATCCGAGCATGAGATATCTTGTACGGGGGCGTTCATCGCTATAGGACATCGACCGATGACGGCATTCCTTGATGGACAGATTGATCTCGATGAGGAAGGTTACATCCTGCATACCGAGAACACGATGACATCGGTTCCAGGGGTGTTTGCAGCAGGTGATGTTGCTGACACGCGTTACAAGCAAGCAGTCACAGCTGCAGGAATGGGATGCATGGCTGCAATCGATGCTGAACATTGGCTCGAGAATCTGCATGCACCTTGAATAGGCCACTGGATGACCCCCAGCACCGCAGCGTTGAATGGACGGATACTGCCTGCGATGGGTGGATGCCAACCGTCGTCATCGCCGATGAGAAGCAAGGTCGGCGGAATCTGCTGGCCTCGACCCTCACACGGCACGGTTTCACAACCTCTAGAGCACAGACGCTTGGCCAAGCAGAGAAATCATCACTCGTTGCCAAACCAGATGTCCTGCTCATCGATGAGGAATGGAGCAATGGGGAGGTTCACGAGACCATCTCGAATGTACGTAATTCCTCTGAATTCAATGGCCGAGTAATCATGTTAGTCAGCAAAGATGATCCCGACACCCTAGCTGCTGCGGCACAATCCGGAGTGACTGAAGTCGTTGTCAAGCCATTCCATATCGAATTGCTCATCCAAGCTCTACATCGCCAAGCCCGTAAGGAGTACACACCACCACTCGCAGCGGGAATCAGGCATGCAGGTGACAGACCTATCGAGTTCGACCCTGCCGATCTCGACATCGATGAATCTGTCTGGACTTTACCCATTATTCGCAGGATTCTACAACGTGGCCAGGTTGACCACGACTTAGAGTACATGCTTGAACAGGCAAAAAAGAATGGTTTGCTGGAAGAAGATGAAGGGGACGTCGAGAAAGTATCGCAATGGACAGACATCGTGCTCGATTCATTGACCGTGGGGACATTATACAGAGCAACACAGGCCAAAGCAAGTGTTGAGAAGGCAGAGAAGGGTGAAGCAGAGGATGAACGGCGCGTAGTACGAATCATCATGGATGACGATGATAAGGTNGAGGANGAGGAAGAGGAAGAGGAATTCATCGAAGCAATGAGCCGGCTCGACGAAGAACTCTCTCTTGAACTGAAACGACTCGACATCGAAGCTGTCAGCATCCTTGAAATCCTGGATGAAAGTATCCCTAGAGTCGAATTGACAGCTGAGAGGAAATTCATCAAACTCGATGCTGAAGCACTCCGTGCTGCACATTCAGCGATGGACCTGATTGCACAGATCCTGCTGAGTGCTCACGATACAGCCACTGAAATTCCAGTCAGGTCATTCATAGCCGAAGCAGGACACGTGCTCGATGAACTGAATGAACTGATTTCCATTGATTCTCGTTCTGGCCAGTTCTTCCATGGAGAGGATGAGTAAGCGAGGGTTGATGGCAGGCAGGCCTGTCCTTCAAACATGGAAGACAAACATCCGGCAATCCGAGCCGCTCACTGGCGCCCGGATCTTCCAGAACCCGTAGACGAGATACGTTACGCTGACATTGTCGATGCAATCCTACAGAACGTTGCCCTGCGGCGCCCTGGCCACCTTCCCATCATCCACGCCCTGCTGCAACATCTTGCTCCTGTCATGGAAGAGGCAGATCTGATGTCGAGCGAGGATCTGACGTCTCTTGAGGAATCACTCTCCTCAAAACTTCTCACTACCATTGAGGTGAGCCATCCGAAGAAGGATGAGGAGGAATTGATTCCTCGTCGAACATGGTCAGAGCATCTCGAACGCGATGCTACCAGGCTGGTGATAGATGTTCGAATCGCCATGGCACGTTGTGTTCACGAACGTGCTGCAAAATTGGATGACCGTTTGGAATGGTACACTCACATGGTGCGCACACGAGCTCTTGACAATGTTCTGAAATCCTTGTTCGTTGAAGGCATGGAAACACCAGATGGAGATACCTTCGGAGGTAAGGGGTTCCGTTCACTCTGGCAGGAATCTATTGCTGCAGCCGCAGTTGCTCTACACCGTTCAGAGGAAGGGGAGCACGCCGGGGATAGAGTCGCACCCATGATTCGTGACTTAGGGCTTGCACTTGCAATGGGAGACACACCTGTCAGCGTGATTGCTGCCCAGATGGGAAAATCTGGCTCACCCATGGATGGTGGTATTGAAGGCGCAGGGGGTCGCGATTTACATATTGGTTGTTGGGAGAGAGGAGTTCTCCCCCCAGCAGCACCTTTACCCATTGCCAGCGCTACAAGTGTCGGGCTTGCACTCGCAGAACAGCGACGCAGTGAAGGGCGCTTCACACTGGCTTGCATTGGTGAGGGGGGCTCATCGAGTGGCGAATGGTGGGAAGCACTGAATCTAGCTGCGGCAAGGGGGTTGCCGATGGCATTCATTCTCCAGAATAATCAGATTGCACTCGATACACCGGTCAAAAATCAATCCGCAGTTGATCTTTGGGCGGACAAAGCTGTGGCCGTCGGCATTCCATCCTGGACGATTGATGGCAGCGACCCTGCTACGATTTACGCCTCGGTAGCAGTGGCACGCGATATCGCAATGAGTGGTCACGGACCGAGTCTAATCCACATTGAGACAATGCGAGGCTGTGGCCACGCGCACCACCATGATGATCTCTATCTCGGAGCGTCTTCAGGACAACCACCGGGCTACGTCGATAGGGATCTGCTCGCCTACTGGCAAGAGAAGGATCCCATCGATTCTACACGAAGAGACCTGTGTGAACGCGGCGTCGATGAACATGACTTGGAAGGAATTGTTGCGGAGGCGGAGAAAGAAGTAGATGAGGCAAGAAAAATTGTCGAAGCAATGCCCTGGCCAAATCCTGAAACAGTGACTAAGGGCGTTTTTTCCTTCAAAGACTCCCCTACTCATAGGGACCAAATCGAGCGATTTGGCAACTCTGTGGAATCTGAAGATGAAGAAAACAACGATGTCCAAGCCAAGGTTCAGGTCGCCTTCAGCGACGCACGAGATGCTTGGACATATTCGAAAGCGATTCAACAGGCCATGGTCGCGGCAGCCGACAGGTGGACCGATGAGACAATCTTCATCGGCGAAGATATGGAAATAGCAGGCGCGTTCGGCATGAATCTCCCCCTTGTCGCCAAGCACCCTAGAAGTCTGATTGATGCACCGTTGTCTGAGAGCGCCATCATCCATTCAGCCACAGGGGCTGCACTCGCCGGGATGAGGCCCATCGCAGAGATTCAATTCGGAGGATTCGCATCCTTGGCCATGAATCCCCTCGTCAACAACGCGGCGATGCTACGATGGCGTTGGGGTGCCAATGTTCCTCTGACGGTACGAATCCCGATTGGTGCACGAACATCCTCAGGCCCTTTCCATGCCAAACCCATCGAAGCTTGGCTCAGCAATGATCCCGGACTTGTTGTGTTAGCGCCTTCAATTCCTCAGGATGCCTACGACCTGTTGCTCGATGCTGTTGCCCTTCCAGACCCGTGCATCTTTCTGGAACATATCGGCCTATACGGATTAAGAGGTGGGCGAACAGGATGGGGAGAGAGCATCTCGCAAGAGGTTGACACAGAGGGGATTCACAAGGATCTCGATAGCAGTTCAGGACCACATCGCATAGGCACTGCACGTAAGGTGAGAACTGGAAGGGATCTGACAATCATCACGTGGTCTGCAATGGTACACGTTGCTCTAAGGGCCGCTGAGCGATTGGCAGCAGATCATGGAATAGAGGTAGAGATCATCGATCTGCGAACTCTTCTTCCTTGGGATGAAGAGACGTGTATCGGTTCAGTCAATCGGACGGGACGGGTCATGGTCCTACAGGAAGCACAATGGACGGGAGGATATGCCCACACTATTGCAAGCAGAGTCCTTGAATCGACGTTCTGGAATCTTGAGGCACAGCCAGTGGTTCTCGGTTCACTTGACACTCCAGTGCCATTCTCACCACCTCTTGAACGGCACACTGTGCCATCAACTGATCTGATCATCAAACATGTTGTCCGCATGATGACCTGAATTTTTCTTCCAAGCCCGCAAGACTATATCAAAACGGCAATTGCTCGCAAAAGCGGGGTTGGTGATGCACGCTACAGGCAGCAGATATGAGTTAGCAGATTTGGTCTCAAGTAAGATGACTATCTCTATCCTGATGTTCGGTGTAGTTCTTGCAATTGTCAACACATCAGCGGCTCAAAGCCAGACCATGTCAAGTTACGGATTCCTGCTCATTGTCTCACTTTGCCTATTGTTAATCTCTGCAGACTTTTTCGTGGATGGAGCAAAAGCGATGGCTCGCAAGATGGGGTTATCTGAATTGATTATTGGACTCACAGTAGTCTCCATCGGTACGTCGCTGCCCGAGATTCTGGTCACCGGGCAATCTGCTCTGGCTGCCAGCATCAGTCCGGAGGACAGAGAATATCTCGCCTTGGCAGTAGGGAACATCTTCGGTTCCGTACTTATCCAGATCACCTTGATTCTCGGTATTGTCATCATCGTTAAGCCCCTCGATCTGGAACCTGGTTGGCTTCAGCGGGACGGATTCATGATGGTTTTCGCTCTCGTGCTGCTCACACTCCTCCTCTGGTTTGACAACACCCTTTCTCGATTAGAAGGGGGATTGCTTGCCTCAGGGTATGTCGCCTACATCACGTACTTGATTTCTCTCTCAAGACGTCAAAAAGGAGAACAAAGGGAAACAACGGTATCTGAAAATGAAGAAGAAGCCGACGAGGAGGAATTGCAAGATTGGGCAGGCATGTCAATCATGGTCTGCATGATTCTCGGACTTGGAGCTGCAGTACTTGCGTCAGATCGAATGGTTCATTCCGCCAGTTTCATTGCCAAAAATTTCGGAGTCAGTGAAGCGGTCATTGGAACAACCATCGCAGCGGCTGGAACATCACTACCTGAACTAGCCGTAGGTATGGCTGCAGCCTATCGCTCCTCAGGAGTGGCCATAGGGACGCTATTGGGCTCCAACATCACCGATCCCATGTTCTCAATCGGAATTGCGGCACTCATCTATCCCATCACCTTCTCTGCAGAAACTGTCGGAGCGAGCAATTACGTCGATATCAGGTACTGGATCATTCCGGGCGCCCTCATCGCCACGTTCATGGCAATCATCTTCATGTGGTCCTCTTCAAAATTCAAACGCTATGAAGGCTATATTCTCGTTTCAACATACATGATTTTCCTCATAGGTCTAATTACCAGAGTGTACGCATTCTGAAAGAAGCCCTACACTCACGCAAGGCCTAATTGTCATGCGTGAGTGGCCTCAGACATGGTCTCGTACGAGTTGACGGAGGAACAACTCATGTTACGGGAACTTGCACACGAGTTTGCCACAGAGATGATTCGGCCGAATGCAGAGAAGTGGGATTTGGAAGGCACCTTCCCCACTGAATGCATCACTGCTGCACACGAAGCTGGATTGCTCAATCTCCACATACCTGAGAAGTATGGTGGAATGGGATTTGGATGTCTCACCGAGACCATTGTCCAAGAAGAGATGGCATGGGGCGATCCTGGATTTGCTACCGCTGCCTACAGCAATGGCTTGACTGCTGCCCCCCTCATTGTGAGTGGAACAGAGGAACAGAAACAGAAATACCTTGGCTGGCTTGTTGAAAAACCAGCCATCGCGGCCTATGCCGTCACCGAACCAGGGGCGGGTTCAGATGTTCTGAGCATCGAATCAACTGCTGTCAGAGACGGTGAACACTACATACTCAATGGCAATAAAATGTGGATTACGGGGGCAGGTCAGGCAGATTGGTTCTTCGTACTCGCATTCACAGACCGAGATGCGGGTCATAGAGGAATGAGCGGTTTCATCGTAGAATCATCATGGGAGGGTGTCAACCTAGGTAAGAAGGAAATGAATATGGGGCAACGGGCTTCAGATACACGAGCTGTTGATTTCGTCGATGTTCGTGTACCTGCGGAAAATCTGCTTGGAGGAGTTGAAGGACTGGGGTGGTCAAACGCTATGACCGCCTTTGACATCTCACGTCCATCCATCGCGGCACATGCTACTGGAATCTCTCGGGCTGCATTCGAGCATGCATTGCAATATTCTGATGAGAGAAAGACATTCGGCAAACCTCTGCACCAGCATCAAGCGGTTCAATTCATGCTGGCAGACATGAAGACGAAGATTGAGGCTGCACGGCTGCTCACTCATAAGTCTGCTTGGGAGGCCGACAATGGTATACGGAACACTGAGAGTGCCGCCCATGCCAAACGCTTCGCTGCGGACACAGCGATGGAGGTCACGACGGATGCCGTTCAAATCTTCGGAGGTTACGGATATTCCGAAGAATATCCTGTTGCGCGATTGATGAGAGCCGCTAAAGTGATGCAGATCTATGAGGGCTCAAGTCAGATACAACGTATGATCATCGGTCGTGAGATCACCCGCTCCCTCTGAGGTACATGGATGGACGCGGCGGGTACAATAACTTGTGAAGAGCGAACACAGAGTGGTTCAATCACTGATGCAGTGATTCTTGCCGCAGGTCTCAGCACACGACTTGGAAGACAAAAAGCTCTCATCGAGGTCAACGGCCAGCTCCTGATTGATTGGATGAAAGACAATCTGCTTTCTGCGGGAATCTCACGTGTCGTGGTTGTGATACATCCTGGCCTGATACCATATTGTGAAGGACTGACGAACTGCACATTCATCATCAATGAATCACCCATGATTGGACGCATGCGTTCAATCCAACTAGGCTTAGCCGCAATCCCAAAAGAATCCAGAGAACATGGAGTCCTCATTGCTCCCATCGACAGATGTGGATGGTCCTTGGATGCGATTCACATGCTTCGGAGTTCGCGAGCCCCATCCGCACCAATGACCGAAGGCAGGAAAGGACATCCAATCACCCTCGATAAGGAGACCATTCAACGAATCGTAGATTGTGAACCAGACACCTCACTACGTAGCATCGTTACACCCAAAGGAAGAGCGACGACATGTCGCCATCTCCATCTCAACCTGGACACCGAAGAAGATGTAACTAGATTCTTGACGTTGGACCCGGAAGACATTCTTGGGCGAACCGGTTCGCAGATTGAAGGAGGGATGTAATGACTACCATGGTCCTTGAATGGGTTCTCGACCGACTGAGTGAGAGTAAACGCGTTGCACTCGCCACAGTTGTTGAGAGTTCGGGCAGCGTTCCTCGTCGCCCCGGAGCCCGTCTAGGACTTCTCAGCACTGGTGAATTTGAAGGGTCAGTCGGTGGGGGTGGTTTTGAGTTGAAGGTGATCGAGGATCTTAGAGCAATGTTTGATGGAGATGGGCGTTCGAGAGTGAAAGAATTCATCTTGAATCGAAAAGCCACCACTTCCAAAGCAGGTGAGCCCCTCGACAGCCTCTGTGGAGGGAGAGTAAAGGTGTCATTAGAAATTCTAGAGCCTGCACCAAGTATTCTTCTGATTGGTGGTGGACATGTCGGCTTCGCTTTAGCTGAAGCCTGCACGTGGCTTGGATGGGATCATAACGTCGCAGACGTGAGGAAGGAATGGTCGAACGAAGAACGATTTCCACAGGCGGGACAATGTATTGCTGGAGAACTCACAGAGATTCTTGATCAAGTGGTTGATAGCGCACGCACCTCGACACATGTCTTCATTCTGGGACACGACTGGAAAGTGGATCAAGATGTATTACTTCATCTTCTTCAACACAATGTTGACGCAACGATTGGGGTCATAGGGAGCCGTTCGAAATGGAACGCCTATCGCGCTGCAGCCCTTGAAGCAGGAATCGATGAGAAAGTGATTGACGAGGTACGCTGTCCTATTGGACTCACTATAGGGGCCGAGACACCAGAGGAACTTGCACTCGCTATGGCCTCCGAGGTTCTTGCAGACCTCCGACGTGCTGACGTAAGTTCACCTACATGGCGTCAGGAGTCGTGATTCTCTCGAACGCCTCCAGGCCGCGTCGGTATGACGAATGCTTCCAGTGCCTCAATGATTCGCCAAGCAACTTGCTCTATCTCTTGGGTATGTTCTGGAAAGGGGAGTTCAGACAGGTGCCACTCGCCATCAATGAGGCTCGGATCGGCAACCGGGAGATGGAGAAGCCAAGCCACTGTGTCAATCTTCGGAGTGATTGAAGATGATGCCAATGCATCACTGATCTTCCGCGTCCCATGCAATGCACAGAGCATGGAGACATCGATCGAGCGGGCAATCTGCAGCCCATACATCTCATCATCTACGGTCTTCAACCAGCATGACCATACATGTTGCTCCGAACGTATGATCTCATTCGGAGCAATTACCCAGCGATCATCAGGCCGGTGTTCAAGGAGTGTATCAATCAACGGCGGTGATGTTTCTGGATTCCGCCATGAAATGGCCCAACATGGATACCAAGGCACGTTCATGAGTTCTCCACCTCCCCCTGTAATGGAATATCGTCGTCACGTGGAAGGCCATGGACCTTACGGCCAGCTTCAACCTCTTCATGGGCATCCTTGATGAGGCGATCAACGACATTCACCGACCAACCCCGTATATCGATGATTGTCTGATACATCTTACGTGATAGATCCAATAGATCACGTGGATGATGGATACCCACTCCAATGAGATCTCGTGCACGTTTTCTTCCGATATTTGGTAGGACAATCAATGGGAGAGCGTCTTCCCTACACCCGTAGCGTACCCGCGTGTGTAGTTCAACAATCATGTCATTGAGAGATCGGCGATGAGGTTCATGCTCATCCGAGAAGTTAGTATCTGCTCCAAGAATAGACTGAGCTGCATACAAGAGCCATCGAGCAAGTTCACATCTCATCCTCAAATCACCTGGAGATACTCCACGATCATCCTCAATCAGAGCAAGGTCTACCTCATCGATCCAAGATTGTATGACATCTGCAGATTTCAAAAGAGATGAGAATTCAATGGGGCCTATTTCAGACTCGTCAACGACCAAACCATGACTCTCAACAGCATAGATGTCCTGAAGTCGAAGTTCATCGGACCGGTTGCTCCTGATTTGGACAAAATCAGGCAAATATGTGATTAAATGGAGCAATCCGAAGGTCGTGACGGGCTGATCATTTGAATCTCTCACAAGACGTCGTACGCAGCGTCTTAGCCCACGCCTCAACCGGATACCAGATAGTGGGTCGATGCATAAGCGAACCACCTCTCGACCAAAGCTAGTCGGGATGAAGGTTCGGTCCCAGTTGCGTTGATCAGATGCCACCACCATCGGACCGATGCGACGGTCTGGAAGTTCCGTTGCAGGCACGAACGAAGGCGAAGGATTGGTGGGGACTGCAATATCTGATTCGGTCTCCTGCTGAGTGGTTGTTGGCACAGGAGTCCAAGTTCTATGCTCATCTGCTCCAAGGCAAGATAAGGCCACAGTGACCCAACAAGGAAGTGATTGAGGCTCATCCCTCACATCTGCATCACCATTCGTGGCTTCAGACATCGTCAGAAGGCCTTGTTCAATGTGCCAGTCAAGCATCGCACGGATGCGATGATTCACTATAGAAGTGGGGACTGTATGTCCAAGAAAGGTACGATCGAATAGACCGAGGATAGCGGTGGTTGTGTTCGCTAGATTACTGGCCACCACTGAAAGGGAATGCATACGAAGTGCACTATCATGATGAAGTCTCGATTTGATCGGTTCTGGTTCGGCATGGATGAATCGCTCAGTAAGGAGCTCTTTCTCATGCTCATGTTTGACCATAAGAATCGCCTCCCCTTCTGAGTCGTACTGAGGCCTACCGGCTCGGCCCATCATCTGATGTATCTCCATAACTGACAACCAATCCATCCCCCCGCCTGACCATCGCTTAAGGTCCCTCACCAGAACGCACCGAGCAGGTAGGTTGACCCCAGCGGCCAGTGTTGGTGTCGCACAGAGCACATTGATGATGCGTTGCTTGAACAGATTCTCGATATATCGGCGCTGTTTAGAGGTCAGACCTGCATGATGAAAGGCACATCCTCCCTTCAAGGCCTCAGCCTGAGATTGACTTGACCGGGTCTTTTCCTCCAGACCAAGATAAGTCTCCGCATGCTTTGACCAAGCTGGGTCTAGATCCCCATCAGCAGCCCTTCGACATCGAGCCCGGCCAATGTCTCGCGCGACAGCGATGGATGAACGGCGAGTGTTCACGAAGACGAGGACCTGACCTTCTTCGGAGGTCACGTGTTCGCAAATGTCCTGCACTGGATTCGCCGTCAATTGAGCAATATCATATCGATGAGTGCTTGGATGTTCACCATCTGTGTCAACCACCTTGTGATGTTCAACCATGTGCTCATTCATCAAGCCGAGTTGCAAGCGAACGGGCCTCCATGTCGACATGACCGCAATGCCATCCAACCATGAAGCGAGTGAGTGAACATTGCCGACTGTGGCAGACAATGCAATGATCTGTGCTGAGGGTGCAAGGTGAAGAACGCGTGCGAGATTCATCTCAAGAGTTGGTCCCCGGCCGGTATCATTGATGAGGTGTACTTCGTCGGTGACGACAATCGATACATCATCAAGANGTCGCGTGGACTGGCGTAGCAGGGCGTCGAGTTTTTCAGAAGTGCAAACAAGAATATCGGCTTCACGAATTCGACGCACCTCTCCACGCGCGTCTCCTATCGCAAGTCCAACAGATAGACCACAGGCCTTTCCCAAGCGCTTGAAATCTTCCAATTTCTCAGTGGCCATGGCTTTCAAAGGCACGATGTAGATGCCACGTGAACGTGTAGGGCCATCGAGAATCCGACGAAGCATTGCCACATATGCAATGAGAGACTTACCAGAAGCCGTAGGAATTGAGACAACAGTGTTCCTTCCTTCAAGAGCAACCTTCAGAGCCTCATGCTGTGGCGGATACAGTTGTCGGATTCCTTCCCTCTCAAAAACCGAAGTGACAGCGTCTGAAAGGCCAAGGTGACGAACCGAGAGGGGGTCATTTTCAGCCTTCACGCCCAAGAGGGCAGAGCCGACGCCCATGAGGATAGCGGCACCTGAAAGATACATGACCTTTGAAAACGATAGAGTCAAAGACTGATGCCATCCATCATCGCCCGAAAGCCATGGCCTCTAAGGACGACGCGACGATTCAGGAGCGCTTAGCAATCTTTGACGAAGAGGCAGATTTCGATGACTGGGGCGAGATTTTCATCGGTGGCCTGATCACTCTTTTCGGTCTCTGGCAGATGATGACTGTCGTCTCCAATCCAAGTGAGTCATTCGTTCACGCTCCGACCATGATTTGGATTGCTGCCGGCGTGATTGTAATGGGAATGATTCTCGCTGCTCATGGCCTGAAGGATATGGCTGTCAAAGAAGTCCGTGAATCCGTGGTCCGACTAGAAGCTGCAAATCGGCAAGGGAGTATTGATTACGGTCTCATTCGTGACGTTCTCCTCCATCAGGATCAGTACAGGAAATTTCTCCTTGAGGCATATGAGGAAGCCTACGAAGATGGAGTCCTCAGCCAAGAGGAGTTAGACGAATTGAAGATCCTGGGTGAAGCCCTCAACCTTACCGAAGAAGAAGCGGGACAGATTGCAACCAGGGCTGCCATCAATGCAGCTATCCGCGATGGAAGTGTCGATGAGGAGGAGTTGAAACTGATTCTTGATGCTGCAGGACGAGCTGGATTAGACGAAGAAAAGGTCAACCAGATCAAAGAGGCCCTCATTGATGGAAAAATCGATGATGCAGAGAAGGAACTTCTCGACCAGATTCTTGGAAAAGTCGAGTAAGTTACCTTCTTTGAGCGAGCCCTCAAGAACATCAACGGCTTCGCTATCGGTATGGATGANAACGGGGTCCAGCGGGCCTATGCGCCATCCTCCATCTGCTTCGGCTGTGGTCCCGCAAATAAACGAGGACTACGAATCAATAGTACGCGCTGTGATGGTGGCCTTGAGGCAGTGGTGCGTCCCGCGCCCGAGCATCAAGCCTTTCCTGGGATGATTGCAGGTGGCATTATCGGTACCATCCTAGATTGTCACGGGAACTGGACCGCGGCAATAGCACTCATGGATGAGCGTGGAGAAGAAAGACCTCCAACAACTGTCACCGCCTCCTACAAGGTTGACTTGAAACGGCCGACACCCACAGACGTCGACCTACATGTCACCTCAACGATTGTCAGAATCGATGACCCATGNGTCGAAGTGGAAATGATTCTGACTGCGGAGGATAAGGTCNGGGCTAAGGGAAAGGGGCGATTCGTCTCGGTCACTGAGGGGCATCCAGCCTACCACAGATGGGAGTAGATTTATTGAAAGATGATGAGTCAAAGGATATGGCGATTCAAAGGCCACCACTGAAGGTGGCCTATGAGATGCCACCTGACCGAAAGAAGACCGTCAGAAAAGCCTCAAAGGAACGTATCACGCAACGACCAGAATGGGATCGAGCCTCAGGACGTGACCATCTTCGATTCCAGCGTAAGAGAGTTCAACCCGGTCAAAGCCGAACAATCATGTTCGATCTCATCGATTCTTCCACTGGAGAAACGTGGCCTACTCCAGTTCACATTCTCCACGGTGCCCGNCCGGGTCCAAAGGTCATCGTGACAGGTGCGATACACGGAGATGAATTGACGGGAACACTCGCCGCAACGCAACTCACGCAACCATCCATGATCGGCGAGGGAAAACCACTCGATCCAAAGAGAATGGCAGGCACAGTGTTCATCGTTCCTGTGCTCAATCCCCCTGGATATCAGCGGAAATCACGCTATTTCCCAGATGGACGTGACCTGAACAGAGAGTTTCCAGGTCACTCGAAAGGAGCAACCACCAGAAGAGTGGCAAATCGAATATTCAAGACCTTAATCAGCGGATCTGATGTCCTCATCGACATTCATTCAGCCGCCGCAGGTAGGCATAATATGCCACAAGTCAGGGCGAACCTGGCTGATTCGAACATCCTCAATGTGGCGAAGTTGTTCGGCACAGAAGTGTTGATGGATTCACTCTCACCCAAGGGGTCTCTGCGCCGTACTGCATCAGATAGTGGAGTTGCTGCAATCGTCTTCGAAGGAGGTGGTGCCAATAAACTCGATCGAATAGCGGTCAAGGTCGCCGTAAACGGAGTCCTAAACGTCCTGAGAGGGATGAATATCATCTCTGGACGGCCAAAGAGACCCAGGTTCAGGTTGCTCGCTTCTGGTTCAAGGTGGATTCGCGCTCAAGCAGGTGGATTACTCGATCTGCACATCTCTTCAGGGGCACTTGTCGATGAGAACGAAACCATAGGAATGATTGCAGACCCTAACAAGCCCGACCAACTTCATCCAATCACAAGTCCTTGTCGTGGCATCATGGTCGGAACCAGAACCGATCCGTTCGTTCACGCTGGGTCACCTATCGCCCACATCATCGAACTAGAACGACATTTTGAATTCGTGTTGAAGAGTGTTGGAAGTAACAACTTGACTACCCCGGATGTAGATGATGAACGCCTCTGGGTGGAAGAAACCGAGGTCGATGAAATCACGATTCCAGGTGAATGGGAAGGGGGTTCCATTGATGCAGAATGGCAGAGTGAGACCGAAGAGTAGCTCTTTACTCACCTAACATTCCAAGATTAGGTGGACGTAACTGAAGAATGGAAAGTTGATCATCGAGTTCAAGATCCGAACTATCGCAGATATGAGGTAGAAGATCACCAATCAGATACAAACTACCAATGATGAACACCAAGGCATGAACATCATCTTCACCAGTGACGGTTCTTGCTTCGGCAACGATGGGAGTGATAACACTCATTGCCTTCTCAAACGCCACCTCGGGGTCGGTCTCAACAATAGTCTCACAGGATGCTGAGCGTGATTCAAAGATCCTCTGNAGGCTCCGAGCAGATACCGCAGGGTGACGACCACTGACCGGTTCTGTCAGAATGACAAGAGGTTCATCCAAGAACTCAAGCAATTGGAGGAAGGGTTCTACGAAGTCTTCAAGATCATCTTTCTGAGTCGCACCAAAGATAATCACATCTGGGAAAAATATCTCTTCGATGTTTCCATGTACAATGAAATGGCTGTGAAGGTCCCTGCATGCTCGGCGCATTCCATCGACATTGTGAGCTGCCTCGAACATCACCACACCCGGTGAATGAGCAAGAAGAACTGGTTCAGATAGAGGAGTTCTGCCAGGCCAATGGGTCTGAATCAGAGAGGCATTGATGGTCTCAAACGTGAGTAAATCGGGATCAAGGACTGAAAGAGCATGAGCTGCCAAACGATGAGCTTCGATGCTGTAATGAACCACCGGAGGAAGATCCATCATCGATTCTACAAGACTAAGATGTTCTGGAAGGTCATGGAATGAGACTGCCTCTGGCCAAGCTGGGTGGACCCAGTAGCCATAATCGTAATTCACGACTGATTCAATCACTCGACGAACATCTTCATCTTCAGGCAAGGTAGCAACAAAAGGAATATCTGGTCGTTGAATCGATGCCTTTTCCATCGCGATATCTGCTAAAGTCGGACCAAGCACCTCTTCATGATCAAGCCCAATCGATGTGATGATGCAAAGTTCGGCTTCAACCAGGGTTGTTGGATCAAGCCGGCCACCAAGTCCTGTTTCAAACACAGCCCAATCGACACCCATTCTCTGAAATGTGACTAGGGCGACAAGAAAGGTGATTTCATAGAAGCTAAGTGCAATAGGTTCTGGAGCGTGGGCAGCAGCCCTAACCTCCTCGAGAGCTGTGTCAAAAGCTTCGGTGGTGATGATATCTCCATCGATTCGTACACGTTCCTCAACTTTACACAGATGGGGTGTCGTGAACAAACCTACACGTGAACCTTCCATCCAAAGCATATTTGCCAGATGAGCGCAAGTCGTGCCTTTTCCATTGGTACCTGCAACGTGGATAGAGGGTAAGCCACGTTCTGGATGACCCAAACGAGCGAGGACGTTCTTCACTCTGTCAAGTCCCGTCATATAGCCACGAGACTGGGAAGAAATGAGCCAATCACGGCCGGTGACACGCTCAGAGCCATCCACGATAACCGTCACAAGCGCATGTGATTCGGGGTCGTTCATCTTCTTTATGCTGTTGAAAGGAATTGGTTGACCTCTGCTTCAACCTCATCATCCTCCATAAGACGGGACTGGCGCTTGGCAACCTCAAAGAGGTGGGAAACCAAATCATCTGTGGCCTCAATACCTCGTTCCTCAAGCCACCAATGGATATTGGACCTGCCTGCCATGTGCCCGATACGGATGCGCTGACGTAGTCCGAAATCCCCTGCAGGAACACCAGAATATACGCGGTCTGCCAGCCATTCATCTCCTTTTCTCATGGCTTTGATCACAGCGCTTGCATGCACACCCGTACCCGTNTCAAAGGCATCTTGACCAAAAACAGGATAATTACGAGGTAGAGCGACTTCAATACAATCATGAGCCATCTGAGTGTATGCCTTCAATTGAGTTAAGTCGTTCTTGATAACGCCCATAAGACTGAGATTCACAAGAGTCTGATCGAGAGGTGCATTACCTGCTCGCTCACCTACACCTAGGGCAGTTCCATGAATTACATCCGCTCCTGCTTCAACTGCTGCAAGATTATTCGCTACACCAAGACCACGGTCTTGGTGCCCATGCCAATTGACCTCGATATCACGGCGATGAAAGCCAGCATCTGGAATCACTTCATCCTGGATGAAGTTCAAAAGTTGCTTAGTCCCATGAGGGGTGGCATGGCCACACGTATCGCATACACAGATACGATCTGCACCTAGTTCCAAGGCTCTAGAATAAATCGTTCGAATATCATCGGGGTTCGATCTGGTCGTATCTTCTGTCACGAACATCACGGGAATATCGTTATCCACGGCAAATGTGACCGCAGATTCCATGGTATCAAGGAGCTTATCCAGCGTCCAACCTTCCGCAAATTGACGAATCGGGCTCGTTCCAAGGAAGGCACTGGCCTGAATGGGGATCTCATGTTTGGCAATCAGATCAACCATCGGTTCGATATCCCCTACTACCGTACGAACCGCACATCCTGGTCGGATGTCGTAATCGCGTTCCTTAATGTGAGCAAGCATCGAATCGATGTGAGAGATATGTTGAGGACCAGCCCCGGGAAGTCCAAGATCAACCTTCTGAATACCTAGAGATTCCATGAAATCGATAAGTGCAAGTTTCTGCTCCATGTTGGGATTTCTCGCAGATGGAGATTGAAGGCCATCTCGCAATGTCTCATCATCAAACCACACGGGATGTGGATGTTGTGATTCATCACGATCATAGGAATACCCTACGAGATTCCAATCATGAATCAGATTCTCCTCCAATTCTACCACCTTGATTACATCGCCAATGTACCTTGACGCTTCAAACCAGCGGAGGGCTAAATCCGGAACAATGTGGCAGCAGCAGCGATGACAATCGAGAAGAACATGAGTCCAAGGTAGGTGAGACTTCGTTTGAAGGAAGCCAAAGCCTGGGGTGACCTCTGCCCCAATTGTATCGTGCTCGGAATAGAAATGATAGAACCCAGATACCAGGCACCCATCCAACACGCAATCGCCACCCACACGAGGAGAATGAAGTCAGAACTAGCGAACAGCACACCCAGCGGGAGCAGCATCAAGAGAACGCCATATCCCTTTGACTCGGTGAGAGTTCGACCAACGCCATGGACATTAGGCATCATAGGGATACCAGATGCCTCGTAGTCACTCTGGCTCCAGAGTGAGAGAGCCCAGAAATGTGGGGGAGTCCATAGAAAGATGAGGGTTGCAAGCACCCATGGAATCGAAGACCCAAGCAAAAGGGCGTCGAGCGAGAAAGGAACTGTTGCGCTTGCTGCGGCCCAGCCAATCAGAGGAGGAGTCGCCCCTGCGACACCACCTATGACAATGTTCTGTGGTGTGCGGCGCTTGAGCCAGATGGTATACACGAGTACGTAATACAGCACGCTGAATGCCGTCCAGAAACCAGCTGCGATGGCCCACTCACCCCTGATTGGAAGTGAAACTATCAATGTACCAAGAACAGCGGTCACAATACCAAACACGGTAGCGTGTCTCGGAGTTATCTGCCCGGCCGGAAGTGGACGATTGCGTGTCCGTTCCATCAACGGATCAAGATCACGTTCCCAAACCATGTTCAAGGCGTTCGAGCCTCCAGCCGCAAGAGTCCCTCCTACGACGACAACAATGGAGGAGAGAATTGTATCAGTGAATGAAGGTCGAAGACCTGTCAGGACTCCTGACCGAATCAGAAGGTCATGCACGATCAAACAACTGATGGCAGTCACTTGCAAAAGAAGCACGACGCGTAGTTTCATCAAACGCAGGTAGACGTTCAGAACGCCAGGATGACGTGTTACAACATCAGATTCACTCATGGTCACACTTACCTTCAACGCAAACCCACATGCCGTTCTATTCCTCCGATGCCTCAGCAGCAATCAATACNGTTGTCGGGCCAATCACCTGCATCGTTGCTGCCAGACCTATGGTAAGGAATGAGAAAGAACCACACATCAGATGAAGCAAGGATAATGACCCCAAGAGACCAGAATCCTCTGCGAGTACTAAGAAAAGTCCTGCTAAAAGGACATTGAACACGTAGATTGCCATTCCGATCACTAACAACCGGTGGACATGAGGCTGGTCTGCTGCGACACCCTCTCTATGACGATGATACAGCATGAATATGAGATTCAAAGTCACGACCAGGACTGCAAAACGATGTACTAACTGCCAACCAACGTTCTGGCTCAAAGGAGGAATAACGTCACCTTGACAGAGCGGCCAAGCGGAAATGAAGCCAACGCTGCATGCATTCCAAGTCCCACTTGAGGATACCATCGCACCGGCAACTAGTACCAAAAGGACTGCAATGGTACTAGACCACAGCCATACATTTCCAACAATCCTTCCATGCTGAACTGAGAGTTTTATTGGGCGTGACCCATCAATTCGAGTCCACTCAAGCCAAGCCGCAAGCAGTGACAAAATGAAGATCTGGGATAGAAGAAGATGAAGTGAAACACTCCATGGAAGGTTGTCGAACTCGACTGTAAGGTAGCCCGCCAGAGCTTGANCGNCAAGTAGTACGCTTGTACCCACGAAAAGACCTGTGAGACGTCGAGAGAAGATGGTTGAATCGCGTATCGACCAGATGGTCAAAAGCAGTATAGGTACTGCAATCACTCCGACAAGAAGGCGATGGACCCATTCAGCAAAGATCTGTAGTGTCGAGTAGCGATGTCCAGGACCACGTGAGTCCACCTCATCAGGGTGGGCTGCCCACCATTCCCCCTGAGCTTGCTCAGAGATGAAAGGATGAATCTCTCCGAAACATGTCGGCCATTCCGGGCACGCTTCTCCAGCCTCGGAGATCCGTATCCAGCCTCCTGTGAGAACGATTAGAAGCGCCATCACGGCTAGGAACAATGGAGCTGTGCTCCATCGGGGCCCATCCATGCCAGATGGTTGGGACCACTACGTTTCAATCTGTGCTGCACATCATTGTCTCGGCTGGGCGAATGGATGAAATACAGAACGGTACACGACGACAGGATTGCCATGGTCAAGCCAATGCGGCCCCACTCCCGATTCGAGAAAGCAAGAATCATCGGTGCACGTGCACTACAGATTAGCATGGGTGCTCCGCTGTACGTAACTGAAGAAGAACTTCGGCTCCANTTCCGAGAGGAGTTAGTCTCACTCTATGGGGTTGATGAAGCGAGTGTCCGCTTCGTTCTTGACCCACTGAAGATAGCATCCTTAGAGTACGAGTCAGATGCTATTCCCATCGACATCGATCCTCACGACGATTAGGTCGAGAAGACCCAGTCTTGGGGCGCTCCATGTTTGAGGATATGGGCACACAAATCTAGTACACGCTCACCATTCCGTCCATCTGCTGAATGACCTAGAACCTCAAACGCCAGCTTAGTGGCTGATTCATCCATCTCGATTTCGCCTAGTATAGCAGCATCAACCTCGTCTGGATGAATGACTGCTTCACTCAACAGGTCGGTCAAGGCACTTATTTCCACATCATCGTACAAACCCCAACCGGGTTGTAGAAGGCTGACAAATGGCTTATTCATTGCCAGAGCAGGAATGATGACTGAAGTAGCAGGGGAGATGATACAATCCGCTGCATGCATCAATTTGTGCAGATTAGCTTGGTCTGTGATGACTTGCACATGCTCAGGAATATCGATCAAGATCTTTTTTCGCAGTTCCACTGGATGAGGCTTGACAATCAGTTGCAATTCATCNCTATGCTGGTATGTCTCAAAGAGGCGAAGCATCATTGCATCCATATCACCCTTCAATGGCTTGGCGTGAGTGGTCATCAGGAGAATCTTGCGCCGGGCTGAATCAAGACCATGCTCTTTGAGGAATTCAGAATCATCGGTTAATCCAGAGATGTCGTCCAAAGTCGGCGAACCCGTCACGACCTGTTGATTAGCAGGTGCACCATGTCTAATATTGATGTCGCGACTCCAATCACCCCAACATGCATTCGCCTCACACCCCCACATTGAACCCCTGTATTTACTCCAGCCATAGGACTGTAAGGGAGCGCCATGGTCGATNCTGACGATAGGTATGCGTTTTCGAGTAGCCCAGGGNACGAAACGATGGAGCATGTTCCCTGCCATAGGATAGGCATTCAGCACGATATCGGGCTTCCATGGCAGATGACCGCGTAGAGGTGAACAACGGACATTCCATTCAGAAGGAGGAGATTGATCGGTACCATAGGTGCCAGAAACACGCCAAGTCCAGACGTATTCAGATGGTTGGAAGAGGTTAGGGGCACGGCGAAGGTATTTCCAAGTAATGTCGGCCAAGCGCTCAATTCGAGGGTTTGGATGATTGAGAGGTTGGTTCTTCACTGGCCGAACATAGGCGAATTCGACATCTTCACGGCTCTGAAGATGGGCAACAATGCTGCGAACATGCTGATGCATGTAGGGTTGCTCACCGCCATGGATGAGCAGACGCGTAGGACANCGGNCCACATCGGCGACTNCATCGAGGCGTTGAAGATTGTTTCCNGTNACCAAGGCAAGTTTGATGCCGGAAACCCGTNGCTCCAATGNCGGGAGCCATGGCCTTCTGTCCGGTCGACTATCGCTACGGCAGCGACGACNTCAAAGCNATNTGGTCAGAAGAAGGNCGGCANGCCCGNCTTNTNGANGTAGAAAGGGCGCTTGTCTGGGCCCACNCCCAANTAGGACGNGTATCCNAGGANGATTATCGCCTCGTNGNAGCCATNTCAGACTCANNANTCGTCACAAAAGANCGTGTGAATGAGATTGAGGCAGAGACNCGNCATGACATCATGGCACTGACCAAAGCNATGGCNGAAGCTGCNGGAGAAGCNGGNTGGTGTGTNCACCTAGGNGCAACGTCGAACGANATCGTTGACACGGCTGTNGCTCTNCAGCTACGGGACACNATNANNCACCTCAGANCGGCTATCTGNGANCTGATNNGAATCGTAGCAGGCCGNTCTGAAGANCACAGAGATACAATCATGCTNGGAAGGACNCATGGNCAAGCNGCNGTNCCNATNACCTTCGGACTGAANTTGGCNGTATGGGTAGATGAATTNCGNCGTCANCTCATCAGNCTTGACGAGGCAACGGCNAGNATCATCACGGGNAAATTCCTNGGNGCCGTCGGAACAGGTGCNGCACAGGGNCATGATGCGANACANCTGCANTCACTCATNCTCGAACATCTNGGTCTAGTGGTNCCNGTAGCAACAACNCAAGTTGTTGGCCGTGATCGNTATATNGAGTACGTGAACTGGTTGGCGNGCGTCGCNACAACCTGTGAGAAGATGCTTCAGGANATACGGAACCTACANCGNACCGAAATNGGCGAAGCNGGTGAGGGNTTCGACACCGACAAACANGTTGGNTCCTCNACNNTGGCNCANAANCGCAATCCCATCATGTCTGANAATGCNTGTGGGCTTGCNAGAATTGTTCGNAGCATGGTGATACCCAGNCATGAGAATGCTCTTCTTTGGCATGAAAGGGATTTGGCCAATTCATCTAGTGAACGCATCACTTTATCTCACGCAAGCGTTCTATGTGAAGATGTTGTTTCAAAAACCTCTAAGATCATGAAGGATATGTGGGTTGATGCGGATAAGATGAGAGAGAACATCGAAGCGATGAAGGGTCTGATCATGGCAGAGAAGGTCATGATCGAACTTGTCGAGAAAGGCATGCCTCGAGATGAAGCTCACGAAGTATTACGCCGATCATCGTCAACTGCCATCGAACAACAAAGACATCTGATGGATGTATGTAGGGAAGACCCTGCTATGGCTGATTTGATTGACGAGAAAGAATTGGTTGAGATGTTCGATCCAGGATCACATATCGGCCTTGCAGGTGAACTCGTCGATGATGCTGTGAGGCTTGCCCGTGCAGCTATCGAGCAAGCATGAGAGCATTCAGCGATTGATGAACATCATCGAACTCGGTGCAACCATACCTTGATTCATCATGCTCGTAACCGTACTCCATGGACGGCGGAGGTAAACGAAGGGCACCTGGTGACCGCTTGAAGGCGTGGGGCATGCGACAATTCTGGCGTGCTCAGCAGTCACAGACTATCATCTCGATGCTCTTCTGGGCGACGACTCTGACGCTGTTGGTCTTTGATCGCCTTGAGGCGAGCAATCCACAATGGGGACAAGAGGATTCCATAACGCTAGGAGTCCCAACAGCCTATGTGGTCATGGGAAGCTTATTCATTGGAGTAATTCTGTTTGTTCTGATTGTCGGCTGGGTCTATGACAACATCCTTTCGCTCTGGAAGCAACATCAGACCGTGACGGTTGAACGTGCTCCATTTTCCACCTATCTGATCAACCCACCCATGATGATAATATTGGGGACGATAACTCTTCATCTGCAGCGATCATTTCCCGATGATGATGAAATTCAAGCGCAATGTGACTGGACACTTCGATGGATTGCGTCGTTGACGAAACTGGAAGTTTTCAGAAGGACCGTACATAGCCTCGACAACCGGCTCGGAGAACCAATGCCAGAGATGTTGTTCTTACCAAATGGAGCTGTCAGAGAGGCTAGGGAAATGAGTATTGAGGATGTCGAATTGCTCGATTAAGACAGCAGTAAACCGAACATGAAATGTTCACGACACAACGCCTGTCAATCGCCCCTGCTCAAGGGCAGTTCTAATCGACTGGGCAATGCGGCGACCAGTAGACAATGAAGGCTGAATCAGCTCTGAATAAGGCGATCCTGCAGTGTAGGGATTTGAACCTGCAACGATGCGTGCTGAGATCTCAAAGACCCTGAATTCAAGTTTGTCATTGACAATCGTCTCAAGGCAGAATGGGCCAATCATGCCCCGGGCTCCTTCCTCAAGATCCAACGAGGATCTAACGGCACCTTCAGCAAGTCGGAAGGCTTCGGGCAACAAAGATTCCCGGAGGACGACAGGGATATTTCCAGTGACAACAAATGATGGCTCTATGTTCATCTCACGCAAGTCTCTGAGAGATCCAAGCTTGTAGAATTCATCGACATTCGCCTCATCACGTCGATCAATCGAGAGCAGTTGAAGCTCACCCAGCTCCTCCCCTGCACGGGTACCACGTCCAATCACCTGTAGGCCCGAAGAAGAGAGAGGATCGAAGAAGAAATGCAAATAATATCGAGTTCCAAGCACATATTCCTGAATGGTGAATTCGTCATCTAGATTCACATTCCTTCTGAAATCACGATAATCACGAGCAACGAAGTAACCTCGGCCACCTCTGGCCCCAGCATATTTGACAATGACTGGACCATCGATATCCCGCGGGTCACGGACGATTTTCGGCATCTTGCAACCTCCTGCTTCAAGCCACTGGCGCTGAAGGTCACGGCTTGATTCCCAACGCAGGATGTGGCGATTACCATAGGTCGGGACCTCTAAGCGAGCGAAACGCTCGGCTCCGAGATACTCAACTANCGACCCATGAGGTATGATGATCGTATTCCGCTTCTGTAATTCGTCAGCTCGATTGCAGAGTTCTTTGTAATCATCCAGAATCATCCATTCATCTGGTTCTGCCATAGGGAAGGCGCGGTACATTCTCCTGCGCTCCTCACCAACAGCGATGCCGAGAGTCCTGAAGCCTTCAACGCGAGCACCGTGAAGAAGCTGAAGAGACGAATGTGAAGCAACGACTCCGATGGTAATCTCATCAAGATCATAGGACTCAAGGAGGGCATCCACATCTACAACAGATGCTCCCATACCTACGGGAAAGATGTGCATTCTATGACGGTTGCGATGAGATAGGACCCACGCAAGCATCATCCGTGATGGCATATGTGGAGTATCATGACCGATTCGCTCGGCAAGGGTCCACTCACTTACGAGCGNTACTTGAGAATCACCGAGATGCTCGAACTCCAAATAGGTAACAAAGAAACCGCGGCTGAAGGAGATGAGTTGCACTTCATCATCGTCCATCAGATCTTTGAATTGTGGTTCCGGTTACTCAGAAGTGAATTATCATGGATAAGAGACGCATTTGACACAGAACACGTCGAAGAGCAAACTGTTGCAGATGCTGTGCGGGGAGCTGAGCGCTGTATCCACATCCTACATGTCATGCAAGAGCAATGGGGTGTCGTGGGCACTTTGGAGCCCCAGGGTTTCTTGCGATTCCGACATGAATTGGGTTCCGCATCAGGTTTCGAATCATGGCAGATGAGAGTGTTTGAGTTGATTATCGGTTATCGGCAAGAAGAGCGTCCCGATGGAAGTCGACCACTCGACCATCTGAAAAAGGTGGCCAAGCGAAGTCCAGGAGATTCTGTGGCTTGGGAACATATCGAAAAAGAGCTCACTCGGCCAAGCATAGCGGATGTTTTGGCACGTTGGCTGCATCGCACACCAATACACGGTTCGACTCCGAAAGACCCTGGTGACAAGGAAGTGGTGGCTGAGTTCCTAGAGGAGGTGATAACTTCGATTACGCGCCAATCAGAACTTGGTTTCGCTGTCTCGAAGGGTGGTTCTTCTGTAGACGATGAGGTCCTGAAGGCAAGACATGAGGCAACTCTTGTCTCGGCCACGTCATTCTTTGCACCAGATGGGGTGCCTGATCGAGCACGATTGGGGCTATACTTCATCGAGACCTTCCGAGATGCACCCTTGCTGACTTGGCCACAACGCCTGATCGATACACTCGTACGGCTTGAAGAGGGTGTCATTCTATGGCGTACTCGCCACGCCAGGGCTGTTGAACGAATCATCGGCCGGCGTCCAGGTACAGGTGGGTCATCCGGAGTNGATTATCTGGACAATACGACAAAGATGCGAGCATTCACCGATTTGTGGACTGTGCGCAGTCTGCTTGCACCATCAACTCTCTTTGATACCGAAGCGGACCAGACGTATGGATTCGCTATCGATGGTTGAAATCACTGAGCGAAACGTTTCGAGATTTCTACGAGATCCATCCTGCGAATTCTCCACATTCCAAAGGGTGTCAGCGAGATCGACATCAGAACGACAGTACCTCCGATGATGAGAATGGGAAGGAGGGAGACTTGAACTGTGAAGTAGAATGCCCACTGTACCTGCGAAGCAATCAGCATCTGTGTTCCGAACACTGCAAAGAGGCACGCAAGGATGCCACCGATTACCCCGATTGCTAGGTGCTCACCGAANATCATCAATCCCAATCGTTTGATTGGTGCACCAAGAACTCGCAAGGTTGCCAGTTCAGAGTCCCGCTCAGCTAAATTCATCACTAGGGTGTTGAACAGGACACCAATCGCCATCAATATCCCAAGTCCGATGATTGCAATGAGGAACTGATTCTGCTGCTCNANCAGNTGATCAAGGGATTTCCTCTGATCNTCCATCAGAGTGATTCCCTCTGAGATTNCTCCTATNTCTGTGTCAATCTCAACACCTTCAGGTAGGTCAATTAGAACTGAAGTAGCATTCAAGCCGACTGATTCTGCAAGGTCAGAGCGGTGAAAGTAAACGGTACGGAACAACTCACCCTTCGTTATTCCTGCGATTTCAACCCGTTCTGTCATCGTACCGAATGCGATGGTCGGCTGATCACCAACCTTCCATTCAAGGAATTCACTCGTGCCCTCGTCGATCAAGACTTCAGTGACCGGTGAATCTGCCACTGGGAACGAACCATCCTTGAGCTTGAGATGAATCATACCATCCTGTGAATCAATCCCAGAGAATTGGTCAAGACCATTGGCCAAAATCTGCCGTGAATCATCCAAACCCGGACTTGCAGGATATTCTAACAACAGTTCATGAGAGGCTCCCTTGTCCTCTGCCCACTGAATTATCAGACCCTCGCCGTCAGTAGGGGCATACGCCTTGGCATCCCAAGTCTCTCTTTCGTTTCCGAATATCTCTTCCATAGAACCCATCATCAACAGCATCGAGCCGAAAATGAGCATCGAGATTCCAACTGCAAAGAATGTGAATGCCAATCGAACCGGTTTTCGAATGCTCGACCGGATAGTCAGCCCGACTGTCGCTGGTAACTTAGANGTCCATTTCTGAATTCTACGAGATGACAGACGGACTTCATGCTGACCTCGAAGAACCTCAAGTGGCTGGAGATGGGCTGCCTGCCAAGCTGGGCGAATACCCGAGAGCAGAACAATTACCATCACGATGATGACATTCTGTACGATAAGCGAGGAGNGGACCTTGTAACCAATGATTGGAATACCAATGATGTCTTCGTAAAGATCAATCATTCCAGGAGCACCGACCCATGTACCTAGTGCCGTACCGATGACCGCACCAACTGAGCCAATCACCATTGGTGCCAGGATATAGCCGGGCATGATCGAGCGTCGGGGGACACCTAGGGTTCTCAGGACTGCAATCTCTTTTGCTTGAGATTGGATCAGCCTCTGCAGACTCAGAAAGATTGTGATACCTGCAACAACTGCAATCATGCCCGCCACGTAAGGATACATANCATTGGCACCCTCGGCATCAGCTCGGAGCAGTTCAACAAACTCCATCCCTGCTTGGTCATAGACAATGATTGGGTTGTCAGAACCTTGACTNACAATCTCTGAGATCATGCCCTTCACCTCATTCAACTTCACCCCCTCATTCACTTCAAGGGTCGATTGAAGGTCATACGAAGGGGTTCCTTGGATGTCAATCAACAAAACATTGGAGGTACCAGAGGTTCGGTTCGCCAACGATTCTAATCCATTTGCAGACAGATATCCAGTGGCGAAGGTTCCCTCAGCAGCGGGAGTAAGTTGTCCCTTCTCTGCAAAATATAGGTGATCTGCATACATACCAGTGCCAACGACTGTGAAATTCATTCTTCCAGCTCCCGCTGAAATCGAGATGTTATCTCCGACATCGACACCCATACCCGAGGCAGCATGTGAATCAAGAACAATCTCATTGGCAGCAGTAGCCATTCGCCCCTTACAGCAATCATCTTGAGGCATCCAAACCCTGTTCACATCTCCCTCATCGATGCCATACCAGATTGCTCGAACCATCTGTTCAGACCCATCATCACGTCGGTCGAACATCAAGCCATCTAGAGTGAGNCGCGGTTCACACGATTTCAACTCGAGAGAAGTGTTCGACCAANCCTCACCAATCGAACGACATAGGTCATCCGGAGTCGATCCATTCCAGAGTCCTCCTGGATTCTCCACCACGATATCTGCAAGATTGATTCGACCTTCCTCATCGGTGTAGATGTCGTCATACATTGTCACTGTAGCATTCCCATAAGCACCGAAAGAGATGCCTGCGAAAACCCCGAGAACAATCATGAGAACGACTGCCGAAAGGCGCAACTTGGTACGCCACAGGCTCCTTAGCAGCCTTTTTGTCAGAAGCATCGACACTGAATCACCTACGATTCCTTGATGTCATCCGAGGCGATTTTACCACTATCCAATCGAATGACTCGAGTCGCATATTTCGAAAGAGACTCGTCATGAGTGACCATCACGGTAGTGATATTCTCGGCCTCGCACGCTTTGACGAGTACCTCCATCACCATGCCAGAGGTCGCTGTGTCAAGATTTCCTGTTAGTTCATCACCGAGCAACAGCCTCGGTTTCTTGGCGAGACTTCGGGCGATTGCCACACGCTGCTGCTGACCACCGCTGATTTCAGCGGGGAAACGGTCGGCCTCACCCTCAAGTCCGACAAGCCCCAGAAGCTCACGTGCTCTCTTCTCATCACGTCCCCCAGACAACTCTTGAATCAAAAGCACATTCTCAAGTACGGTAAGATCGTGAAGGAGATTGAAGAATTGGAAAACGTATCCGATGTTCTCTCTGCGGAATGTAGTCATCTCCTCTGCATTCTCCGATGGGACTTCCTCTCCATCGAAGAGATATGTCCCTGAGGTCGGCTGATCGAGTGCAGCAATACAATTCAGCAAGGTCGTCTTGCCCGACCCGGATGGTCCGAGCAGAAGGATGCGTTCACCCGCCTCAATCTCCAGATTCACACCATCTAACGCTTTGACTGTCTCAGAGGTCATCTCGTAGTACCGCTCCATTTCGGATATCTTCACCAGTGTCATACAATCCACGTCTCTACAAATGATTGCTTGCTCGTCATTGAAATGATTCGCCTCACCTTAGCATCAATAACAAAATGGGCACAGGATGATTCAGTATCAAGGTTGCCTCATACATCTCTTCGTCACATCTCTGAGATGACACAGCAAGCGTCGCGTTCATATCCGGCGTCGTAAGTCGATGACTGTGGGCGTTCTCTCTCGTCAGACAGGTTATGCCTCTCTTGGCATCTTGCCCATCGAGTCAACGGGATATGAAGCAGCGATGAGCCTCGACCTGAGGGCCATTGTCCGAATCCATGACAGAAGACCACGTGAAAGGCCTGAAGACCCCGATGGAATCCTTGAAGCCGTGGAGGAAGTTTGGAAGAGTCAAGAATACAACATCCCAAGCGACAAGTTCTGGTGGACTGTGGATAGCGAAATCCCTGAGGCAGAGGGATTGGGGTCATCTAGCGCCATCGCTGCAGCAGCATTCTCCTGTCTCAATGATTGGGGCGAGGAAGGATTAGACACTGCACGATTGGTTGACCTTTCGGTAGCTGCTCATGCGCTATCTGAACTCGACCCGTGGGGAGGTCCGGCTGCTGCGTGGGCTGCACTTGAGTCAGGATGGCACGTATGCGTGGGTGGACACAGTGCTGCAGAGGGACGGGTTCTCATCGGAGAGAAAGAGAGTGCAGATGAGTTCCGCTTTTTCATTGTCTCCAGAGGACCAAGAAAAATCGGTTATGATAGACAATCAGTAGTTACTGAAGGGGACAAATATGCTGCTGCATTCGCTGAAATCGAACAATCCAGTCCCTTCAAGGCTCTGATGCTCTCAGGAAGAGTCACCTCTACAGCGCTGAACGACCATACTGGTCGCCAAATTGCAAATGACGCTATCATCAAAGGAGCGCGATTTGCCGGACTATCAGGTCATGGCCCCGCAATCTGCGTCCTCTTATCGGAAAATCACGATCCTGGGATGCTCATTGGAGCATGGGAAGGCCGAGGGTACGAGGTCTTCGAGTGCGTACCCAGATGATCTAGTTGTTCCTATCACGCATGGTCGCAAGGCGGCCCGGAACATCAAGGGCAAAGACGCCTCCAATGACNAAGAAGACCATCACTGTGCCAAGAGCAACACCATAGACGCTACCCAATTCAACACTCTCACGAAGCCGTTCACCAGCATCGTCTGAAAAAAGTGAGACAATGGCTGGAATGATCTCATTCATCGTCAACGCGAACCAAGCGAATGTTGCTGCAATCACTGGATTGAGAATCAAGCTGCGGCGATATTTCGAGACAACTCGCTTGATGTTCATGACATAGACCTCATTGGTCCGTATGCTGGTATCGAGCATGCTGAATCTCAGGACACCATTCGATAACTCGAAGAAGAGAACCAAGGAAACAGCATATCCAATCACCAACATCTCTTTGACACGTTCGGACTGAAAGATGTCCTCGTCACTGAGAACTGCCAGAGTAATATCCGAGGAAGTGAAACGAAGAGAGGCGAAGATGAACAATGCGTATGAGACCAAGAGGTATTGTGGAGCCCGGCGCATGATGCCGATACCGCCAATCAGAATCGCTCCAAAAATCACCAAAGTATGCAGAAGGGTCGCAAGACCACTTGAGGGAGCTAATGTTCGCCACACAGTCCCATCAGGGGGATTGACAATGTATGTCAGAATGCCAAGACCACCCAGCACAATATAGGACAACAACTGCAGGTTTCGGACCATCCCATCGGGTTTCAGATACTTCTGCCGATGAACGACAGGACCACCTAGCAGGCTCTCAATAAAGCCAGGGATGTGAACTTCTGGAATCGCATCCTCTGGAATCACGCTATCAGATTTCAAGCTCCCTGCTGCTTTCTTTCGGCTTGGCGCAGATGAGCGGACTTCCTTGCGATAGATGTCTACTTCAGGAGGTCCAGGGGGAGGGGCAGCGGCCATCAGAATCCCCTCGCTCCTGCAAGAGCAGTTGATAGAAGCATGTCTGCCTCCCAGTCACAGACATGAACACCAAGACCACGCAACTCACTGATCAANACATTGCGCTCAGTCTTGAGGACCTCAAAGCCGACCTTATCTATTCGCTTAGCGTCGAATTCAAAATCTGCGGAAGATGGAGCCAGAACTGTGACGTCGAAATTCCTAGCTCGGAAATCTCGAAGGGAATCAACGATAGTGGGGTCATCCTCCAAACAAGATAGGACGATGATTGGCGAGCCTCTGTTGATATGAGGAAGCAGGCGATTTGTGACCACGCGCAGAGGAGTCTCACCACGAGCCTGAGCACCTGCAAGTTTGGTCAGTAAGGAGTAAAGTTGCTTCTTGCCAGTATCTCGATCCACTGAGACGACTTCATCGCCATAGATGACAAGACCGACGCTGTCTCGGCGGTTGAGGAAGTAACGCGCAAGACTCGCAGCGGCCCGCGTCGAGCTCACGAGTGAATTTCTTGCTACCGGACCTGTCTCTGAGACTGCCCGAGCGTCGATGATGAGGATGATGTCCGATACTGCATCTCTTTCACGCTCGTTCACCATGAGTTTGCCCGTTCGGGCATAAGCGCTCCAATTGATCTGCTTGAACGTATCACCCTCGATGTACTCTCTGAGGCTGAAGAACTCTGTTCCAGGTCCTGGGTTGCGGATCTGCACAGCGCCAGTGAAAATCTTCGGGACCTTGCTTTTGACGAAGGTGTCTTTGAGGTCCTCCATCTTTGGGAATATCAGGAAATCATCATAGACGTGAAGCTCCTTCTCTTTGTGGAATAAACCGAACGTATCTTGGATTCTTACACACACAGGACCAATGCTGTAGAAGCCTCGCAGCGGACACTCGAGCGTGTACTCAATGGTCGTCTCGCGGCGAGGTCCAAGATCCATCAAGACATAATTGGAGCCCTTCTTCATGCGCATGACTTCGGGAACCTTGTCACGGACCTCAACCGTCTTTGGGAAGCGACTCTTGTTCTGGACACGGAGTTCAACATCAATCTCACCATCCTCAAAGATTCGCTGAGCGGAGAGACGGCGCATAGCGCCGAGTCCCCGCAAGGCTTGACCAGTCTCATCGGATTCTATGTCCTCCAACCTCTGACCTGCTGCTGCAACATCAGCATGTGAGGAGCGCCAAGCGGCATAGGTCAGGAACGAAAAGAGAACCACTGCTACGGTCACAAGTTGTTGGTTACGTAGAGTCAAACCGAGCAGATACATGCCGGTCGCAAGGCTTGCGAATAACGCTGACTTGCGACTCCACACGTGACCACACCTCGCGATAAGTGCCTCACATCATGCGGTTGGAACCGGCACTTCGCGGAGGATAGCTGTGATGACTTCATCGGCTTCAAGGCCCTTGATCTGATGTTCTGGCTTGAGAATCAATCGATGTGATACTGCCAAGGCAGCGATTCCCTTTACATCGTCAGGCGTTACGAAATCTCGGCCATTGATGGCGGCCAAGGCACGAGAACACTTCAGTAGAGCCTGGCTTCCACGAGGACTGGAACCCACCAGAACACGTGGGTCCTCACGCGTCCTTGCAACAATCTCAACAATATACTGTCGAAGACCTGGGTCGATGTACACATCCTCAGTTGCCTGCTGCATAGCAATCACCTTCTGAGGATCTGTGATNACCTCGACATCAACAGCGTCCTTCTTCCTAGTGATTCTACGAGCGAGAATCTCATCTTCATCGGACCTGTCGGGATATCCAACGCTCATCTTCATCATGAAACGATCGAGTTGAGCCTCTGGAAGGGGATAGGTTCCTTCTTGCTCGACTGGGTTTTGAGTCGCCATGGTCAGGAAAGGAGCAGGCAACTTGTGAGTCACTGTACCAATTGTCACCTGTTTCTCTTGCATCGCCTCAAGCAGAGCTGCTTGAGTCTTCGGTGGTGCACGGTTGATCTCATCAGAGAGCAGAAGGTTACAGAACAGTGGCCCGGGCTTGAATGTGAACTCTCCCTTCTTTGCATCATAGACGTTGGTTCCCGTGATATCTGCAGGTAGCAGGTCGGGAGTGAACTGCACTCGCTTGAAGTCACAACCCAAGGCGTCAGCGAAAGTGTTCGTCATCAGCGTCTTGGCCAGACCCGGATAATCCTCGAAAAGGAGGTTACCTGAGGCAAGGATGTTCACCAGAACATTATCGAGGACGTGTCCCTTACCAATAATAACCTTAGCAACCTCTTTTGTCAGCATCGAACTGATTGAACCGACAGCGCGCAGTTTCTCCTGCGATTCAGGATTCGATTGATATCCAGAAGGAGGGGCGTTGTATCCTGCTTGAACACCCTGTGCAGGGGCAGGAGCTGGCATAGGAGCACCGGGAGCAGGCATAGGAGCACCAGGTGGTGGCATCGCTCCAGGCGGTGGCATTTGTCCGGGGGGCGGGGCTGCTTGTTGGGGGGGTGGGGCTTGGGCCATGTTTCATCTCTCCTTCGTCATCACTTCTTATCCCATCGGCGTATCGTTCGGATGATTTCCTGTAGTTCTTCATCCGGGTACTGACGGGATCCGTAAATGAATTCGATGAGGCGTGGGTCGCCAATCATCTGTTGTACTTGAGCTGGAGGCAGGACCGCCATCTCATCACGCGTGAGGTCAAATCTCAAGCGAACAGTAGTGAAGAGAGATTCCTTGACGCGTTGAATATAATCAGAGGGTTCAAGCTTATTCGGGCGTTCACGGAACCTCGTTAAATCGAAGACGTGGCGCCAATTCTCTTTGATGGGCACAATCATGATGGCAAGAAGGATGAGCAGAACCAGATTGCCGAGGATAAGCCACTTGAGCCACGCATCACTTGTCACGAGTACCACGGTGGAGAGTGCCTCGATGAAGGGAGCTTGAGCGACGCTGCTGACGTGTCTGCTCTCATCAAAGACCACTGCATAATTGGTAGAATCAGTCCGTATTGCCGAGTTCAGGACATCATTATCCAAGGAAAACATGTCTGCGATGAGGCCTTTGAAGTACACTGAGTTGCCTCCCCACTTCTTGCTGTTACCATAAGTCCAGCAACGCTGTACGTCGAAATCAGTGTGGTAATCCTCGCAATCTTCCTTGATACCATAGTTACCAGCCGCCTGCTCGTCCCATAGGTAATTTGCAATTGCTTCTTCATCTGCAACGAAGACAATCGAGCCAGTCGTATTGACACGCGTATACTCCCCGAGCGTATCCTCATCGAACCCACTTCCCGTTTCATAATCGATTCGAACCATCAGGGCATCGTTCTCAGTATCAACACTGTTGTCACTGATTGTGTCCCACGTGTCTCCTAATTTGCGCATGGCAACGTTTGAAGGACGTGAAAGGATGTAGAGATGACGATCGTCTGGATCGACATCGTCAACCCCTTCATAACTCGTCACAGTAATCGTGGCAGCGGTGTTGAACAAGACAGGATGTACGCAATTCTGGCGCAAGGGGACATTGGTGAGGTAACCCTGCGGACAAATCTGTGTTTTGAACTCGCTTGAAATATTCTGCCTATATGATCCCATGGACCATATCTGATCTTCAGCAGCATCACGCTGAGCTGCATCTTCACATGTATCCAGATTTCGGCATCGTTCCCAAGTTTGACCATGAGCTTCGAGTGGTTCGCCTACCACTTGTGCTTGGAAGGTCAGACCAAAGCGAGAGGCAACCTTCTGCGCATTCTCTGCCGTATCCGACCCTGCAGCAACAATGACCTTACCTCCTCGCTCAGTGACAAAATCATAGATGCTGTCTGCTTCTGCGTTATCGATTGGCTTCTCGGGACCTGCGATGACAAGAAGAGTGCGATGTGGCTTCAACCAATCATTCACAAGCATTGGCGTAGAGATAGTATTCGCAACCTTGTATCCGGCTTGGTCGCTGCACTCTTCCTCTGAGGGATTGTATCCACATAGATCCTCCTTCATCGCGGTGACTTGAAAGTCGGCGAGGGGAAGGGAAGATGTGCTAACTGTTCCTTCGGGGCGGCTATAGGCACTCATGTGCGTTTCCTGACCCCCCGCAGTAGCTGCTATGAGACCAGAAGCAAGGATTAGAGAGCCAACAAGGACGATACCCCCAAGGCGCTTACGGAATGGGCTAATCTTCTCCTCCTCAGCCATCCATCATCCCTTTCTTGCTGCAGAAGCACATGTCTGCAACGAAGTGGAGCGTTGGAGCGTTATTCAAACTTCTCAACAGAAGGGCATCCTGACGAGATGACATCCATCCGCCTTCTCTGGCGCGCTGAGGAAAGTCCTACAACACAGAGCAGTAAGAGGAATGAGGGGGCAGGTAAACTCTCATCACCATTGGACTGAAATGTGGAACTAGGTAAATCTGAATCTTGATCTGATTCATCGGCCACTGAAGCCTGTTCAATAGATACCTCTGTGTTCAAAGCACCTGTAGTAATATCTTCATCCGAACGGGCAGAAGCCGTGATTGTACAACGCTTAGTAGGATGAGCCGATGACACACTGACAACGATTCTGAAATCCTCGGTTTTGCCACGTTCGATATTCAAGGGGACATCTGGACTGACTTCAAGATCGAGTTGTGGACATTTCCCACCCTCTGAAACGGAGAAGGCGTCGATTCTGGTGCCTGAATTCCCTGAATTAGTGACCGATATCACGAGAGTCGTCTCAGTTCCAGCAGGGATGGGGCCACCTGGTGTCTCTTTCCACTCAGCATCAAGCACAATGAGACGAGGGATTCTAAGGACGATGATATGCTCATCAGTTCGTTGGAGGTCAGGTCGGTTGACCCCTTGACTTCCAGCATAGGTGATATGAACTGTCAGGTCGAGAGTCTGTTCAGCGTCAAAGGCTTCAGCCCGTACATTGCTGACACTGACGCTGAAGGTTTCATTGGCACCTCCACTGACATCAATCGAATCGGGGTGGTTAACCACCCAGTCCTCTTCTTGATCAGTCTCAGGTGCACAATCTCCACAGACCTCGACGTCAATATCGAATGATGACTCGATGGTTCCACCATTCTCAATGTATAGTTCAATCTGTAGAACTTCATCCTTGTCAGTGGGCAAGTATACCCCATTCTTTTCGACATCCTCGTCAGAGATGCCTGAATTCCAGCCACTCGTCTGCGCCCCTACAGAGAAGGTCATGAGCGACAGCATGACAACGATGGATAGAGGGAGCCTACCCCTCATTCCACCACCACTTTCTCAAGAGCTCGCCGAACAAGGATTGGGACCATCTTGCGCCGATATGCAGGGCCATAGAACGTATTGTGATTCGGTTTGACTGCCTTTCCAATCGCCTTTGATAGCACCTGGACTGGAATGTCACCATTCGGTTGCTCAGAAAGAATACTTTCGACCAAATCATCATGCCGCTCTGGAATCGAGGCAAGAGCAGTGGTGGCAATACGAACCTCACCACCATTGCCTTCTGAGGAAACTGCAACTGCAACTCCTGCTTCGGGGAAGTCCCATGAATCTCTCAATCTGAGTTTCTCATAGGAACCACGCCACGATGCAGCGTCCTCAGGGATGTGAATGAACGCTAGGAATTCACCATCTTGGAGAACATTCCGAGTAATGCCATCTTCTTGAAAGAACTCAGCAACGGGTATTCGACGAGGTCCAGAGCCACTGATTAACTCAAGTTCAGCATCTAGGACCATCAAACAAGGTGCCAGATCGCCTTGATAGGTTGCAACACAGAGTTCATTCTGCCCTGCAATAACTCGGCAATCAGCGCCCGTTCCCTCATCGCACTTGTGGCACCAGTCAATACTACGACGCCAAATCTCTGTTTGATTGAACCAGAAGCAGCGTGTGTCAAGGCATAGATTTCCACCAATCGTTCCTGAACGGCGCACCAACACCGAAGCAACTGTGCTGGCAGCGTCACGAATCAATGGATGTATCTCTTGATGCACTGAGAGATCATGAAGCCGGGTCATCGCACCGATGCAAGTCGGAGTTGAGGCATGGAGTTCACTCACTGCTGCAAGACTGATGACGTGCTCACGCGGATTCAAACCCCATTTGTAATTCGGCCACAAATCTGTCCCTCCTGCAACCCAATCGAATGTTTGTCCAGATGCAAGGAGATCTACTGCAATAGCAGTCGCTTCATCGATGGATGTGGGGCGATGAAGGTGGAATGGAGGAAGCCTCACTGCTCATCCCCCTTAGGACCCTCAGCCATTCCGACAACGGAACGCCCACGACCTGCTGCTTCCTTGACCGAGGCACGAAGGGCGAGATGTTCGGCAAGTTCCTGGTCATCGAGATGACGTTGCTCAACATGTTTCCAGGCCTCAGCAGCCAAGCCAGTGCGACTGGAAAGGTCCTGCTCGGTCGGCTCGGTACGAGCTCGCCACTCCTCAGTCTGTTCCGATATCGGCCGATCGGCATCAAAGCCAAAGAGAACGCCATTTGTGTAAGGGGCAGGGGATGGGTCACACAGCCGTGCCTCATCACGATCAGCGTGTATTCGAGCTCGTTCAGAGAGTTCTGCTGCCAACTCACTTCCTTCAAACGAAGGAGAGGGAAGATCGAGTGGTTGCTCCAAGCCCAGAGAGCGACATTTGCGCTGAATCAGTGTATGCAATCTGTCAGGAGTGACTGGAAGCTGACGTGGACGAACGCCGACTGCATCATGAATGGCATTGACAACCGCAGGAAGGATCGGTAGTAGCGGTCCTTCACCAGCCTCCTTCGCCCCAAAGGGGCCCTCTGGATCACTGGATTCAACGATAATCGGATGGACTTCAGGCATCTCATGAACGGATGGAATTTTGTAATCTAGAAGATCTGGATTCAGAATCTGGCCGTGCCTACCATAACGCATCGTTTCGCTAATGACTTGACCGAGGCCCATGTGCAATGAACCGATAATCTGGCCTTCAACTGCCAACGGATTGAGGGCCTTTCCACAATCATGTGCTGCCCACACCTTGTCTACCTTGGTTCGACCAGTTTCCACATCAACAGTGACCTCAGCAACATATGCTGAGAATGAATAGGCAGGAGCAAGGCCTGCTGCAGCGCCTTTGTGCACCCCCCCCATGGGCGGAGTGCGATAGGCTCCACTCGAGACCAGTGCACCTCTATCCTCCTGCGCCTTATGCAGTGCTTGGAGGTACGAGACTCCTAACGATGTGTCTGAGGATGAGTGAAAACGGCGGTCTCCAACAACAATGTCGTCATGATCGAACCCGGTAAGCTCATGAGTCGCTTCAATCAAACGATCGCGTATCTCAATCGCAGCCTCAATCGCGGCATTACAGTTCATGAACGTCACACGCGATGAATACGAACCAAGGTCAACAGGGGACGTATCTGATTCGTGAGTGCGCACGTGAATCATGTCAAGTGGAAGGCCGAGTACTTCAGCAACGACCTGGGCAACTGCAGTTGTTGACCCTTGACCAATCTCAGCCGCACCCGAATGAACGGTGACCCCGCCATCCATATCGATCTGTATGTGGACAGTAGCATGGGGGAACTTGTTGGGATCCCAATGAATAGGAAGACCGGAACCGGAAATGAAGAAACCACACCCTATGCCAAGACCACGACCAAGAGGCATCTTCCGCCACCGTTCATCCCAACCAGATGCTTCTCTGACTCTCTGTAGGCATTCGCGCATGCCGATGGAAGTGATTCGGAAACCAGTGATTGTACGACTGAGAGGTGGAAGGAGATTTGCAAGACGAAGATCGATTGGATCGACGGCAAGTTCCTCTGCCGCCTCATCAATTGCAACTTCCACAGCACAACGTGCATTGACAGCACCATGACCGCGCATCGCACCTGAAGCCGGACGGTTCGTCCATACTCTGGCCCCAGTATAATCGAAGGCACCTATCTCATAGGGGCCTGTCGCTAGAACGCCGTTATAGTAGGATGTCACATGTCCGAAAGAGGCAAAGGCACCTCCATCGATGAGAGCATCGATATCCATGTGCCGGAAACGACCTTCCTGATCGATTCCAATGCTCGCTTCAAGAGTTGAGGGGTGACGACCTCTGTTGATGAAAAACACCTCTTCACGATCAAAGGTAATTCGAACTGGCCGTCCAGATTCCCTCGCAAGGATGGCAGCACACATCTCATGGGGGAAGGGGTCTGATTTGCCTCCAAAACCACCACCTACGAATGTCCGAATCACATTGATTTGATGCATGGGCACTTTGAGGACAGCCGACAGAGCTCGGTGCACGTAGTGAGGTACTTGCTGAGGCGTATACAATTGGAGCCGCCCTGTTGGATCCCAATGAGCCACCACCGCATGGGGCTCGGTCATGGCGTGCGTCACACCTTCAAAGATCCACTTACCACCTTTGCGCACGATAATTGCATCTCTAGCCTCTGAATCACCAAAACTCTGGTAGACGCGCTTCTGGATGTTCGATGAGCCGATGTGATATCTTCCTCGATCATGAATCGGTTCGTCCACATCAGAAAGAGATGCTGAAGGATTGAGAACCTCATCAAGATCCTCATACTCAACAACGATGCGATGAAGGGCATCGATGGCCGTTGCCTCGTCTACAGCTGCAACGCAGGCAACTAGATCTCCAATGTGGCGCACCTTGTCGATGGCCATCGCAGTCTCATCCTTTGTCACAGGGAGAACACCGAAGTGCTGAGGGTATCCAGCGCCAGTGGCTACAGCAATGACACCTGGCATAGTTTCAGCTGCACTGGTATCGACCGAGATGATTCGAGCGTGATGTCGATCGCTTCGCAGAATCTTTCCAATCAGTTCGCCAGGTAAGCGAACATCATCACCATACCAAGCCTGACCAGTGACCTTGTGGCGTGAATCAACTAAAGGCGTGCGCCGACCGACCGCACTTCCTGTACGATCCTGATCCTGAGCATGAGGGGCTTTTGCAGTCTCTTGACCACCTCGAGATGCTGGAAGAAATTCTGGATCAATAGGTGATGAAAACGGGCGACTTCCACCGGATCCTGGAGGGGGGAAGTCAATCTTACCTACCACGCGGGTACCGTCCTTACGGACTGAGGAGGTATCCGGTTGTTGCGTGTATCCAGTATCCATTCGATCATCTCACGCAGAAGGTTCCTTGGAAGGAGACTCAGGGGCCATTGGATGGGGATCGCTGTGAGGTTCACTCGCTGCGGGTTCGTTCCCCACCTCTTGTTTCAGGCGAGCTGCCTCCCTGATCGATTCGATGATTGGTTGGTATCCAGTACATCGGCAAAGATTTCCTTCAATCGCGTCCATGATTTGTTGATTATCTGGTTCAGGTTCTTCCTCAAGTAGTGCCGCTGCGACAAGGAGGAAACCAGGTGTACAGAATCCGCACTGACTTCCACCATGCGTGGTGAAGCAAGTCTGAACGGGGTGGAGATGTGGTCCATCTGCAAGGCCTTCAACCGTTGTGATACTAGTCTGCTCAACCTCAGCTGCCAACGTGAGGCAGGATAATCTTGGCTCACCATCAATCAGGACCGTGCAACATCCACAGGTTCCCATGTCGCATCCTCGCTTGACACCAAGAGTTCCAACCTGATTACGTAAGACATCGAGAAGCATGTCGTGCGGATGCGTGAGAGTTGTTGCTGGAACACCATTCACGGATGCAGTCCACGATGTTCTTGGAAGCGAAGAACGCATCTCGACATGAGGATGTTCGCCCACGCCCATACGAGAATTAACCCATGCTTTGATGCTTCGCACGTTGGAGACCGCAGCATTGACGTGAGCACATCNATTCCGNAGANTGAGCGAGATGGCATGGCTTGANGTGCTCAAAGAACAAGTTGGGGGTCTGGACCANTGGGTTCANGTGATGCTNAAATTGATTGGNGGNCTTGTCGCCTTCTTCATCCTCTTGATNGTGATAGCATACATCCGAATGGGGATTGCGAAAATCAGAGGAAAACCCCTCAAGAGGCCACCTGCAGCAGATTGGGAACTCATGCGACGCGAACGTGGTAAGAAACCGAAATGGGATGAATGGGATCAAGACCATNAGTTCTGAGAGGTTAGAATGCCGAGTGGCTTCCACAAACAGGACAGAAGTTCCACCCTTCACGCCATCTAACTAGACAACCAGTGCACATTCCAGCCCTCAAATCCTCCGATTGCGAAGGAGATTGAGGATTACTCTGACCCGGTTGTCCCAAGGGAGAGGTTGAGGCAATCTCGGGCCGCACAGGAGGGGGAGGGGATTGCAATCCAGTTGCTATTTCATTGATATTGACTTGGACAGGTCGCGGCGAGAGAGGAGGTGCAGACGGTACAGGGGGTGCTGTTACCGGAGGAGTGGGCTCTTCGATGGGCCCCACATGTTGTTCTTCAGGTGACTGGAATGCACCAAAGAACATCTTGTCCTCATTCTCTTGAGCTGTTTGTCCAGGCGATGAATGAGTCGGAAGAGGAGGAGAAGACGCAGGAGGTGGAGCCGAAGTCACCACATCGACTACAGGTTCAGGAGTTCCAGATTGAATAGGTTCGGAGAACGCTGATTCAAAGGCATCGAACACCAAAGGTGGTTCCTCAACAATGCCTCCAACTGGTTCTGGCCCTGGCTCAGTTGTTGGAAGTGGTGGTGACTGAACGGAGGGCAATTCCGGGACGATAACTGGCGTGGATTGCTCAGGAGCAGTGACTGAGGGATCAGAAGTTGAAGACACCTGAGGAATTGTAGGCGGTTCAGATTCTGGGGCAGACTCAATTTCAGGCTCTGGTTCTGGTTCTGAGGCTGGCTCTGGTTCTGGTTCNGAGGCNGGCTCTGGTTCTGGNTCAGAGGCNGGCTCTGGTTCAAGTTCCGGTTCAAGTTCAGGTTTGGGTTCTGGTCCTTGATCTGGCTGAGAATCCATCAGCAATTTGATTAAATCTGCCTTCTTCATTTTGGAGAAGCCTGTCAAACCTCGCTCGGTAGCCATCTCTCGTAATGTGCTGACTGTCAAGCTAGATAGATCTGAACCCGACTCTGGCTCTGACTCAGATTCAGGCTCCTTCAACAATGAGATGAGGTCTGCTTTCTTCATCTTGGAAAAACCCGTCAAACCTCGCTCGCCAGCCATCTCCTTGAGAGCACTGACCGTCATNCTCGAAAGGTCAAGTTCAGGTTCTGGGGCAGATTCTGGTTCTGGTCCTGGGGCAGGTTCAGGTTCTGGTTCTGGTTCTGGGGCAGTTTCAGGTTCTGGTTCTGGTTCAGGGGCAGTTTCAGGTTCTGGTTCTGGTTCAGGGGCAGTTTCAGGTTCTGGTTCAGACTCTAGTTCAGATTCGATTTCTGATTTGATTTCAAGAGACTGATCAAGAGGTGACAAAGACGCAACTTGTTCCTCGATAATCGATGGAGGAGAGCCTGAGTCTTCGACCACTGAGGAAACCACTGTTGAAGGTTCAGCGAAAGCAGGATGCGAATCAGGAGACAATGATTGTTCAGAAACTTCTGGTGGAGAAGGAGTCGCCAACTGAGCAGTGACTGCCTTCGCAAAGGCATCTGAAGCTTCATTTTGAGTCACAACGGGTTCGGGTTCAGGTTCTTGAGTCGTAAGGTGAAGGGCGGCAAGATTGGCTTTCGGAACGATTTGAGTACGCTGAGTCTGAATTTCCTGATCAAGAACAATCAGATTACCCCTGTATACGTCAGGGTCAGCAAGGAAGGCGGTCAATTCAGCATGTCTCTGCATGACGCTAGATGGGCCACCTGCAGCAAAAGCTAGGGCAAGACCTGCAAGAACATGGTCATGTTCAGTGAACCGCTCTAACGCTTCAAGATGTTGAGGAACAAGATCAGTTGGTGGAGGCAAGCCTGGTTGTTCCATTGAATCCACCCCTCCAAGGTACCGACGCATCGGGTCTGCCAGCTGAATGAGGCCAAAGGTATCGGCCATGAGATAGTATACTTCCCCACCCTCACAGCCAAGACGTTCGGCGATTGCGAACAAATCGATTGGTCCGGGAAGAATGAGATCTGCTGTCGCTTCGATGAATTTGCACAGCGCGTCACTAGGAGAAAGTGCTCGGAGAGTATCGAGTATCTCCGCAGATTCGGTGATGCCGAAGTATGCCGACGTCTCATCAACGTCGATGCCCGTGGGCAGAATCTCACCTTCGACCATGCTCACTCCCTAGCAAAGCGCTTTATGAAGCATTCAGTGACTCCGTCCGTGGTAGTTCGTAATCTGGCATGGCCAGACCTGACTCTAGCAGAGGTCGTCATCGTCTGTGCAGGTCAACTTGGAGAAACTGGGCGAATACGGCTTGAAGCAGCAATACAAGCCAAAGTGCCCCTCATTGCAGCAGATGGTGGCCTGAAACACATCAAGGGACCTGTCGAGGCACTCGTCGGTGACCTTGACTCAGTTACCGAAGATATCGTAGAGGCAAGTATGAACGTGCATTATGATGATGATTCATCCAATACAGATCTAGTCAAGGCACTGAAACACGTCGCATCAAGAGGATGGACATCTGTGGACATCATAGGAATCAACGGAGGTTCTCTCGGCCATCAATTGGCGATCATCGGAGCTATTGCTACATCTGGAGCATCTATGGACGTGTGCTGTGTCTTGAAGGATGGACTATTGGCAAATGTTCCCGAATACCGAAACATTTCGGGACAAGGTCAACCATCATTCAGTGTTTTCTCATTCGGAGAAACGTCCACTGTCTCTCTCAAAGGAGCGAAATGGCCCCTTGAACAAGAAACGCTGGAACTCTCGACTTTAGGAGCTAGGAACGTTGCTGTGAACAATACCAAGGTCACTAATCACTTTGCTACCCCTGGCCTATTAATCGCACTGGACTTCAATGCATCATAGAGTGTCCCAAGGTTCCCATGTATTCGTAATTGCATCCCACCATTCGATTCTTCCATCTGAATGTCTCTGCCACCATTGACCATGGTCGTCTTTCTCAACTTCTGCATACGGATCCCCGGGAGGGGTTTGGTCATCCAATAGTAAGTCTGAATCACTACGCCGAGGGGCTCGCACACGAAGAGTGATCACAAGAGCCAAGATGAAAAGCACGCCACCACCGACAACAAGAGGTGCCCAGATTGCTGGATCTGCTGCTTCGGGAGTAAAAGCTGCAGCCTGCGAACGATTCACCCATCCGGTATCGTCCTTGATGACAAGACCTGGTACATGGCGTATGACATGAGCAGGAATCAGCGAGGTACGACCGTTGACGTCTGTAAGTTGGATCTTGACCAGATGAGCACCAGGATCCCAATCAGTACAATCAACAAATAGAGTATCACGTACTGTACCATACGGTGTCGAAAATATGATTGTAGTATCACTGACAACCGGGCCTTCATCCATTTCAAATTGAACAAGACATGATTCTCCAGAATCTGTGTTGTTACCTGAAACCGTTACCACCCCAGATGGAGGTAATGGTTGCAAGATCGAAACCTCCAATGAAGTGGAAGCCTCCGCACCGAGTGAATTGGTTACCGTGAGAGAGAGTGTGTAGGTGCCTTGGGGCCAATTGCTACAATCAACGTCATGCTTTCCATGATGCAAATCGACAGGGAATGGGTGTCCTGTCAGGCGAACACTGGTAAGCAGATCGTAGCGTTCAGCGATGTCATCAAGAATCGACATCTCGATTGAACATGTCTCACCCTTCCAGACGGTTTGTTGACCAACAAGACGCATCGTCGCCTCCGGTCCTATGAAACCTTGAGACAGGCTACGTGCTCCAAGATCGATGCGTTGGAACTCCTCACCACCTGGTGTCGACGCTATCAAAGTGAAGCTATAGGCACCATCTGCCCAAGCGGTAACGTTGAACGCAACAATGCTCGGTTCCAACGTGGATTGGACAATACGCGTCATAATGAGTTCATCCGAGGAGGACTCAGAGAGAAGGCTGATGTGAACGATTGTTGTTGTCGAAGATTCAACGGTCGCTACGATACGAACCGTGTCATTCCTAGAATCCCCATCCGAGTCCCTCAATTCATTCGCCGTGAGCGTAAGGGACACCTCTGAATTTTGACTCGCACCTTGAGTGATGGGCGAGGCCAGCATAATCAGCATTGTGATTCCAACAAGGAAACGAGTCCGCATCAGAGCTCACCCCCCTCACCTTCGAGAAGATCCTGAAGAACTTGGGCACTCGGGACCGATTGGTAGGCATCAAAGCCAGCAGCATATTGTCCAGTCCCACCTGCATAAGGTGAATAAGCGAGCGACTGAGCTTGCATGACCGAGACGGTAGGATCAAACACATCTGTAGAATGAGAAGCAAGGTACGGCGAACTTTCGAATTCCTGTTGTAATTCATCAAGGAAATCCTCACGATTCACGGGCCTATTTCCAAGACCAATGAGCAATCCAAGAAGACCGAACAGACCCCATATAGACCATGTTATTGGTGACGAAGTGGGGTTTTCCTCAATCTCAAGCATCGAGGACTCAAAACTGCTGACTGCAGTACTCATCCCATCACCATCAGGATCAGGACATCCTTGGCGATCAAGGGTTGAAGTGCCAGCGACTTCGGGGCAATCATCACGCCTTGGTCCTATTGGATGATCACCATAACCATCGCCATCGGTGTCAGACCACTGAAGTCGATCGGTAGGGAAGGCGTCGTTCGCATTCGACCACCCATCCTCATCATCATCAGGGCAACCTAGGCGATCGACGAGGCTTGAGCCGCGCGATTCGGGACAAGCATCACTCTGATGGCCTTCAGGATCATCACCAAACCCATCACCATCCGAATCACGCCATTGAGTCACTTCGAAATCAAAGGCGTCAGTGAGATCCGAAACACCATCGCCATCAAAATCAGGGCAGCCGTTCAGGTCAAGGTGAGAGGTACCCGGCACCTTTGGACATGCGTCAGTCAGATTGTTGCCAGGGGCATCCCCCCAACCATCGCCATCGACATCACTCCACTGTAACGATGCTAGAATCCAGAGTTCAGCCTCAGGCAACCCAGTGTTGCGCCAAGACAAGGATTGCGCATTCGGGAACGCATCAGCCTGACCGAGCGGCGAGGGTAACCAAGTGGCATCAGGGTTAGAGTAGCCATCACCATCCTCATCGATGCATCCAAGTCGATCACGGGAGGAGGTGCCCGCAGTACCCGGGCATGCGTCTGGACGTGACGCTCCTTCTGCCTGATTATCACCAAATCCATCACCATCTGTATCATGCCATTGCGTCGGTTCGCTGGGGAAAGCATCCGCCATACCATCTGGATGTGCTGGCCAAGAAGCATCCGGATTCGAATAACCATCTTCATCATCATCAAGGCAACCAAATCGGTCGTATCTGCTCTTACCAGGAACAAATGGACAGGCATCTCCAGTTGGACTCGATGAGTTGTCACCCCAACCATCTCCATCTGAGTCAACATGTTGGGTTGGGTCTAGAGGAAACGCGTCGACCAAGGTGGCATTTCCAATCAATTCACCTGGCCACGATGGTGGACGATTATCGAGATATTTCCGATCGTCGAAATTATCGCCCCAGCCATCACCATCAGTATCTCGCCATTGTGTTCCAAGGTTAGGGAAATCATCGACCAGAAGAGCTCCAGGAATACCAATGCCAGGATCGCTTGGTTGACGGCGCGGAGGGTCATTGGAATCGTAATTATCACCCCAACCATCACCATCCGTATCGTTCCACTGACTCGGTTCCTCTGGGAAGGCATCGGCTGAACCTACCGGGTGAGGAAAAATATCGTCTGTGGGATCGGACCAGAGGTCTCCATCGGTATCCAAGCAACCATATCTGTCCATTGTTGAATTACCGAATTCCTCAGGACAGGCATCGCCTTGGAAACCTTCCAATCGGTCTCCAAAACCATCGTCATCAGTGTCATTCCATTGGGAGGATTCCAGAGGAAAAGCATCGGCAGAACCATGTGGATGAGCTGGAGCGATGTCCTCGGGATCTGACCATCCATCTTTATCGGTGTCATCACAACCAAGGCGATCATGTTTCGATATTCGGCCAGTCTGAACATTTGAGGTGGAAGAATAAGGACAAATATCTGCGAAATTGCCTATTTCATTGTCACCATAACCATCTCCATCGATGTCACGCCATTGAGTACTTTCGTCTGGAAATGCGTCAGCATTTCCTATTGGATGTGCACGTGAGTTCACATCAGGGTCAGACCAGCCATCGCCATCGGTATCGGGGCAACCTCGCCGATCCATTTC
>PAZI01000005.1 GCA_002715545.1 Methanobacteriota archaeon
CTCATCGATGATGATGGAAATCTGCAGAATGGAGACTTCGATCTCTGGTCCGATGGACGATGGACAAAGGCGGATTCATCGATTGATGCAGTGCAAACGGTTGATGGCAGCGACAGGGTGTTGACGCGTAGTCTCCAGAACTGGCACACACACTGTGGTATGACACTCAATGCCCGAGATTTCTCAGATGGGTTTCCTTTGCACAGATGGCTCAATGAGGTAATCTTCCCGACAGAGCAGAGATTGAGCGAAGATTTGGTCAAAACGGGAACATGGGCAGCAGTAGCAGAGATGATCAAGACTGGTTCAACGTTCTGTGCCGATCTATATTTCCATCCCGAGCAAACAGCTCGTATCTTCAGTGAAGGAGGTGTTCGAGCGATTGTTGCTTCTCCAATCTCTGAACAGGCATTGCCTTCCTATCCCGATGGTGCTGAACAAGCCATCCGACAGACTGAGGCCCTCCTACAGACAACACCTCCTGAAAGAACCGAATATGCACTCGGCCCTCATTCAGTGTATTTGTGTTCCAAAGAGACTCTGGAAACAGTGGCTGAGGTTTCACGAAAGCAAGATGCAAAGGTGCACATCCACCTTTCCGAGACTCGTAAGGAGATCACAGACTGCCATGCAGAACATGGATGCCACCCGACCCATCTGCTTGAGCGGACAGGGATTCTGGAACAGGGACCTATCTGTGCTCATTCATCATGGATGATGAAGGAAGAGATGAGAATGCTAGCCAAGAACGGCGCCACTGCAGTACACTGCCCCTCATCAAACATGAAGCTGGCCTGCGGTGGCACGATGTCATATCCTGCCATGAAAGAGGCTGGAGTTGATGTGAGATTAGGTACCGATGGGTCTGCATCGTCCGCATTCGGACTTGATCTGCGCGCTGAAGCGAGGCTTGCATCACTGGTTCAACGCCATGACCATTGGGATCCTACCATTCTACCATCCAAAGAGGCCTGGGGCCTTGCCACCAAAGGTAGTCGGGACTGGGTGGCTTGGTCGTTAGATGATATTAGAATGCGGCCTTTCGGAGATGATGGGCACCGACTGATCAATCATCTGATCTTTTCGAACACCGCATGCCTCGACGTTTGGGTCGATGGAAATGCGATTCGCCGCGATGGAATCACACTCACCCTTGATGAGCAAAAAGTCGCCGCTGATCTTGAAGCCAAATCTATCGGCTACTACAAAGGTCTCGACACTTCTGCTGAATGAACCAATCAGCGTCGAGGACGGCGGCGTGGAGGACGACGTGTTGGTTTACGGCGAGGAGGTTCATCGTCGTCTTCATCGTCATAATCATCGTAGTCATCGTAGTCATCGTAATCATCGATGTCCTCGACACCACCTGGCGTGAATAATTTGTGCCCACCATCATCATCGTCATCGTCGTCCCTAGAGCGGCGAGAACGGACCCTCGGGCGACGGACGACAGGCTCATCGTCATCATCATCATCATACTCATCTGCACGACTACGACGGCGTCGACGAGGAGGACGGCGTTCGTATTCAGAGTCGTCATCATCATCATCGTCGTCAGCACGGCGACGGCGGCTGATCTTGACCGGTGCGAGTTGATCATCCTCGTCATCATCATCAAGCGACTTGGCTTGCGATAGGTCCTGTGTTGGTGCTGCATCAAGACCTGAACGAAGGTCGCTAGAGCCTCCACCCATGAAGTCCTTCATCCAATCTTCGACCTCATCCTCATCATCGTCTTTCCGCTTCTTTCCTCTTGGATCAGTGGCCGCACTGATAGCAACGAGCAATGTGAAAATAAGAAGGAAGATATTGACGCAGATTGCGCTATAGGCGAGCATGTAGTTTGCGTCACCGAGTTTCGGAACGTATCCAGGTGGCTCTTCAATGGCCTTGGGTGTTCGATCAATTGTCGATTCACACTCCAGATATCCTGTCGCATTATGGGCGCAGAAATCGGTGACAAAGAGGAAAGGACCGAAGACAGGGTCATTGCCTCCTTCATCTCGTACTTTGAAGTACAGATAATGTTCGCCGAATGCAGGTTGAAGGGATGAGGCACGTATCGTTGCCGTGAAGGAAAGATACGGGGTATCTTCGGGACCTATTGTTGAGGGAGTCATGTCAATCACATTCATCCACTGACCGTCATTGACCTTGAACTCGACACTTGTCACATTCATGTCATCGGTAGCTGCACCGTAGATGATAACGTCCTCTCCATAGAGATAGACTGTATCTGGGCTAGGGGCATACAATTCAAGGCTCGGTGGAACACCATCAAAGGAATATCCATCAACTGAGATGTTGACTGAATTTCCAGAGATATCAGTTAATTCGACCCAGATCTGTAGATCCTCTTTGGGGAGCGAAGGAACCGAAATAGTCGTCATGTAGTAGAGGAGATTGTCAGCAACATCGGTCACAGCCTCACATTCAGTATCCTCGGTCAGATACTCTTGACCAACCGAAGTCATGATGCTGATCTCGGGCAGCCCGTCTGGATCGAGAGATTCGCTTGGATAGACGCGGACTTGGTAATCAATACCACCTACTAGGCCCTTCGTTGGAGGGGTGCTGGAACTCTCACGAATCTCGAATTCAATCGAGGGAGGAAGGGTATCCTCACGAATCTTCAGCACATTGCACCCGGTTATACAATTCTCGGACATCGAATCCTCTGGATTTCGCAGAATAAGACGGTCTTGGAGATTCCCATATTGATCAACCGAGATCACAGCATAGTAGACTTCACGTTCACTGTCGGCGGGGATATTCAGATACTTGGCGAATTCGTAGTCACTAGTGGATTGCCGGTCAATCGGTCCGGCGATGTTGACCCAACCTACTTGAGCATCCAGAGTGGTCTCACTTACCGAGACATTCGAATCAGGAAGGATGAACGGGTCTGTCATACCATCCCATCGATAGATGTAATATTCTGCTCCTTGATCATTGACAGCCGCAGGATCCATCCACTTGATCAGTATTTGTGCTTCCACTCCATCGACCACAGTGTTGTCTGAATCAAATCTGACCGGAGAGGGAGCTTTCCCATCCTCTCTGTGAGCGTCCACCATGCTGTTGCCAGTCGTCGTAGCAGAGAACTGCGGCACCTTGACTGGTTCCATCGCTTCAGCGTAATCCGAACATGTCTCATCTTCCATCGAGGATGAGACCGAACACCAAGTTCTGAATTCAACCGTGACTGCATAGAACACTTCCTGGTCCTTGCCTTCATCAACTGGGAACTCAAACAAGCCAGCACCTTCAGCGATGTTCTCTCCAATGGCTACAACATTACAGAATTGGCCCTCAAGTGGCTTGTCAGCATCACATGTCCAACCCCCTGCGGCTTCGGTTATACGCACGTGTTGACCAATCTCCAAGTCCACTTCATTGCCCAATTGCTTACCAAGTACAGGTACCGAGCGCCATACAGTATAGGTCTCTCCTTGAACATACTGTGCATCGTTCCAAGTCACGGTACTGATGCCGAGCTGTCCATCATAGATGGCCTGAACATTCGTTGGCAGAGGAATATAATCGGTCAATGTATCCTCTACGACAACGTCACGTGCATCCTCAATGACAGTTTTGCGTTCATTGCCATGCTCATCCACTGCAACAACACCATAGTACACTGTTCGGGCCACGCCTGCTGGAATATCGACACTGGTCGAAGGGGTTGGAAGCGTACTTTCGATCTGTTTGACAAACTCAACGAGGTCATCGTTGACCGAAGTGAAATTCTGTGGACTTCGATAGAGGCGATAGATGCTGGGGCTGTCAACAGGCTTCTTCCAGTAAATCGTCGTCATGCCAGTAATCGGTTCGGTGGCCAGTGTCGTGAAGCTAGCGGATGCTTGAGTGCAATCCTCAGGCGGCAAAGCGTCCTCAGCAACAGGGCCGAATGTGTTCGATGACTCGAAACGTGTGTCTTCATAGGACTCGTTCGTATCGTTAGTAGCAAGGTTATCTGGGAACCAATATGTCACCGTGTAGTAGGATTCCTGAGACGACCAAGCCTTGTCGTTGACATGATATGACCAACTCGACACACGGACACCCGAACCGTCATGCGGTACGCGTGGAGTGAGGTTAGCTATCTCGACCTTGTCCAGATTGGCCCAATTAGCGTGAGTGGCCTGCTGCTCGTGCCGATAGATCTTGATGTAGATCGAGAGGTTGCCCCACTCAGGGAAGTTCATGCCAAGTTCATTGGCGTTGATCCATGAGATGGTGGTGTTGCCCGTCTCCACATCAAAGACCGCATTGACAAGATATGGTGTGCGAATAGGTTCGGCGTGCTCGGTGACTTGATCCGATTCAGTACCAATCTCACCGTCATAGAAATAATTCTGATCACCATGTCGGGCTATGACCTTGTAGTAGAACACACCATCGGTATCAACTGGAACTGTCACGTTGAATGTGTGCGCAAGTCCGCTGCACTGACCCAATGTAGAGGAATCATCAAGATGAACTGAGAAAGGACAGGCTTCAACCTCACCCACCTTGTCTGCCCAAGCGAAGAATGAAGAATTGAATGGTGAATCCCAACGATAGATATCGTACATCGCTGTCTTCAGACGGTTGAGATCATCAATAACACCCGTTACAGGATTGCTCCAGTTGATCATCGTCAATTCAGTCCCAGAATCATGCCACGCCGTCACACCTTGTGGCATGATGTCATCACCCGCAGCAGCAGAGGCCGGAGCAGAGATGGCGGCCATGGAGAATAACAGCATCAGGGCCGCGCATAAACGGAGCCTCCCACCCGTCATGGGGACTACGTCGCTCTGATATCGTTTGAAGGTGACGCGTAGTGGGAGTCTATCATCAGGTTTCGTGAGGTTGCTCATCGAACCCCCCCCTCAAACCAATCCAAAGAAGGACCTGCGGATGGCAGGCCGGCCTCCACCCATTTGACGACGTCATCAGCGATGTCCACGCGATCAGCATCATGTGAAGCGGCCTCAAAACAGGGTGCAGGACCAACAACAATATCTGTGGCTATGGAGCCAATGAACTCTGCTTCCACGTTCTCTTCCACCTTTGCATTCAGCCATCCACGCGCCTCGAGACGCTGCCTTAGGATATCAGGGCGACAGCGGAGGAGAATCACACCGTCGACGGGCATCAGATGGCTGAGATGACCATCGATGATAATCAGGCCTGAAGAGAAGCGACCACTCAGGTCCGACCAAGAATCAGACATCATATCAACATCAACATCCCTCGTTCCCGTGCCATCGGAATGCTCGGTGATTGCACCACACCACTCTGCAAGTGTGGTCATGGAGTGATGTTCAGATTCCCGCACACGTTCACAAAGAGCTGCAGCAAGGGTGGTCTTGCCTGTACCCGGCGTACCTGTCACTGCAAGGACGCGGCGCACCGGAAACTCCGACATGTGTGACTGCGTAGACGGGATGCATTCATATCGACTTGGGCCTATGAGCAGTCCATGTCGGCGGCAGGCGAAGGGGCAGTCGCTCTGGTGCTCGTGACCACCGACCCCGGTGAAGAAGCAAGAGTCATGGGCGAAGTGAAAGCAGTGGAGGGAGTGCAAGAATGCCTTCTTCTGTTCGGAGAATATGATCTATTCATGCGAATCGAGGCTTACTCTTACGCTCAAGTCTCAGCCATCGTCCTCCAGAACATTCGCACGATTGAAGGTGTTCAGACCACCAAGACATTGACAACTGCCCCAAGCCTCGACTAGGTTGATCCTATGTTTGGGATGGAGGACCCGCAAAAAGTAGTGGTGCAGTATCGCAGGATGGTGCAGGAAGGCCGGTTAGAAATGGCGGAGGGTATGGCACGTGGTCTTTCAGACCGGACACTTGCAATGAAGCCCGATCAACGAGGTGTGGACGAACAGTCGCTTCTCGTCGAAGTTGTCAGGGACCTGTCAGCCATTTTGGAGATTCGAGAGAAATGGAAAGAATCTGTCGAAGCATCAAAGGTTCTTGAGCGAGAGGTGAAACGACTTGCAAAGGTGCAGAACAATGCTGGCCAGACCATTGAACTTGAGGCAAGTCGGGCCATGCAAGCGAATGATTTGATTCAACGCGGTCGTGCTCTGAATGGTGCAAAGAAACACCGGAAAGCATTGATTTGCTTCAAGAGAGCACACAAAGCATCGCCTGACTCACTTGAAGCGGTATTCCGACCATTTGAGACGTTAATCAGGAAGAAAGGGAACCTCAGTTCATCGAAGAAATGGTTGTCAGGACTCAAGCGAGCGCTCGAAGAAGCCGGGCCAGTGCAGATGGAAGGAGATGTATTTGTCCTATTGCCGAAGAATCACCAACCACATTCAGTCGAACAACTTCTGATTGATTTCGACCTTTGGATTGATAGCAATCCACCAGAGGTGGTCAAGGAATGGCTCAAGACATATGCTGAAGATGTTAGAAGACAGCGCGATGCCATCGCCCGAGGAGAGCAGGCAAAGAATGCTGAGATGGCTGCTGCGATAGACAAATTGCAGGTTACGCAAGATTATCATGAATGGGTTGGGAGTCGATAACATGCAGGCCGCGGATACCAATGATGAGGTTACGGCAGATTCACTGCCCCACACTGTGAACAACAGCGACCTAGCTCGTATCTGGAAGCTAATCGAGGCGACCGAGGAGAATGGACAAGAGATTCGGTCATTGATTCGCGCACCAAAGGAAGAGCCATTCGGCCTTCAATGGGAGGTCGATGTGGCGATGTCAGTGCTCTCTCCCCTGAGTCAAAGGTGGAACATCGAAATCTGTTCCGCACTCTATATCGGCGGCCCGGCGAGATTCAACAATCTGAAAGGATTGCTTTCCGGGATCTCCTCTCGTACACTCTCCGATAAACTGAGCTCTCTGAGCGGTGAGGGATACATCACGCGAACCGTCGAAGAGGGACCTCCTGTCAAGACCTTGTACTCATTGACTGAGAAGGGTATGCGAGTTGGCCGGTTGCTAGGAAATCTGGTCGCTTACTTGAAAATGGATGAAGGGTATGTCGTTACAACAACGGAGGAATGACAATGGCTCTGATCGATAGATGGCGTAGACAAGCCCCTTGGGTCGGGCTAGGACTAGCTGGAATCGGTGCTGGCCTACTCGGACCTATTGGAGGAATTGTAGGCATGCTTCCATGGACTGTAGGCAGTGCAGCATCTCCAAAGAATCCGAAATCAGACCATCCACTCCGACAACGCATCCTTCAGACCTTGGAAGGAAATCCAGGACTGGCTTACCGAGAACTGCAGGGCACCTTAGCAGCAGCAAATGGAACCCTTCGTCATCATCTCGACGTGCTCATCGGTCGCGGTGACGTGACGGTGATGCCCGTAAATGGCAGAAGTTGTCATTTTGCTGGCCATCCAGCCCAAGCCTATGACCTGCGCGGAGTGTACGTCGGAGAGGAAGAAATGCGGCGAATCGTTGAGCAACATCCCCATGGCCTGAGTCTACTACAACGCCTCATCGTCGAATCACTCACTTCAGTCGATGATATTCGATCACAGGCCGATCTGGCACGCTCAATCGGGCGGAGTCGAACCAGCGTTCATTCGGCCATCAAAGTCCTGCGACGGCGAGGTATCGTAGATGTCAATCGATTGGCACTTGCACCGCACCTATGTGGTGATCGAAATCAGACACAACGTCCCATCGATTACGAATGGGATGATGAACGTCAAACCGCCTAATTTGTGGAAAATCCACCCAATAACTCAAAGCCATGCCTCCTCCCGGAAATCCATGCTGGATGTCTGGATTGATGAGCAGGCACTCGCACCCGGACTCACAGACCCAGTTCGGCTCACTGAATGGATGCTAAACTCGCTCTGCCTCATTCGACGACGGTCCTCAAAAGAAGAAGAGAGTGTGACATCAACTCCTATTGGAAAGATGATGCTAGAATTCGCTTTGAGTCGACCGAATGAAGGGCTCGACCCCCGTGAAATGCTCGATACGCTTGGAGTATCAACAACAACGCTCCATCATCTCCTCGGCCGACTTCGTAGTGCAAGGATTGTCACGCAAGCAGGAGGTTCTGAGCAGGGGCACAGATTTCATCGGTTGCGATTCGGCCACCTTCCAACAGCAGTTCTGGCAATGGCAGAAGAAGCACGCATGGTACTACGCCACAATCTGCTCACCCTCTTTGGAGAATGGAAACGCGAGGGGAGAGAGGTTAACCTGTCAGCCATGGAGCCTCAGCGACTTCACATACGTATTCGTGACCCCTCACCAACAGGTGTTCGACTTCAAGGTGAAGTGGTCATCAAGGACCTCGGATTATCAGGGGAACGTCCTGGAAAAGATGGGCGGGCAGAACGAGAGATCCTTCAAATCCTTGAGCGGATGATGGTGTCTGATATTCCGGTCACCATTGAGGAATGCATGGAATTGACCGGGAGGTCTCGGGCTCGAGTAAACCTCCAACTTGTCCGCTTGCAACGCTCAGGGATGGTATGCAGAGCACCATTGTGGGAGCGATTAACACAATGCCTGATCGATGCCATCAATAGGCAGAGGCGGCGAAGGGGAGACGAATGGGTGGTCGACAAACGTCGACTAGGACGACTTGGAGAGGAGAAAGCACGTCATCTACTCGAACAACTGGATGCTTCGACTGAAAACACGGACATGATTGAGGGAGCGATGACACAAGGTGGACCTGAGGAAGGGAGAATCCTGTTGAATGTTCTCGGTGGACAAATACCAGACGGTTATTCTTTGGCAGGAAAAAATGCAGGGGAGGTCGCTGATCGAGCCCTCCACATGCTCGACTTATTCATTGCACGACTTGGGCGTGCAGCAGAAAGAATTACGCTCGGGCTTCAGAAAGTGGCCCCGAAAGATGATCTTGAACGGTCCTGACCATTGCCTCAATGTCACCACCAACGCGATGAAGAGCTTGGCGCACTGTCTTTCCGCCAGGTAATCCGCGTGTGAAATCGACAGCATGTCTTCGGAGCCATTTCACCCTGAGACAATCGAGTTCCTCACTGAGTTCAACGTACCTCGTGAAACCCCACGATTTGGCAGCCCGCTCCTCTTCAATCGATGCCTGTGACTCGGGCACCTCGCGCACGAGATGTGACCACGGTGGCGTACCTCCTGACCAACCGAGTCCCGTTTTGACCTGCCATAACACATGAGGTGCTCCGAGTGCAGCACGGCCGATCATCACGCCATCTGCACCAGTGGCATCCAAGCAAGCACGGGCGGAGGTTCCATCGACAACATCACCATTAGCGATGACTGGAATCGAAACAGCATCGACAACAGAGGCGATGATCGACCAATCCGCACTACCCCGATAACGCTGCTTCAGTGTACGGCCGTGAACGCAAAGGCGAGAAGCTCCCACCCGTTCTAGACGCTCTGAAATCTGCACGATGTTTCGATTCGCCTCATCAACACCGAGACGAAGTTTCACTGTCACGGGAATATCAACGGCATCGATGATTGCCGCAACAAGGTCAACGAGGCGATCTGGCTCGCCCATCAGAGCTGCACCAGCACACGCTCGTGTGACTTTGGGGGCAGGACAGCCGAAGTTCAGATCGATGATATCGGCCGTATATGCCAAGCGCTGAGCTGATGTGACCATTGCAGTCTTGTCACCTCCAAAGATCTGAGCAACAAAAGGTCGTTCACGTGGATCAGTCCGAACACGTTCCCACGACCGCGGTTGATCCCGTGACAATGCCTCAGCACTTGTGAATTCAGTGACGGTCACATCGGCACCTAATTCAAGAGCAAGGAGACGGAATGGGAGATCTGTAACACCTGACATCGGAGAGAGGTGAACATGGGGGGTGGACGGGATATTCGCCACAGGTCCCGTATCAGAATTGGGTTTCCCATTCATCCAGTTCATGGAGTTCAGCCCAAGTTTCGTCATCCGAGATGGTTCCACGAGCCTTGTTCAGCTCACGAGCCAGAAGCCAGAAGAGAAGAGCCAACGAACGTCGACCCTTGTTGTTAGCTGGGAGAGCGACGTCAACGTTACGAAGCATGTTATTTGCGTCAACAAAGGCGGCAACAGGAAGACCTGTTCGAATTGCCTCATTGATGACCTGGCCATCGGCGGCAGGGTCTGTGACAAGGACGATTGAAGGCTCAATGAATTGCTTGAGACGAGGGTTCGTCAGAGAACCTGGGACAAATCGTCCTATTGAGGATAATGAATTCGTCGTCTCGGCGAATTTTCTGGCCGGAACTTGTCCAAAGGGACGTGCACAAGCGACGAGAATCTCCTGCGGCTCGTAACGTGCGAGGAATTGAGCAACCACGCGGATGCGCCGATCGGTGTGCTCCCAATCCAGCATGTAGATCCCATCGGCCCTGACGTGAGAAATGAAACGAAGCATGTCAGCCGACTTCTGCGTCGTCCCCACATCGATGCCGTTCTCCTGATATACCGTCGGCGAGACGAGTGGAACGTAGGGTTCCTCTCCCTCCGCCGGTACTTCGGTCGCAGCCATGCATCGTGGCGACCTACAGTTTATTGTTAACCACTTCGCAACCAAGGATGTGGCTAAGGAGGACGAGTCAAACACGTTGGCTACGGGCCTCCATCTTGACACCCTCCAGGGAACATGCCGAGAGAATGGGCTATGGGATGACGTACAAGGACATCGATTCCGAGCTTCAGCGTCAGATCTGGAGCGCTTCGTCTATTGCCCTCGGTCGTGGTTCCTGAATAAGATTGGAGTGAAGGCCGAAGGCAAGAGTGTGCAACAGGGTGTTGAATTACANCAGAAGATAGATGAGGATTTTCGTGAAGTGGTCAAGCATCGCAAAAGGGCACTTCAGACCTCCCTCATCTGGTCGTGGTGGGTTCTCATCGTCGTAGCTCTTCTAATCGATGGAATGCTTATCAAATTCGCAGATCGTATCGTTGATCCTAGCTCCTTCGCCCTCATGCTGGTCTCACTATCAGTCGCTTGGCTTGTCATTGGAATTTTCCTCGTGATTCTTCCATGGAGAAATGCTCTGGAAATGAATGTCCGCAGAGGAGATAACTCAGCAGATGACCCGATATGGGACCTGATCACACCTGCGTTTGAGCCTGTCATCGAACCAGAGGAATTCCGTGGAGGATGGTGGAAGGTGGGCTCTGTTGAGGTGACTGTTTTTCTTGCAGCCGCCAGCTTATCGATTCATGGAATGGCTCTGATCTGGGCCCAGGACAGGGCCAATCTAGCCTTTATTCTCGTTCTTCTAGCAATGGTATGGAATGGTCTGACATCATTTCGCCTAAATCGAATGGTCATTGCTGCCGAGCAGGCGAAGATGGTTTCAGACGACCTGAACATCGACACTGGTGATGAAGTCGCCTATTCTGACGGAGTCAAAATGGCAGGACTGCTGCATGATCCTGAAACTGGTCTCAGAGGTAGGCCTGATCAAGTTCTCCGAGTTGACGGACGTTATGTTCCGGTCGAGCAGAAAACTGGGAAAGTCCCCACATCACCACACTTGAGTCATCGTCTACAACTATTGGCGTACTTGCAACTAGTCAGTGCCGTAAGTGAGCAGTCACCTGAGCATGGTTTACTCAGGTATGGACCCCATGATGCTCACCTCGTTCCTTGGGATGACGCGACAAAGGTAGAGCTCATCGAACATCTTGGGGCACTTCACACGTCCATGGCTACAGGAACTGCTGATAGGAACCACGAGCGGGTCGGAAAGTGCCGATCGTGTTCAAGGCGTCAAGGATGCGATCAACGATTAGATAAGATTGAGATCTAAGTTTCATCGCTGTAGACCAATTCACTCGTTTCAACGACCACCCACACAGACACCTTGTCCTTACTCGTAGCTAGGTTGCTCAATTCAAAGCCATATCCTCGGGCATCGACCAAGAGGCGCCAAGTGCCTGGATCTGGAGAAGTCAGCACCAGTTGAGGCTCTTGCACAGATCCGGTAGCGTTGCTCTCCCACTTGACGGCACCCCCAGGATCGAGAAACTGGTACGATGCGTATCGGAAATCACCTGTCATCTCCGAGAATTGTTCCAAGTCCATCTCGACAATGAAATTGAGGCGCACTGCCCGAGCTGATTCTGGGATGACGATAGGGACATTAGCAGAGAATTGAGAATTGAGTGGATCAAGGGAGTCAAAGGTATGGTTGACCCATGTCGTCTTGCTAATGATATCAAGACCTGGTGGGCCTCTGAACTCCTCTATCGCTTCACGCATGGGGAGCAGACCCACGCAACCTGCGTGAGAGCACGCGATGAACAACGCGACCATCATCGCCGCAGTACGCATTCTCCCACCTTCCCGTCCGCACTCATAGGGTTCGTCATAGCTCGCGCTCGGCTGACCCTCTTCTCGTCACCCGGGTGAACCATGGACACACTTCATCGGATTTCAATGCCTCCATCGAACGGGTGAAATTTCATCCATCATCGCCTTCTCCGGAGTGCAATGACGATGATTTCAGTGATCCTCATCCTGACGATCATCGCCCTGATTTTCTTTGTGGCCCACCTGTTCAGATCCTGGGAGAAGGCTGAGAAGGAGCATAAGAAAGAGATTCGGGCCAAGGAGAGAGAGGAGAAGATCCTTGACGAGATGTTTCGCCGTGATGAAGCACGTCAACAGATGGCTGCGGCCTACCAATCACACATGATGTTGAGAAGAGAGAAGCAACATCAGCGTGACATGATGACTCAGCCGTACGTNATCGAGCAGAGCATGAGTGTCCTGAATGCAGGACTTCCTGAGGAAGCAGCACCGGGCACGACCTCGTTCCAAGCTCAAGCCCCACCACCTCCTGGTGTCGAATCAGTCGATCTCGACATGATCGACGGATTAGGTGGTCCCGCCGACCATGATCAGAAATCAGGAATCCTTGAACAACGTGATGATGAAGAAGCCACCCCCGTAGATGAGAGAACAACCTCAAAGCGACGGCGCAAGGATCGTTTCATTCGATTCACAAGTGATGGAGAGACTGCCGATGGCATCTCCGAGGAAGAAAAGGAACGAAGACAGAATGTCGAGGTTCTGCGTTGGGCATCGAATGAGTTCAAAGAGGTCTTTGAGCGGCCTCCAGATCATCTGAGCGAACTCCTAGAATTCCTTGATCAGGGGAGAAAACAAGCTGAGCAAGTGCAAGATGGTGACGACACGTGAGTGAAAGTACACCCGATCCTAATTTCGGAACTAGTGGAGGTGAAAAGGTTCAGGAGCATAACCTACCGGTTCAACCAGTGAATCAACCTATTGGGTCTCCAGATAAGGCGCCAGAACCCACTAAGCGCAGGCGAAGAAGGAAGAGGTTCATTCGCTTCATGAGCGGAGGTGATGCATCTCCAAAAGACGAGGAGGTCACACAACCTGAACAAGCATCGACCCCCCCGATAATCAAACAAGAAGTGGAAGATGAAAGTGAGGAGCAAGCATCCATTGAGAAAATTCCAGAAGAGAAGNCTGTAGAAATCACTGAAAAAACGGAGGAACCCATCGAGGAGGTCTCAGAATCGAAAGAAGNCACGGAAGAGGCAGCTGAGCAGGAGGAGTCTACAGAAGCAGATACAGAAGCTGAGGTGGAAAAACAAGAGCCACATGTCAATCTCCGTATGCGAGGGCCACCGATTATGGACCACACCTGGTCGCGTGCCACTGAACTGAGTGGACCTCCGCGGGACCCATTAGGACTCGGTTGGATTATTGAATCACCTCAAGCGGTCCACGGCATCGAAAAGCCACGGGGGGCACCCATCAACCCACTCAGACCTCACGAGCGACGAGGACCACCAGACCCTCTTGTCGAGTGGTTGTGTGAAGACGATACATTGACCCTAGCTGTGGATGCGGTGCAAGACCTTCTGCAGGGTCTGAATGCCCCTACATCAGAGGAAGAATGAAGGCGCGGTCTCAGACCTGAGGGGATGTGGGTGATCTTCGAAGACCACGCGGCACTCGCGACCACAACCCTGACGACATGAGGGAAAGGCGACGGTTAGAGGGCGCCATCATCGAAGTCGCACGTAGATGTGGGTTCGATGAAGTGAGAACGCCGATCTTTGAACATACAGAACTNTTCACGGCTAAATCTGGTGACGATATCATTGCTCAGCTCTATGCTTTCNAGGATAAATCTGGCCGGTCTCTGACACTTCGACCCGAACTGACTGCACCTGTCATGAGAATGGTTGCGACAGGAGATCTGCGCGAGCGACCACGTCCAGTGAAAGTATGCTATACGGGACCATGTTTCCGATACGAGGAAGCAAAAACAGGACGGTGGCGTGAATTCGANCAATTCGGGGTCGAAGTGGTTGGTGCCAGCGGCCCTCTCGTCGAGGCNGAAGTCATCGCTTGCGCCATGTCGATGCTTGAAACATCAGGCCTCAAAGAATGGCGATTCAGTATCGGACACGTTGGTCTGCTGCATACCTTCCTTGACGCTGCTCAAGTGCCAGCAACCTTCACTGATGAACAAAGAGAGAAGGCGATTAAAGCTGGTTGGACATCAAAAGATCACGCTGGAGCAGAAAGTGACGCACCTCGCACAGTGCTGTTGCGAATGCTCGACAAGCAGCAGATACAGGGAACAAACGAGCTCATGNGCCTTCTTGGTATCGAGGAGACATTCATCACCGTGCTCGATGCACTCGATTCGGACAACTCCAATGAGAATCTTGCAAGTCTATCTGAGCACTTTGCCAACCTTGACATCGATACAACACCCATCAAAAACCTGCAAGAGACTCTTGGACATCTTTCAGCATTGGGAGTACCAATGGAACGTATCGATCTGGACCTGACGACTGCGCGTGGGCTGGACTACTACACCGGTTGTGTCTTTGAGGCTCGGGTCGAGACATTAGGAGGTGAAGGACAAGTTCTTGGTGGTGGGACCTACAGACTCTTGCATCTGTTCGGACTCGATGATCTCGATCCTTGTTGTGGGTTCGGTTTTGGAACCGACCGAGTGCTGCTCGCCCTTGAACGTCAAGGTTCAGACGCTACCGCATCTGCACCACGTGTTGCTCTGATCCCCCTCAATACAGAGGCGGACGCGGTTCTCCCCATGCTCACTTCACTGCGTGATTCGGGCATCACTGCTGAAATCGAGATGAGGCAGCGCAATCTCAGTAAATCGATGNAATGGGCGAACAATGCTGGTTTCACTCACACCGTCGTTGTCGGACCCAAGGAAATTGAATCAGGAGTGCTCTCGGTCAAAGACATGATGAGCGGTGAGAGTTCTAGTATCACACTCTCCGACCTCATCGAACGGTTGTTGGAATAAGCCGATTGCGATACCTGAGTGAACGTCATCTCAACCTGAGTGAACAGTCGGCGGTTTCAAGTCCGACACAGCAATGAGCGGGTGTAGCACCATGTCAATCCACGGCGAGGCGCGCAAGGTGACGACGCACACCCTGCAGGCAATGAAGGCAGCTGGTGAGAAGATCTCGATGCTCACCGCCTACGATTATTCNCTCGCNCGNCTNGTNGANGATGCNGGCATNGATGTNATTCTGGTGGGNGATTCTGCGTCGAACGTCATGGCCGGGCAAGTGACGACAGTCCCCATGACACTCGACCACATGATCTACCATGCACAATGTGTTCAGCGGGCGATTGAACGGGCCCTGCTCGTCGTGGACATGCCATTCGGAACATATCAAGGAAATTCACGTCTAGCTCTCGAATCTGCGATCAGAATCATGAAAGAAGCTGAGGCTCACGCTGTCAAACTCGAGGGGGGAGAGGAGATTTCCCAGTCCATTCAGCGCCTGATCGCTTCGGGCATCCCAGTCATGGGACATTTGGGACTCACACCTCAATCCATCTACAAATTCGGAACCTACACCGTTCGAGCCAAGGAAGAGGAGGAAGCGGCAAAACTGCTTGCAGATGCAAAGAGATTGGAAGAAGCGGGATGTTTCGCCCTGGTCCTTGAGAAGATTCCTGCCGAGCTCGCAAAGCAGGTCTCAGCTTCTATCTCGATTCCAACGATTGGAATAGGCGCAGGGCCTGACTGCGATGGGCAAGTTCTGGTCTTACATGACATGCTCGGGATTACAATGGACTTCAGCCCACGTTTCTTGAGAAGATATCTCAATCTCGGCGAGCAGATCTCAGGTGCCATCAAGCAGTATGTTGAGGATGTCCGGTCGGGAGACTTTCCCAATGACAACGAGTCCTATCACACCTGAGCATGCCGATGGTGTGAAGTGATGCGGCGACTCGGAGGAGTCGATGGCTTCGGTTGAGGTCCGCTGGCCCGAGGGGGACGCCCACACATTGGCCGTCGGGCTTCCTCTAGAAGAGGCCGTTCGCGACCGCTACGGCAAGAAACATGGTTGGGTGGCAGCACGTATCAGTGGGGTTGCCGTCGACCTCAAGCATCCATTGACCAGTGATTGCAATGTCGAGCCAATCGAAGCCGAATCCGAAGAGGGTGAGCATATCATCCGACATTCCTGTGCTCATCTGCTCGCGCAGGCTGTGACCGAACTCTTCCCTGAAGCAAAGCCGACCATTGGTCCCGTCATAGAACACGGATTCTACTACGATTTCGATATGGACCCCCCCTCTGATGAAGACCTGCGTGCTATCGGAAAGAGGATGCAGCAGATTGTCAGACAGAATCTTGCAGTCGAACGTATCGAGCTCTCAGATGAGGAATTGAAGGATCGGTTCTCACATAATCCATACAAGATCGAAATCATCGAAGACAAATTAGAGGATGGAGATGCATCGACCATCTACGAACAAGGTGGATTCCATGATCTCTGTCTTGGTCCACACGTTCCACGGACATCGATGCTCATGCATCATGAATTGACGACGACATCGACTGCATACTGGCGCGCCGATCAATCTAGAACCTCTCTCGTGCGCATCTATGGCATCGCCTTCTCAACGAAGGAACGTCTTGCTGCACACAGAAAAATGNNGAAAGAGGCAAAGCAACGTGATCATCGCAGAATTGGAAAGGACCTACAATTATTCCACATCTCGGACAAGGTAGGTCAAGGACTCATTCTCTGGACACCCAGNGGGGCGATTGTGCGGCAGGAACTGCAGGACTTCATCTCACAAGAACTACGACGACAAGATTACCAACAGGTATTCACGCCTCACATCGGTAAACTCGACCTATACAGAATGAGTGGGCATTTTCCGTACTATCAAGAATCCCAATACCCACCATTGGTTGAGCGAGAACTTCTCTCACAACTTGCTGATGAAGGATGTACATGTGGTGAGTTGGCCAATCGTATGGATGAAGGGGATGTCGAAGGTTACTTGCTCAAGCCCATGAATTGCCCACACCACATTCAGATCTATACCTCCCAGGCAAGGTCATATCGTGATCTTCCATTACGATTGGCTGAATTTGGAACAGTGTACCGATGGGAACAATCCGGGGAAATATCTGGCATGACCAGGGTACGCGGCTTCACACAAGATGATGCACATCTATTCGTGACCGAAGATCAGATTGCAACTGAATTGGCAGGATGCATTGAATTGGTACAGATTATCTTTGGAACCTTAGGCATGGACGATTATCGAGTACGTGTTGGAATCAGGGATGAAGATTCTACGAAATATGTCGGTGACCANGTGGCTTGGGACAAAGCTGAGGAATCATGCAGGTCTGCTGCTGAGAAATTGGGCGTTCCGTTCCAAGAGGAAAAGGGAGAGGCTGCATTCTATGGCCCTAAGATCGATTTCGTTGTGCACGATGTCCTCGGACGTGAGTGGCAGCTCGGCACGGTGCAGGTCGACTATAATCTGCCAGAACGTTTTGATCTGACGTATGTTGGAAGTGATGGAGAAAAGCACAGGCCGGTCATGATACATCGAGCTCCGTTCGGAAGTATGGAGCGCTTCGTAGGAGTACTGATTGAACACTTCGAAGGAAGATTCCCAACTTGGCTGACACCTACTCAAGTCCATATCCTGACTATTTCAGAATCACATAGAACGTGGGCTTGCGAAGTATTTGAAGCATTGAGAGAGAAAGGAGTACGTGTCGAGATAGATGATGGAGATGACACACTCGGCAAGAAAATCCGCACACATCGGGCAATGCGACCAGCATACATGATCATCATCGGCGAGGCAGAATGTGAGAAAAGAACGATTAGTCTGCGCGACCGACAAGGCGAGCAGGTCGGCGAAGTCAATCTTGAAACATTCATCGAAATGCTTCGTAGCGAAATCGATGAGAAAGAGAGTACGCTCAATATTGTCAAGGAACTCGGCATCAAGGAATGATTTTCAACAACTATGCATTGGTCGCGCCATGACCAAACACATGATCTCCATCTATCTGGACGCGTTCACCCCCGAAATCTCTGGCGACAGGGATTCCACTGGTGAGTTCTATTNCGTTACCCGAAGTGGCATGAATTCACATCGTTGGCCAATCGAGAAGGAACTCAAATTGGAAGCAGGTATAACCTATGACGAGGAGAAGAACAACCTGCTACTCAGCTTGACTACAGAAAAGGAAGAGATTGATGTCGAATTCTTGGTCGCTGAGAAAGATTGGGGGCAAGATGACCTATTCTTGCAGATCATCAAGCGAATCGAAATCGAAGAAGGTATCATTGATTTCGAGCTCGCCAACGAAGGTTACTGTTCAATGAAGATCAGAGTCGCAACCTCCCAGGCTTGAAACAGGACCTGTTCAGATACGGCGTTCGGCTCGTTCGATATGAGATTCCATCTTGGCCATGGAATCAACAGTTGCATCAATATCTCCTGATTCAAAAGCTGAGATGGCAGCTGCAAGGTCGGCCTCAGCAGCATCTCGGTCGGTATCTTCTGCCCTGATACCAGCTGATTCCAGTGAGCGGCGAAGGCGACTCCACTCCTGCTGAAGGAAGTCGAGCACATCCTTCGTCTCCTGACGGCGGGAGGTAGAGACATCGAGTTCCTGAAGAAACGTGGAAAGTTCATGATCTGCTTGAATGACATGCCCATCTACTGATTGCTGTTTGATCACATCCCAACGTTTCGACCATTCCTTGGCATCAGCNAGTTCAACCCAACGCTTCTCAATGCTGCTACGGTCACCTAAGCGTTGATCTAGCCTCTGTTTGGCATCCTTCTCAGCTTCGATATCACGCATTATGCGGTCTGCAAAACCCTTCGCCGTCGATGGATCATCAGCGGCCAGGGAGTCTTCAGCTTTAGTGAGAAGTTCCTGCCAACCCTCACTGAGAGGGGATGGCCATGCTTCAANGGCTGCACGAGCCTGTAAAAGAGCCTCATCAGCCTCATCACCACGCTGTTGTAATGATTCGATCTGTTCAGGTATAGCGTGGGAGAGAGTCCAAGCCTCCTTCGGCTTTTCANCCTCCATCATGCGTTTAGCTTCAGTAAGATCATCACGAAGTCGTTCTGCCTCTTGACCCAAAGTTGAACCGATAGCTGAACTCGCATTCATGATTGCAAGCTCGGCTTTAGGCCACCATTCAAGGAGTTCCTCTGCGATTGACTTGGCTCGTCGATACAAGACTTCAGCTTCTCGGAGGGTACCAAATCCACGCTCCCTATCTCCAAGTTCGAANGATTTACGAGGTCGCTTCAATGAAGGATTCAGTTCCTCCACATCATTCACGATTTGAAGTGAAGCCTCACGGATAATCTCAAGATCCTCATTGAAATTCATGGCACGGTCCAACTCTTCCTGGGCAACAACAAGGAGTTTCAATCCGTGCTCTGGGTCCTTATGACCCTCGATCTTGCCCCGCATGAACAGAGAATGTGCCTGATCGACAGGCTCACCCCGAGACTTGAGGATGAGAAGTTCATCCTCCATTCNGTCGATGGCCTGATTGTACTCTCGACGAAGGTGACGCATCTCTGAATCTCCCATCCAATCCTTGATACCGAGAGANGCGGTGAAAGCAAGCGAGAGAATCATGAACCACATGAGAGGCAATGGAGGTTCAAGAGCAAGCACAAACGAACCCCCAAGACCGGTCCCAACTAGGATCATCACGCCCCTGTAACGCACGACCTCAGCACGGCCTGCAAGAATACGGCGAGAAGTGGTGTAAGCCAAGCCTGAGAGGCCTAGGGTGACAAGNCTACCAAGGAAAGGCCACGAAGGGNCCGNNGTGATGTTCCACAGNCCTGCNGCAAGAAGACCTGGCCAGATCATAGCCAAAGTNCCCCCNATACGNGCTCTCGTNGTTGGNTTCCANTCGATCAGNTCCTGTAGCANGACAGCCCATACCAGNAGTAGAATCGNNGGNATGAGATGNGANAGAGAGATGTTNCCATCNGNGTTCAAAATGGGCCAAGCCATCCAACCACCGACCAAGACGGTCATCANTGCAGNGATGACNCCGAGATTCTCAACTGCGACTCGATGAGANAAGGCGCGTTCTCCCAATTCAGTCACGACGAAGCCTCTCTGAAACCACTGCCGCAAGAGCGATTGTGATGAATGCTAACTGAAGCGAAGGGCCGATAAGCAAGCCATCATCATCTTCAACTGGAGATGAAGAGATAGGCGTATTCAGTTCAACCAACAGGACATCAAGGATGTTTCCTTGACCATCAGTGACACTGACATTGAACCACGTTGATGCTCCACTGCTGGGCAACTCGAATGTCTCGTTGATGTGCACCAATGCATCCGCTACTCCATCTGCAGCCTTACCTTCGACTGAAGACCCGTAATGAGTTCCATAACCAACCACGAGATTTTCAGCGGTGCCACCACTATTGCTCACAACCACATACACCCTAACGACTTGACCAGTGACACGCACATCATGGGAGATGATATCGTAATCTGGATTCATTGGAGGTGGGATTCGCAATTCGATGGCCCGCATGAAACTGTTTCCAGATGTATCAGTTGCAGTAGCATTGAGCCAGCGGTTTCCAGCACCATGTGGTGCTCTACCATCCTTTTGTCCCAAACAAGGGTCGTTTAGCCACTCGATTGGCTGACCAAGGTTCAGGCGAGAGATGGCATCGAAATCGAGGATCTCGCCGGTTTCAAGCAGAACATCATCCTGTACAAGCAAGCAGTCAGAGAGTGTAATCGACCAAACAATCTCATCAACTGCATCCAGATCATCGAAGGATTCTGTCAGATCTAGGTACAACGTCTCATTGCTTGGATGAATAGCGTATTGGCCAGTTGATTGACCCCTCAATCGTATCGTCGGGGCGTCTCCATCGATGACAATAATGGTCCACTCATTGGACACAACATTCCCTGCGGCATCACTCACCTCGAGAAGGAGAGTGTATTCAGAAGGATTCTTTGCCAGATACCGATTTTCAATGGGGTCCGCAAGCCCATTCACATGATTATTTTGAAGGAAGGTGACTTGTGTGACCTCGAGTTCAGTCTCCCAACCACCCGAACGGTCAGACCACCACTTGACGAAGTACTCTCCCTGATCATCAGACGCGTTGACCATCATCGCAAGAATCTGTGTGGGATACAGCTCAAAACTCTCCTTACTGACATCGAGAAGTACGTCAGGATCTGTCTCGACAAGACCGAGCTTTGTCAGATAAACAACGTACTCAGGGGGTGTATCGTCAATGAAATAGGAAGAGGTACGGTTGGCCACAGCTCCTGAAGGATCGGTGCAGGTCGAGTTCACTATCAAATTGTCAATCGATTCCCAAGACATGGAATTGAGATCAATCGTCGCCTTGACCGTGGAGTTCTGAGAGATGACAGGACCTTCTTCATTGGCTGAGAACCGATGAACACAAGTTAGATCCTCTGGATATTCATCATCGATGGAACCGGCTTCCACAATCAAATCTGCACGACGAATAGGACCATCTGTCCGCCCATCCACTTGAATCTCAAAGGTTGGTGGGCGGTTCGTTCGCACGTTCAACTGAGCTTCATCAGTCAACAGCAAGTTCAGCACATGACCGGTTCTCGATGAGAGAGATAATGGGAACCACGATGTGATAACGATGTCAGGCGAGGTGGAGATTTCTAGATGGATGACTGCCCCCTTGAGTGTGACCACTCCGAAACTCGTGAAGGGGCTCGCCGATACACTGGTGACCTCGCCAGAAGACTGGAGGGTCCATACACCATCGTCGATATTCGATGACCAAGACGTACTGGGGTTATTCAGAGTGAGAGGGGGAGAGCGATCGAATTCGAACAAGACGGATGGAGGCTGAGGCGAGCTTATGTCAAGTCCTTGGACCCATTGGATGAGCATCAAAGCCTCTTCAGCATCGGTAATACCATCTCCATCACCATGCCATCGATCGAGTTGGATATCTCTGCCAAGCCATGGTTGGGGAAGCCAGAGCAGAGCATCAGTGGCCATGATCGATGTATTCCAGTCCCATGCTGCATGGAGATGTGAAGATGAGTTTCGCTGCAATGAGATATTGAGCCACATCGATGCACTGGTTGGAATATCTGGACCGTATGTGGCGTTCCTCGATGGCCAGAACGACCCCTCGTCAATCGTGCCGATGTCCCATGACCCCCATTCAGCAGATGGACCTGTAAGATTCATGCCCCCAATGCCAAAATCAATGATGACGCCAGTGGGTTGATGCACTGCAGCCCACTGATTATCCAAGGGCAAGTGTATCTCAGATACGTTGACTGAAACCAAAACTTCAGCAAGATTCTGAGTCACACCTGAGGTCCAATTCAGAAGATGACCAGAGTCATTGTACTGCAGAAGAAGAAGACCATGGTCAACTGCCAGAGTCGTGTTGATGTAATCTTGATTGCCAGAATTGAATCTCTTCAATTCACGTGCACGATCATCCATCACAATGATTCCAATTCCATTCGTCTCGGTCAAGTTAAGTGGAAAATCACCAGAGAAAACCGTTAGATTACACTGGAATGCAGAGCCAGTATCAGTACATGGAAGAGATGTACCATCACTGAAGTTCAAAGAGCCATTGTCAGCAAGAACGAATGGGACAGTATCCATGGGTGCTATATCAGAACCGCTAGCGGTTAGACGCATAACCCGTGCAGAGTCCGCGACAATCTCCACCACCCCACTCTCTGAACTGGTGATCTCGCCACCAGTGAACATCTCATGGATGGTCACTTGTGCTTGGACGACTGTTCCTTGTTCATCCACCAGAGATACTTGGAAAGGAAGAGTCTGACGTCCCTCTTCAGCAATGGCTGCTGGAGTCACAAAGGTCAGGGTACCCGTCAACATGAGCAGAACGACGGTTACGAGCCTCCTAGTCATCAGTGGCCACCTTCATCAGAATCGAACCGTGGGTGTCAAGCCTCAGTGGCATGCATTTGGCCGCTGGTAGACGGCTGAGCACCTTACTTTCCATATCGGGTCCCCCATGTGCAAGAAGGAAACCACCTCCTCCAGCGCCAAGAAGCTTGCACCCCGTTGCTCCACAGGCCATCACCTCCCCATGCAAGGCATCGATATCAGCATCTGTGATGTTAGACGAAAGGTCGCGTTTGAGGCGCCAGCCTTCATCAAGAAGTGAGCCGATAGCAACCAAGTCACCTTTTTGAAACGCATCACGCACCTCAACAGCCTGCTCACGCATCCTGATGAGACGGTTCATCGACGCGGAACTTGAAGTCCTCTGATTCTGTTCCTCAAGAATACCTGTGGCCTGGCGGTGGCGACCAGTCCAAATAAGGACGAATTCATCTGCAATTCGAGCTACAAGGTCATCACTGATGACTATCGGCTCAACACTGACCGCACCATCCTGATGGAAGACGATGTGATTGAGACCCCCATAAGCAGCAGCATACTGATCCTGTAGGCCTATGGGCTGACTCAGTCTATTGATTTCGATGTCACAGGCACCACGAGCAAGGTCTTCAGGCCCTAGTTGTTGGCCATTCCAGCCGTGAGCCGCATTGAGAAGGCCAACTGTCAGTGTCGACGATGAGCCCAGCCCACTACCACGTGATGGAATATCAGCGACCGTGACGACTTCGATATGAGACGTCAGATTCGCCTCCCGAAGAGCCTCTCGTACGAGGTCATGTTCAACGTCGTCGATGCTCTCCACAATTTCGGTCTTTGTGTATGCTACACGAATCGAGGATTCAAATCGCCGATTGAGAAAGACGTAGATGTAATTGGAAATGGCCAGTGAGGTCACAGCACCACCTTCTGGATGAGCACTCCAGAAGGATTGGAGGTCTGTACCGCCCCCGCAGAAGGAGACCCGCACAGGTGTACGTGACAACATCACGTCGCTGCCGACAGCGAACCGCTTCATGAACGGCACGCATCGTTGCACAGTAAGGTTCCCAAAAGGGATATGACCCGCACGCGCGGGACAAGAAGAGATGACGCAGGGTCTTGCATCCTTAGAGTACGTCACGGAAGAATGGATTCAGAAGATCATCGACCTCGCAGAACGCCTTTCACCCGTTGCGGCTGGCGATGCCAGATGTGAAGCAATGCGGGGGAAATTACTTGCAAATCTCTTCTTTGAGCCCTCGACGCGAACGCGGATGTCCTTTGAAGCTGCGATGAAGCGACTGGGAGGCGACGTGCTCGACCTCAACGACTTGAAATCAAGTTCGGTGTCAAAGGGTGAATCGCTGCATGACACAATCCTCGTCGCTGATGGGTACGCTGACGTCATCGTTCTACGCCATCCAATGGAAGGGGCTGCGGTCTTCTCCGATGACTTATCGAATGCTCCAGTGATCAATGGAGGTGATGGCTCAGGCCGTCATCCAACCCAGACACTCCTCGATCTGGCTACCATACAAGCCGCTCATGGTCGATTGGACATTGATATCGTAATCGCAGGTGATCTGAGATATGGGCGAACTGTACACAGCCTAGCACGAGCACTCTCTCGATTCGGGGCGCGCATCATTCTGTCTTCCCCTGCAAGTTTATCGATGCCTGACGAAGTGATCATCGATATCCAGAATCGTGGCTCAAGTGTCGAACATGTACCCGGATTATCCGAGGCAGTCCGGGAAGCCGACGTAGTCTACATGACCAGAATTCAGCGAGAGAGATTCCCCGATGATGACGAATACGACCGAGTTGCTGGAACCTTCCGTTTGATGGCTAAGGATCTTGATGATGTTCGACCCGACCTGATCGTGATGCATCCACTCCCACGCGTGGATGAGATCGAACAATCAATTGATTCGACTCGGCACGCACGTTATTTCGAACAATCTGCTAACGGAGTCAAGGTCCGAATGGCACTCCTTTGCACATTGCTCGGTATAGAGCCAGAGGTGCTGGCATGAGCGAGAGTGTCCGCAGGGTTGCTGCGATTCGAGATGGAACTGTGATCGACCACATCCCTGCGGGGAGGGCCCTGCTTGTTCTGAGCATGCTAGGGGTAGGTCCTCAGACACACACACCAGTTAGCCTCGTGATGAACGTCTCGTCCTCCAAACATGGACAAAAGGACATGATCAAGATCGAGGATCGGGAACTCGATCAGATGGAACTCGATCGCCTTGCATTGATTGCAGGCCAAGCATCTGTCTCTATCATTCGAAACTTCGGCCTCTCAGAGAAGAGGCGAGTGACCATGCCTGACGAATTCTTAGGGGTCATGCCCTGTATGTCCAGCAATTGCATCTCTAATTCTGCGAGCGAGCATATACGCCCCAAACTGAAAGTTGTGACCAAGTCACCCGTCCTCATCCGCTGCTTCTACTGCGAGCGAATCCAGCCCGTCGATGATCTGATCGACGCCGTCACCTGAAGCTCCTTGGTCAAGGATTCGACGCATCGTGCAAGGCATACATGAAGAGCCTGATGTCGGCGCTCCACATTCAGTACAGGATTGAGCGCTGACACCTCCATCCGATACTGAGAATTGTTCTCTGATAGCATCAGCCGAGGCGAGCAATCCATGCCTAGTTCCTGGTGTGGCGGCCTCCAGCGCAGCGACAATATCACGCATCTGTTTACGGAGTCCACGCTCAGCATACGGACAATCATCGTGATACATCGGAAGGTCATGCTCTCTTGCGACAAGAAGTGCTTCCAATTCAGTAACCATCCGCAATGGAACTATTCTCGGAATCAATCCATCAACAATCCGATTTGTATGTGGCGCCATACGTAGCATGCGGTCTATGTCACCCTTCTGAAAATTCATCAAGACTGTCTGAGCAGTGTCATCGAGATTGTGTCCAAGGGCAACTGCAAACGCATTGACTTCCTGAGCTACACGCTCGATTCCTCTGCGGCGAAACACACCGCAGAAGGAACATGGTCCAAGTCGGGTACCAACTGCATCTGCTTCACTCACTGCCTCATCCATCGGACGCCCAAGATCGTCCACCATCCTAGCGACACGAAGTTCGATACCTAGACGGTCACAAAGTTCCTGAGCACATAGCTGCGAAGGGGGGCGATATCCATCGATGCCTTCATCGACCAATACTGCAACGATCTGGAGATTTCTGCGTGGCCCGAGTAGATGGTACAATTCGTGAAGAAGAACAGCGGAATCCTTGCCACCACTCACCGCTACAAGTAAGGTTCCACCCTCACGCGGTAGGGTGAGCTGCCGGCGAAGTTCCTTACCGACCCGCCGGCGTACTGATTGAGCAAGGTGGCTCTGACATAGATGAAGACCTGACCATGGTTGGTGAAGAACCGCTGGCTGTTGGCAGCGGTCGCAGCTCATGACTTCGATGCTCACGTGGAGCCGATTGGAGTCGAGTCTTTGAGGCTCCCCCCTCGGCGCCTTCTCCAGTCTATCAAGAAGGGGAGGAATGCACCATGCGGAGGCGAAGGTTCTTCATCCCGCCGAGGACACCTGTTCAGAATACACATGCGTGATCAGGTCGAGCATTCGCTCCAGAGGATCGAAGGAGTCCGCAGGGCTCGGGTGATCGACCCTGGGCGGCGAGGAGAGGACGCAGCCCTATTTTCACTGATTGAAAGAGTTGGAGGAGAGTTCGATCTTGGACCACCAGATCATGCTTGGATCGAGCAGCGAGACCGCCGGACGACGTGGGCTTGGCTTGAAAGCGGGCATCTTGTACAAACCACAAGTGAGGTCCACCTTCCAGTGGGTATGATTGTTCACCACTTGGACCGAGCACGTGATATCCTGAATGAGGTATACTGAGGACGAAAGACATGTTTCCATTGCCCGGTGGTCCTCCTGTATCACGGAAAGAAGACGTGACTCTTGGGGTCACACAGTTTCCTTTCGATTATGGGGCAGTGACGTACACGAAAGATTCAGGCAAGACGATTGTCGGGCAGAGAATCGTTGCAAATGGAAGAGGAGTCGCTGCTCTCGCTCAAGGTGATGAAGAGGCAGAGTATTTCGCCGGCGAGAGAGCATTGCGGCGATTGAATTACCTCGCCAAGGGAGAGTCCATAGGGGCTCGAGCAGTGACTTGGACTCAAGAACAAACCGAGCGTGTACTGCAGCGCCTACCTGAAGCGATCATCAATCGAGATATGCTCAAAGGACTCATCGTCGATGCTATAGCAGTCGATTTTGGAACGGTGCGAGACCTCTCAGCATTGGTCACCGAACTCGCTTCAAGGCCCGCCATACAAGGTGCTATGGCACTTGAGAATGGTATTCTGATCAATTCAGGAGGGGAGATTCCACGTGATGCTGAGATTGAAGCAGCACATCTACAATCGCTGCTTGAGGCTCTTAAAACATCAGCTACCGAACGGGAGCAACCTGTCTCACCAGTCATCCAAATGATGGAGGGAGATGGAAGATTGACTGTTGCACGCCATGACAATGCAGCGGTCGCCATCTGGACGGGTCCAGGTATGGACGCCGAAGCAGCCTTGAGAAATGCTGTCGACCTCGTACGTAGAGTTCCTGCACCCGTCGAAGACCTTGTGACCTTGGAGTCGTTACCCGAAGGCACCCTGATCAGCGATCGGAAAGCAAGTGTTGAGGGCGTCATTCGACAGATCGAAGAAGCTATGGAAATCAATCTCAGTGGTGCGATCATCTCGGTTTCACCAGAAGATAAACGCGTCTCATTACTGCTACGAGGGGGTCGGCCAATCGGCATGCATGGCGCCGATGGCATAGAAGATGGATTGCAGAGCATGACTGCTGCGTCCCATACCCTCAGACTCGAACGCATCGAGGCAGTCCCAAGACTCGCCGTGGTCGCTGAATCAACAGCAGATTGGTCCCTTGAGCGATTCATCGAGACTCTACCTTCAACGAGAACACGTCGAGATGACAAAGCAAAACTACGCCGAAGTAAACTCGAAGGTCTGCTTGGTTTCGATCTCGGGCTTGCTATGCTCGATCGACATAGATCCAAGTGGTCAATCAGTGAATCCGTCGAGAGGCCTGTCCTCACCCCTGTCGGTGATGATGGAGAAGCCACACAACTGGGCATACCAGATGCTGAGAGGGCACGTATTGCAGAAGGAGAGGTAGACGACCTTGAGCGTAAACTAGCACGTAATGAGCGACGTCTTGAGGAATCAAGCACAAGTCTCAGTAGAGTACGAGTGGAAAGAGATGAGACCAACGCTGAACTTGAACGTGTCAAGGAACGGGCCTCGGGTCTTGAACAAGAGATTGAAGAGACGCGGAGTGAGATGGCAAGCGCCCGCCGTTCAGAAACTGATTCACAGAGGCGTGCTGAACGCCTCACTCGCCGAGTGGCCGAACTTGAAGTCGCCGTCAGCGAACGCGCAGAGGAATTGGCACGTGCACTNTCAGGNTCAGACAGTCTNGATGACATGCGCAGCGTNATCGANCGNNTAGCCAANGANGANGCTGANACNAAAGCGAATCTNGCTCAGGCTGAGGCTTCATTGAGCGAGACTCAGATNGAGAATGAAGCTGCTGAGCGAATGAANATCGTNCTGAGTGAGCAGACCGANTCTGCNCGNCANCGCCTCAGAATCGCATCTGCNGANNTAGANGANNTCAACGCTCGGTCNGAAGTGGCACGCCACGAACTCAACAATGTCGAGGCAGAACTNCGAGCNCAACGTCGNCGAGAAGAGGAGGGGAGACAGAACAACAAGGATCTCGAAGTACGACAAGCACATTTGCAGAACGAGTTACGTGAATTACTCGAGCAGCGCCGCGGCATCCTTAGAGAAATAGGTGATCTTGAGGCTCGGCGCTCACGTGAAAGAGCAGAATTGAGATCACTTGTATCACAGAGCGAGGAACTCACCGATGCTCATGAGCAGGCCAAGCAGGACTTAGCAGAGGCTGACCGACTCAGGCAGAGGCTGATGGAGGAGCCACTAGGACAAGCACTGCTCGGTGGGGACCAAGGATTCACTGAACTCGCACCATTGCTACAGAGGATCGAAGCATTNGATGGACGTGGNTACAGNATCCTACTNCTGGANCGTGCTGTTGACCGCGGCCTACAGATCATTCAAGCAACAGTCGATGAGGTTGCTAAGACACCAAGGAACCTATTGGCCAGAGAGGTCGTTGATCTACTCGAATCCCAATCTCCCGAAACCGCAAGTGCTGTGCGCGGGTTGACGCGCTGGTCTGTACAACAACGATTGCAGAACAGGCTAGGAGAATGTGTGCAGTTCGTCGTTCTTGAACTCGAACATATGTTAGAGGAATTCGATCAAAGCATCACAATGCTGCGCAGATTGAATTCAGTGCTCACCGAGCTCTCGGGTCTTGGCGTCAATCAAGAGGTACTGCGACCACTGGAAGCAGCAATGCATCGTCCACAGGCTCTACCAGTACTAGCAAGACGTGTTCGNACATTGGTGCAAGAGGCTCTTGACAACATCTACATCGGGGTCGATCAGGTGGACAAAGGAGAATCCGCACTCGATGACACAGTTACCGCCTTGGAAGGACTCATCGAATCAATGGATGCTACGGGTCTGACCGGAGAGGATCCACCTGGAAGGTTGTGGTCCTTCCAGCGCTCAGGACGGCTCTCATTCGAGTCACTGCAGCTCACTGAACGCGAACGACCACCACTCGACCTCGAAGACGTGGCCTCGATGCGTCCGATGCTGGATGATGAGGTCGATGACTGGCAATCAATCACCGTCGATTATGGTGAGAATGATGAACCAATTAATGAGGATGAGATAATCGAAGATGACTCCGTCGATGAACCGGATGTAGTCGAGGATACATCAGATGAGGGGACGGACACCGGAAGTTGGGAGGACCTTGAACCACCTTCAGATACTCTGGGAACGACAATCGAACGCAAAGGCGCTAGCGAAACACCAGTTGGAGTTGNGGCAACGAATATGGAGATGGATGAACTTGCTCGACTTGAAGCAGAGATCGATCGATTGGACCGTATGGCAACAAAACGGCGTTCAGCCGAAATCGCCCTTGAACTCGAGGAACATCCTAGCAACATGATCGACGAAGACTCTGATGAAGCTGTGGAGGCATTGGAACGTGACCTCGAAGGAATCGATCTCTGATTACCTGGGGACGATTCTCGTCACCCTTCTCTTTCTTGCTCCTATCGCCATAGTGTCCGGAGAGGGTGTTACTACCTCCAGTGAATTAGGTCAGATGGATACAGACATGGATGGAATCAACGATCATATCGATGTTCTGGATGATGACCATCGCATCCATTCCTTTGCCACAAGACAGTTCGATACGTGGCCTGATTGGCGGCACGAAACCATCTCACTTTCCGAGTCAGTTGACAAAGCGTTGTTCCTTCCCCACAGTAAGGATTCCAAGGCAATGACCCTCCTGATCGGGAATCGATCTATCTGGAAAATTTCAGGATCACAATTGCTTGAAGTGTCAAGTATGGAATCTGACGTGAACATCGTTACGGCGGCAGCGATACGCCTAGGTCCCGACAAACCATGGTCNGTGATTGTTTCGACAGATGTGCCTGATGTCCGAATACTGAATGATGGTGATGGTGATCAATTGGTGAGCAGCATACTTGGGAAAACCACGACAACAGTGCATGATCTGGCGATCGGAGATGCTGACAACGATGGATTTTCAGATGTGGTCGCGATGTATGAAAATGGAACTGCCGAATTATGGGATAATGTCGCAGGCGATCTGAGGATTGCACCAGTCATGATCACACAAGGTTACGATTGCGAAGAAAGGGCATCCTGCTCAAGACCGGTGACTTGGACGTTCAATGACATGGATAGAGATGGAGATATNGATATGCTGTCAGGTTGGCACAACGGGGATCTTGTACTGCATGTGCGCAACGCAAGAGGTGAATGGGATGATTCGCTACTGAGGGATGGTACGGACCTTGATGAATGGCCAGATCCGATCAAATCAGTCATTTGCACCGATATCGATGGCACCGGCTACGACGACCTAATCGTGGTATCTGATGTCCTCTTAGAGATCTGGATCAACGAAGGAAATACGTTCAATCGATCAAAGGTACTGCAGATCTATGACATCGAGGAAGCNGAGATATTGCACATTGAAGCTGAACTAGATGTNCACCTGATCGTCCGACATGAAGATGGACGCGTAGGACATGGATCNATCTCTGNTGGGATTTCATGGTCCTCGACAAATGATGCAAAGAGCTTGTACACGTTCGATCTCGGCGAAGATGGAGATGTCGATGTTCTGATCGTNCTCGATGATGTGATTCACATTCATGAGAATGGACCTGGAATCAGCGAGATGGTTCAAAGAGCAACTCCCGTATTACTCATCATNGTAGGCATCATCATCTATGCATTCCACACACAATGGCGGTACAATAGAACGATGCACAAGAAGTGATGTTCCTGTCTTCTTCACTTAGGACCGTCGTAGTGGATTGAGACGTTCAAGGATGCCGAAGAGTGTCTGCCAAGGTAGTATCAGGCGAAGAAGAGATGCGAATGCAAGGAAGAGTAGAGCACTGATCACAAGACCATACGTCAGCTCTAATTCCAATGANTCACGTATCTGGAAGGTCCACTGTGCCGATTCAAGACCTGGCAATTCGAGTGTTTTCTCTACAATCTGTAACAGAAGTTTGTGGAACTGCATTGAGATCATTGCAGCGAAGGCGGCTATGCCGAAGAAGGCAGCAGTGTGCACGAGGTGGCCGTTGAGAAGGGATTCAAACTGGCGGACGTATTCAGGATCTCGCTTGCAGGCCTCTGGAAGCTTGAATGCGTAATCCATGTATCGAATCGAGGCATTTCCCGTCTCGATGAAGACCAACATCAGAGCAGCAATCAAGACAAGACGGAACTGTTCCTCNGTGACCAGACCGAAAATCTCAGTACCACCTCCAATCTGATTGGATAGTGGATGTATACCACCTGTACATTCAGGTGGTATGTAGACGATGCAGGAACCCTCAGCATTCTTCTGAATAATTGCAACAATAACGTCCCAAGTCACAACGGCGTGAACGATGATGACAAGCAGCATCAGGACGACTGCAGTTCGTATGCCACGTCGGCGCAGTCCAACGACCCCTCTTGAGCCGATCCAGACAGGTGCGGTATATGCAAGAATAATTGCAATCTGGATGAANAGGATAATCGGCCAAACCAGAGTCATCTGTTGCTCAACTGTTGGCGCAATGAACCCTGACGTCGAAGCCCAACGCCATTCCCAGTCATTACCAAAGCCGCTGAAAGCTGATTTGAGCAAGAAGGCGAGCAGGGTCCACAACTGCCCTAACATGTAGGGAATCATTCTACCGATCAGCAGAACGAGGATGAGGCCTGCGATTGCAAGACGGGCTCTGCGTCGCGTCTTTGGTTTCTGGAAGCTGAGGAGGGCCAAGCCCACCCCTAGTAGAGTTGCAATGATGATTGGCCCTACGTATTGACCGCGTCCATTCTGTCCGATTCCAATGATTGACCCAGTGAGGGAAAGACCGACCGCTTCACCACTGGGATCGATGACCGCACTATTGATCTTCGACTCAAGAATTTCCATGATAGAAACATGACCAAGGAAAGGAGTAGGCATCAGATAGGTCTGCACCCAAGTGAGGTACATGGCAATCAATGACGAAATAGCGATGCCTTGGATGAGAAGAATCTGAGGTGAACGTCGAACATTGCTGATGTTAAGGTGCTTCATGCCCTCTTTCTGAGCACTAATCTCCTCTGCCATCTCTAGAACACCTCAGAAGTCTTTCACCTGCAATAACGCTTGAGTCAAATCCATATCATGATTCCAATCAATCACATGGGCACCGAATCCTGAAAGAGCTGTTAGCCTGTTGTCACGCTCTATTTTCATGACTTCATAGGACATGCGAGGAATCCTGCTTACAAGTCGTTCAAGGTCGATGCTTGAGGGTGACAGAACCGTCACATCATGTTCACGACCTGCAAGGTCACGAACTGCTGGAGGGACCGTGCCATCTCCTTCAAGACTTGAGATGATGAAGATAGGAGAACCTCGACTGAAGCGTGGGGCCAAGGCGTTAGTGACTGCCTGCAAAGGCATGTTTCCTCTTGGTACGACTCCTGCAAGACTTGAGAGGATCTTGAAGTACTGTTTGTCACCGGAGTCCGCGGGAAGATAAGAGAGATGATCATCGTAAACAGCTAATGCAACGCTATCTCGCCGCTGAATGAAGAAGGAAGCAAGTGAGGCAGCGGCTACACTACCCATTTCAAGTGGATTCTTCAGAACCGTACCTATTCTACTCACGTCCCGGCTATCAAGGATGATGAACACGTCTGTAACTGCGTCACGGCATTTCTCATTGATCATCAATTTCCCAGCACGGGCAAAAGCCTTCCAATTGATGTTCTTGAATGGGTCTCCTGGAAAGTATTCACGTAAAGCATAGAATTCGGTCCCNGGACCCGGAGAACGAAGNACTGTGGCTCCGGTGTACATCTTGGGAACATTCGACTTGATGATTGCCTCCTCAACATCACGGACCTGTGGAAAGACAATCAGATCCGAGCGATGGTCACTGTACATCTCTTGTGTGAACAGATTGAACGTGTTTCGGAATCTCATCGAGGTCGGTCCAACCGAGAAATGACCCCGCAACGGGCAGCGCAAAGTGTATCTGATCGATGCTTCATTTCCTGGACCGAGGTTGAGTCTCATCATGTTCAGGCCAGACTTGATCTTCATCTCATGTGGGACGTTGTCAAAGATCTCAAGATGATGAGTACGTCGCAACGACTTGTTGCGAATAATCAATTCAACAGAGATATCATCTCCTTTGTACACATTATCTGCAGACAAGCGACGAGTGAGTTCGACATCGCCATGCCCAGATAACCACGAATTAACGACGATGAATGAGAGGAAGACGATACCGAATATCATCATCTGAGGATTACCAACCATCATGCCCAGTAGCAACAGAGCAACGCCAGACGTAAGATAGAGCGCTGCTTTCCTAGTCCACATCTCTGATCACCCCTTCCCCAATGATTTGATTCGTTTGATGACGGTCACAAGCTGCTCAAGTGAATAATCCCTATCCTCGAACACGAATTTGACTAGAAGTGGATCTTTGATCATCTCCTGCAAATCACGACCTGAGAGACGATCGAATTCGTCCACACTCAAACCATTGCTGTTCCGCACCTTCTGCAGAAGAGCGGAACGAATCTTGCCGGGTTTGTTGTAGTAGCCGTAACGGGTAGCATCTCCGAACCCATAGTAGATGACGCTGAAGACATGTTTCCAGTCCTCTGGATCTTTCTTTCGAATGAGGACACCTTCCATGATGATGAATAGAATCAGGAACAGAAGGAGCATTGCGGTACTGTCCGATGTGAAATAGACAAGAATGTAGTACAGGAAGTTGTACGCATCAGCTATTCCAAGCGGTGCTTGCTGTCCATGTCGGCTCTCCTCAAAGATGACCTGCATCCCTTCTGTCGCCTGAAGAGTGCTGATTTGAGTCTCAGTCACATCAACATCAGAGAGATTACTAGCCTCAGCGAGTAAGGATTCAGCAATGAAATCAAGCGCCCACATCCTGTTATCATTCACAGGCATCTGCTTATCTGGAATCCTGCCCTCAGTGTAAGTTCCATTGTTATAGCCCTCATAATCATACATCGCATTGATCAAAGTACTGGCATCTGAGATGAAGTAGATTCGACCTGTGTTCGGCACTGAACAATTACCGTCACAAGCCTCGATGTAGGTGTCGAATGGCCCTTCAACGTCAACGGTCTGCCCAGCTAATTCGGCATCGAACAGGAGTTTGTTATCACCATTGATATCGAGGGCAGACTCCTGTGAAGAATGGCCCATGGCTGCAATTGTGAGGGCTGCACTGGTCTCTGTCTCTCGAAACGCCGAGGGTGAATTCATCAGCATGTGGAAACTTGGATCGTAATCCAATTGACGGGTATCTGAGTTCCAACGATGAGCACACAACCCAGCAAGACCTGGTTGTGAGATCGTGACATTGTTGTTGGCGAATCGAGCACATGGATGACTGGTTGCCCAACGCGTATGATCGGGAGTTTGATCTTCATCGGGATTATCCTCATCTGTGCTCATGTTAAGCCAGGTGTAGTTCGAATCAAGCTCAACAGCATATTCTTCATCGAAAAGGCGTGCACCACTCAAATCGATTCCAAAAGCATCTGCGACCGAGGAGGCAAATCCAAAATCATCCATCACAAGGATGCTTCCACCTCGATCAACGAAGCGAATCATAGCATTCAACTCAGATACAGAGTAACCTTTCGAACCCTTCAGAGCATCGAGGCCTAGGTCAGTCTGGCCAAGGTTCGGAAGATCGAACGCATCTCGCTCGACACCGGCTATGATGACGACTGTATTGGCGGGATCATCTACATCCTCAAGCAGTAAGGGGCTTGAAACAAGGGATTTTGTTTCGATTCCCATGGCTTGAATGTCATCTCGAAAAGACGAGAGGTCATCCCAATCCTGGCCATAAGCCGATTGATGAGATGGTAGGGGATTGAGATATTGATTCAACAATACACCAAGAAGGATGAGAACTGACGCGTAGAACGCCGTAAGGAGGGCGAAACGCCGGGATCTCTGCGCTCGCGTCGCCATGTCAGCAGGGAGGGTAAGCGCCTCACCTTCAAGACCTTTCCATCACTTAGTTCACGCCTCTGAAGCGGTCAAACATTGAGGTGAATGGCAGATGTGACCTTCTCTACGGCCTCTAATGGCACTAGGACCACTCCCGAAGCACCAGTAGGCCAAGGCAGTGCCTCGACATCGATATCCGGTGCTGCCTTGACACAAAGTGAAAGGATATGACCGGTCGAAATGTCGAGTTCAATGTTCTCAAGCGTCCCCAGCACATCACTGGCAGCATCGAGGACATTGCGGCCAAGAAGGTCCTTCGAGAAGGTGATTGGTGGCATATCGACCCTTACATGGCTTCCATGCCTTTGTTGCTGTCGGCGCCTCGGCGTATGCTATCCATGCCTGACATCAATCGAGTTTCGAGCTTGTTGTAGTAATCCAGCATGTCGGGCGTAATCGTTGGACGGATAGCACGTACTGCCTCTTCGAAATGCGATTTGTTCACCGATTTCGCATTTGCCCGCATCGCNACCAGACCTGCTTCTCGACAAACGGCCTCGATGTCAGCACCAGTATATCCATTGAGGCGACTGNCAATGTCCTCAAGCTTGAACCGACCAAGAGGCATCTTAGACGAATGAATCCGTAGAATCTCGACCACAGCCTTACGATCTGGTGGAGGGATGTGGATAACACGCTCGAAACGGCCAGACCGCAGTAGAGCAGGATCGACGAGCTCAGGGCGATTGGTGGCTGCGATGACAATCACATCCTCAAGCCCTTCAACACCATCGATACTAGACAGAAGTTGGTTAACCATTCGATCACCTACTCGGCTGCCTTCACCAGGACCACCGCCACCACCACGAGCACTGGCAAGTGCTTCGAATTCATCGAAGAAGATGACCGATGGCGAGGCTTGTTTGGCCTTCTTGAATATCTCACGGATACCCCGCTCAGACTCACCGACCCACATCGAAATCAATTCTGGTCCTTTGACACTGATGAAGTTCGCAGCAGCCTCGTTGGCCACTGCTTTGGCGAGCAAGGTCTTACCCGTGCCAGGAGCACCAAACAACAGAATGCCACGCGGGGGTTTGATTCCGAAGCGCTCGAAGATCTCTGGCTTGGTAAGAGGCCATTCAATGGATTCCTTGATCCGCTCCTTGACGTCGACAAGGCCACCGACCTGATCCCAAGTGACCTCTGGAACCTCGACATATATCTCACGCAGCGCAGAGGGCTCGATATCCTTGATGGCAAGGCGGAAGTCATCCATGCAGACCTCCATGCGCTCGAGAATCTCTGAAGGGATGCTCTCTGCATCGAGATCTATGTCTGGCAGGAAACGGCGAAGAGTCTTCATCGCTGCTTCTCGAACGAGTGCGGCGATGTCTGCTCCNACAAAGCCGTAGGTATTCTCCAGAATCCATTCCTTCTCGAAATCATCAGCTATCGGCATGCCACGGGTGTGGACCTCAAGTATCTCAGCACGACCCTCGCGGTCAGGTACCCCAATCTCGATCTCACGGTCGNATCGACCAGGNCGACGCAAAGCAGGATCGACCGCATCACGNCGATTCGTGGCACCGATGACNATCACATTGTCGCGACCTTGCATTCCATCCATGAGCGTCAGAAGCTGGGCAACGACTCTGCGCTCGACTTCACCGTGGACATCTTCCCGCTTCGGAGCGATACTGTCCAACTCATCAATGAAGACGATAGCAGGAGCTTTTGCCGATGCCTCCTCGAAGACTTCCCGCAATTGTTTCTCGGATTCACCATAGTACTTCGAAATGATCTCAGGGCCATTGATGGACGTGAAATTGGCTTTGGTCTCACTGGCGACAGCCCGGGCGATCATCGTCTTACCAGTACCTGGTGGACCATGCAGAAGTACACCCCTAGGCGGTTCGATTCCAAGGCGGTGGAAGAGTTCGGGATGTTTGAGAGGGAGCTCGATCATCTCACGTACCTTGAGCAATTGTTCGCCGATTCCACCAATGTCCTCGTAGGTGATCGTACTGCCCGCTTCTTCAGCGTCAGAGTCAACGATCTCCTCACGCAGGAGGATNTCNGTATCATTGGTGACCTTGACGATGCCTTTGGGAGTGGTCGACACAATCGCAAAAGGAAGAGCTTCAGCGAACAGAGTCATCCCCGGGATGAAGACACGGTCGCCGGCCACGACCGGGCGTTTATTGAGGCCGCGNCGGGCNAAGCCCTCGATTCCNTGACCGAATTTGACCTGACCTTGGCGATTGAGCACAGGCGATATCACAAGCTTCTGGCAGGCCTTTGCCTCTGCTTTGCGCACGATGACCTTGTCACCAAGACTCACATTGGCGTTCTTTCTGACAATACCGTCAATACGAATCATCTCCTGATGACGCTCATCAGGTCGAGAGCGCCAAACGATAGCGGCAGTCTTCTTTCTCCCTTCTATCTCAATGATATCTCCAGGAGCAAGATCGAGGGAGTTATCGAAGGGGACTCGGGCCCTGCCGTGACCGACATCGCTGGGAATCGCCTTGCCTACTTTGAGGGTCAATTCAGACTCATCATCCGCCATGGTTACCGACGTGCTCTGATTGAGGTCCGTTATAAACGCCCTGATGTAGAGTGACCGAGGATTCTTGTTAGGGTGCCTACGTCGGCCCGACATGACCCATGTGCTGGCCGAGGGAATCGACATCATCTCAGAGACGAACGACGACGGNAAGCCCAGTGTACGCGGTTGGAACGTGATCGGGGGNAAATTGACCGCGGCGAGCGACGGAGCCACCTTCGAATCACGCAATCCTGCACGGATGCANGATCTGCTCGGAGTCTTTCCNCTCTCATCGAAGAAGGATGTCCACGATGCNATCGCAGCTGCACGAAGTGCATTCCCCGTCTGGTCTGCGACCCCTGCTCCAGTCCGAGGACAGGTCATCGGACACATAGGTCGATTGTTGATGGACCTCAAGGANGACCTTGTGCGACTGCAGAGTCGAGAGATGGGTAAGACGGTGAANGAATCAGGTGGCGAGATCCAGGAGGCCATCGATACCTGTCTGTTCTTCCAATCCGAAGGACGNAGGCTGTATGGTCAAACCGTGAACAGCGAGTTGCCNAACAAGGAACTGTTCACCTACAGACGTCCTTTGGGAGTGTGTGGNATCATCAACGCCTCGAATTTCCCCTCTGCCGTACCGTTCTGGAAGATGATACCAGCAATCATGTGTGGAAACACCTGCGTGTGGAAGAGTCCACAGGACGTACCACTGCTCTCCTTNGCTTTGGTTCGCATCATGCATCAAGCTGGATTGCCCGACGGTGTGATCAATCTGGTCCACGGTAAGGGCAGCACGACCGGACAGGCAATCATCGACGCAGTAGATGGTGGACTGATCAACAAGATCTCATTCACAGGGAGCACAGAAGTTGGCAAGAGCATCGGCGAGGTATGTGGCCGTAATCTAGTGTCATGCAGTCTCGAACTTGGAGGAAAGAATCCTCTGGTCGTCATGCCCAGTGCAGATCTGGATAACGCTGTCCAGGGTGCATACTGGGCAGGATTCGGGACGGCTGGTCAGCGTTGTACCAGTCTTGGCAACCTCATCCTCCACCAGGACATCCATGACGAATTCATTGAGAGACTGATGGACAAGGTTCGCAGCACAAGGATTGGTGACAGCCTTGAGACCGATGATGTGCTCTATGGAGCGATGATTTCGGAGAAGTATGCCGATGATTTCCTTGATGTGGCAGGCCAAGTCGACGGACAGGGTGCGACCAAACTGTACGGACAAGGTCGAATCACTGTCGACAACGCTCCAGAAGGATTCGTCGGTGACGCTGAGGCAGGTGTATACATGTGGCCTCACGTCTACGCAGGTGTAACCGAAGACATGTCCTGTTTCCACAACGAGATATTCGGTCCAGCGGTGACCATCGTGAAAGCAAAGGACTTCGATCACGCGGTGCATCTAGCCAATGCCAGCCCGTATNGACTGTCGAGTGCCATCTACACCAACGACCGGATGGAAGCCTATCGCTACAAGACCGAGATGAAAGTCGGGATGACGAGCATCAACAATTCAACGACTGGAGCTGAGGCTCACCTGCCCTTCGGCGGGGTGAAGAATTCGGGCAATGGAACCCGTGAGTCGGGAATCTGGGTGCTTGAGGCGTATTCGTATTGGCACGCNGTCAACGATGAGCTGTCTGGAAAACTGCAACTCGCTCAGATGGACGTCGAAGAGGTCGAGATGGTTGAGGCTGAAGTGGATTGGTCGGCTCTCTCCTAGATGACCATCAAGGACATATGTTCAAATCGTCAAGGAGGGGGGCGCAGGCTGTGAACGACAGGTCGCGCTCCTGCCCCGTGTTCCTAGTCTTCCTGTTCACGGCTCTATCTGTCTTCTCGATGGTCACTGCTGCNTGNAGCGGTGGTGCTGAAGGNNCCGATGCTGATTCTGAAGGGGCTGGNATCCATACTGAGGTCGTCGGAAGTGAGCGAAGTCACACCACCCACGTAATCTCAGCNCGCAGCGATTCGGGGCGNTCAGCAACCTTTGTCGATCANTTCGGCACCGGGTTCACCGAATCACAGATTGCTGGCACGAGTGACAAGCTCTCGACACCGCGGGATCTCGAGTTCCACCCAGATCCACAACGCAACGACGAGTTATGGATCGTCAATCAAGCGACCGATAGCATGACGATCATACATGAAACAAGCACTCCTCAGCAGTGGTCAGAGAACAGAAAGGATTCGCACGCGAACCATTTCATGGAAGAAGTCAGTGCGATCGCTTTTGGTGCCGATCACAGTGAATTCGATGACACATTCGCCACTGCTCAAGAGACACGCAACACATACGATGGCTTGGGCGTCCCGAACAATTTCATGGGCCCTACCCTGTGGCCATCATCACTATCTCATTTCGTGGTTGAACATCAGAACGATCAGTACCTCGGTAGCCACATCGACATGAATCATGAGTCACCCAATGGTATGGGAATAGCTCACGATTCGGGTAACAAATACTGGTACTTCGATGGATATTATGGCAACCTGGTCTACTATGACTTCGTTGAGGACCATGACACTGGAATGGATGACCATTCAGATGCCGTTGTTCGAAGGTACTCAGACGTCACACTCACTCGCCAGAACGGTATTCCCGGACATATGGTCCTCGACAAGAGTAACGGCATCCTATACATCTCAGATACAGGCGCTGGACGTGTTGTCTGGGTGAACACCGACGATCCTACAACGTCATCGACCAGCATGATGGGTGATAGTTCACAGCTTGAAGACTTAGCAGAATACAGCCGCGTCACGGGTGTGGAATGGGGAGTTCTTGCCTCAGGACTGAGCCGACCAAGCGGCATCGCTCTGGATGGTGACACCCTGCTTGTCTCGACAAACGGGGATGGCAAGGTGGGCGCATGGTCGCTGGCAAGCGATGGTAAGAGTGCGTCCTCACTCGACTCGATCCAGACCACTGCCAATTCGATCATGGGGCTTGAGGTCGGACCTGACAACAAGTTGTACTACGTTGATGGCGGGGGGAACAGCGTCGTCCGAATCGATCCCACATGGGATGCTGACAGCGATCAAGTCGACGACCGAACAGACAACTGTCCTGGTGTATCCAATGCTGATCAAGCCGATCTCGATGGCGACCAGATCGGTGATGTGTGCGACCCTGACATCGATGGAGATGGAGTCGACAACAACATCGATGGATGCTCGAACGGGGAGAGCGGGTGGACCTCTGACGGGAGCACAGACCATGATATGGATGGTTGTAGAGATTCGACCGAGGATGATGATGACGATGGAGATGGATGGGACGACCTCGATGAGCAGGCCTGCTCGACCAATCCCCTGGATGCAAACGACGCCCCACTGGACACCGATGGTGACAGGTTGTGCAATCTCATCGATGAGGACGATGATGGCGATTCATGGCCTGATGTGACCGAGGAACAATGTGGATCCGACCCACTCGATCAGATCTCCTTACCGAGCGATCACGACGAGGATGGATCCTGTGATGTTCTGGATGTTGATGACGACAATGACGGCATCTGCGACAAAGGGGAAGTGGCTGATGATTGCGTGATTGGCGGGTCTGGTATGGACCGCTGCCCGTACAGCGTTGTCGGATTCATCTCAGGTCAGGCGACCGATGTCGATTCCGACGGATGTGAGGATGCCACTGAAGATGACGACGATGATGACGATGGATTCTCCGACCTCTTGGATGCATGCTCGAAGGTCTTCGGGTCCTCAAATGAAGGTGATATGGATGGGTGCCCGGACAGCGATGGAGATGGATGGGCCGATGAGATCGACCTCCTTCCTGATGAAATAACGCAATGGATTGACAATGACGGTGACGGCTTCGGAGATAATCAAAGTGGATTTGAACCCGATTCTTGCATCGACTATGCAGGAGATTCAAAGATCGATCGATTCGGATGCAAGGACACTGACAAGGACGGGTATTCCGACCCGGATTCAGATTGGACGATTCAAGATGGAGCGGACGCGTTCGATGACGAGCCCACACAATGGAGCGATCTGGATGAGGACAGATTCGGCGATAACTCGACTGGGTCCGAGCCCGACGCATGTCCAGATGACCCGGGCACCTCTGTGCACGACCGATACGGATGTCTGGATTCGGACCTTGACGGCTGGTCAGATCTGAATGATGCATTCATCGATGATCCTGGCCAATGGAATGATACAGACGAGGATGGTTTTGGTGATCGTGCGTTCGGTGCTCTGCGAGATGATTGTCCTGATGAATCTGGCAATTCGACCGAATACCTGCAAGGATGCCCAGATAGAGATGGGGATGGGTGGCCGGATCAGGAGGACGCATTCCCTGACCACAAACACTCCTGGAGTGACATGGATGGGGATGAGTTCTCCGACCAACAGGGTAACGAATTGAGTGATGATTGTCCACTGGAGCCTGGCACCTCAACGATCGATCGCCGGGGGTGTCTGGACTCAGATGGTGATGGAGTCTCTGATGATGGCGATGTGTATCCGCAGGACGCCTCAAAGAGTTCGGAGGTGCTGGCGACGGGTTCGTCAGTCGTGATGATCGCTACGATCACTACGGCCGGACTCATTCTTGTGATGGCCGTCATCGTCCTTGTTTCACGACGCTCGAAGTCTGACGAACAGGAGCTCTTCCTCACCGCTGAAGCACCACCTCAGGCAGCACCGGCACAGCCCGCAGCTCCCGAAGCCTTCCAACAGCAGCCACAGATGGGCCCGCCAATCCCTGCAGAAGGGCTACCACCTGGTTGGACCGCTGAACAATGGGCCTACTATGGACATCAGTGGACCGAGCATTACCGTCAATGAACATCACCTCATTCAGAGGGCATTGCAACCTCCGCAAGGGTCTTGTCGAGCATACAGCACCCACGTCTGTATGTTGAGTGCAGAGTCACAGAGGTCTCAGCCACTCTTCGATGATCCAAGGGCACGTTCCCTGATCCTTGGAGCGATGCTCGGTGCCCTCTGTACAAGACTCGCATCCATCCTCCTGCCCATCGAAATGTACGGGTTCATGCTCCACCTATCACTACCTGCCATGGTGATCCTGTGCGTGTTCATGATTGACTTGCTCACCGGTCAACACCGGACATCAGACACCTCCATCCTGATGTGGATGGGGACTTCGATCGGGGTGATCCTAGATGAGACGCTCTGGCTCATCGTTCGCAATCCACCCCTTGTCCCAAGCGGAGTTGAACAGGTCGGATATTGGTCTACTGCATCATTGCTGTTCTCCATCGGAGGTCTGCTGCTGTTCAGTATCGGGGTGGCGATCGGATCGAGAACGAGCAAAGGGGAGCAGATTCTGCCACGGATCGAGACACCACATCTCGCCATCGCATCTGTCGTCCTGATCGGCGGACTGATCTTCTTCCACGTCAGTCAAGCCATGATTCGACACGATGTTCCCAACGAAGACCGGTCATTGGTCATCCTCGGATATGAGATTCATCACATCGTCGAGGGACAAATTCTCCTGATGATCGCGCTGGTCCTTCTTGTGTTCGCAGGCGAGCAGGAGTGGCCTTGGCGCTTTGCATTCCTGTTCACGACTATTGGAGCACTGTTCGTTGCTGATGAGATTCTGTACTACCAACTGATCGATGTGAGTGATGACGCATACTTCGGTGCGATGACCATCATCAGTGGCGCCATGATGTGCACGATGCTGCTCGTGCAGATGGGACTGGGTTCGAGACACGTTGGCGAGCTGGAAGAGGAGTGATCAGAGATGGAACCGCCTGAACCTCCTTCGATTCCCCCTGCTCCTACAACACCACCTCCGCCACCACCGACAACTCCAGCACCTCCTACCGTGGCGGCAACACCTCCTCCGCCACCAGCACCTCCAGCAGTGGCAGCACCACCTGCAACACCACCACCTGCAACACCACCACCTGCAACACCACCACCTGCA
>PAZI01000006.1 GCA_002715545.1 Methanobacteriota archaeon
AGAAATCAACATTATACGGCGCCTTCGCATCGACCTCCACGCCAGCGACGCGACGCCTGCTGATTCCACACAGGTCATGACCGCCGCCGAGGCGGCCGGGGGCGTCGGTGCGAGCGTCTTACTGCTGAATCCCGATTTGGGGATGAAAGTCGCCCTCGGTATACACCAGAAGGACCGGTGGGCGGCGTTCGTGCGCTCGTTCGTGTTTGGCTCTGTGTGGAACAACCAGTGCGTCGACGATGCGCGGCCGTGACATCTTGGTTTCCGCACAGGCCGGCCTACCACTTCTCGAACTGGTGCGCGTTCGAGAGGCCAAGTTGTCGGCAGATCGAGCGCGGGCTCGTGCGATATACCCATTCGGGGCAGTGGGAGGGCTTCCACACGATCCCGCAGTTGGATTCTTTTCAGGGCGACCTGAAGCGCTACGGCCGGCCCTTTGGTGCCGACGGCGCGCCGCCGATGCCCTTCCTCCGGGCGTTCGGGGGATCCGAGCGGCTTTCGCGCGACGACCTCGCGCGCGAGATGAAGCATGGGGCGAAGCTATTGAGACAGCAGGTCAGATCTTTGACCAATTCGATAACCTGACCGGATATGGAGGCTCTGCTTGGGCATATCGAATGGACGGTGATTTAGTCTGGGATGGGCAAGGAAATCTCAATGATATCCGTACAACTGCTCTCGACGGACACGTTGCTGATATTGGTGTGGAAATCAGTGTACAACTAGATGATTGGGAGCAGATGCCCAATGCCCCTACCATGAGCATGACCAACACCCATGGAGTCACTGTGGAAAGCGTCGCTGTTCCTGAATCTGAAGGGAGTTCCAAGTTCATCGGGCGATTGACTGCCACTACCATTGAAGACACAACTTGGTCCTTCTCAGATCTGACAACTCAGTTCGAATCCGACTCAAATGTCAATGGACTCGATGTGAGAATCAAGAATTTGAGACCTGGATTTGCAGAAGTCATGGGTACCGAAGGTGCAGATGAGATGTTCGTCATCTCAGCCATAGGAGTGCTCGTCGACCAAGATGAGACGACATCTGTTGATGCACCATACAACGTGCGCACCCTATCTTACGATGCGAGTGGTGCAGTACAAGGTGCTGAAGTTGACGTCGCAATCATTCGAGTGTCACCTGATGGTGCGAATCCTGATGATTTACTGAATCCAGAAGGAGATATCGATATCACGCACTCTGGAGATATCATGACTGGAACCTATACGGGGGACGATTTGGAAGGGGATGTCGAAGCTACAATCGGGCATTTTGAACACCTAGGCGGCGGAGAGGACTGGAATCCATCAATCCCCGTCCAGATCGCTCCCCTCTCGGATGAAGTCTACATCTCTGGAACACAGGGTGTTTGGAGTCATGATTGGAGTGGTGCAGGAGTCACAGGACTGGTCAGTGTAACGACAACAGGAGCAACGGATACTGGTATTGGATTCGAGTACATGCAGCAAGTACCACTGCCTGGAACGAGTGGGTGTACAAAGAGTGAATTGAGTTCTGGTGGCGACCGGGCGTACTTGAGTTGGGGATATGAGAACTTCCGAGAACATGAGGAATGGAATGATGATATTGGCGAATATGAGTCTAGTAAGTCCTACGATAAACCAAATCTTGCAAACATGACCGTCGACTGGGGCGATGGAAGTATCGAGTACTATTCGTGGGATTCAGGCGAAGAGAACCCAAGAGGATGGGAAGAACATTGGTACGAGAATTCAGAAGAGGGTGATGAATACAACATCACCGTTCAGTACACGGATGAGAATGTGAACGTCGTCGAGCATCATTACACCTATGGGGTCCATCAAGGAGTTTGGAAAGAAGAGCATCACGGTGAAGAAGAAGAAGGAGATGGTGAAAATGATGACCATCATGACGACGAGCCTGGTCTGCATGATCATGGAGATGGAGACGTCCATCATGACCATGATGATGCTGAGGATGGCCATACTCACGATGATGATGACAGGCACCACAGCCATGATGAGGAAGATCATGATGACGAGAGGCATGGATATCACACCCATAGCGTGAGACACGGGGAATGTTATCTTGACAGCGATATGATGAGCACGCCTTCAGCAGAAATCATCGATAGGGTCATCTCAGAAGGTCCGGTTGAGGTCATCACTGAGCAGATCAAGAAATCAGACAACAATGGAGAAATGTCCATCAGTGTCACACCAACATTACCTGGCATCTACTTGACAATCGCCCANTCACGTATCACNCGCAATGGTGCTACANTGACTGGAATCGGAATGAATGCTGTTGCTGCAACAAAGGCCTCGGTCGCTCTGAGTGGAGATGATCTCACTGAGATGACGACGATGGGAGGGATACCAGTTTACTCAGTCATACCGGATTCAAATGGACTGACTACACTGACCATCACCCCTACGGGAGTAAGTGGGGATGTCAATGGGTTCATTGGTATCGCACCACTCGAAATGTCCGANCTCTTCACAGACGTCGATGAAGACNANTGGGGTGAAGAACAAGANNNTGAGCTGGAATTCCAAAGCGGAGATACAAGCCGTAGCACAGAGATGAGAATCATCGCACCCATCTCTTTGGTCGTTGTAGGAATCATGGGGGAGGATGAAATGCCTCTAGCTGTTCACGCTGGGCTCCTGCTCAATAATCCTGAGACATTGAGCCTGACCGGTTCACTTGGACCAGGACAAACGACAACAATTTCACTGGCTGAGAGTGAGGCTGAGAGGATTCTTGCAGTGGCTGCACCGCAATCAGGCTTCGACCCAGCATCCATCGATTTCTCAGCATTCACTGAATTACTATGGGACGAAGGAGCCAAGCCAGAGATCAACTGGGTTGCTGCCCAGAAGAATGTTGAAGACTATTGTTTGAATGTANATGCGTGGTACGACGAATGGGATTCTGAATCCAACGTTCATATCNCTATCAGAGAGGAATNNCACGACATGATCGTGATGCCTGATTTCGATTCAAGTCAGGTTTCGCTGAAAGATTCCACAGGGGCGACAATCACCCCTGTCANGACCGAAGATGGATATGATTGGGATGNNGAAAAATGGAAAGGATACTACAACATTCAAGCTGCCGAAGGCGACCAGGAGTTCACCTTGACCACGCAAAGTGGTGATGTGACTGTGCATGTCGTGAAGCACGACAGCGATGAGGAAGGCGAGTACCATTACGAAGTATACTCTACACCGTACTCGACCTGCGATCGTGCCGTCGATGATGCTGAACTCATCGATCGGCTCTTCGCTGACCTTGGGTCGGTGGCATGGGGTCAAGGCACAAGTGCGGATCTGCGCCTACCAGTATTGGCATCACCNAAAGACCAGTACACTGTGATTGCCATTGCTCAGAAAGGGACGGGAGATGCTGCAAGTGTTGTGGCAGCGACAGGATCCCAAGTCTCGATACCGAACCCACTTCCACCTGTCATCGAAGATCTGACCGTTGGTTTCAGTCCACCTAACCCAAAACCAGGTGATACAGTACAGATCACTGTGACCGACCCAAGCAACCAGCCAGTCGATGGTATGTCAGTGATTGTAGCGTATGCTGATGGGAGTGCCACGCTGTTCAGCATCCTTACGGACAGCAATGGTCAGGCNGAGTTTGNAATCCCNGTTGGGGAATTGAAAGTCAAGGTCTCAGGTGGNATGTTCNCNGANTATGAGATGGNCATCACAGTCACTGATTCAGGNGCTGTCATCCCCGGAGCGACCGATGCGANANCAGACGGTGGTCAAGGCATCCCCGGTCTGGAAGGTAACGCCACTGGTTCGTCATCAGCTGCAGGGTCAGGAGATTCAGANGGTGGNTTNGTTCCNGCACCNGGNATCCTTCTGACGACATTGGCACTGATGGGTGCAATCTTCCTTCAAAGAAGCAAGGATGATTGAGGCCCGGCCACCNTAGGNCACCGTGACGCCACAACAGGGNCGGCTCGGTGCAGTGNTTCTGCTNGTCGCGTGCAGCGCNCTGNTGGTCNTCTTNCCAGTCAANCCNNNNCTCAGTACNGAGATGTTGTTNGAAGACGAAGTNGATGCGCGNATTCNAACAGAGAGTGTNAGTGATAATAATGAACAATTGATTCTGAGGATNCGTCACGACGATGGAAAGGATCTGACGAACAACCTNACTCGGGTCCAGATGTTGATCAAGCTCGAGCAAGAAGCACTGAGTGGGACAAATGCAAGTATCGCATGGGATAGTAAGCAAACCTCATTCCAGAGGATTGTAACTCCATTCTCAGTCTGGGAAGATGCATTTGCATCGAGGAATCGGTCATTAGCCAATGCCACAAAATGGGCAGATGTGCTACAGCCAGTCGTCGAGGGGGGGTGGTGTGGCAATGCCTCTACAGAAGAAGAAAAAGCGGCTTTTGAAGCGACCATGNTGATGATTCCNGGTGATGCGAATCTAGGAGTTGCTTGCCCTGCATTCCCNGGCGCATCNGCCTCTCAAGCTCCTGCTGCAGATGAGCTGATCTGGATGATNTGGCTGGAAAGTGATGAAGAAATCGTAGATTGGGGAGACTTGGACCTCTGGGCAAAGAAAATCAGTGCCTCGACTGAATNNGAAGCATCTGCTGTCGGCGTGAACATGTTNTTCGCCAAATCAAANGAGAAAGCTGAGCANGACCTNAGATTNGTTCTCATCCCATCNTTCTTCATTCTCATCGCNATNTTAGCAATNGGNCTNANGGATCCTATTGTTGCAGNNGCGACTGTCANNGGNGTGATGNTNNTCNTCGGTGCNGANATNGGNACCCTTTCTGCCATCGGNTACGATTTCTCAATCATCGANATGGTNGCTCTGCCNATCATCGTTGGNGTTGCNGTAGATGGTGCCTTCTGGTATTCNCGTTCATCNAGNGANNGNGAGGAAGTGAGAGGGATGCTNTTGGTNGCAATGCTGACGACAGTGGCNGCAGTNTCTCTGGCANTGTTCTCACCGATTCGCGCNCAAAGGTCCCTTGGANTCATCATGGCCATCGGNATCATTCTNAGTTGGGTCNTNAATCGATTCATTCTCGAGGAATTCTANCTCTCTCGNAGANGNGGATNTCNAACATCAGAATTCAGAATCANTGCCNCATCACCCNATGATGAATTGGGGGTGGCCNGTCGNACTCGNGCTNCTNGCATCTGTGGCGTTCTTCTCACCACCNGGTGTAGAAGTTCTAGATGTCAGGCAATTCCTTCCAGATGATGANCCNGCATTAGCNGAGATGGANGANCTCCAATCGAGATATGTTCTNGCATCCAGCACNATNGCATGGATTGTTGTCGATGCAGCAGGNGAATTCACCAGACTGATCNNAGTGANGTTTTGAATCTNCAACGNCAACTNGGNCANCACCCTAGTGTCATCAAATTAGATACNGGNATCTCNCTNAGCCCATTNGTNATCGGNATCTCTGNNAATNATGATNNCGAGATCGAACACACAATCGATTCTGTCGCAACCACGAGCGGTGGTTCAATCATGTTCGAAGATGCAAGATTACAGAGGGGAGGGGTTACCACAGGGGTAGCTATCGCGGTATTGATTGATGGGCAGAATGCTGACAGTGCATTACAATTCAAGGATGACGTTCGTGAATTGCTGAGCACGAATGGTCTCTCAGGAGATATAGGTGGTGATTTGGTCACCGGAGCAGCGCTTGCAAGAGCCTTTGATGAAACTCGAGTTACACAGATCCTTGGCGCGGGATTCGTTATTGGTGCAATGGCGATGCTCGTTCTTCGCTCACCTCTCCCTGCTGCTCGAATCGCTATCGGAACGGTAGCTGTAGGTGCTGCAGTTGATGGAATGACGGGTTTCATGGGAGGAAGAGGATTCACCACTGGCCCGGCGGTTCTCTTGGGCATGGGTTTCGCGGCGGATTATCTCTCACATGCTAGTGCTGGGCATGCTCCAACACGCAAGGATATGTCTGCACGATGGTGGGCGGCGATTACTTCGATTTCGGTCTTTGTACTGCTCGGATTNGCAACNTTCCCNCCNGCNCAGNACTCNGGCAGAATACTNACGATNTGNATNNTGTTCTCGGTNCTNGTGGCNACGGCNCTTTCAGTGAAACAATTGNATCCCGAACNTGATTCAAGCGANGAATGAGATATCGGTCGGNTTGAAGTATGCGGGTCAGCACGATGAGANAGGGCCCGTGGGTTAGCTTGGTCATACTAGGCGGCTGGGGGCCGTCTGACCCCGGTTCAAATCCGGGCGGGCCCACTTTAAGGCGCTCAATCCAATGTACCCGCCGATGAGATGGCGATATGAACCATGACGTTCTCGCGGTTCCATGACCCGCAATACACGAACGTCGACACTCATCGTCATCCTGATGCATCTAGCGTTCCTCTCTATTCTGATTCCCTCTGCATCGGGCGCGGGAACCGTTGTTACAACCAATACAACATGGGATGCAAACCATGACATGCTCAACACTACACAAGTCAAAGCCGGTATTGAGTTGAGGATCAATGCTGGGACAACAGTCACAGTCACCGGATATTCAAATCTCGACGTTGTTGGAGATTTGATTGCAGAGGGAACGGTTGCAGAACCCATTCACTTTGTTTCAAGTGGGGCATCAAGCAACACCACCGGCAATTACAGTTGGTGGGAAGGAATCATGTTGTCTGGAACGGGTACAGCGATTCTGCGTAACGTGACCATCAATCAAGCCGAGATTGGCGTGAGTATCATGAGACAGGGGGTCGTTCTGGACAATGTCACATTCAATCACAGTCGTATCGGTGTGGAACTATCAGTAGGTCAGACAACCATCACTCGAACCACTTGCACATCCATCACTCAATCCTGTGTCTCTATCCGAAGCGGTACTGAAGTCACTGTGGATGAACTTGATGCTAGTGATTCTGCCGCTGCCATCGTTGTTGATGGTGGACAGGTGCATGCATCTGACATCACCGTAAAGGGAGGATTCACCGGGATTGTGCTCATCGATGGAGCCACAGGGGATGTTCAGAGAATGAACCTCAATGGGACTGGCCTTGTCGTATCTGCTGGGGGAGCTCTCAGCGCATCACCAAGCACTCCAGGATCTCTATTCACAATCTCAGATGTCATAGCGACTAACTTAGGAAGTGGATTGAATGGCCATGGTTTCACCGGTTTGGAACTGACTGATTGGAATTTGGGGACCACAAGTGCTGGGGGATTGGTCGCAACAGATGTAGGTATATTCACAGTGAATGACTTGAGAATGACTGGTTCGGGTGGTTCTGTAATCGACATCAATGGAGCGGGACCATGGACCCTTACTAACATCAATGCCAGCGCTTCGGGTGATGGGATGCGACTCGACGGTGCTGGAGTTGTCTCTCTCTCAGATTCAATCATCGAAGCTGCAAACGATGGATTGATTGCCAGACTTGCAACGGGGGCGGAATGGGATGTCGAGGATGTCACAATCATTGACTCAAGTGTCGGAGTCTCGGCGATGGCCTATTCNGGTGGAGGAAACCTAAGCCTAAACAATGTCAATGTCGACGCTTCAGTCACTGGTCTGCGAGCTGCTGGTGACGTAAATCTGAGTCTCTCCAACGGTTTCGTGAATGCAACTCAAGAAGCTGGTCGGCTTTCAAACCCATCCTCGGTGATCGATAACGCCACATTCACTTCAGGAGCACACGGGGTGACTGTCGTCTTGGGTGATGCAGATCTGATTGACGTCTCCATCACTGGGGCCTCCCAAACCCTTCCTGGTTCTGCAGGTGTTGGTGTTGATGGTGGTGGTCATGCCGATATCCAAAGAAGCGACATCCAATTATTCAGGTCGGGAATTGAAGCTACGAGGTATTCCTCTATCGGTGGTGATGATCTGACAATCAACCAAGTCAGCCATACTTTCCATCTTGACGACAGTGACGCTGTCATTGGCTCACTTACTGGAACAAACAGTGTTGTTGGTTTCGATCTTGATGGTGAAGCAAGTGCTCAGATAACGAATTGGACTGGGAGTGCGTATTCTGCAGAACTTGCGCTCATTGAAGCAGGTTCTACCTTGACAGTGAGGGATGGGCTTCCCCTTGCGGCATCTACATCCACGCCCGCAGTAGATGGAGAAGGGGTTGTCGAGTTCGGAGCACTTTCGGCACCACCCGGAGGCACATTCGGAGGAAGTATCGTTCCATCCCTATTGACTGAAATGACCATCCACGTCACCGATCAAGAAGGGAATGACATCCCCTCAGTCCCAGTGACGGCTCATGGATTCACAGAAATCACGAACAACAAAGGAAATGTAACGTTACCAATCTCAAGTGATGGTTCCTCAGTCATGGTTGTTGGGCCAGAGACTTCTGCAACCGTCATCATCACATCGAGTGACGTTGACCCAACCATCGCCCTGCTCTCACTTCCTGAATCAGGGCAGACGTGGATGATTGGGGGGGCAGGACCATTGGAAGCCCGACTCTCACAATACGTACAGCATGATGCTTTGATCGAGATCATGCCAGATGCTACCTTAATCTTAGAAGGCGGGACAATCGACCTGACTGGGCCTACGGCTCGAATCGACGTGATGGATATGGGCCGTCTGATAGGAGATGAGGGAGTCATCACGGGAGGTCAGCAGAACAGCATCCGGCTCATCGGCCATACAGCTAGCATCGAAGGGAAAGGTGATGGTTTGGACCTCTACGTAACACTTGATCTGACAAATGGAAATTCACCACCTGCTACTACTCTCCGAGATGTCTCGCTCTTCGATAGATTAGATGCGCGTTCTGGAAGTGATATCATCATCATCGGAGGGGTGTTCGCACCGACCGATGTGGCATTGAATGGTGCTGGGCTAGCGATTCAGCAAACACTCACCATCACTGCAATGAATCGAGGGTCTCCCATCACAGATGCAACGGCTCAGATGGCCATCAATGGAGGAGCAACGGTAGCAGAATCTGCAGATAGTGAAGGGGTCATCTCCTTTGCCGAAGGACGATTACAAGTGGCGCAAGGACAGAATCTCCATCTCGGCCCAACGCCAACTGGATCTGCACAAGAGGGCGATGTGTGGTTCTCCATCGGTACTCAAGACACGTGGACTCACAACAATGGACAATGGGTCAAGCGGCCATCTTCAGCAACAATCACTGCCACTGCAAATGGATTGACTGTCCCCTTCACATGGGATCTGACCCGTTCTATGACAAAACAGATCATTGCTTCCAGCGTTCCAACCTCCATCGCTGACGTTGAAGTCCTTGAAGGTGGATTCTCTCCATACGTAATGAATCAGAACACTGTGATCACAAACAGTGGTGAACTGAAATTGAACCCTAATGTCTTGGTCTACGCGCCAACAGGTGTAGGATTGACAGCAAATGGTGCTCTCAGCATGGATGAAGCACGTATCCAAGGCATGTACGGATCATCTGACTGGGCTGGCATCACCTTTGGGAGCACGGGTTCCCTGAGCATGACAGGTGGGAGTCTGTCCGGAGGGACCGCACTGCTCACATTATCGGCCGGAAGTACACTCGCAGTGAGTGATGGATTACTCACCCAATCTAGTGGGAGTATCATTGATGCATCATCCTTTGAATCAGGCAACATCTCCCTGATCAGAACGACCCTTCAGGGTGGAGCTAGTTCATGTCTCGACTTATCGTCAACGACGTCGATTGCTGAAGTGAATATGGAGGATGTCAGCCTTGAGCAATGCGGAACGACCGCAATGAGTGTGGCGAGCGGCACGGTCATGATGACAAGAGTCGATTTAGAGAATGGCGCATCTGCTGGCCTTGCATTTACAGGCACGGCTGAGGCCACAGTGAATACTTTCGATGCCTCACAACATGATGGAATACACCCGGCTTTGCGTATCACAGGACTTGGATACTCTGCTGGCTCCTTCAATGCCAATGACGTCACGCTGAGTACAACGGGGGAGCGGGCTGCTGAAATTTCAAACTCAGAAGGAATCGATATCGACAGCCTGAGTATCGATATTTCCTCAGATGATGGGGTGGAGCGAGTTGGGCTCCTTGTTGAATCATCTGCCATGATCATCAATGGAATGACTCTGATGGGAACTGAGAATACCACGGGCGTCCACTTCGGTGAAAATGCGTTTATTGATCTGCGAACACGTATTCAGAATCTCAATGTTGACCATGGAACTGCAGTCACAGGGAATTTCACTGAATTCGATTCTTACAATGATGCCCCTGAAATCGTCGACAGCGACCTTACGGGGGTTGAAGTGATTGTTGATGGTGCACCAATTCGGTTCATTGGGTCAACACTCAGTCATATCAATGCTGATTCGGAACATCAAATGAGTATAGATCTGATTGACTCCACCTTAACTAGTTCATCAGTTGTCAATATCAATGGAGAAGCGGAAGTTCGCCTCATGCGTACTCTGACAATCATCGTCCGCGGTCCAAACGGAATCGTTGTTCCAACTACTGTCACCGGCCAAAGTAACGATCCTGTGTGGTCAACACAGACGTATACAGAAGATGGAAGGGCTGATCTTGAAATCGTCCTGTACACTATCACGNCAGATGGGTCTTTGAAGGATCTACTCACAGACATGACGGTCTCTGCAATAAGTGAGGGGTACAACACGGCAAGCCTAGGTATTGTTGTCCAACCCCCTACAATCACAGAGGTCTGGTCCTTCGACCTCTCATTGCGCGGGGATGCTCCACCACTCCTTCAAATCACACTTCCTACAATCAATACAGGAGAAACACATACCTTGATCGAGGGTGAGAATCTCACTTTAGAGGCACAAGCTTTCGATGATGGGGGGGATGATGTCCTAGTCGAATGGAGTGTAATGAGCGGTGAAACTGAAGTTCGCGATGTCGTTGGAGCCAGTGTATCAATCACGGACCTTTCAGCGGGATTGTATGAGGTAAGGGTCAAAGCAAGTGATGAAGGTGGACTGTTCTCAGAGGATTATTTCATCCTTGACGTACAGGCAAGCGACAACGACGGGGATCAGGCAGGTTGCCCTCCAGATGGTTACAGTACAGTATTGAACGCCTACTGCGGACCTGATGCATCAGATAAGGNCGACGATAACGATGGAGTCATCGATGAAGATGATGATTTCCCATTTGACAGATGTGCTACAAGAGATACAGATGGTGATGGCGCTCCTGACGAGATCATCGCGGCTTGTCCAACTAATCTCGTAGTAGATAATGATGCAAATACAGCCACGGGGGGAGACACGAATGATACATCCACAACCAGTGAGAATGAGAGGCAAGCAAGTTCCAGCGCTGCTGATGATGACGGGAGTAATGCATTCCTCCTGCTCACCCTCGCAGGCATAGCAATAGGTGTTGTCGTCATCATTATCCTGTTGCGTAGAGATGTTTGACCAGATGCAAACAATCTGATGGAATAATTCTCAGCGATGTGATTCGATGGTCGATGCGCAGACCATCATCCAAATCATCATCCTCATCGCTGCATGGGGTATCCTGATTATCGATGCCATTCGCCTTCATTCACAACAGAAGGTTGCGGAGACTGTTGGCCCACTGAATGATGGAGGGTGGGCTTGGCGAACGACGTGGCAACATGAATTCATACGACGTGGGCCTGATCTGATCACATGTGCTTTCATGGCCATCCTGCCATGGTTCTNCAGATCATTTACTGACCCNGGGTGGATTACTCTNACCCTATGGTCAACTGCACTGATCTGCTTCGCCCTTCTCATGCTCATTCCACGAAGATATGCTGCAACGNAAACCACGCTCTTCGCAGATGGGTGGGGTATTGATTGGGAGAGATTGGGATCATTGAGACGACGTCAGCCAGATCGTATCGTCTTGCAACGGAAAGGGTGGTGGTTGTTCGCTCCATTAGCTCTTGGAGGAAACGAGGAGGACCTCAATGAGGTTGAAAAGAGAATCATTGCGGCATTTAATGGAATGTGGCTCACAGAGGATGATGAATAACATCAATCGCTTTAGACTATGATGATTGAAGATGTGCACAGAGGAATGAGATGNCTGACCCAACACCCGTGGAGAGCGAGGTCGTCGAAGACTTGGCAAATACCATTCGTAATCTCTCAGAGGCATATTTCAATCGGGCTGACAACGCGGTGAGCGATGCTGAATTCGACGCTATGGTCGATAGATTGCGGCGACTTGACCCAACTCATCCACAATTGCAACGGGTTGGAAGTGACCCCGCACCTGGAACCATGAAAGTGAATCATCGATTCCCTTTACAGAGTCTCGATAAAGCAACCACTGTGAAGGAAATCGATCATTTTCTCACAACAACGACGCGAGGGACTGTTCGTTGTATCTCGCAGCCAAAGTTCGATGGTTCATCACTGTCTGTCGAATATCGAGCGGGGGTGCTTACCCAAGCCGCTACACGCGGATCAGGGACACGAGGAGAAGACGTCACGGCAAATGCACGCAGGTTAGGAGGGCTTCCACATCGCCTCACTGAACCAGTTGATCTAGTTGTCAGAGGGGAAGTAATCATGCCCCTCAGCGTCTTTAGAGAGAAATACGCTGATCGTTCACCCAATCCACGTAACCTTGCAGCCGGAGCAATTCGGCAACAGCATGGGGATGGGATCGCTCAGCCTGACGATCTCGTGTTCCATACCTTTGATGCCAGTTTTTTCCCAGATGATGAGCGGTCTGCAAATTCAACAACACCTCCTACTTTCAATCATGATTCAGAGATTATTCCATGGTTAGGAACACTCGGTTTCTCATCTGCACCTTGGACGATACATGAGATGACTGGAGATAAATCGTTACTGGAATCTATTGTCGATGCGACCATGATATGGACTGAGAAACGTAGTGATTATGCATTCGAAATCGACGGTCTTGTCATCAAGNTTGACGCCTTTGATGAACGTGAAGTGCTGGGTTCAACGGCGCATCATCCAAGATGGGCATTGGCATGGAAATTCCCTCCAGAGGAGGCTGAGACTGTTGTGATGGAAGTNATCTGGAGAACTGGGCGAACAGGAGCCATCACGCCAGTCGCTCTGGTAGCACCACAATTCGTCGGTGGTGTTACTGTTGAGCGTGTGACGTTACACAATGCAGGAGAAATCGAGCGACTTGACCTCAAGATAGGAGATCGTGTCAAACTTGTTCGCCGTGGGGATGTCATACCTAAGGTAACCGAGGTTTTGGGCGCTGCAGTTGAGGGGGACCTCAGAGAAAGAGTCCATGCTGATGGAACTAGATATGAGGCGGATTTGCCCTTACGAAAGCAGCCAAAACGGCCAGATTATTGTCCCGAATGTGGACATGTAGTCATTACAGACGGGGCATTCATTCGATGCCCATCTCTATCATGCACGGCACGGATCGCACGCGCTGTGCAGTATTGGTGCAGGGCACTCGATATCGACGGGATTGGAGAGAAATTGATTCAACAGCTCATCGATGCAAGATATCTCACAAGTCTAGATGATATGTACCGATTAACTTCTGAGCAATTGATGAAATTAGAACGGATGGGCGAAACGAGTACTAAGAATATACTTTCAGAAATTGACGCTTCACGTTCAATGACATTGGCAACGTTCCTACATGCATTAGGTCTGCCGAAGATAGGACCAGAACTTGCAGAAGCGATTGCTAGTGAAGTGGGTTCTCTACAGGCCATGCAGAATCTTGTTCGGCTTCGTGAGGTTAAGCCAGGAGAGGAAGAGGGAGGTCCACATGAGGATGATAATGGAAAGCCGTACAAACATCCCCTAGCAATTCGCACACTCCTATCGATTGAAGGTGTCGGAGAGACTGTTGCTATTCTACTTCTGAAAGGACTTGCGGAACGTTCGGAGCTCGTGAAGAATCTTGACGAACTTCTAGACATCAAGGACCAAGAGCCCGTCAAGACCTCGAAAGGGATGCTATCTGGTCAAACGGTCTGCATCACTGGAACATTGAGTAGGCCGCGGGGCGAGATTGCTGAGATTGTGAAACAATCTGGTGGAAAGGTCGTCGGGTCTGTCTCGAAGAAACTCGGGCTGCTCATTGTAGGAGATAATCCTGGATCAAAACTGACAAAGGCAACGGATTTTGGAGTTCGTGNCGTCAATGAAGAGGAATTTCATGCTCTGCTTGAAAGTGATTCAAACGAACATACTAGTGTCTGAACTCGATGATTGGGTCGCTAATCGTGATTCGACCATACCTGTGATGTCCGCTTCAAATTGCATTGCTTGTTCAAGAAGAGGTTCAGCATCCAATTTGATATTCGGTAAAAGATAATCCAACTTCTCGATGACTCGGACAGCGGCACGTGCGTCGGGTACATCACCAGCAGTACCGGCGATAATAGCCATTAGAGACAGGCCACGGCGACGAGCTTCGCCAAGCATGATTCCAGTCATTCCACCTAGCATTCCCTCTTGAAGCAAATCTACCTCCATTTCCTCATTGAGGAGGAGACGAGTCTGGTCAGTTGCTGCAACGCCGAGAATATCTGGATATTCATCGCCTTGTTCGTCCTTGCTGAAGGCATCAATCAGTACAGCGGCGCCTATGTTTGCTCTCTTGGACCACTTGAACAAGGATTCAGTAAGCGGGAGGCACATGCTTTCTTTGATGGGTAATTCAGAGATTACAACAACCAACCGGTCACAGGAGTCTAACTTACACATCGGTTCACCTGAATACAAACGAACAGGAGGCATTGGTGCACCATCTTTGACCAGGCAGTATGGGGGAAGTTCAGGATGGCGTACACCACCAACGAATTCCAACTNTAGTTGATCGATGAGATGGTGGGCAACAATTGTGGAAACCATACCTTGAGTAGGAAAACATGAGACGACGAGGGCGTCACTGAAATCGTGTGACTCCGAAACACGTACGATTGGTTCTGCGAACATGGGCTGCCCAGACGTCAACGGGGAATAATTGTATGCGATGGCTGGAATAGATGGAATCATGGCCGACGAAGTCAACACCCTTGGGGTGGAACAGACCGCGTTGGTCGAAGAAGTTGTTGAACAAACTGAAAGGAAGCAAACGAGGAAGCCTATCGACCCCTTCTATCTTGGAAGAGTTCCTGTCTACAATGATGAAAGAAAGTTTTCGATCTCACCTTCATCATGGAACAACTTTGTCGCGTGTCCGCGCAGATTCTGGTTGTCAAGACGCAGATTACCTCGTAAGGCNGGAATGGCCGCAAGCATAGGAACAATCGTGCATGGGGCCCTTGAAGACATCCTCCTTCTCGATCTTGAAGGCAAACAAGACAATGAGAAGGGGTGGGTACCTGTGGTGATGGAACGGCTCCTCAACAGTCAATGGGAGGACGAAAAAAAGAGATTCTTTGCTCATCAACGACAACCAAAATGGAAGGAAGATAGTAGGGATAAGGCCATGCAACTCCTCAATGGTTCGATGGATATCGTTCTGAAACGTTCTGGTGTCGGTCTGATGCCACTTGAAGACGTTACTGTAGGGTTCTGGAAATGGGTTCAGAGTTTGATGGGGGCTGTCGAAGGAGAACTGAAGACGTCGGATGGGAAAATCATGGGCCGACTAGACGTCATGATGTATGATATTGACACATCGGGTGAAGTCGTGGGCTGGATTGTTGCTGATCTTAAGACTGGGCGCCCACCAACTGACGGAGTGTATGATACTGTCAGTCGTCAACTTCGCTTGTATCGCGACCTCCTGAGTGAAAATAATCCTGGGCATCCCCCTATCATTTCAGAGGCATGGTATTCAGATGGATCGAAANTGTTCACTGCAAGAGGAGACTCCGTCCTCGAGGAAGCCTTCGCGGCATGGGAGGCGATGTATCCTACGCCAGAACCGCCTCCTGCAACACCATCTGACGATGCGTGTGGATTCTGTGAATGGAAAGCTTGGTGTCCGGCTTACCTTCCATTCCGTCAGAATGAGCCGAATCTAGGTTCTTTCAGCGATTTGGCACTACATGTTGAACGCTACGAAGAGGAGACTGGAGCTGCAGTCTTCAGCGTATGTGCCGCTACTGACGATGAAGGTGGAATCACTTCTACAGACCGATTCATTGGGGGCACCCTAGAAGATCAATCCAAAGAAGTGTTTGAAGAAATTCGGGCGGCTGGGTGGGACGAACCCATTTTCTGTAGCTCAATTCTGACGCAAAATGGAACTCTGCGTATTGGACATTGGTCGGATGTACTACCCTATGCACCAATTGTCGGTGTCGTCGAAGGTAGAATGGAAGGGGCTCCTGAACTGAAAAAGAAGGGAGCGGGGGGGGACACTCCAACCGCCGCACCCGTCAGCAATCCTGATGAGGAACCAGATCCAGCCGGGGCATACTATGAAGGATTGATTCATGACGGATATTCAGAAGAGATTGCTCTGAAACACACAAATATGTACTTCAAAGGTTTTGAAAACTAATGATCTAGCCACTGAGTGCTAAGGAGTCCTTAACTGCCTGCTTGCCCGCTTCATCAAGACCTCCTGCGGGTGAACTGAGCCAATGAAGATAAGAGACATCGCTAGCTAGGACTTCAGTCAACGTCTTTCCGAGATGTTTACCAAACGCTATGACCACATTACCATCCGAATCAATCCTGAGTCGGCCTCGAGAATCAATCTGCTCGAGATCATCTAAACGCAATCCTGCTTTCGATTCGTCATCGGATTGGGGGCTCCCTCCCATCGCTTCCAGATCCTCAAGGGGAACTCGGAATTTTGCTGGTTGGTCACCCATCATCGACCAAAGTAAAACGAGGGTTGCGGCGGCATCTGCTGAGGCTCGGTGTGCCTCGAGAAGGGGTATGTCATATCTTGCACAAAGGTCGCCTAATCTATGACGGCCAGGGATACCAAGCTTACGAGCAAGAACCAATGTATCGAGAATCACCATCGGTTCTGGCGGCTCCGCACCTGCTCGGAGAAATTCATTCTCAAGCATGGGCCAATCGAAGCGATGGATGTTGTGTCCAACTAAGACTGATCCATCAACATGTTTTCGTATCATTTGGATGTGGTCTTTCAACGGTGGGAGGCCACGGACATCACTGTCTTTGATACCATGAACTTCAATCGAATCGGGAGGTATTGGACGCCCTGGGTCGACGAGTTCCTCAATCATGATTTCATCGTCATCCCCTGTAGCTCCAACAAATGCGAATTGAATGATGCGATCGGATTTGATGTTGATACCAGTGGTCTCGAGGTCAAAACCAANCACTGTCAGGCCCTCTAGTACTTCGCCTGCTCTTCCCATGACCTTCGAAAGCAGGTCCCCCTCATCTGTGCATCGGAACGGCTATGGGTTAGATGTGGACTTCATAGAATGAGAAATATGGGTTTTGTTAACTGGCTGCGCGACAAAATCAACCCGGTCATCGAAGAGCCTGAAGAGTCATTCGCTGAACAAGAAGCGAGGGCTGAGGCAAAACTAGAGGATATTTACGCTGATTCTGTCGCACAAGATGTTGACGACGCGTTTGAAGCATTATCAGACGATTTGGAAGAGGAATTGGAAGAGGAAGAAGTCGTAGATGATATCGTTGCTGCAATCGACGTAGGGGATGTTGATGCAACCACGCTTCTCGATGATGAGGATATGGAAGATTTCTCTGAGGTTGATGTTGGAGACCTTGAAGCCGAAAGTGTAGATCTTTTCTCGTCAGACGAGCATCTCCTCCAAGCAATCATGGACGACGAAGAAGAGGAAGGATTCTCAATCGAGATCATCAACACAGAAGTCCTAGATGATGACTTCGAGGTATTGGACGATGATTCCACCAGTTCTTCTGAAGGCGAAGAGGCCATAGATCTCTCTAAGTTGAAGGTTGCCGAACTCAAGGAATTATGCCGTGAACGTGATCTTCCGGTTTCGGGTAAGAAGGCAGACCTGATTGCAAGACTATCTTGAGAAGATGATGTCAAGATAGATTCTGATTCGCATCATGGCAGGCGAGTGATTAAACATCGTCCGTGTGAGGTATACCCATGCGGAGAGGGCGCTTTGGCCTCCTCATGATGTTACTCATTCAGGGTGCTGCATGGGCAGGATGCATGGGTGATGCGGTTGCATCACGCCCAAAGGCAAGAGTCGAAGCTGCACCAACGACACTCAATGTAGGAGATGGAGTGAGTTTTGATGCTCGGTCATCATCAACTCCAGAGCCAGGTGCGCTCGTATCTTATCAATGGGATTTTGGGGATGGAGAGACTGCAGTTACAGGCACTGGTTTTGTGACCCACATCTACACCACCCCTGGGCGCCATACAGTGCGCCTGACTGTTGTGAATGATCAGAGTGGAGAGGACAGTACATCTATCGAGATCTTTGTCAATGGATTGCCAGAAGTATCACTGATTGGGCCAGATCATGCATTCGTAGGAGATCACGTTGTGCTCAATGCTTCGAGCAGTACCGATCCAGAGGNAGGGCAACTCGCGTTTGAATGGGACTTCAACAGAGTTGTAGATGATGATATGAATGGTGTTCCTGACGATGATGTCGATGCTGAAGGCGAAAGCGTCGTTCTCCCAACTGACACCGCGCGGCGTTTCGAAGGTGTACTACGCGTAACTGATGATCAGGGTGGAATGGTGATTCTTCCATGGAACGTGACTGTTGACGAGCGGATGTACAAAGTGCGATGGGTGCAGCGCATTGAGACGATTTCACGTGATGGAGCACTCGATGAAGGAGAGATTTGGAGTGAGAACCTTACAATGATTGGACGGATTGGAGGAGTCAACGCCACTCTAATTCTTGCACTCGATCCGTTTTTCCAACTGCCTCAGGATAATTTCACACTCAGTTTTGAAGTTCCCTCTGAAGGATGGCAACAAAGCGAAGGGACACAACAAGAGAATGTTACAAAGAATGCTACTGCTGAAATCCAGCGACATTCANTCAACGCACCACCGCCCGAAGAGGAATTCATCAGTGGAATCAGTCGAGAGGAAGTTCTTGAGAGAGTTTTGAGTGACCCGATGCTCAACGTTGCGTGGGGAACATGGACTTGGATGGTAAGTGCAGACAAGGCGGACCCTGATTGCGCTATTCCAAATCCATCAGTCCCATGTGATCCAGACCAAGGAAATGACTGGGAACTTGATATTGAGATTGTACTCTGGGTTCCTGTTGTCACTGAATACCAAGGTTCACTCGGCTGAATCGTCATCAAATGATGGAGGTTGGTCAAACGCCAATGTTGTAACCACTGATATGATTGAGAACACAAGTATCCATTCGAACGCTGCCGTTGTATTGATGGAGGGATGTAGTGAGGTTCGGCAGAAATGTTCGACATCTCGGCCTAATGCCAGATATTCCTCAACAGAGAAAGAAGCAGACCCGAAATAAATGGAAATGTGAGTAAGCATTCCAACAAGACCTATGAGAGCAAATAGAGCAAACACGATGCGAAGTTTGAGGAGCGATACAAGAGTATGATNACTCTTGGATGTATGCCACGTCCCAATAGACAGGGTCACCACCCATGCAGTCCCGCCATAGAAGAACAGTGTCGCCAACAGGCCATGTAACACTAGGTGCTCGGTCCACGTCAGATGAACAATACCAATAACTGCAACACAGCAACCCAATCCCAATCCAATTGTCATGAACTCAAGAACCCACCAGATACGGTGAGAGGATATGTTTTCCAAATGTGTCAACCTTCCACGGAAATGCGCGTACATGCCCGCACTGACGAATATAGGACAAACAGTGCCCAAGAGAGAGAAGATGGCTGCTTCAGGCTGTGATAGGTCAAAGTCTGAAATGAATGGTAGCCATGGCCTGCACCCTTTCACTACCCAGATCAAGTAGCACAATGGCAAACCTATTGCTGCAATCATAGCACCCAATAAAGTCGCACGACGCCCCGACCATTCCGAGTTGAGGTGAGATGACGTCATGATGAAGGAAAAGTGGCCTTTCTCTTTTCATCTGTCGTTGGGTTTCTTGTAGGGAACAGGAACGAGACAATTTCACTATGGGTCGAGCTGACCACGGGATGATCGAAATTGTCGGTCGTGCTACATTCATGAAATGGTATCATAGAGTACCACCGACTGTATGGTTCCTCATTATGATCAGTACGTATGGATTTCTCATGTTCTGGCTACACGGTCAGATTGCNGAACCATTGCGAAATTTCGCGTTCGGAGAGAGTGCACCCTCTGAGAGTATCATATACAGCAGCATGTTTCCCTACATCTCCGTCGTGGCGCTTCTGTTATCCATCTTAGCTGGTCAAGCCTTCACACAAGCAAATAACCGCGTTCTACAGGTCCAAGGCGCAATCAATGGCATGGCCGGATCAATGTCAACCATGATGACGCTTGGGCGAGGAATGTCAAGACGCGTGCAGCGAGAAATGGCGGAGAGGATTGCACGGTATGTAGAAACAGTCCTTGCCACCCGACATCTGACATTCATCGAAATTGCTGAGAGAGAATCAACTCTATTCGAATCATTGATTGACACAATGTCAATCACAGCCAGTGACCAATACAAAGATGAAATCGATCTAGTGATGCTCAATGCAATCAATGAAGAAATGAGTCGATGGGCTGAAAGTCGCATGATGTGGCAAACAGCGACAACGAGTCGATTGAATCCGTTGCGTCTTGTTAACCTGGAACTTTTTGGCATCCTACTTCTCATCGGTCTACTCGTATTTACAACAGGTACCGATGGGTTTGAGGCATTCATGTTCGCAGCAACTGCTGCTGCAATCAGGATGCTGTTGATGCTGCTTTATCTAATCGACAGTCACGGTTGGACAACGAGATTCAGTCCAGTTGTCCGATTGAATTACGAATTGCTCGCATCAGTTCTTGTCCGCGCACGAAGAATCATTGGTGCGCCTATTCCGACGGTGGAAGAAATTGAAGACATATTCACTGAATCAGAATGAGAAGAGTGCTGACAATCGACGTGTGGTCGAAGCGTGGGCGCTCACGTCGCTGGATGTTGCCGCTCGATCGACGTGTGCGCTACTTCATCGGCCATTGACTCTTGATGAAATAACTATACGTCTGAAATGGGGGAAAGGGAAATCTGCTCGGTCTGAAGCTAGATGGAGGCCGGCACGTATCTCACTTAACCTCCATGCAGCATCTGTCCGTGATCCAGACAGTGGGGTATTCACTGAATACAAGAGATTCAGCAGACATTCATCAATCAGTTCCTTCAGATCACCTGATTGGAAGGACCATGTCACAGCTGTCGCTTGTCATGAAATGGCTCATCATGCCGTATGGCGCAGATTAGAACAAGAGGGATGGAAACCTGGGAGAAGGTATCAACGGGAAGAGGCAGAGGCTCTAATCGACGGAATCGCAGTGCGACTGTGGTTGAAGCCGCACACAGAGCCATTTCGCCGAGCATATGCTCAGATCAGAACTGTGACGTTCATCGAGTTGTTCGGTACGCTGCCTGAACCATCGGGATTAGATTCGTGAATCAAGCGAGAGGATAGACAGGGCCATAGACACCTAATTCCTGCCAATGACATGCCTGGTCCCGTCTTGGCCATTCACGGCGGGGCTGGAGGCGATGGTCCTTGGAGAGGGATGACATCGCTCGACCCATCTAGGATCAGGTGCATGGAGGATGTTCTGACAGACGTGGGTCGGCATCTGCTCAATGGCATGGATGCGATTGATGCTGTCACAATAGCTGTGGAAATGATGGAGGATGAGCCACTATTCAATGCAGGACGTGGTTCAGTACTCGGAGCTGACGGTGGTGTCTCAATGGATGCAAGCATCATGCAGGGTCAGGATAGGGGTGCAGGTGCTGTGATTGGGGTTCGGCGCGTACGTCATCCAATTCGGGTAGCCTATCATTTGCTGAAGAAGGGATGGCCAGTCATGCTCAACACACATGCTGCGGACCATTTTGGAATTGAGAATGGAGTCGAAGATGTTGGCCAGGAGTGGTTGAGAACCGATCTGCGACAAGCACAATGGCAAAAGTGGAATGAGATGCGGGCTGATGTTGGAGCTACCGATGAGGATGATGCTGCCCTCGATCATGACTTAGATGGGAGGGTAGCGACTGAATTCAGTGACGAGCCCGAAGGGATGGGAACTGTTGGAGCTGTTGTGTTGGACAAATTTGGGCATCTAGCAAGCGCAACAAGCACCGGAGGAATGACTGGAAAGCCGGATGGGCGAATTGGTGACACACCAATTATCGGGGCAGGGTCATGGGCGGATGACAAGATTGCAATTTCATGTACTGGTGTTGGAGAAGCGTACATACGCACAGCTGCCGCTCATGAACTCGCAGTAAGGATGCGGGCGGAGAATGCAGTACTCTCCACTGAATCAAATATGGTACTCGATATGGTTGCCCCATTAGGTGGGAGGGGGGGATTGATTGCAGTCACTGCTGAAGGGGATGTCCACCTCCCTTTCCAAACCACTGTGATGTATCGAGGTGTATGGACATCAAACCATTCTTGGACCAGTATTGGACCGGATTAAATCGCTCAGCAATGGAAATTCTACCTAGGTGGTCCGCCGTATTGCCCGTATCCTTGTTGATGTCCTGAAGGAGGAGGGGGGACCTGGGGTTGAGGAGACATTGGTGGTGGCGCGCCATACTGTCCCATCTGCATCTGTGGTGGCATACCAGGTACGTGGATGGGGGTCTGAGGAGGTGGTCCTCCACGGGACCTGACAACCAGAAGGACAACTACCAGAAGAAGTACCACTCCACCTGCACCCATCACAATCATCGGGTCAACCCCATCGAAACCCGCGCTCTCAGCCTCAGATGTCCGAGTTGAGGCATTGCCATCAGAATCGTCGGCCGGCTGTGATGCNGGTACACTAGATTCACCAAGTATTAGGGTGAGATTTGTGGAGTCAGACGCCCCAGAACCAGAAGTATAGGTCAGTGTCACATCATACGTCCCTGCTGGCCATGTTCTGCAAGAAATCACCTCACCAGAGAGTCCGATATCTTGTGGTCCGCCAGACCATGCAAGTGTCGAGCTATCACCATCAAAATCTTGGCTAGGATCTGTAATGAATGCCTCAATACGACAGGCATCACCGGAAATACCAGCACCTGTGTGAAGAAGATCGACCGAAACTGTCGGCGTCCAGCGAGAAAGACTGATTGGACCCAACTCAGTAGAATCAAGCAATATGGTGCCATTTGAGGACATCACAGAGATATTGATGCCATGAGCGCCAACTTCCGTCGCGGAATATAGATGCGAGAATGTAGCTGAATCTGATTCACTCACTTGTTCATCAATGAACAGGGTTTTCACTACATTTCCATCGACCGTGATATTNACCACAACGAGAACCTCGAGGGAGATGGCAGTGGTGACCACCTCGTATGAAATCGTCACTGCATCAATTGAGCCATCTCCATCGCCATCACTGGGCAATGCACCTGCAGAGCGTAATGTCGTCTGTACTATTGCGCCATCAACCGTCCAAGCAAGAACTNACCATTCCTCATCAGAACCATCCAAGCAATCCTGTTCACCATCAATCAGCCAAGAACCAGGTATAGTTGAGCCATCCCCACAGAAGAATGTCGATGGTGGCGGAGCCATGAGAANACGTTCGAATACAAGGTCTCCTGAATCTGTTTCAACTACGATGCGTACTGTGAGCGTATCTGTCCAGGAGGTGTCTTCCCATACTGTACACGATAACGGCCCTCGACCCCCATCCCCTGCGTGGGTCATCGCAGAGAGGTTGCGAGTCCACTCACATGCTGCTGCACCATCGCTGTGGGTTCGTCGCACTTCGATCGTTGCATCAACGGGATCACGGAAGGAATGATCCAATTCAATCGTCACTTGTAGGCCATCCGAGACAGGGTCACCATCGAGATCAACACTTGTCACTGTAGAAGTTTCAAGAATCACGGTTGACCATGCCATGTCAATGGAGGGAATAACGAAGATTTCCTCAAGACGAAGGTCATCACACGTCTCTTGACACTCCCAAAGGACGACATAGAATGTCATCGAACCAGGAAGAAGTGTCGTTGTCCTCATGTCTAAATCTAATGTTGCTAGCGTTCCAGTATTTGGTTGATTCAAAGAGGGATGAAAGAGAGTGTGATCTGTTTCGGGTTCTGCTACATTGAATGCCTGTAACTGAACAATGATTGTGGGGTTCATTGTGGCATCAGTATTGACACTGAATTCCACGGAGATTGTGTCATTCCCTCCATCATCATCATCATCGGTAATGAAAACGCTGAGTGGTTCGAACCACTCGTCATACTGATTCGTAGAGTCAGGATATTCTAACCAGATGGCATGCTCTGGTTCCCAGCGGTCAACAATACGTCCATCGAGGCGAAGAAGTACTACGATGTCGTATATTCCATTCGCTGCACCCGTGAATCCTGCGGATTGTGAAAAATCATCATATTCCTGTCCTGTCACTTGGTGCTCTTCAGAAAGTGTCAGCATTGTTTCGCCAGATTGAGTGGATGTGAATTCAATACCAACTGTCACATCAACAGGGAACTCGCCTTCTGAATCNACATCATAAGTGAATTCAACACCGTTGAGGAATCCATCATTGTTGGTATCTTCCCATTCCCATTCGACAGAATGGAACCAAGCATCGACGACTTCATCACCATTGGCTAGATCAAGAACTATCTCTCCATCGGACATTGATTCAATGGCGATTCTGATTCCAGGGTCGCTTCCATCATACGTCAGCAAGTTTGGACTGCTCTGGTTAGAAAGTACCATTCCCGAAGTCCAAACATCGAACCGGTCACCATTATTCCTCGACAGTTGCAGGTCTCTATTTCCATCTGCTTGAACAAGTCGCACAAGCGGATGATTCTCATCTTCATTTGTCTCAATCGATTCATCGACATGCCATATCAATAAACCGTCACCAGGCAGACCACGGTCGAATAGGGCAGAGGAACTATCGCGATATTCAACATAAATCGCCTCATCTGAATCTCCTTCACGGTCTACAATCGTGAATTTCAGAATTTCTCCACCAGATTCGACTGGAGTCAGAGTATAACGCGCCACTTGAGTTAGATCAAGTTCAACTGGTTCCACCCAGCCCAATTTCACTTTCGACCACGCATCAAAATGGGCTGGGTTGATCTGGTTATTGTAAGTCAGATAATTTCCAGAGGACATGATTGACCAACAGCCTACCCCTTGTGATGACATATCTGTGTCGTACAAGTCAGGTACTCCGAGGTTATGGCCGAATTCATGAGCAAAAGTTCCCATCCCACACATCTCTGTACACACAAAGAAATTTGAGATCCACACGTTATCTGCTGTTCGATACGCAGATTGAAGTCCCCACTGAAGTGGCCATATAGCACCTACATCGAAAGGTGATCCGTCTCCATCAGCATCACCATTCGCCGAATCTGCTTCACCGACGAAGACAACCATGATATTATCAACAATCGAGTCACCNTTCTGATCATATTCACTGAAATCTACCTCATCATCTGCAAGGTAGACTGCCTCTTCAACACCAAGCCCAACACCGTACTCGCCTTGATTTCCGTACCAGGCGTCTTCATCGTAGAACCCCAATGTATCAGTAAGATCCAGCCAACCAACAACCTTTCCTTGAATACTAGTCTGATTACGACTGTTCTCGGCATAGTATGTGGCCATCGATGAAGTCCCAGAACCAAACAACATCTCTTCAAAATAAGCTACGTCATGTTGGGAATCGGGGTCAACATCAGAAGTAGATGCAAGTAAGACAATCACTTTCTCTACCGGGTCCACTGCAATCTCATCACCACCTCCTCGCCCAGAGGTCCAAGCTCGCCAATCTGGTGGGCGTTCCAACCATTCCGGTTTCTCTTGTGCTTGAGAGGAACCTGAATAGATAATCAATATCGATGATAGCAGCAAGGTGATGAGTAGGATCGAGGTGGTGGTGGGCCTCATCGCGGTCACCATCACGCGCGACGGACGGAGATGATCTGTTGGGGTTTCTTTGGTCTATCCTGTCGGTCAGTTGGTGTAGTCTCTATCTTTCGAACAACGTCCATTCCTTGAGTCACTCTGCCAAAAACCGGATGTTTTGATGGGCTTGACGTATCGAACCAATCAAGGAAACTATTGTGCTTGGTGTTCAGAAAGAACTGCGAACCACCACTATCTGGTGCACCTGTATTCGCCATCGAGAGAGTTCCTGGTTCATTACTATGCTTGGAAGTGTGTTCATCGGGAATGTTTCCTCCTCGGCCGCCTTTCGAACGATTCATCTGGCGTCCATCTGCTGTTGTGAATGATGAACCTGGGTTGGGGCCACCTGTCCCTGCTCGGTTGCTCTTGGCATCTCTGCTATGGGGACAACCTCCTTGAATCATGAATCCCTTGATTACACGATGGAAATGTAATCCGTCAAAGTAGCCCTCATCGACTAATGAAAGGAAGCTGCCGGTAGTGATAGGCAACTCTTTCGAGAATAATTCAATCATGATTTCTCCCTGTGTCGTCGTCATTACGATGTTGGTCATAGTGATGCCACCACGTTCTGATTCATGATTCTGTGGGAGCATTACAATATGGGTTTCTGTCTGATTTGTTCGGGGTCCCATTAAAAGTGGCTTGAGCGTCCAAGGCCCATGGGAGGCAGCGTGGACAATATCTCGAACACCTTTGCTGGTATCCAAACAGAGGGAGATGAAGGCGTTTCTCAGAATTACCGAAGTGATGGTACAATCAGTTGGCCAACTACTTTGTTCATCGGCCTTACACCCATTATTGCTCTTGTAGGAGTGATTGCTCACACAGTGGTNTTTGGAATNAGTTGGATTGATTTGGTCACTTTGCTCGCGTTCTACCTCGTTGTAGGGATGGCAGTCACTGCTGGTTATCACAGATGTTTTGCACACCGTTCCTACGAGGCAAGATGGCCTTTNCGACTAGGTTATGCGATTATGGGAGCAGCTGCGATTGAGCATTCAGCAATTGTATGGTCTGCTACTCATCGAACCCACCACAAACATTCAGACACAGAAGGTGACCCTCATTCCTCAAGGAAAGGGATGTACTGGGCTCACATGGGGTGGATGTTCATTAACGAGAAACCACCACTTGCTAAGGTTCCAGACCTGATGAAAGACCCAATACTCAGGTGGCAGAACCGTCATATCTGGAAAATCACTATTCTCGCATCATTCGGACTTCCTTTGGCAGTTGGAGCTGCCATAGGTGCATTGACACCGACTAAAGGGGATATCCTAGCCAGAATGTTAGGGTGTTTCGTATGGGCTGGACTTGTGCGCATCGTCTTGATTCATCATACAACATGGTTGATTAACAGCGCTGCACATTGGGTTGGGCGGCAACCATACACTAGTGAAGATAGTTCAAAGGATAATGAATTCGTTGCGCTGCTCACACTAGGAGAAGGGTACCATAACTTCCACCATGCTTTCCAAGGAGATTACCGGAATGGCGTGCGATGGTGGCAATACGATCCAACAAAATGGTGGATCAAATTCAACACATTCATTGGAATGACACANAGTCTGAANCGTGCACCTAAGCGTGCAATTCAGACAGCTCGNGCCGATCAGCGATGGCGGAAATTAATGGGGCGNCGAACGTTAGGTATGCGGGCAAAAGAAGGNTTTGAGGCACGTTATAGTGAACTCAGAGAGAAGATGCGTGAGGTCATGAGTCGGATGGCAAAGAAATCTGAAGAATCAAAAAGTCTGAGGCGTGAGAAGTTCAAGGCCGCTAAACGAGAACTCAGTGAAGTGAAGGCAAGGCTTGCTGAACTCATGAAAGAAGTTCGAGCGTTCTCAAAGAATCCTGCTGCGAATCCTGCCTGATGAATAACGATTCACTCTTCATCAAGTGAATCGAGATATTGGAAGAGATGTTCGGTATCATTCATTGATTCTCGGAGGCGTTCCTCAATTCCGCTGTGATCATCCTCCGATATCTCCAGAATTGAACGCAGGCGTCCGAGAATAGCATACTCATCACCTGTGATCCTAGTATCTGCAAGAGCAGCACGGACTGTATCCTCATAGAGATCCATCTCCCCATCACACGCGGTCTCCATCTCTTCACTGGGGTCTGCAATACCATCCCGCAAGACTGTCCTCCAAGCGGCTTGTCGCATGGACTCATTGAGTCCAAGCGAGTCTGCGATGACTTCGAGGATGACTGCTTCATCGCTACTAATGACATCGTCATCGAAGGCTTGGTCAAGAACGGACGTGTAGATATAGGCCGCCCGGGTCTCGTTCATCGCTGCCATAGCATGTCGAGCATGTTGCCATACTCATAATGTTCGCCCTATCTGCCACCTATTGAAGGGAAATAATCAATCATCAGTGATTGGGAAGCAGAAGGTGTGTGTGAAATGGCAGAAAAGAAGGTAGATGTCCCATATCATCAAATCGTGGAGAGGATACAGGTGGAGTGAATGTGGGCAGCATGGTTAGCCCTCGGTTGTTATCTCATCATTCTTGTCGGCGTCGCTGTCTGGGCACGCAGAGGAATGAACAAGGATGATGATTCGTACTTCCTTGCAAACCGGAGCCTTGCATGGCCAATGCTATTGGTAACAATGGCTGCTACGAATTTCAGTGCATTTACTGTATATGGTTCAAGCGGAGCAGGATATCGAGTAGGACTATCATTCCTACCCATCATGGCATTTGGCACAGGTTTCATGGCGGTAGCACTCTATGCAATCGGGCGACGAGTTCGCCGGCTTTCAATCGAACATAACGCGATAACCGCACCCGAAATCGTCGGAGCACAGACTGGATCAATCGGAGCTCAGCGGACAATGGCTTTCATCCTAGTTTTGGCAACAATACCATATCTTGCACTACAGCCAAGGGCTGCTGGAATCGTCATATCGGCCTTGTTCGGGGGTCCCGAGTGGCTAGGTGCAGTACTTGTCACAATCATCGTAATCCTATACACTCTAAGTGGTGGTCTCGAGGCTGTTGTGCGCACCGACCTCATACAGGGAATCATCGCCATGAGCCTGTTGTGGTTAGGTCTCATCTTAGTGCTGAATGACTCGGGTGGTCCGAGTAAGGCATTCGCGGACCTAGCTGCTGTGGACCCTGTTCTGATGGGACGAATGGACAAATACATCCTCATCGTCTGGTCGAGCACCTTGCTGCTATGGCTGCTTGCTGATCCAATGTTCCCTCAGCTGTTCCAACGCCTTTGTGCTGCCGAAAGCGACGAAGCAATAGGGCGGATGTCTGCATTGTATCCTATTGTCGCAACACTCGCTTTCTTACCACCAATAATCATTGGTCTGTTAGGACATTTAGACAACCATGGATTGGATAAAGCGGCATCCGATGGCATCCTCCCAACAATGGTAATTGATGTAGGTGGAGAGTGGTTAGGAGGACTGATCCTGATTGCTGGACTTGCTGCCCTTATGTCAACAATGGATTCGCAGTTACTTTCCACGGGTTCGTTGGTTGTCAGAGACTTAGCTCCCGAACTTGATACAGATGGACATCAGCGCCTTCGACAAACGTCCATGATAGGGCTTGCAATCTTAGGCCTATTTCTCTCACTATGGTCTAATCTCTCACTTCTTGATCTTGGTTTGCTTTCTTTCTGCATATATGCAGTCATGTTTCCTGCAGTGTGGGCAAGCCTGCATTCTGAACGGTTGGATGGAATGGCCGTCATTGCTTCGGTCATCGCNGGAGAAATAGTAGTAGGACTTGCACTCTGGCAACCTTCTATTTTCTCAGGATGGTGGATTGAACCAGTAGGTCCCGCTATCCCTGCAGCAGTGATTCCTGCAGTTGTCGTAGCAATTCTAACTTTGCTCATAGTCCAAATTGTGCGTGAGAATGCTAATTCGGTCATTTCGATTATTCATCGAGCCATGCCAAGTCGCAACGCCCGGTGGCCAGTTATCGGCCTTGCCTTCATCTTCATTTTAGCACATGATTGGTGGTGGTGGGAGGACCGTGGTGCATGGCTACTAGGATTACCAATGTGGATCTGGTGGTTCTTCATGCTCTCTGCATGTCAAATATGGTTAATGGTGTGCTGGATGCGTGGTGGAAAGGATATGGGGAGCCGTACATTTGAAAACGATATTACATCCTCAGAATAAGAATGTTTTTCGTGGGTTTGCTCTACAATAACCTATCATGAACGGACATGTTCGGGTAAAGTAATATATGATTTATCAGGCGGGGGTTCTATGGGTACACCTGCAGAAGCTGTCCGTGACGCTGAAGGTCGGAAAGCGACGACTATAGCAGCAAGAGCAAAACGACTCGCAATGTTTTCTCGTATTCCATTCGCTATTCTCGTCGTCTTGATGCTATTAACTCAGATTGGGCCTCGACCAGACCCTACAACGTTGACCAGCCCACCTGGCCTCAACGAAGCTCTGAGCGATGCTGACGCTGCAAGCAGGCCTCTTTACTTTGTTCGGGGTGGAGCTTCAGGCTATGCCCCTGAGGGTTCAAGCGTGGCATTCGAGTATGCTGGTCTTGGGAGTGCAGAGTGGGATGGAGTAGAATATGAGTTTGAGAAACCAGATGGAATCTGGATTGACCTGAGGGTAACAAAGGGGTCNAAAACAGAGGCTAGATTGGTTGCATATAGCAGTGAGAAGGTTGTCGCAAATAGAGAAGAATGGTGTCAAAGATGTACGACCACTTACAACGATGGCGATAAAATTTCAAGCATCAATTTCGAAGATGCTGAAGAGATCTTAGTCGACAACAGCAAGGCCTCTCCAGTCACGTCACGGCCCTTCGATGGGTCAGACTTGCTTGCGCCAACGCTTGATTCCCTCCTTAAGGAAACGCCAGAAATCAATAACACTCTACTCATTCTTTCTATCCAAGATACAGGAGATACCGGGGTCAAAGCTGCACAGATTCTTGCAGACATGTTATTCACAATCAGTGAGGAACAACTTGCAGCAGGAGATGAAACCACTGTATGTGACAGAATTCTCGTCCACACCGTTCACCAAGCTAGCATGGACGCTTTCAGGACAGCAGATGGGTGTCCAACGGCGACCATTATGACAAGTGATGAAACCACTGCATATTCAACTTGGGTCGATCGACGGCTCGACAAATGGTGGTTCTCACCACAGACTAAATTCATCATGCCGAATATAGTTGAAGGCGCTTCAACAGGTTCCGGATTCTATTCGGAAGGCATGACTAAGGCAGTAACTGCAAGGGAACAAGTTTCAATCTCCGCTCCGTGTGCAGATGTGGCATGTATAGAGGCCCATGAAACAAAGGGAGTGAAAATAGTGATCATCGATTGGGAAGCAGACCTTTCTACGATGATACCATTGAAGGAGGATGAGTGATATGGCATGGGAACACAGAACATTGACACTATCTCACCACAAAAAGGTGGGTCTGAATCCAAATGAGAATTACGTCAAGATGTTAGAAGACGTCTCTGCCGTACTCAAGAAACATGGAAAAAAGAGATTTGATCACAAGCGCTTCTTGAAGAGGCTTCCAAAGCGTGGTCCTTGGCAGGAGAATAAAGCGGGAACGAAAGGAGGCGACATTCGTAAGGACCCAAGAACGCGTTATGTAGGGTCTGCAGAATCCACATTAGTCAATACAAGCCTTGTTCTTGGATCCTCATGGATTGACCCACGGCGATTCGAATTCGAACGCTTCCTCAACAACATGTACGATTTCCTCTGGCAAAAGAACGTCTTGTTCGCAAATCTATGGTCCCCTACTCGTCTTTTGACAACGCAGACTATGTTCTGTTGTGCCTCGGGAGATGAGGCGAATATTGGGGGTGCATTCGGGGAAGAAGACACCATCCCAAGCAATCACCTACTCATTGGGGGTTGGCAACAGAATGTCTCCGATTGGAAACCCATCCTTTACGGAACTGGGCATCGGGGAATTGTCGAGGGGTCTGACCCACAAGAGCGCGTTTGGTGGCCAGCCCTTTCCCACCGAGATGTCACATACGACAATCGATGGGGATGGGTGCGATTCAGCCCTGCTGGATTCGGAAAGGATTCTACGGGTTTCCTCGCCACCAAGCCATACCAGTGGATTACACCAGCAGTTGACGGGTCAAAGGACAACCCCACNCCGCTGAACCTCCTATCAAACATCTCGGATAGAAAAATCGCCTTTGGTGAGGAGGCAATCAGTGATATTTACACCACCACTGGAAAGACCTCGATTTATGTCATTCAAGCAATGACTCGTTCACCACAAATGAGGGCACTCTTCGGCTCTGGTGACGAAATCATGCCCCTGGAGTTCCACGTCGTGGAACCTGGATTCGATGAATTCCTGCAACAGCACAGTGATGAAGACCGCTATGGTCGACTGTTTGAGTCCTGTGTCACTCTTGGTTTCTTGATGACCGACCCTGAAGTTGGCAAGCTTGGAGGTATGACTGGACGAAGAAGAGTTGTCATCTATTCACTCGATCAAGCTGGACTGCTTACAGGAGCAAACCTATCACAAGTAGCAGACCTTGCACTCAGGAACAACTACACTTCCACTGTCTTCACAAAACTGGACATGGCGGATTTCATGGCTCGTACCAAGCGTCGATTTAACCAATATGCAGACTTAATTGCTGATGCAGACATCCGATGGATTACTCGTGCAGAAACGCCAGATGGTAGAATGGTAGGGCCCAAGGTCCACTCGATCCTTTCTTGCCGAGCCTATGAAACAATCACGTTTGATGAATATCTAGCTACCTTCGACGCCATCAGTGCGGCGAGTGAGCGTGTCATGAACCGTATTCTAGAAAGTACGATGACAATGGCTCTGAAACCGGTCATGAGCCTTGACCACATCGCTCCAAGAGGCATGAACCCTTACGAGCACCTGTTCAAGGCTGAAGCATCAGGCAACAACAAACAATCAATCTTCTACATGGAAGTGAGGTTCTTCGTGCCAACATCCATTGACAGGCTGAGAGTTATCTCTGGACAAACAATGGCAGATCGTGAAATGATGAGGGAGAGATTCGGCGACCTAACAGGCATCGATGGTATGACTGGAATGTCAGTTCTCGACTGTTGTATGCCCTTCGCGCCAGACCTTGGATCGGATGCTTGGCAACAACGCACTGGTCTGCGTGAGGATGAAGTCACTGTCGAAGTCACTTTCACTATCAACCCAGAAATCGTCTGGCGGACATTCCTTGAGCCCACAATCGAAAACGTTCACGAACTACCACGTGGTTTCGTTGGCACGGCTGCTAACATCTGGGGTGATGCAATCATGACCAATGACAAGCTGCTGGATGCATTCAAGAAGAATAACCTTGAACACTGGGTCACATTGCTACGGTTAGCATATTATTGGTCATATGAAAACGCTACCAAGAAGCACGGTCTCAAGTGATGAGATTCTACCAGTGGTAGAAAACCAGCATCATTCGTTGATGATGGGTGGATCAATCCACTCCATATCCATAGCGGAGGGCAACTAATTCCATATCGGCACCGCGTAGGATGTAATCGATTGCTTCGTCATTACCCATCAAGCCCCAGTCTTCAATCATGGAACGTGCAGTATCATATGTGATTCGGCCTTCTCTAAGGCCTTCAAGAATCTGAGGATGTTCCTTACCCCACCAAGTGATATCCTCAACCACTTTAGGAATATCATCTGCGGGAATATCTGCTGCGATGAGTGCTTCACTCATTCCAGGCAATGCGGCCTCTGCTTGCAGAATACGAATAGCTGATTTCCGGTCTGTGAGGCCGAAGACAATGCGACGTGCAAGATTCCATTGTAATCCAGCAAGCACGAATGGTTCTATCTTCTCTTTGAGAAGTTCATTCACTGGATGATGAGATGTTAAACGGTCTGCACCTATCGAAACGATGCTTTCATTCACTGGATTAATGCCCACTCCGTGCACGCTGCCCCCATGTCGAGTGACTGTTGCAATACATTCTCGCAGTTGTGAAGACCATAACAGCACCTTGCCATCATCCCCTCCAGACACAAAACAGCCCCATTCAGGATGAGAATAAAGAGATCTAACACCACCTTGGTGTTCTGTCATTGTCGCATTGACTGAGAAACTACTCATCTCAATGATTTGAATGCCTCCTTTCTCAGTGGCTACAGCGACCTCGTTACCACCATCCAACCACGCAAGGTCCCAAACATATCCTGCCTTGAGATTGATTTCTTGCTCTAGTTCACCACTTCGAGCTTCCCAATATCTGACTCTGCCATCATGACTGGCTGTCAGGAGATGATCTCCGTCTGGATGGAAGAGAACCTTCTCAACATACCCTTCGTGTTTAGCAAGAATGGTGATGCGTTCCCCAGTTGATACTTCATGAACGGTTACCAAACGATCAATTGATCCTGAAGCAATGAGATGGCCGCAAGAGGAGAAATCAACTGTTGTTACAGGACCCTTGTGATAGAGAAGAGTCTCTACGTGCTTTCCAGTCGTTCGCTTCCGTATCGTTACACTCCCGTCTTGTGATGCTGTTGCCACCCAACGACCTTGATCATCCAAGGCGAGGTCCCAGACATAATCTGAATGACATTCCCAGCGCTGATGGACTACGCCCTTCTCATTGATGATGATTACAGCGCCATCATGTGTACCTTTGAACATCTCACCAGTTTGAGGATCTGTTTCTAGACACATCAATCCTGGGAATTGGTCCACAATGAATCCGGCCATCGTCTCTCACCTCAGCGGGGTGCGCATGGGCATCTAATCATTAGCATTTGGCCTCTATATCGAAAAAGGAGTGAGATTCTCAAGTTGATTCACTCCAGCGAATCGAAAACCAAACTCTTTCTCATAGCACTCCATTCTTTCAGCTGGGCTTCAATCTCAAACGTCTCACCAACTTCAGGTACCTCTACATTCGGAGGAATGCGAATTTGAACTCCAGCTTCCGGTGAAGAAGGAAGGTGGCCATGGATTGTCTGCCCTCCACGAAGATGATCAGCAGATACACTGAAAGAACGGTCTGTTCGTTCGACGACCATCTCAATCAAGAGCGGGTCTTTGAATTCGTCAACCACCTTCTGGCGTTCACTATGCATCACTAAACCTCTGATTGTCTCATGGAGAGAAAGTAGGTCGGGGGTTTCAGTAGATGATTTGATTGATTCATCGATAACAGTTTCACCATCTGCGATGCTTTCAACTCTCTCGGCTACCTCTTCAGCGATGGACTCGATCTTTTCTGACGCAGCCTCATTAATTTCAGCTACTTTCTCTGCAGCTGAATCGAGATTAGAATCTAATGTGTCACTTACTTGAGACGCCTTTTTCGTTGCCTCCTTAGCAGTAGCATGAATCACTTCGTCGAGTTCACGTTCAACCTTCTGCCTCACACCAAAGGGAAGGTCGGCGGTCTTAGCACGCATGGCAGTACGGAGAGTATTCTCAATCGTTCGAACGTCACCCCCTTCTTCTGCAATTAGAACTGCTTCCTCTCTGAATTCCTCAATTACGCGTTCTGCATCACCGAAGGTGGTACCGATTACATCAGGTGCTGCTTTGCTTGCTGACGATAGCGATGAACGTAGAGTTGCTGCACCTGCTGCGGCTGCACCTGTCAATGTCAGGCCTGCAACTGCTCCAGCCACGCCTTTGGCGATAGCTGCTCGTTTCTCAGAATCCATTGAGGAGGGGTCTTCGGCAGTTGAGGTTACTGCTTGATCCCAAGCCCCAATAACACGATCCCTTGTCTCGGGGTCGAGATTCTCAGTCAGCGCCATGAGGTGAGGAGTAGCTTCCTCAATTATCTGATCTGGAGGATGTTCAAGCCTTGCAGTCTTATCGAGAATCTCATTGAGATGTTTCTCAACCATCGCTTTGGTCGCTACGGGGTCATCTGAAATTGTACCCGATATGGCCTCTAAAGAAGGCGCCATCTCACGCAAGAGAACATCTGCTGATGCCTCATCAACGGTTGCAATGCCAAGTTGAGAAAGTGCATCTTGAACATGAACTGGATTTATTGTCTCACCGGGTGAGGCAGATGAGTTCTCGCGTAGGAGTTCATCGAGAGAACTTCCCTCTTCAGAAGCCATGGATGAGAGATGATCAATCATAGATTGTGCAGTCACTGTTTCTGATTGCCCTTCATTACCCGAATGATGGGGTGCAACTTCACTCTCTTGGAGAATATGATCCTGATTAATATCAAGATGGGAAAGAATGGCTTGAGCCGAGACCTCATCTAATCGAGCGACACCCATGCGCTCAATTCCTACTTGAAGCACCGTTACATCAATGGGTGTATCCGCAGGAACACCTGCATGATGTCGTAGAGCGGCGGCATTCGTCATCCCCTGAGCGGTAGATATCTCAGTCAATTTACTGATTAAATGGCCTGGCGTCATGACCTGATGTCCTGAACCACCCATTGCAGGCATCATGCTGGCATCGATTACAGCACCTTTGGATTGACTCGCCGCTATAGCTGCAATCGTGGCGGAAATCACGCCAAAACAACAACCGAATGCACCGAGCTCCGACACAGTACCTTGTGGGGCCACGGACATGACTAGGAAACCAACCACAGTCACTCCCAGCCAAAATCTGAATTTGGACCAAGGGTCACCCTCTACCACATCATCAGAGGGGGTGAGCGGCGTGATATTTGTCATTGAACCAATCCAGTTGATGCTTGAGAGGATGAACTTCTTTTCAATCTCGTGTTCTTCATTCACGAGTCTCTGGGTCTGTTCCAGTGAATCCACCCTCTTCAAGAGAAGCAAGAGATGCTAACGCCACTTCATCCAGTTGTATGGCATGAGCCGCTAAGTTCTCAACCAGGCGTCTGGAATCTGTCGTCTTTGGTATGCTTATCCAACCATGATGCAAACCCCATGCTATGAGAAGTTGGGCAGTTGTACATCCCAATCGGGATGCTTGAGTACAAAGAATCTCATTGTCAAGCGATAATGCCCGTTGCAATGGGCTGTATGCAGTTGGAAGTGCTCCATGTTCAAGACTGGCTAGGACCACTGCAGGTTGACTGGCAAAGGGATGTAACTCGATCTGATTAGTACACGGAAGCAAGTTTGCCTTCTCAGCAAGTGAAACCAAGTGTTTTCGAGCAAAATTCGAGACTCCAATGCTTCGGGCCAGCCCATCTTCGAGTAATCCTTCCATGATCTCCCAGACCTCATGCCTCTTCTCGACGGGATTGGTCGGAGCATGTACTAAGAACAAATCGACATGATCAAGACCAAGGCGAGTAATGCTCTGTTCGCACATCTTTCGAGAGATATCTCCATCAAGGCCTTCAGTGCGCCATAATTTCGTGGTGATGAACATATCTGAGCGGCTCAAGTCACTCTGAGCAATCGCTTCGCCGACATCAGATTCATTCCCATAAATTTGAGCTGTGTCAATATGCCTGTAGCCGACATCGAATGCTTGGAGAACAACATCTCTGCACTCCCCCCCATCTGGAATCTGCCACACTCCAAGACCAAGGCGTGGAATATCAACTGGATGATGTTTGGAACCATCGCGGGCCTGATGTGTCAAGGTGCACGTGCCGACATTGAACATGAAGGGAATGAAGGAAGGAGTGACATGGATGTTGTCATTCGTCTTGCATCAATTCATGTTCAACACATCGGGCAATTCCTTCCTGGAGGGAAACACGACATGGCCCCGAGATTGATTTGATTCGAGAACAATCAGGAGCTCGTCGTGGCGGGTCATTCGCCCGTAGAGGGAGATTCTTAAACTCGAATGGTCTATTCACTGCTTCAAGGACCACGTGTGCTAATTGCTCGATTGTGATCTCTTCATCATTACCGATGTTCAGAACACCAATTCCGTCAGGATGGGTCACGGCATCTAAGACCATGCGAACATGGTCGTCAACATGGCAGAAACTACGTGTTTGACTGCCGTCTCCAATAATCGAAAAAGGCGTGTCATCAAGCGCTTTACGAATGAATTCAGGTATCACTTGACCATATTTGCTTGCATCCATGCGCGTTCCATAGGCATTGAAAATGCGGAGGATTGTCCATGGTATGGTATGTTCTTCGCAGAATAATTTCACATAGAAATCTCCGATTGCTTTCGATGATGCGTAGGAGTCTCTCGTTGAATGAATGTCAAGGCGGGTAATGCCATCCTCCGTCGTTGGAATGGTGTCAGGAATCTCTCCATAAACCTCTGACGAAGAAGCATAAGCCACGCGTTGTGGTGTGTGACCAGACTTTAACAGAGCTTTCAGAAGATTAGAAGTTGCACGAATATTGGTCTCAAAGACGCCCCATGGTTGTTCATAGAAGTACTCAGTGCCATTGATTGCTCCATAATGCAAAATAATGTCAGGGGCAAAGGAAGAGAGGAGTGAGGAGAGATGAGTTATCTCATCACAGAGATCGAGTTCAACGAACGTGAATTCGTCATGTTCTGGCAGATGTTCTTTTCTACCTCGAAAGAAATTGTCTACTCCAAGTACAGTCCAACCTCGAGCAAGTGCCTCATCGGCAAGGTGTGAACCGAGGAAACCTGCGACACCAGTGATGAAACAACGCATCAATCAGACCTGCCCGTTGACCCAAGACCTATTCTATTTGGGATTGAAGAACCGCGGTATAAATTCCAGAGGTCGATGACCTGTCCCTGCCCTGAAAGGGCTTCTTCATGCTGGTCAAAACCATCATGCCTAACTGCAAGTACAACCGTGTCCCATCTATCTTCCAATGTTTGACCAATATTATTGCTCATTCCAATCACTCTATCTGCAACTTCAGGCCACACCTGAGTGTATGCATTCTTGTTAAGAAATGGATCACAGAGATGGACTTCAAATCCTTTTTCTAGACATGCTTTAGTGAGATTCAAAGTGAATGACATTCGAAAATCATCGATGTTTTCCTTAAACGTGCAACCTGCAAGAAGTACACGCCGTCCTTTGATTCGATCGACGACCCATGGCACTAGATTCTGTGAAGAAAGAAGGGAGGTCATCCAAACGGAAGGGACTTCGCGCTGGGGTGTTACTTCTTGAAAGGCATATTCGAAGATGATGGGATCCTTGCCCAAACAATAGCCTGATACTGGTCCGGGAAGTGCCACGGAATTACGATCATATTCTTGATTAGCGGCTTGGATGGCTTCAATGATGTCAACACCTGCGGCTTCTGCAGCCATGGCTGCGTCGTTCGAGAATGCAAATCGCGTATGGCGCCATGCGTTATCGATGAGTTTGATAAATTCAGCAATCTCAGGGGTTGAGACAGGAATGAGGGGCCCACCAATCGCTTTGAAGATGGGACGAACAAGAGCAAGAGTGCTTTCCTGCATTGGCCCTATGATCTTCGGAAGGGTTCGCTCCTCTTTGATAGCTACACCCTCAACCAAACGTTCTGGAATGAATGCTGTGTGAAAATCAACGCCTTCCTCCAGGCCTGTAAGCTCGGAGATATGTTCTGAAATCTGACGCGTGGTTCCGACAGGAAGAGTGGTCCTCAAGATAATGACTCGGCCACGTATGATATCACGTGAATGAAGTTCAGATATGATTTGATGGAGTAAGGTGAGGTCGGCGGGTTCGGGGAATGGGAGAACATGAATTCCGATTGTGATGACAATGGTGCCGACGTCTGAAAGATTAGAATCCTGTACTTCATCCCATGTCAAAGGAGTGAACGTTCTTTCAAGTGTCGAGGAGAGTAATTCGGGGAGACCTGGTTCATCGAATGGCACCTCACCACGTTGCAATCCTTGAACCGTAGATTGAGAGACATCAATGCCTCGCACGGATAAACCCGCATCTGCCATGACAAGAGAGACCGGTAGGCCAATGCGGCCAAGTCCAATGACAAGAACACTCTCGCCCATACCAAGCGGTCAAGTGACACCATCATGATGGTTTCGTGGCAACAATAAGGGGCTTGAGATAATCGTGAATGCGACGGGCATAATCGGTTGGAGACATCCCAATGGCCTTGACCCGCAATCTTCCTGCAGCAGACCACATTCGGCGACAATCAGGATCACCTGCTTGTTCAAGAGAGGAATGCCATTCAGAAATTGGAGCATCACGTGAGAGAAGGCGGCCAGAAACACCATCTTCAGTAGTCATCCTGAAACCTCCTTCATCAACAGCAATGACTGGAGTTCCGCAAGCATGAGCTTCTATTGGAGTAAGACCCATCGGTTCATGATGTGCGTGACTCACCATGGCACGGGCATGACGGAAGACAGAAAGCATCTCCAATTGAGAAAGGCGAGGAAGGGGGCGGTAAGTGACGTTAAGGGAGGCAGCATGAGCTTCAAGCTTCTTGATATCTTCAGATTCACCTCCGCCAATATGAGCGAGGGAGAATGGAGTGGATTCCAGCATGCTCAGAGTTTGCCAAGTTCCTTTGACCCACGAGGCCCGCCCAACCGTGACCACGTACTCATCCTCGATGAGATCATGAGTCATGGAAACGTCATTCCACACGCTGATCTCTTTTGGCGTGGGCTCAAGAGTCCATTCAGATGTATCTATGCTATGTGGAAGTAATGTTGCTTCAGTGCGGTAAACCTCCGATATACGCTCTACAATCCATGGCGAATTGCCACTGATCAATCCTCCTGCATCGGTTATCCTTCGAACAAGTTGTTGATCCCGACGGCGTTGCTTAGAAAGCAAAAATGAAGTCAGCCACATTGGACGATTGAGAGTTCCATCAATCGTGCGATGAAGCACATCCTCGTAGAGACCTCGATGGGGTTCAAGCATGTGCAAATGGGTTGGAATTAAAGGTGGTAGCGAATTGAAGAGTTCAAGTGAACCTGGACCACTGACGATATGGATTGCTTCAGCGTCATTCATCACATCATTCACCTTTGAATCTGACATCAGGTCCCCCCATGCCTTTGTCGAGGTCTGATTTCCTCGAGCCATAATCTCAGCAAAGGGACCTGTGGGCTGATCCCACGGGGGGTCAGGACACAGAGTGGGAATATGTCCAACACCTGCTTCTTCCATCTCAGCGGGAGTTGGTGGATGAAGAGTCAGTAATGTCACATCGAATATCTCATTCAGTGCATTGAGATTATTCAACAGATCGCGTTCGGCACCTCCTAACGTGCTAAACGTACCTTTTGCAACAACAAGGTGCGGCCGGTGCTTTGTCGGAGCGTCATCTGATGACGGCACGAGCGGCAGAGGTGGGCTCCACTTATCGGGATTGGTACACACCGTGCCATTGATGGATGTTGGATGAACGTTGCCAAACTATGCGACGAATGGTTGTGACCAAGAATGGAGATCCGAGCGTCATTGAGATTCAAGAGATAGATGACATCAGACCTAATTCTGATGAGGTCGTTATCGAGACTGCTTTTGCAGGAGTGAATTTTGCAGATTGTCTCATGAGATTGGGTATATATCGACCAAGGCCCAAGCCGCCATTCACACCGGGATATGAATTGTCGGGAACTATCACTGCAGTAGGGGAAGGAGTAGAGGGAATGGAAGTGGGGCAGCGCGTCGTCGCTGCAACGCCGAATGGTGCCCAGGCATCTCACGTCGCCGTGCGTGCAAAACGGTGTTTTTCTGTGCCAGATCAGATCAGTCTGGAAACCGCTGCGGCAGTACCAGTTACATATCTCACAGCATGGCACATGCTCGTCCATCTTGGGAACTTACAATCAGAAGAATCTGTATTGATTCACGGTGCTGCAGGGGGTGTTGGAACTGCAGCCACACAAATATGTCAAATGCATGGGGTTGAGCGAATTTTCGGTACTGCCTCTGCAAGTAAACGGGAAGCTGTAACTGAATTTGGCGTCCATTTCATCGACCGGAATAACGAGGATTTCGTTGCCGTAGTGCGTGAAATGACAAAGGGCGAAGGGGTAGACCACATTCTTGATCCAATAGGTGGAACGAATATGAGGAGAAGTCTCTCTACTCTTGCACACGGAGGGCGGCTCTATGCCTTCGGCCTATCGGAAGCAGCACCGGCAGCCAGATTCAAACCCATGAAAGCAATCAGGGCCTTGCGGCGCATGCCAAAACTCAGGCCGACCATCATGATGAGTAGGAATCAGGGTGTGTTTGGAGTACATATTGGAACTTTCACACGCGAAGCAATCTTACGATCACACATGAAAAGCATCATCGCTGGTGTCGAATCTGGTGTTTTGAAGCCCGTAATAGATTCTGTCATTCCTCTGGATGAGGCTGCTAAAGCCCATCAGCGCATGCACGATGGTCTCAACGTAGGCAAGATTCTGCTGCAGCCATGAACTATCTCACCATTTCATCCGATGTTGATACGATAGAATACTATCAATTCCCGATATCATTGTATATCAGGCAAACATTCTGAATGTATGAAAGAATGGGAATATGCTGCGTTGGTCCCAGCGGGGAGTAGTGACTCATGGTCATTGAATCAAAAAAGTGGCTCATACAACATATTGATTGAGATCGAACTGAATGACCCATTAGAAGACGTAGGCTCTGAGTGGAAAAAAGTAGGCGAGGGCGTCTACAGGCTTGAGGTAGGAAAGATTTCTTGGTCAGGATTCAATGATTTCATCCAGGTCAGCGAGGAAATCGATGAGGCTGTTGCAACAGGGCAAGAAAGTGTCGAGAAGATCTTGGGCGAATCAATTGTATCAAGGGCCGAGTTGATTGAAGAGGGAGAAAGACCTGAAAGCATCTACACGAAAACGGATCTACTCACCCTTCTGAACACCGCTGGCGAGGATGGATGGGAGCTAAATGGAGACATTACTCTTCAGAATGGAGAGAATGAAGGTAGCGAAATGAAACTCCTTCTTATGCGAAGAGACATCACATAACATGGCCTGAAATATGATTCAGAATCACTCAAAGGTTGTATCTTCTTCATCATCCGTCGGAGTGATTCTCGGTACAATGATAATTGCAGCCGCAGCAAGCGCGATGATTCCAGTTCCGATCAACGCCCAGACAATTGAAGATGCGGTCTCTTGGGAAACACCAGCAACAACTGATTGGTCATCTGGATTGACAATCATGAGAGTGATTGTGGATGTCGATTGAGCGCTATTCACATCAACAAATCTAACCACGATAGGATACTCACCACCTGGTAGACCATCTCGAACAGGGATGTTCGCACCATATGTTCCATTCTTTGTATCAAGCACATCAAGAGGTTGCCAACCTGAATCATTACCAAGGTCAGCCAACATGACTTGAGCAAGTAGAATGCCATCGGGGTCTGTGACCGTGACGCGTAGAATGACCAATTCTACCTGACTCGGTTCAGAACGATCTATGACGTATTGAGAGAGTGATAAGTCGGTAATCCTAGGGGCATCATTGTTCACGACAAGACTTACTGGGGAACGCACTACACTCATGGCTCCATGGGAATCAATCAAACGGATGAGGGGGGAGAAATGACCCGGTATGACGCCTTCTGGAATTGTAACCATTGCAACCCAAGCACCGTCTGAAATTCGTTTTGTAGCGCTGATGAGATTACCTCTAACTTCTGTGAAATCGACTTCTACTGAAGCCACACCTGCTTCATCAGTAGCGATAATCGTGATAGTCACCTCTTCTCCCCGATCTATCTCTGTGAGATTGAATGTGACGGAATCAAGTGTCGGTGCGGCTTCAGTGAGGATGATGTCAACGAGTGACGTTGTTGTAACACCAAATACATCAACCGCAGTAATCACTCCCGAAAAGATACCGCGTTGGTCAACATCGAGTTGTACGGATACACTCCAGGTTCCATCTACCGATAGCCGATCTCCATCTATTCCACGATCGTTCATTGCAAGATGGATGATGTCAAGATCTTCTGAATGGATTTCGACATACTCAACATTTCGCTCAGCATCAAATACATCAACGTCGATGTTCCCTAGGCGACCATCATTGAACAAGCCGTCCCTTAGGCTGAGGTCCCCGATAACCGGGGCAGTGTTCTGTTCGCTGCTCACAATTGATGGATTGAGGACTGCAATGAGGGTGTGTTGCTCAAATATCGTTTCAGTCAAGCCCAATGATTGGATGTGGGTTTCATGAGCAATCAATCCAGTCAATGGGCCGTTTCGAATCGTCGCACCCTCGGCATTACCCCCAGTCATGTAAGGTCCCGTCCAGTGTATCACTTCGATGCCTGGGATGCCTGCAACTGTCTCAGTATCAATTATTCCAAATGTAATGCACATGTGACGCGTATCGATTTCTGATAGACAGATTGTATCACCTAGTTGGGGCACGCGGGGTACTAGGCCTCGTGCTTGACGAAGATCGAATTCACCGAATGCTGAATTTGATTCAATGTCAACATTCTCGATAGGGATGGGGGAGCGTTCTGGCTTCTCCGAACCTTCTGAAGGATCTGCACCTGTCTGAACCCATTCGATGAATATCGTTCGATTGTTCCAACCAGTTTCCCTGACGTCATGTGTAATCGTTTCATTCTGATAGGCTTCAATTCCAAAGATGGGCGCGAATTGGCCTATCGAGCCACCTGTGATATTATTCCAACGTTGATCACGAATTCGATTCACTTCGAAAGCCACACCACTGGCATTGGTATCTTGGAGGGTGTCTTCGATACTTCGAACTTGCCCGAATGTGCCTTCTACGTCTCCTGAATATGTGCCACTGTAGTGGAGTGTATCAGCTAAGGTCAAGCCACCTCGCTCGATTTGTAACAAATCATGGATTGTTGCATTGATGATGACTATGATTCCATCTTCCTCGATATTAGCATCAATAAACCCGTAGCCGTCAATCACATAGGATGAATCAATGATGACTGTATTTTCAATAACTTCTGAGAATTCAAAATCATCAATATATTGAGTGACCCTCAGATCATCATCGATGATCCTAATGACAAGATCGCCTTCAACAATGAGGCGCTGAGCTTCACGCACACCATCTTGGTCGACATATCCGAAGGAAAGGCGGGCAATCTCACCAGTGGCGCTCATGCTTCCATCTTCGCCACCTCGTTGGCGACCATCGTTGGTTTCTTGATCTTCATCGGATTCTGCAGATGCCTCATTCACTTTTTCTCCATCTGTTGAAATTTCACCGGATGCACTGATGTTGAATTGTTCAGTTACACTACCCTCGTCCCAATATCGAACCCATCGTGCATCATGAACGGTGCCATTCAATCTTGCACCATCATCAAAAGCTCCAATATCGCCCAACATGTTCCCCGAACCTGAAAATTCGTAACCTTCGAAAGTAACAATACCTGCAGATGATGTCAAATTCCTCCACACATCATCGAGTTCTAATTCAAACATAAGGGATTGATCACCTGATGGTTCTGAGACTATCATCCTCCCAGATCCTCCTTCCTCACGTAGCAACTCACCGTTCGCATCCCTAATCTGCCAGCCGGAGGCATTGAATGATAGGTCAAAACGGCCATTATCTCCATACTGTTCAACCCATATCTCAGATGTGAAAGCGACCTCATGTGGAACTCCAGGTTCATTCCAAGCAACTACATCAAGAGAACGAGTGATTTGCATAGTTTGATCGGTCTCATCATTTCCATCAATGATGATATCAACTACATCCCCAAAAATCAATGGTTCACTGAGATTGAAAAGGGTTGGAGCGGTTTCATTCCAGCCTGTGATATTTGCAGGGGCACCATTGATGGTCGCAGCGATTGACCAATTCCAGTCATTTGATGGAAGGTCTATGATCTCGTAGACGTGCCAACCATCAAACCAATGTGTGATAATCGATGCTTGTTCATCAGTCTCTTCACTTTGTCCTGTCACGAACGAAGCGAAGACGAGGCAACCCAACACAAAGAGAGTCGTACGCCTCATTGTTTGAAAGCGGGGCCATCTGCTTGTGAACCTGCGCCTCCGCTGACCCCTTCACGGTCCCACGCGTGCGAAGGAAGGTGGGTGAAAATATCTGAATAAGGGTCATTATCATCTTCTTTCTTATCGGAAACATATCCCTCGATCATTTGCTTCAACTCGGGTTTGAACTTCCAATAATGGATGCGCCAGTCGCGTCCATCCCACAATGTGGTCTCTTCAGATTCGGTTGTAAGGAGATCATAATCTTGGAAGATGTAGAATAAATTCCGATCCGTTGGCTCTAGAGCATTGTCGATAATCCTATCATAATATCCGAAGAAACCGAGTGCGTGCTCTGCCATTCCTTCTGCAGTTTCATAATCCATATTNGTNTCGATNTGGTGTTGTATTGCGATTGCNAACTCTTTCATTCCCATCCCCATACNACTTCCCCCATAGGTACTCTATATTTCGACGCCGAAGTATATTAAATGTCCGTTCACTTAGATTGACATGGATAGTTCAATAGANTTCAAGCCTACATTTCTAGGCCTCCCCTCATGTGAATTATCCACTGCTGAGGTCATTATCGCACCAATCCCATTTGAACTCACAGTATCATATCGTGAAGGCACTGAAATGGGGCCGCAAGCAACGATTGAGGCAAGTCATCAAGTCGAGGTGGATGATCAAGACCTTGGAGTTAATCTCAGAAATATCGCCTTTCATACTGCTCCNGCATGGTCGAGTGATGCTGGCTCACTGGCCGAGCAATTAGAATCGATATCAGAGTATGTGAGGATTCTTTCGGCTGAGCAGGGGTTACCAATTTTTCTTGGAGGGGAGCATGGCATTCTACCTGCAATCGTGCGCTCAATCATGAGGTCCGAACATGGAAGCAAGGAATTGACCATCATACAAATCGACGCCCATGCTGATCTACGTGATCAATTAGGAGGAGACCCATTCAGTCATGCTTGTGCTGCTCGGAGGGCGCTTGACGAAGGTGCCACACGATTGCTTCAGATTGGTATCCGTGCTTGGTGTGCAGAAGAAATTGAGTTCTCGCAAGAGGACCAACGAGTCGAAACNTGGACTGCACGAAGCATCATGGCTCCGAGTAGTGGGGCTCATGCATGGAATAATTGGCTCGAATACATATCTAGAATCGAGGGTAACGTCCATCTGACAATCGATATAGATGGTATTGATGCACCTTTCGTTCCAGGGACGGGAACTCCAGTTCATGGTGGACTGACATTCTGGCATGTAGTCGAGACGATTGAAGGGGTGTTTTCAGCACCAAATGCCACAGTCATCAGCGCAGATGTTTGTGAGATTGCACCGGATCCAGATGGAGGGATCATCACTCCATTTCTTGCAGCACAGTTGACAGCGAAGATTGCAGCCGCTCATTCAATTTCATGAATGCATTGTTGAGTGTTATCGCAAAACGGCATCTGGATCTTGATTCAGATCACGAGTGACGTTCTTCTGATGGCTTTCTATAGTACCACCGCCAATCTCGAGAAGTTTCGCATCGCGCCAAAGCCGCTCAACAACGTATTCAGCAACGTATCCATATCCTCCAAGAACCTGGATTGCACGATCTGCAATCTCTTTCGCCCTCGTTGTAGCATACAATTTCACACCATCTGAATCAAGCCGTTGACCACCTTTGGATAAGTCAAGAGTTCGTGCAGTATCATAGATGTACGCTCGCATGGCACGATATTCAGCCCAAGATTCACCGATGTGACGTTGTATCTGCCCGAATTCACGGATTGAGCGCCCGAAGGCTTGGCGATCTGTAGCATATTGATTCATGATGTGTAAACTACGACGGGCGATTCCTAGGCCCATAGCCGCAAGGGTCAGGCGTTCAATCTCAAGATTCTTCATCATGTGACCTATACTGTCACCTGCCTCACCAACAAGAGATGAGGCGGGTACTATGCAATCATCGAAGACGAGTTCTGCAGTGTTGGAAGCCCGCATTCCTGTCTTGTCGTAGATTTTCTGCCCAACTGAATATCCTGGTACTCCCGCTTCAACCAGGAATGTTGAGAGTTCTGGCCGGGTAGAGCCATCGCTATCGGTTCTGGCATAAACCCAAACAATATCTGCAGGGGTTTTCTCGTCATCGAGTGTACCATTCGTGATCCACATCTTTCGGCCATTGATGACCCAATTTCCATCCTCGTCTTGCTCAGCTGTTGTCTCCATACCAATGACATCAGTACCATAATCGGGCTCAGACATCGCCATGCAGCCCACCCATTCACCTGAACAGACCTTAGGCAAGATACGGGCCTTCTGTGCCTCGGAGCCATTCATCGCCAGATTATTGACGAACAACATTGCATGGGCGAGATAAGCAAGAGTGAAGCCTGGATCGACGGCTGAGAGCTCTTCGTGCACAAGAGTTGCTGCGGTTGCATCAAGACCTGCGCCGCCGTACTCTTCGGGGGCAGTGATGCCAAGAAGGCCCATTTCGCCTAATTCACGGAAGGCATCGAGATTCCAGATCTCATGTTTATCATGATGGTGAGCAAGTGGCTCAAGACGTTCATTCGCCCATTCCCTGACCATCTCGCGTAGCATCGCGTGCTCATCGGTGGGATTGGCGAGGTCGAGTCCCTTCCAATCGGACATCAGCGCATCGTCATGTTGTGAGGTTTTCATACTGACGACACTCAGTCAGACAATGGTGTTCTGAGAGATTATTGGGACATCTCCACATACTTTGAGGCATGACCGTCGCCGATGGAGGTAGCTTTTGTCGCGCAGGTCGCCCTCATTCTCATTCTAGGGGCCATGTCTCCTGGACCGAGCCTTGCGGCAGTATTGCGGCGAACCTCATCAGATGGGCGTTCTGCAGGGTTGACGATCAGCATCGCTCATGGTGCTGGTGTTGGCATTGTAGCACTTGTTACAGCATCGACCTTAGGGGTCCTGGCAACCGTCCATGAGCAGGTCTCATTTCTACTCGGTGCACTGGGCGGTGCGTTACTGCTGTTCCTCGGCTCTCAATCACTATATGCAGTAAGGAATCGGGATGAAGAAGGGCAGAAGGAAGAACACGTCCGAAGTATGAGAGGACCTACCTTCGAAGGGCTTGCAGTAGCATGGTTCAATCCGAAAATTCTCCTGTTCTTCTCAGCTCTTTTTGCTCCGCTTGTAGCCACTGGGGCGAGCCTTGGACCTGATGTTCTTATTCTAGCAGCATTGGCATTCATCATTGATGCCGCGTGGTATTGTATCGTTGTCATGGTTTCAGTAGGAGGGTTGGCTTGGAAAGGGCTTGAGGGGAGGGCATATGTGATTGAAGGAATTACGGGTTTTCTCCTGATAATTTACGGCATCATCGCCATCGCCACTGTTGTGATCTAAGACAGATAGAATCAGACCTGATCATCAATCGTCAGCCCATCCTCATCACTGACTTCGATGTAATTTGTATCAAGAGCTGCATCAATACGACCTTCGACCCCATGTTCCCGAAGGAGAGTACGTTGAATCTCATCGAGCATGACAATATTAGCAACTGGGTCGCCTGAATGAACAAGCGGATGGGTTGCTAGGCCGATGACTATACCAGATACAGGTGCTTGAATAGAAGATACTGCAATCCCCAATGGATCGACGATCTGTGCCAAGGTCTGACCCTTGTCAACGAGTTCTCCGCCATCGACAGACGCGTGAAGGATACCGCCACAATCTGCGCGGACCCAGCGTGAACGACGCACCATGAGACTAACTGCAGCCCGTTCTTTGAGAGAGGGGAGCATATCCAAACCTGCAAGCATCTCAAGCAGGCCTCTAACACCAAGGCGTATCATCTCCGGTTCAAAGCGATGAGAAGTCCCTGCTTCCAACAGAACTGCAGGTATGCCTGAATCAACAGCTGTGCGTCTGAGAGTTCCTTCAGCACCAACCGAGTGAAGAGTGATCTGAAGACCGAAAAGGCCGGCCATTTTGCGGGAACCTGAATCATCAAGATTGGCCCGTAGATGAGGCACATTGAGACGAGATGAAGGTGCTGAATGAAGATCAACAATCATGTCACAGTGGTCAACAATCCTGTGGAAAAGAGTGTGAGCCAGGCGTTGGGTGAATTTTCCTTTCTTCTTACCCGGGAACATTCGGTTCAGATCTTGTCCATCGGCTCCTTGGCGCGTTCCACGAAGCACCGCAGAGGGATTGGCTATAGGTACCAGGATAAGGGTGCCTCTGAGGTGGTCAGGATCAATGACATCATCTCCTGTGCCCTGGAGGTGGTCAGGTCCCGTGATCAGATGATGGATGATCGCCATCCCATTGAGTTCATCGCCATGAATCGTACCGATACAAGCTACGACCGGTCCGGGAGATGTGCCATGTACGATGTGGATATTGACGCACATTTCTCGGCCGAGGGCATCTGAACCAACCTCTATTTCGCATTTGCCAATCGTCCCAGGAGTTACAGTCACTCCTTCAAATTCAAATGATTTCATTCTCATAACAATCCTGACGCAAAACCACCGATGAATAAGAAGGGGAGCATCGTTAAGAATTGAGTGATTGCAAAGTGGTTATCCTTCTTCCTCAAACTGACTCCTAATGGAAGAATGAACAATCCCAAGCAACATAGGCCATTCATCATCATCATCATAATTCCTATCGTGGCATCTGCCTCATCTCCAGTCATGCCACCTCCTTGAACACGATACTCGACATCACCCACGGGTGTTGAGAAAATATCTAGAGGGGTTGAGGGAGTGAAACGTAATGTGTCACCATAGACATATCCTGTCACCGGTCTAGATTCGTGATCTTCCCACCATTCTTGACCAATGGTAACCAACGCCTCTTTTGCACCATCGCCAAGGCTAGATATATTCGATTGATTGATTGTGAATCTCATAGACCCATCATCTATGCTCACGGTTCCAATACTCACTTCACTATGACGATTTTCCTGCTCAAAATATATCGATGTGATCAAACTC
>PAZI01000007.1 GCA_002715545.1 Methanobacteriota archaeon
TGACATGGATGGGGATGGGGTCTGTGATGCCATCGATGAGGACAAGGATGGCGATGACTGGGACAATGGCCTCGAGGTCCTGTGTCTGACGGACCCCTTGGATGGGGGGGATGTACCGCCAGATGCCGATGAGGACACGATATGTGACTGGCTTGATGAGGACATGGATGCCGATAATTTCGACAATCTGTATGAGGCCAATTGCTCGACAGCTATCGACAACGGAACCTCTACTCCCCTCGACTACGATGGCGATGGGCTGTGTGATCTGTTGGAAGAGGATGCCGACGATGATGGGTGGAATCGGACCGCTGAGGAGGCGTGTCTTGGCTATCGTGCAGATTTCGATGACAATCGTACACCTATTGACACGGATTCCGATGGGCTCTGTGATTCCTTGGATCACGACAAAGATGGCGATGGTTGGCTCGAGGTCTCAGAGACTGCCTGTGGTTCCTCGGACCTCGACAACACGAGTCTTCCTCCTGACCTCGATAATGATTCAATCTGTGATGGCGAGGACGGCGATATGGATGGTGATGGCTGGCATAACGACGATGAATTCTGGTGTAGCTCGAATTCGACCAATGCTACTGACGTGCCAACGGATACGGATGGGAATGACATCTGCGATACTGATGAAGAGGACAAGGACGGCGATGGTTTCAACTTCTATACCGAGCGTTGGTGCCAGTCTGACCCCAGTAATGGTACGAAGATTCCTATCGACTCGGATGCAGATGGTGATTGTGATCCAATCGATCCCGATAAGGACGGCGATGGGTACAACAACACGAATGAGACTGCTTGCGGCTCGAACGCCTCGATCAAGGAGAGCATCCCGAGCGATCTCGATAATGACAGCATCTGCGATGCACTGGATGATGATGATGATGGTGACGAATGGAGCGATCTGGTTGAAGCAGGCTGTGGGACGGACCCCAATGCTTCGGCGAGCGTCCCTTCAGATTTCGACGATGATGGTCTGTGCGATCCTCTCGATCCAGACGATGACGATGACGGCTATTTTGATGTCACTGAGGACCTGTGTGAATCGCTGAGCAAGGACTCCTCTTCCACTCCTCCTGACCTCGATGCTGACGGTTGGTGTGACCATTGGGATGATGATGCAGATGGTGACGGATACCTTGAGGTGGTTGAGGATGAATGTGGTTCCGATGACCGCGATGATCAGTCTGTTCCGGCAGATATGGATAATGATTCGATTTGTGATGTTCTGGACCTAGACGTCGATGGGGATGGATTCGAGGCTGATGATGAGTTGGCGTGTGGTTCCTCNGATCTCGATAATGCGTCCATCCCTGCAAANCTCGATGGAGATCTGTTCTGCGATCTTCTGGATCATGATCAGGATGGAGATGGTCGGCTATGGGATATGGAGGCAGCCTGCGGTGGTGACGATCGCATTGCTAACGAGACCTATGCCGATGCTGATGGTGACAATATCTGCGATGGGATGGATGGCGATGACGACGGTGATGGATGGTCCACTAACTTTGAATTCTGGTGCTCGAACTTAGCCGATAATGACGGCAATTCGACTCCTGATGATACAGATGGNGACATGGTCTGTGATCTTCTCGACGATGACNTGGATGGTGATGGTTGGACCAGCGTTGTGGAACAGCGATGTGGTAGTGATCCGTGGCTGAACTCCTCACAACCTGAGGTGAATGAGACGACTGGACAATGTCCTGCCTTTGCTCCCGATACCGATCTTGATGGCTGGCTCGATGAAGAGGAGGTCGCATGTGGGACGCTTCCTTACTCGGACAATTCCGTGCCACCTGACTTGGATGGCGACTTCATCTNCGATCTGTTCGATGATGACGCAGATGGCGATGGTTGGAACGCCACACTCGAATTCCAGTGCAATACAGACCCGCGTGATGGTACGTCATTCCCTGGGGATATGGATGGGGACCAACTGTGTGATGGTCTGGATCCCGATCAAGATGGAGATGGCTGGGACCGTGCTGTCGAGGTCGCTTGTGGCACTGACCCCAATTCAAGCATCTCGACGCCATTTGATCTTGACCCGGTGAATGGCCAGTGCGATGTGCTTGATGTCGATCCCGATGATGACAAGTGGAATACTGGGATGGAGATTAGTTGTGGCAGCGATCCCGAGGATCGTTACGAGCGTCCAACTGATTACGATAACGATGGGACTTGTGACTTCCTCGATGGTGACGACGATGATGATGGGTATCCAGATGTACTTGAGATTCAGTGTGGCAGCAGCACAAGAAATCCAGATTCGGTGCCCGAATACGATGACTTTGGGCGTTGTGCAGGTGGGTTTGCCGAGAGTGGTCCAAGTGGTGTGAAAGTGGAGCGTACTCGCCGTGCAGCGACTTCTGCCGCTGCTGTCGATGATGGTGAAGGTCGTGGTTGGTTCTGCAACTTGTGTTGCTTTGTTCTGGTCATCTCTCTTCTTGGTGCCGGTGGATTCGGGGCCCGAGAATACTGGAAATTGGACGATTATCGCTGACTTTTTTTTCTTCCTCTCGATGTCTCTGNGGTCTTGGTCAAGAATGGTGCTCGCGAGCAACGTTTCTTTCTGCCGAACATGTGCGTTCTGAAGCGTTACTTCAATAGACGTGTTCGATGAGGTGTNGGCATGCCTGCCTCTGAGCGAAAGCACGGTCGTTCCCGTGCCCTCAACATGGTCATCCTCTTGCTGTTGTCGACCCTAGGGTCTTTGCTCACGGTCCAATCGGTAGCGGCAACTGAATCGCGTCAAGGTGGATTCAGCAACGAGCATGCTCTTGTATTGCCTTCATCGGGATGTGGCTGTAGTGCCTACGCACCAGCAGTGGATTCGACCGATGCTCCATTCCTGACAGGTGGTTCTAATGACGGGACGTTCACCCTGTCGGCTTGGGTCAAACCGGTACGCAATGATGTCACGATGACANTCTTGAACTACAACACTCCTGCGGCAACCAATGGTTGGAATCTCGCCCTACAGACCACTGGCGACGGNATCACTCCCCTGTTCACGATGGGTCATGCAACTAGTCGGGTGCTCATCGGTTCAACACATTCGGTCCCTGTCGGGATGTGGTCTTTGATCACGGTGAGCTACGATGGCGGNCCAACATCCACTGCTTCGGCCTCTAGGCAGAACATCTCGAAAAGTTTCACCATGACGCTGAATTCACTGAACGTCACTCAAGGAAATGGCGTCATCGACACGGGCAGTGGTGCACTGGAACCTGGCGGGCGTCTGTCAGTCGGAGGTCTATGGGACGGCGGCTCGTACTTCCGGGGTGGNNTNGATGAGGTCGCTTTCTGGGATGATGTGCTGACTCCAGATCAGATCGCGAGCCTGTACAACGAAGGAGAAGCATCTGACCTTGCCACAACGCTTGCTCCTGCTCAACCCCATAATTGGTACAGGATGGGTGATGGCTTGACAACTATCAACCCCACCACCACTGTTCCTAGCTTCAGTGACGCTGGATTCGCTGCAGCAGACAATCGCGTTCAGATCAACCAGATCAGCAACATAAAATTCAGTATGCTCAGTGGACCTGGTGCATGGAATCCAGATGGAATCCATGATGTTCCCGATGGTGATTCGGATGACGATAAGATTCCCGATACAATCGAGGACTGGAATCGGAACGGCGATTATGCCGATGACGATCTCGATGGAGATGGGATCGTCGATGCGGCTGATATCGATGACGATGGCGATGGGTGGCCCACAAGTTGGGAATGCGCGAATGGATGGGGCGATTGCTCGGCGAATGCAGGTCGCTATGAGTTCCGGGACCCGACGCAGTTCCGCTGTGATGTCGCCTTCCAAGGCGCTCCAGAACACACGTTTGCCCACCCCCAGAATCGTGTTGAGTTGGTCGAACACGATATGACTGCAGGAACGCTGCTGGAGAGCGAGTTCACGAACGCCTTTGCGAGTGTGGATAATCTGGGGGGTACTGATGGCATGAGCCTAGCGAGGCTCGAATCCACTGGCGAGTTGCTGACTTACGATTACAATCCAACTGATCCGGGCATGAGTGGCTTCTGGGCTTGGTCGCCCGTCAATGGTGATCGCCTGATTCTCCCAAGCAACCGTGATTCGAGTTCATTGTATTCGCAGAATGCCGTGGTCGACCTTGCTACAAGCATCGATGGTCATCTGTTTGCCTCCTTCGACGGCGATGACCTGGATGGCAGAGTGGTTCTCGATATGAGCGAGGATGGCCTCGATGAACATGCGCTCATCAAAATCGCAGGGCAGGGGGCCATGGATGGCCTCTATGAGCGCTCATCTGTCAGAGCGACAGTCCAGGAATTTGCCTTTGAAGGCGATTTGGGCTACCGCTGGAATCTCGGGGATCATGAGACGCTGGACGCCGATCTCCCTAGCCGATATGCAGTGTATGTGAACGTCACGGGTGATGGTGATATCCGAGTCCTGATGCGCGCCGGTGCTGAGGATTCCTATCAGATTCGAATCCTGCCGCAGATGCCAGACGTATACACTCATGGCGAGGAGGTTGGAACAAGTGGTCTTCTTGGATGGACAGAGGTTGTTTCAGGGGACCTCGGTTCGATTGAGGACGATGGTCTGCTTTACCCCAATCCAGCAGATGCAAATGTCGAACACATCGCTATCGCCCAGGTGCTCGATAGCCTTGTTTCAGATTTGGGCGTGATGACGGTGCCACTCGATTCCGTCTTCCTTCCGGATGGTACACTCCTCTCCTTCTATGGGCCATCACCTCAGTACGTGATGCCCTGGACGTTGGGACCATGGGGGTTCGGCCCATTTATGGGACTGACCAATGAGTATGATGGTATTGCAGGGGCACTTGTCCTTCTGCCCTTTGAAATAACCAACGAGTTCGAGTACACCGGGCTTGCCGGTGCGGGTGGCGATGACGTCATCTTGTACGGTAGCAAGGCTGGTTCGACGGAGCAGAGCGTCTACCGCGTCAATGTTTCGCAATATTTCTCATCACCTCAGCCTCCTGCNGATCAAATCTTCCACTCTCTTGATTTCGGCACCCCCTGGATTCTTGAGGATCGGCTTGATGCAGCTTATGTCGATGCAGCAAGTTGCATTTCCCCCTCGACCGATAGTGATGCCGATGGATTGTCAGATTGGGAAGAGCTACGAGTGTATGGTTCGGACAGGAACAGCAACGATTCAGATTCAGATGGATTGAGTGATGGCGTTGAGGCATCGTATGGCTTCGACCCAGCATCATTCGATGATCTTGATGGAGATGGGAGACACGATGCATTCGATCTGGATGCGGATGGGGATGACATACCCGACATGACTGAAGAGCTTCGGAATGATCTCTACGGTCTCTCGCCATCTGGGAACTCGGGGACGAATCTTGCCCGCACGGTGTTTGATGGTGATTTCGAATCAGGTCCTCAACAGTCCATCGATATCTACGGTCCGTCAGCCTATCAGTATGTAGATGACATTCCGACTGGATTCGAAGTAGGTGATGCAAAATTCCATCCATTCTCATACAAGATTCCAGATCAAGGCATCAGTCGAGTCTACGAACTTGAATCACCACAGCTCGATGGGGCTGTCGGCGCCTGGTTCAAATTCGGGCCCGATGCCTCGCCAGGGCGTCTTCTGACAGCGCAAGACTGGTCGATTCACTACAATCAGAATGGTGGAATCGATTGGAAGGCGGATAATTCCCCGTCCGGCACCGCCCATAGCACCGGATTCTCAACAGGGTCCCTGAATGATGGTCAATGGCATTACGTCAAGATGGTCTTCCCCGATGTAGGGAACAAGGAATTCTGGATTGATGGGGTTCGGTTCGCCAGCACCTCCTACGACCACGTCAGAATGCTCCCACTGTTCGGTGCGCAGGGTGCGTCAGCTCTGGTCGTTGGATATTCGACACAGGGTAACGAACTCACGATTGCTCCCCCCGAAGCGGCAACAGGGGTCATGATCGATGGGCTTCATGCTACGGCCGATGTATCGGGAGAGACTCGATCCTCTGTTCCCTCGGAGGCACCCACCTCGGGCCTGCTGTTCGATGATTTCAATGTCGACACATACGTCGGAACACCTGATAGCGTCGCCTACTCAGGATTTGATGGAACGATACAGGCCGGTCCAACCGACCCTCCTTTCACCTTGGCCATGTGGGTCAAAGGGTCAGCACACGTCGATTTCTCGAATAATATGGACTTCTATTTCGATGTCCAAGGACCCAGATACGCGAGCACCTATGTGGGTGTTCAATCCCATAATATCCAGACCGCCATCACTACTGGTAGTCTCGATGCAGAAGCATGGCACCTGGTGACATGGTCCTATGATGGTGGAACGACAGGTGGGGAAGCAGCCCTCGTTCAGAAGTACTGCAGCAGATTCCGCATCAGCATTGACGGGTCTGTTCCTGAACCTTCGTGCTCACGCGCTGGAGATGGTCATGTGGGCAGCAACCCCGGCATTGGACCATTCACGGTCAAGGGTAAAGTGGTGGACCAGATCATGGTCTTCAACGAGGTTCTCAGTGATGAGGAGATAGCGTTCCTGTTCGAAACCGCACGTACAGCGATCGGGATGCCTGTCCTCGACAGTTTGCAGCACCACTGGCCGCTCATTGGTCAGCCTAGGCTGGACACTCCTATCCTTGATTCAGTTGGTGGTGCTTCGCTGGTCTTGAATGACCCCGGGTTGAGTACTGTTGTGACGTCCACGCTCCTTCAAGGCAGTCTCCAAGGTCAGAGCAATCTTCACCGTGATGATCGAGCAGTGGTCACTTATGATCCTCCGCTTCAGCGGGGCGAGAAGTACACTTGGCCTCATGCCAGATATCCTATCGTTGGTGTGCTTGCAAGCGATGAGGACAGAGGTGTCCTCAGCGTGACTGCAATAGATGCTGGTGAAGCATATTCCTGTGGTATCGTCTCGGACGGTTCGCTGTTGTGCTGGGGTGACATCGATGGTGGAACTGATGTCGGACCCTTGTTCATGCCGCTTCCAGCAGGACGCTCTGTCGTCCACGTATCTGGTAGTCACGCAGTTCTGGACAATGGCAGCGTTCTTCACATGAGCATGGGCAACAAGCACTCCACGAGCGGGGGAACCTCTGTCTCTCCACAGGTTGGCCAGGTGTTCACATTCCCTGGTGGGGTCAAAGCCACCAAGGTCGAAGGTGTAACGGATAATTCGGTCTGCGCCCTCCTTGACAACGGCTCAGTCGCATGCTGGGGAGTTGGCTCCTCGGGTCAACTCGGCAATGGAGCCTTTGATGACTCACTTGACACTCCGATCCATGTTCAGCTACCATCTGGAAGCCCCGCCGTTGATGTATCGGCGGGTGGTGCTCATGCTTGTGCAGTTCTTCAGAATGGGAGTGTATACTGTTGGGGTTCAGATACGCATGGACGTCTTGGATATGGTGGGGGTGGGACCAGTGCCACCCCGGTTCAAGTCTTGTTGGCAGAAGGTGAGCTTGCCTCGTCAGTGTCGGCAGGGCTTGGCCACACTTGCATCGTGTTGACTTCCGGCATGGTGAAGTGCTGGGGAAGTAACAATTACAGACAGGCTGGAGGAACTGCAGGTTCCTATAACGCCCCATTCACTCCTGTCGGTCTGGCAGGCCTGAGGGCTACAACCGTCTCTGCAGGAATCTCGCAGACGTGTGCAGTATTCGATGATGGCAATGCCTGGTGCTGGGGCCGCAGTGCGGTTGGAAGCGGCCAGACGTATGGAAACTGGATGGCAGGTGGAACGACTCCAGTCCAAGTGGTTCTTCCCGAAGGTCGTAGTGCCGTCGATATCAGTGCAGGTGGGTGGGCCTATTCCATCTACGATCGAACGCATTCCTGTGCGCTTCTGGATGATACCAATGTGTATTGCTGGGGCAGGGGTTCTGAGGGCCAAGCTGTTGGTGGCTTGCTCCCGGAGGCTACCAATCTGCCGGAATCAGTCAACCCCACCAACCTCATCCGCCAGGATAGCGGTGAGAACTGGGATCTCTCTGTCTTGATCTGGGACAATGAGTTCTGGGCATCCACCAGTGATTCAGCGTATGGCTCTCATTACAAGGGCTGGGACCTTGATTGGGACGGCGGTGATTGGGATGACTTCAATTGGGTCGAAGGCAGCACGACATGGGAGCTGCATTATACTGAGACCGGCAATTTCGAGCTTCACCTCAATGGCGTTCTGATCGCCACGTCTCTGGACTCCTTCAGTGGTCCCCAGAACATTCTGGTAGCCACGTTGGACGCTTATACGGTGCATACACCGATCCCTGTGTTCAGTAAGATGCCCATCGATGCCAGCTTGGTCGCAGCAGTTGAAGGGCTTGACATCTCGACCCCCGAATTCACAGAGATCACATTCGATGACATCGATGCCCCCACCCTTGATCCTCTCAAAATACTGGAATCAGGTCCGGATCACACCTGTGTTGTCGAAGAGCATGGAGACCTCTATTGCTGGGGTGAAGGCAGTTATGGTCGCCTTGGACAAGGTTCTCAGACGGATTCTACTCCGGTGAAGGTCAACTATCCTGAACCCTTCATCTCAGTTGATGCAGGGTATCAGACGACTTGTGGGATCACCACCGCGAAGCGTCTGGTTTGCTGGGGCAACAATGGTGGTCATCAGGTCGATATGACGACGACTGGAAGTACATCTCATGTCTATGCACCTGTTCTGACAACTGCTCTTCGAGACACCTCCATCTACGATGTCTCACTGGCAGGGGGTGCCAAGAATACGTGTTTCATCACTGATGTGGAGCGAGAACTGTATTGCATGGGTTCAAACAGTTACAGCCAGCTCGGTGTCGGATCGACGGCTTCAGTCAATGAGTACGAACCAGTTCATGTCATGATGCCCGACCGAGTCGCTGACGTCGATCTTGGAGCAACACATGCATGCGCGGTCCTTGAGAATGCTGATCTNTATTGCTGGGGCAACGGTTACTTCGGGAGAGTCGGGCATGGGTCAGGATCTCATGGCACCGAGGTGGCGTCCCCAGAACTCATCCTGTCCGATGTGAAACAGGTCTCAGCAGGATATGANCACACATGCGCTGTCCTGAATGATGGCCGTATTGCATGCTGGGGTGAAGGGGGGCTTGGTCGGTTAGGCAATGGTGATACATCGGATCAACACTCTCCTGTCTTTGTTGATGGTACGGCATGGTCAGGGAGCAGGGCAACCATGGTTGTTGCAGGTAAAGAGAATTCATGTGCTCTGGTCGACGATGAACTGTACTGTTGGGGCAAAGATCGCAAATGGGGGGGGCACCCCACGAATGGGATAGAATACCACACTCCCACATTGGTTGATGTGGGAGCCGGTGTGATCTCTGTCATCTCAATCAGTATTGGTTCTGATGAGACTTGTGTCCTTGCCCATGTCGCCTATGTCGAGGGTGAAGCATCGCATCCCGAGGTGCGTTGTGGAGGCCATGATCGTCTCTCGGAGCGCGGTGTTTCTGCTTCCAATCAGTGTGTCCCTCTATTCTTGCCAGCATGGTGTAGAACGACGCAAACCTTGGATTGGTTCCCTAGTGCTGGGTCACATCCAACCATCAGTTTTGAAGCAGGAAGAGATGGGCTTGGTCTTTCAGCCAAGCGCGGTATTGTCGATGAGTACACGATTCTTGCAGGCTCATCAGGTGCTGATAATCGATTGAAGGCTGGGGCAGGGCCTCCCCTCTCTGTGTCTCGTCTTGCTTCAGCGTCAACTTCCTTGACCACAGGTTCTGGCTTCCACTGTGCGATTGCCAGTGATGGAGCTGCTTGGTGCTGGGGTTCAGATGACAAAGGTAAGCTTGGCCATGGTGGCTCGGATTCAGGAGTCCCTGTACGTGTCTCACTGCCAGAGGGACGCACAATGGTCGATATCAGCGCGGCTCGCTCACATGCCTGTGGCATCATGGATGATGGCGTGACTGTATGTTGGGGTCTTGGCTCGAATGGCCGACTTGGCTACTCTTCGAGTGACACTCGGTCGAAGAGCACCCCTACTCCAGTTCTGCTTCCAGCCGATCGAGATGCGGTGTCGGTAGGGACTGGAGAGACATATTCCTGTTCCGCTCTTGACGATGGTCGAATCATGTGCTGGGGTAATGGTGCATCTGGTCAATTAGGTCGTGGGTCGACAGCATCTTCCAATCTCCCGGTCCAAGTCAGCCTTCCGGATGGGGCCCAGGCAGTACAGGTTGAACTTGCCAAGAACCACGCATGTGCCATCTTGACAGATGGGGATCTGATGTGTTGGGGAGAGAATGGACAGGGACAGTTAGGTATTGGCTCAACGGTTGATAGCCATGTTCCAGTTTCAGTGACTCTTCCCGATGGTGTCCGTGTCACAGATGTCTCAGTGGCTCAGAAGCATGGATGTCTTCTTCTCGATAATGGTTCAGTGATGTGCTGGGGCTACGGCTATGGTGTGATCGGAGATGGGTGGTACACAGACCTGGACGAGCCAACATATGTTGACATCCCCGAGGATAGGTATGCCATTGATGTTGCAGTGGGTTCTGGTCACTCCTGCGTCGTTCTGGATAATGGCTCTGCGATGTGCTGGGGTCAGGCAGCCCATGGAAAGCTTGGCATATCCTCATTCTCGCAATACAACGATCGTCACTACTCTCAGGTTCCTGAGGCTCCCCCGACCTATGTCAGTCTGCCAGCAGATCGTCAAGCAGTGGCCATCACGTCTGGTTGTGTGATTCTTGCAGATGGTGACCTGATGTGTTGGGGCGAGGGCGATGATCGACTGGGAGACGGATCTAGCAATCAAGCGAATTGTCAGATCGGAACACCCGAGGAAAGAGCATGCTCGTGGGCTCCAGTCTTCGTCGACAACAGCGATCTGAGTGGCATGACTGCAAGTGGTGGAGAGACGATCATTCCTGGTGTCAGCGATGATGTTGCTGCAGGAGGGGCCCATACCTGTGCGCTGAACGAGGACGGAGCGGTTCTGTGTTGGGGGGCAGGTGATCTTGGTCAACTCGGAGATGGGCAGGGCCAGGATAGCCTGTACCCTGTCTACACTTCTCTGCCGGCAGGTCGGCATGCGACCATGTTAGCAGCGGGTTCGGATCACTCCTGTGCTCTGCTTGACAACGGTTCTGTGGCTTGTTGGGGAGCAGGAACCTCTGGTCAACTCGGCAATGGCTCTTCGCTCGATTCACAGACGCCAGTGCTGGTCAAGCTGCCAGCAGGCCGGCAAGCAACGACTGTCGCCGCGGGTCAAGACCATACTTGTGCTGTGCTCGATGACTACTCTGCGGTGTGCTGGGGCGAGGGTGGATTCGGTCGCTTAGGCCANGGTTCATCGGCTGATAGCAATGTACCAGTTTCTGTCGTTCAGCCAGGGCTTGACGCTTATTCGGTCAGTGCGACCAGGGAGGTGGTCGTGACAGTGCCGGACATCGCCAGTGCAGGTTCGAGTGGCGGGCTTCGTATCGATGCCTATGACCTGAACACTGATTCTTGGACCACCATCATCAATTCTGGTTCGGACCTCTATCAGGACGCTAGTAGGACCTACAGTTTCACAGGGACTCTTCCACCCAAGATCAAGATCTTCCCAAGAAACTCTGATGGCCTTCTTCTGAGCACCATTACAATCGATGGAATCCAATACGGTGATNACAGTGCAAAGCCACTCTCTACNGATTCGAATGACTGGATCGAAGATTACGGTGGTTCTTCGCAAGAACTGCAGCTTGGCATATCCTCTGAAGCCTGGACGCCAGGAGTTGCTGCAATCACTGCAGGTGCTCGGCACAGTTGTGCCATCCTGATGGATGGGGCCTCTTATTGTTGGGGCTATGGTCTCGATGGTGGGCTTGGTAACGAAGCTGATGCGTCAAGCGATATTCCCGTTGAGGTCAATCTACCTCTGGATCCACTCAGCGCGATGCCAAGGACCACTTCAATTCCTGATGGCAAGTTACGGTTCAGCTACAACAGCAGGACAGTGTATCAGGAGGTTGCAGTCTCTGGTCTTGATGAGATCACAAGGTTCGACCTCGAAGTGGTTGCTTCCAAGTTCTATTCCAATGATAACATCTACATCGAGGCCCAGTTCAAGAATTCAGTAGGCCTGGTCATCGATACGCAACGCTCACCTACGTCAGGTTGGACCTCGGTGGGAGCATGCTGCACAACACTGAGTGTGTCGCTGACCAATTCGTTCGCTAGTTGGTCTGCCATCGCTTCGATTCGAGTCAATATCGTTGGCGATGATACTGAGTATTGGGCGGGTAACTATGGTCCTGCTGTCTACCAAGTTGATTTGATCAAGACGACTGCGGCCGGAACTGAACAGTTGTTGGCCAACAATGATTTCGGCGCAGGTACTGAGGGGTGGACCTCAGATGCTGGATGGCAATCCTGCTCAGGGTACTCTGGCGGCAAACCTTGTGTGGAAACCTCAATGGTGGTCGTGACTGTCGACTCGGGTCTTCCACCTGGACGAACGAACACGATATCTTCTGGCGATTCGCATACATGTGCAGTCCTTGATGATGGTTCTGTGCGCTGCTGGGGTGAGAATGACTTCGGGCAACTCGGTGATGGGACCTCTACCTCAACGAACACTCCCGTCTCAGTCGCTCTACCCGCTGATGTCAATGCGATCACAGTGACCTCTGGCAAGGAGCACACCTGTGTTCTTCTCTCAGATGGTGAGGTGATGTGCTGGGGTGCTGGATCCTATGGCAGGCTCGGGAACAGTGAATCCGCTGATTCTGCCTTCCCGGTAGAGGTCACTCTGCCTTCAGATGGTGAGGTGGTCGCCATCGAAGCAGGCGATTTCCACACGTGTGCGATTCTCGATGATGATTCGGCCAGATGCTGGGGTCGAGGCTTGCTTGGACGCCTAGGTCAAGGCGACTCAGCCAACCGGGATGAACCGCGTCCAGTGAGTGTCCCCGCAGCTGAGCTCATTCGTGAAGCTGGCCCTATCGAGGCCGACTTCTCAGAATCTTTCACAGTCGACGTATGGGTTCGGAGCGATGGGAACATCGGCCCGCGTCCTGTCAACTATGATCGTACCGTCAGCAAGGATGGTGGTTGTGTCATTGATGTACTGGGTTATGTTGCCTGTGACAGCATCTTCTCCTATCACTCCTCGAGCTCAGATGCTCCTCAGGAGCCTGTCTTCGCTGTNGCTCGGNGGGCCTCCAGTTATCATACCTGNATCATCGATGCGGTGCGTGACCTGTACTGCTGGGGTGAGAACGGCTATGGTCAAGTTGGTGATGGGTCCTTTGTTGATCGCCAAACCCCCACCCTCATCGATCTCTCGGGTCAGAAGGTGATCGATGTCGATACAAATCAGGCGAATACCTGTGTCGCCTTAGCAAATGATTCAGTTCAGTGCTGGGGTCGTAATCATCGGAATCAGGTCTCTCTGAGTCTGCCGAGTAATGGTATCTCCTCTCCGGTTGAAGTTCCTATCATCGGAACATCGACACCCGTTGAGGTTCATGCTGGAGCTCAGAGCTCCTGTGCTAGGTTTGAAGATGGAACTGTTGAGTGCTGGGGCAAGAAGGAATACATCGGGGATTCGGGCACATTGTCTGCGAACGGACATGTCCAACTTGACTTCGGTGTAGGACGCACAGCAATCGACCTTGATCTGAAGCAGAATACCGGATGTGCTGTGCTGGATGATGGGACGGTAAGGTGCTGGGGTCAGAATAACAAACACCAGGCCAAAGGCTTGAGTGGGGGCGATGTTCGTACTCCTACTGAGCCACAGGATGTTGGTGTTGAACTCAATGGGGATGTCGTTCAGGTCGTGACCGATACTTCACATTCCTGTGCTATGGATTCAGCGGGCACAGTTGCTTGTTGGGGCAGTTATCATGCTTGGCCATCAGGCAGAGATGCACTACCGCTTCAGAGCAATCGCTACCCTGGTGGACTCCCTGATTTCATCCGACTTTTCTCAGCAAGTTATGGTGCAGATGTGTCAGGAGATATCTGGAAGATCGCATGGAAGGATAGCTTCCAACCAACCTCTCCTACCACTTCTGGTGCGATGGTATCGCAGCATGACCGACAGGTCATCCTGGACACCGATGTCCTGACGGTCTCACTGTCGAGCAGTGGGGAATCTTCCACCTCACCTGCCCACGTGACCGTTGAGGTCAAAGAAGCCATCCGAACCGTCAAGGTCGTCGGTGGAGCTTCATCGTTCTGTGCACTGGCGTCGGATGGCACGATACGATGCTGGGGCGCAAACACCCACAGCCAACTTGGAACAGGGGATCAAACAAGTGTCGGCTTTGACTATGCAGACATGGGCGACAACCTTGCAGCTCTTGATTTCGGAACCAGTCCTCGGGCNACGGACGTCGCCGTTGGAGNTGCACATGGATGTGCCCTCTTCGAGGATGGTACAGTCAGGTGCTGGGGGGGTAATGGCCATGGCCAACTTGGTATCGGTTCAACTACCTCGCACTCCCTTCCAGCTCCTGCGGTCGATCTGGGGACGCATCCAGATGGTGGTCCTTACACTGCAACTGCGATTGCGGCAGGTTCGTACCATACGTGTGCGCTTCTGAACGATGGGAAGATCAAGTGCTGGGGTCACAACTACTACGGCCAACTTGGGCAGGGTCATTCCAATGCGATAGGGGACCAAGCGCTCGAGATGGGGGATTCCCTTCCTGTGATCGATACAGGAGGTGCAGGTGGCGCTATATCTCTCGGCGCGGGAACATACACTACGTGTGCAGTCTTTGTCGATGGGAGAATCTCTTGCTGGGGGATAGGACAGGGTGGTGGCCTGGGAATTGGCCATACTTCCAATCGTGGTACTGATGCTAGTCACATGGGTGCAGATCTTGCTTTCGCCGAATTCGGCACTGACCTATCGGCTGTGAAAGTTGTTACCGGGGGGGAGAAGGACGGCAGATTTGGTACTGTCACGTGTGCCCTTTTCACGACTCATGCAGTGAAATGTTGGGGTGAAGGTTCAGCTGGGTCTCTTGGTCGTGGTAATCTGATGGATATCGACACCCCCGAAGAGCTCGGTGACAATCTGAATCCGATCGATCTTGGAGATCTTGGAGGTTCCTACCCGGTTGATCTGTCAGTCTCCTTCGCTGCGGAAAACGGTGACCTGGTGGCGGATGGGCACGTCTGTGCAGTGCTGAATGATGGACGAATGAAGTGCTGGGGTTCGAATAACCATGGCCAACTTGGAATTGGTGACACTCAGCGTCGTGGTGGTGCGGCCGATGAGATGGGAGACTCCCTCCCATTCGTCCAAACCATTGCCAATGAATTCGTTGTCCAGGTAGCGACAACGACCACCTCGACCTGTGCACTTCTTGCGAGTGGAGTCGTGAAGTGCTGGGGAGGGGCTGGAGAAGGACAACTCGGGCATCACATAATCGGACAATTCGCCAATGCAGTGGGCGACGATCCGAGCGATTATGCTCTTGGAGGCATCCCTGAAACTCGCCTGGCAAGCGGTTACTCAACCACTCTGGCAGTACAGGGTCAGACCACGCTCGATGTGGGGGGACTTGCAGGGACATGGACTCGGCTTTCTGTGGCTTACGAAGCTTCCAATCACACGATGTCCATCTATCAGGATGGCGTCCTGCTCGCAGATGCGACCATCGACATGAGCCAATACACCTCTTGGAAACAAATGTCCTACACGTTGGGAGGATCGCTGAACGGTTCACTCACATACGATTTCTCAGGCAATCTTGATGAGACGAAATTCTGGGATTCAGCACTTTCGAACGATCCCCTAGCACCTCTTTCACCCAGTGGGAGCACGCCGATTGTTGACTATGTGGCGTATGTCGGCGATGGACATCAGATGAATCGTCTGTCNGATGATGTGACCCATCTGCTCCAGGTACCTTCTGAAGAGCATCCCGAATGGAATGCTATTGACTCAGAAGGGATCAAATTCCTGTATGTGCAGACACCTACTCTGTATGATGAGACTGGAGCAAGAATCCTGTATGATGTGTCTGCCGATACCCCTCCTTCTTCGGGGAATTTCATGCTGCAGCCTGGCCTCGAAGGTACCTATGTTGATATCAAGACCGTGGGTGGTGAATCACTCATCATCGGATTCAGCCATTGGATGCGAGCNGACTTCGGTTCGGGNGAGGACACTCTTGGAGTGTTTGTTGGNNACCCTTGGTCGNATCTTGGACTGGCATATACAACGCTCTCTGCTGAGGAGGAATGGACCGAGCAAGGTTTCGTCTATGATGTGCCACAGGGTATGACTTCTGTNCGCATCCTGTTCAAGCCTCTTGTTGCAGAGGGTGGTGATTTCACGTCAGGGAACTTCATCGATCGCGTGACTGTGAAACCAGTACCCATCAGGGACAGCAATGGCGATGGCGTCTTTGACGTTCACACGCATGACAGTGATGGTGATGGTGCACCNGACGACACTGATTACATCCAGTCTGCATCCGGAGCGTACATCTGGGCTGCAGACCTTCCAGCTGCTCAACTCGCAGAGGCGAACAGCGCCTTGCTGAACAGTGCTGCATTGGGTGCTTCCACGTCAGGTTCGCTTGATGTATTCAACATCACAGAATCGTCATTCCCTGATTCACTCAGCACTGGTTGGCAACATACCTGTGTTCTCTACGGTGACGGTCGTGTGCTGTGCTGGGGTAAGGGTCGAGGCGGCTGGCTCGGAGACGGGAACACCTACGGTTGGAACGCATCACCGCATTCGCCTGGTTCCCCGCAATGGTCCACTTTTGTCGACCTACCTGACAATCGCTCGGCCACCCGGATCAGTGGTGGAAGTTGCGCTCTTCTTGACAATGGTTCAGTCGTCTGCTGGGGCAGTGGCCTGCTTGGAGATGGTGAATACCGTTCTGATTATGGCGCCGGCAACGGTGGCCTGGGACCTGCCTGGTCCCCAGTGTACGTCACTCTGCCCCCTGGGCGTAGGGCAGTGGACATCTCTTATGGTCAGGATCACAGTTGTCTTGTCCTTGATGGTGGTGACGCCATGTGCTGGGGTGCGAATGAATACGGTCAGATNGGAGATGGGACAACCTGTGCTCAGGGTGTGGGACTTGGTTGTGAGGTGCTCACTGCCAATACAGCTTCCACAGTTCATGGCAAATCAATTCCGCACTACGTTGACATCTCTCAAAGTGTGGTCGATATCGAAGTCTATGCTAAGACCACCTGTGCGATTCTTGATGATGGTTCAGTTTCCTGCTGGGGTAAGGGTTCAGCCGGCCAACTCGGTTACGGAGCTACCGATTCATCGAACACACCTGTTGATGTGAGTCTGCCTGCGAACAGAACTGCTGTGCGTCTCTCAGAAGGATACGGTTCTGATACTCCTTGCGTCATCCTTGATGATCGTTCAGCAGTGTGCTGGGGTGTTGGTGCTTTAGGCCAGCTTGGTAACAATGATACTGCCAATTCTGACACCCCAGTGGCGATTCAAATGCCATCTGATCTGGGTCTGATCGAGATCAATGCTGGTGCTTCTCAAGTCTGTGCTGTTGCTGATGACAGAACTGCGTATTGCTGGGGCAATGGTCCGTCCGGATCAACGCTCGGGGATGGCGCGACGGTTAACTCATTACTACCTGTTCAGATTACGTTGCCAGCAGGGCGGGCTGCGACTACAATCTCTGCTCCACTCACTACCATCTCGCATGCGTGTGTCGGGCTCGATGACGGGACAGTAGCGTGCTGGGGCTTCGGAACTGGTGCAGGTTGGGCTGGCGGTCAGAGTGAGCCAACGCTAATCGATGGGGGTTTCTCTTCGTTACCCTCCGGGAAATCTTGGGCTGACCCATGGACCACATCGATGTGGTTCGGTCCATCTCTTGCAGCAGAGGGGTCTTCATCCGCTGGATTGGTAGATGATCAAGGTCAGAATGCTTTCTACTTCGATGGGAGTGGCGCTTCGATCGACAAAGGAACTCTGGTTCTCGATGGCGTGGGCGATTATCTCCAGTATTCTAACTGGAAAGGCATCACTGGCAGAAAACAGAGCACTTACGAGATGTGGGTGAAGCCAGCCTCGGATTGGTCACATTGTCCCGAAACTTACGCCCCATTGATCCATTACGGAAGTCCAGGTGATTACCGCTCGTTCAGGCTGAATCTGATCAGTCATGGCAGCTCTGGACCACGTCCTTCCCTGGATATCAGCGACCCGTTCTCGACACGCTCGACGATGACTTGGAACGAAGTTCTGCCCACCAATCAGTGGAGTCATATCGCCTTGGTGGTCCCCGCTGATAATTCGCGCATCTCTGCAAGTGAGATGTACGTCAATGGTGTCAAACAGACTACTTACCACTCGAACAGTCTTACCACTCGGACGAATAACTACTTCGATCCCGGGACTGACCTTGATGTTCGAATCGGTGGCGACCACTTCTCTTGTTTCTTCAAGGGCGAGATGGATGATATCCGGTTCCACAGCAGGGCTCTTGGTCCTCAGGAACTTGGTTTCTTCAATCCGGCTCAGTCTGGAGGTCTGAGTTCGTTGACCTTCCCTCGCAGCAGTGCAGGTCTAGGTCCATACTCAGCTTGGTCTGGGCCCCTGTTCGATTATGGCAACCCTGAACAGCCAGGTCATCTGGGTCTTGAGATCACAGACCTGGGTGCTCTTAGATTGAGCATCACTGGGCCTACTGGAGCACTGATGCTCAGCACTGCAAAGCACATGTTCGATCCGAATGAGGCCATGCCTCATCACGTAGCCGTTCGAGCTGCTGCAGGTGCTCCGATATCTCCATCATCGGGAATCTCCGATGAGCGAATTCTCTCATCCTATGACATCTTCTTCGATGGTGTTTCGTTACCGCTGTCGGTTGAACGGTCTGGAACAGATCTTGGTCTCTCCTCGGACACCACACTCGGCGATGGGTCTGTGTTCAGTGCTGCTCGTAACAGCGCGGGCGATTATCTGCCAGGTTCCATCGATGAGATGGCAATCTGGTCACGGTCGATGAGCACAGACCAGATCCTTGCACTCAGTGTTGCATTGTACGACCATTCTGTCGATGATGCCCTCCCTAGGCCAGATCATGCTTGGTCGTTCGAGGAGCTACAAGGCGGTTCATTTGCAGATCTCGGTGGCGCAGTTGAAGACACTGTCACTGAGTGGGAATTGATCGCCAAGCACACTGGAAGCAATACCAATCGATTCCCATCTAGTGCTAGGACCGACTTCCTCGCAAATCCAGATGATCCTGATCAGCCAATGTTCATGTCGATCGGTAATCTGGAGGCTGATGAATATCGGGACGATTACGGCAAGTTCAAGTTCAAACTTGTTTGGGGAGGACACCAGATCGAGACCGCTAATATCGCTAAGGAAGTGGTCTGGACTCAGACCTCTTGGTTGACTGAATCGTCGGTCCTAGACTTCGAGGAGATAGGTTCTGCCGGGTACAGCCACTTCTCAGGTCTTCGTAAATCAACGACCAATTCCTGTGTGATTCATTCTAACCATGGTTGGTGGAACTGTGTGGGTACTGTAAATGCGTATCATGCTGCGACCCCTGGCCCCGCGGGCAAGAAGGTGTATGATGTCCACCTCTATGTCTTGCCACCTGAGAATCGTAGCACTTATCTGACCTCGGTTGGGGCACCCGCCACCTCTGGACATGAGTCTCACGTGCCCGATGCGATCTCAACTGTGGAATCGCTTCTGATCGGAGGGGACATCCCAGAGGATGGAATCTTGAGGATGCCACACCTGATCACGCCAGCTGGAGAATACTTCAACATCGACTCCAATGATGATGCCACGTGTGTGATTGCAACAGATAACGAGATCGTGTGCTGGGGTCAACCTCCCTCGACTGTCGATGATACGCTGACCACGACTGGTGCTGGCTCTCATGCGAGGTATCCTCTGCCGTCAACCCTTGGAGTTCCAGATGACTTTGCTCCAATCCGCGTCTCCCTTGGTGGAGGTGGTGCTCATGGTGGTGGTTGTGCTGTGAGCAGTGATGGGCGGGTAGCCTGCTGGGGCCTGCCCTCCTATGACCTGTCATCCTCGGTCTTCGAGACGATACCTGCCTTGGTCGAGCTCAACGATTCGTCACCTGTTGTCGATATCGCTGTCAGCAGTTCGGTCACCTGTGCCTTGCACCAATTCGGCAATATGTCCTGCTGGGGTCCGGCGGTCGATCAGGTCGCAGTGCGAACAGATGCTGCCCGTCTGAGTGAGGAGTATCAGATTCGAACCGTCACTCCCCCTGAAGGTGCTTCTGCGCTTGATTCCATGCCCGCAGTCATGCGCAATTCAATGTCGGGAGATGAGTGGTCTGTTGTCTGGAGAACAATCGACAGACTGATTGCCGGAGAGAATGGAATCTGTGCAGAGATGAACAATAATGAACACGACGATGGTCAATATTGGTGCATCGGATATGATGATTCAGGCTTCATGTCGAATCCCAATGACATTGGCATCATCGCGAACATCGGAAGTGGAGTTCTCTCGAATGATGAGCCGGCACCTCCTGAGTTCCTCACAGGTTTGAATTTCCGCGAATATCATGGGACTTGGAATTGGTTACCTGACTTCACTCAACTGACTGTGGTGAACAGTGGCACCGCTTCCGTTCCCGATCTGACTCATGCCAGTCGGTCAGAGAGGTATGCTCTTGTATTCACTGGATTCATCGATATTCCTGTAAGTGGTTCATGGACCTTCTCGACGGTCTCGGATGATGGTTCGGGTCTGTACATCGATCACACTACGATCGTCAATAACGATGGTCTGCATGGCAATCGAAGAAAATCTGGGACTGTCACATTGACTGAAGGCCTGCATGCGTTCAAGGTCGCGATGTTCCAGAAATATGGAGGGCGCTCGTTGTCAGTTGAGTGGCAAGGCCCAGGTGCTTATGCATCGAGAACCACAATTCCTGCCTCTGCGTACAAAGCCGCTGTGGCAGGCGATCCTCTCCCTTCACCAGCGACTCTAGCAGGTGACAATCTGTGTCACTATGCCAGTGATGACGGGCGTGTTCGTTGCATCTCTCTGAGTGGTGAGGCTTCAGACCTTGAGACCACATTAACCATCACCGATGCTCCGGGTGGCTCACCTCCTATCGTTGCGATCGATGGTACAGATGAGGTGGTTTGTCTCCTGTTCCATCCTGACTTCACGTCGGATGATCTTGACAAACAGGTTGGTTGCTACGGCTCCAATCAACATGGTGCCATGGATTCAACTGCACCTTCNATTCATGGTTCCTCGCTCAACCTCTCACATCTGTATTCTCCTGATTGGGGTTTCAACCAAGTTGCGGAACCTGCGAATTTCGAAGCGNTCGATCTCTCGGTCAGCAAGCACGCCGTGTGTCTGACATCGACCATGGGCGAGGTCTTCTGCTGGGGCGACACCGATCATGGTGCAACCGGATCCGGGACCCTGCATGGTGGGAACCATCTGGTCGAGAAGGTCACCTTGCCTGGGTCTCGGAAATCTGCGACTGCCTATGCCGCGTTCAGTCCTGCAACCTGGGATGGTGATGCTGATGGCGATGGTTACACAGATAGCATGGAGGTCGCTTGCGGATCCAGGACGGACACCCCTTGGGCTCACCCTGTGGATACCGATGGTGCGACCTTCTTGGTATGGCTGGACCAAGGNAGCATCTCTCGTGCGTTCTTCTGTGACTGGTTGGACCGAGACGCAGATAATGACGGATTCTCAAACAGCAGCGAGGTTCTCTGTCTGACCGATCCTCTNGATCCTAGTGATGTGCCCACTGATTCAGACGAAGATGGTCTGTGTGATGGGTTGGACAACGACCGAGATCTGGATGGCTTCACCACTGAGTACGAGGAATTCTGCGGAAGTAGCGATGATGATCCTCTGAGTACGCCGCCGGATGCCGATGGTGATCAGTTATGTGATCCTGAGGACGACGATGATGANGGCGATGGTGCCTCTGATGCTTTCGAGATTCAATGTGCGAGTGACCCACACGATGCATTCGATCTGCCCAATGATCTTGATGCGGATCTGATCTGTGACCAGTTCGACAACGACAAGGATGGCGATGGCTATCTGAACGGTACCGAGGTCCGATGTGGCTCATCTGACATGGATGCCCTATCTGTTCCCGATGACATGGATGGCGACAGTATCTGTGATGCGGATGATGATGACAAGGATGGCGATGGTTTTGCCCGTGATTATGAGGAGCACTGTGGAAGTTCGGATGATGACATCAATTCCCTGCCCCCTGACATCGATGGCGATAGCGTTTGTGATCTNGATGACGATGATGCTGATGGTGATGGATTCCCGGCAGCCACCGAAACGCTGTGTGGAAGTACAGACGACGATCCCGCCTCGGTACCACCTGATCTGGATCAGGATGGTATCTGCGATCTGACAGATCCTGATGCCGATGGTGACGGCTTCTCCAAGGAGGCGGAGGAGCGTTGTGGAAGTCGTGATGACATCCTCGATAGTCCAATCCCTGATCTGGATGGTGACGGGACATGTGANGTNGATGATTCNGANATGGACGGNGATGGTTACGANAATGTNACNGAGGCCCGATGTGGNAGTCGTGATGACATCCTTGACAGTCCNATTCCTGACATGGATNAGGACGGAACGTGTGATTTCGATGACGATGATGCTGATGGTGATGGATACAATCGTTCCATCGAAGCTCATTGTGGCAGTGTCGATAATGCTCTAGGTACGCCGATACCGGACCTTGATGGTGATGGNATCTGCGATNTNGATGATTTCGANATGGATGGTGATGGCTATGACAATGAGACTGAGGCTCGATGTGGCAGCGTCGACAATCAGATCGATAGCCCAATCCCTGACCTCGATGGCGATGGTATCTGCGATGTCGATGACTCTGATGCTGATGGTGATGGTTACAGCAAGGATCTCGAGGATCATTGTGGTAGCGTCGATAATGAACTCAACAGCCCAATCCCTGACCTCGATGGCGACGGTATCTGTGACGTCGACGATGATGATGCCGATGGTGATGGGTACAACCGTAGCGTTGAGGCTCACTGTGGTAGCCGTGACGACACTCTAGGTTCTCCAATACCTGACATAGACGGCGATGGCATCTGTGATGTTGACGATCCTGATGCCGATGGCGATGGATTCTCTAAGGTCGAAGAGGATCATTGTGGCTCGGATGACAGAGATCCTGCCTCACTTCCTCCAGACATGGATCAGGACAGAATCTGCGACGTCGATGATCCAGATCGTGATGGTGACGGTTTCGTGAACACCACTGAGGATCATTGTGGCAGCAGCGATCTCGATGATCTCGATGTGCCACCTGATCTTGATGGCGATGGTATCTGCGACGTCGATGATCCGGACATGGATGGTGATGGATGGAGCAATGCCACTGAGGAACATTGCGGTAGCCGTGATGACGTTCTCAACTCTCCAATCCCAGATATCGATGGTGACGGTATCTGTGACGTGGATGATCCCGATGCCGATGGCGATGGATGGTCTGCCATCGATGAGACGCGGTGTGGTAGCATCGATACTGATCCTGCCTCATTACCTCCCGACATGGATGGCGACAACATCTGTGATGTTGATGACGTCGATGTCGATGGTGATACACATCTGAATTCGACAGAGGTCCTGTGTGGTTCCGACCCACTCAACGCTTCAGATATCCCACCCGATATCGATAACGATGGCCTTTGTGACTCCCTTGATCCAGATACCGATGGTGATGGATGGGATGATGCCAGTGAACAGGTCTGTGGAACTCTGCCAACAGATCCAACCTCGACGCCTTCAGACAGCGACGGCGATGGTACGTGCGATGCTGGGGATGATGACGTCGATGGTGATGGATTCAATGCTCAGCGTGAAGCACAATGTGGAACCAGTGACAACGACAAACTGGACGTCCCCTCTGACATTGACAGTGATCTGATCTGTGATCTGCTCGACGATGACGCCGATGGTGACGGTCACAACTCAAGTCATGAGATGCATTGTGGTTCTTCAGACTTCGATCAGAACGATCTGCCACCTGATATGGATGGTGATGGTGTCTGTGATGTCGATGATCTGGATGCCGATGGTGATGGATGGAATGCTACCTATGAGCAGAGCTGTGGTTCTTCTGACCTTGCCCTCTCGACGCCAATACCCGATCTCGATAGCGATGGCATCTGCGATGCTCTGGATGATGACAAGGATGGCGATGGTTGGAACCTGAGTGTTGAATCACGCTGTGGCAGTCGTGATGATGTGCTGAGCAGTCCGATTCCTGATCTGGATAATGACGGCATCTGTGATATCGATGACGATGACGCCGATGGTGATGGATACAATCGTAGTGTAGAGGCAGCATGTGGTAGTGCCGATGATGTTGTTCCTTCTCCTCTTCCTGACCTGGATGGTGATTCTATCTGTGACCTCTTCGATGAGGATGCCGATGGTGACGGGTGGAATCGGACGCACGAATCCGAATGTGGCAGTGCTGATAATGTGCTGAGCAGTCCGATTCCCGACTTAGACAGCGATGGTATCTGTGATACCAAGGATGATGACATGGACGGGGATGGTTGGAATGCTACGATGGAATCCCTTTGTGGATCATCGGACACCTCTCTGAATTCACCAGTTCCTGATGCCGATGGCGATGGAATCTGTGATCTGATGGATTCTGACGCAGATGGTGATGGCTACAACGCGTCCTATGAGATGCTATGTGGTTCGGTCGACGACAACTCCTCTAGCCTTCCACCGGATCTCGACGGCGATGGAGCATGTGACGCGACTGACGATGATGTTGACGGCGATGGCTGGACTGCCGCTGTTGAGGCTCGTTGTGGTAGTTCTGACACCGTGCTCAATTCGCCAATTCCAGATCTCGATGGCGATGGCATCTGTGATGTCGATGATGATGATGCCGATGGTGATGGTTGGAACCGTTCGACGGAGCTGCGATGTGGCAGCGTTGATGATCAATTGAGCAGTCCTATTCCTGACATGGATGGTGATGGGACCTGTGACAAC
>PAZI01000008.1 GCA_002715545.1 Methanobacteriota archaeon
TGGGTCAGATTTACGACGAGACCTCTTGTGGAATCACTGCTGCGGGCTCAGTCATCGTATCTGAATGGAATGCAGTCTCTTCAAGCAATTCAGCGACTGATACTCATTTCGGTACAGCGACAGGCAATGGCGGAGACTGGTTTGAGTTGACAGTTGTCGGCAACGGTAGTTTCTCTGAAGTCGACATGCGGAATTGGGTCATCACAGCAACTGATGGCAGCAACTCTTTCGATATTGAGCTGAACAACGATGACCAGTGGTGCCGCGTACCTTCGGGCGCCATCTTGACCTTCATCGATACGTCATCTGCTAACTCAGGGCCTGGTCTTGCCACTTGGCTCAACAAGACTGTTGAGAGCCGGCATGCATGGTCCAACTTCTATACCGGTGATTCAAGATACTTCACGGGAACCTCGGACACAACATTCGATGGCGCCCTGATAGGCTCTGGAAGCGGGGCTTGTGACTCTAGCAAGGGCATCACTATCAAGGACAGTGCCGCTGCAGTCGTCAGCTCGGCCGACGAATGTGACGTCACTGGAGGAGTGGCTGACACCGAAGTGTTCTCGCTGGATTCCGATCCCTCTGCGAGCACTCTGACCTACACTGCCTCGTCCACCTCTTCATTCGGTTCGCCGAACACAGTGGCCTCTGGTTCGACCGCTGACTTTGGTGACTTGAGAGAAGGCTGGAGTGTGGATGTAGCCATGCTCCCATCATCGGGCACCAAGGCAGCTTGTGCCACTTCCACTTGTGAGTGGTATGCATTTATCCCAGGTGCTGCTCGAGCCTCTGAAGTCACTTACAGCATCTCTGCGCAGGACACCTCATCAGTGGGAGGTTCTGGTGGCAACACGTTCAACGCATTCCAGTCTACCGACTGGACCTATGAAATCGGCCAACCAACCAAGGTGTATGTGATGGAGTGGCACGATATGACTCCAGGATACAATAGTCAGTACTCTGCATCATATCAGGTCCGCATGTATGACGTGACCAATGAGATTGAGTTCCTCTATGCTGACGATATTTCTGCCTACTATGACTTCCGTATCGTCGGTTACCAGAACTGGCAACGAAATGAAGGACATCAGTTCGAGTCGGCGACCCAAGCTTCGTACTCTGGTGGAAACCCATTCACTCAGAACTATCGTTTCTCGACCACTGATGCGAATACGCACAGCTACGAATCGTTCCCGATTGGTATGGAAGGGTTGACTAACGCCGATGTTCACATGCAAGGGCGGTCTGATGGTTACCCCTACGGGTACTATTGTTACTACATGCGCTCCTACTACCAGTACGCGAAGTACTGTGGTGCAAGCGTTCAATGGCCTGCTGACTTCGAATTCGATTACTTCGGATCCACTTATGGCGGCACTGGGCAGACAAGCGATTACATCGCCGTTGGCCGATTCGGCGGAATGTGGTTCACCAGGAGTAACCCCCAGTACAATGGGTACGGCGGTATCAGAATGCCCGCCTATTACTCCTATCTCGATGAGACCAGCCTACCTGGAACTTCGTACAACGCCCCATCTGGCCTGATAGCACCATTCTATTCGGGCTACTCAGCCTACTACTGTTACAACAATGCTCAGATGGAATGCAGCATCAGGTCGAAGGTTCTACCATTCGAAGGAGCTGGTATCGATGTCAAGACCGACATCACGAAGGACACGACCTGGGACAAGGCTCTCAGCCCGATCCGGATCCAGCCAAGTGGAACCACTCTCAAGATTTCTGCCGATCTGACAATCGAGGAGGGTGTCGAAGTTCAAGTGGCACCAGGTGTTGATATCCACATCGCTTCGAACGGGCAGAACGGAGCGAATTGTAACCAATTGAGCATCATGGGTTCACTTGAGAATCCTGTGTCCTTCACAACACTGGAGCCAGGTAACAACTGGGCAGGCATCTCGATTACGACGGACAACACTTGCACCGGTAATGCAGCCGGTGACAGACATCACATACAGGATGCACACTTCGAGTTCGCGGATATCGCAATTCGAGCCGGTTCATCGCAAGATAGTACGTCCACGACCAGCGACGTTGGGCCAATCACGTTCACTAACGTGACCTTTGAGAATGTTGGAACGGCTATCAGACACGGCTCGGGGGCGGGTACTGGTTTGACTCTGAAAAATGTCGATATCACCCGTGCTGATGAAGCCTGTCTCAAGGCACCAGATAACTCAGTTGTGACGATCAGCGATTCGACGTTCACGCTTTGTAACATGGATGGAGATGCAACACTCGGTTCGATTGTCATGTCCTCTGGAGGAGAATTGGATCTAAGTAACGTTGACATCATCGATTCTGGTTACAACGCAATCTATGGCAACAATATCGATGTGCTTTCGATGGATGATGTGACGATATCAGCAACCGGAGGTTCACCCACCCGTCAAGCAGGGGCAGTATTCGAAATGGAGTCCACCGCTAAGATGGATACTGCCGACATCAATGATTTGGAGGTCTCTGCTCCGTTCACAGATGGTCTGATGAATCTGAACGCAGAAGTTTCGTACAGTCTCACGAATATCGATCTTCAGGATCTAAGTGACCAAGGAATCGTCATGGCTTCAGGAGGCTCTAGTGCCACTTCCGCAGGACCATATGGACCTGATGCAGTCGTCAGTAATGTCGATGTGACCGGAGCCACCAGTGACGGTCTGCGCATCGTGCGTTCATCCCCGGGTACTTTGACCGACGTAGATCTTAGCGATACTGGCGGCGGGCTTGAGTTCGATGGCATCGTCTCCATGACGAGGGCCGCTCATTACGATACAGTAACAGCACCATCGATTGCGTTCACCGATTCAACCGGCTGGGATGTTCACATCGCCGACGTGACGCTGTCTGACGCGTCAGGATCGGGGGGCACGGACAGTACGGTTGTAGTCAACGGTCGATCTAGCGGTACGAGCAAGGTCGTAATCGATGGGGGTACATTAGCCGCACCTCAAGGTGATGGTGATTGGTTCCAAGTGTCTGATGCAACACTCAGCGTTGGTGGAATCACCATAGACAACACGCCCAGTAACGACGTCGCAATCGTTGGAGCCAACGGTGAATTGCGCCTGATCGGTATTGAGATGGGCTCGACACCTACCACTTGCACTGAAACGGGCAATGACCGTGGATGGGCGGGTCATGGTGATTGCCCTCTTGACATCAGTACGTCCGGCGGCGTAGCCTACATCGGCGGTGCTGTTGATGTTCTGGCTTGGCGTAACATGAGCTGGTTGAACGATTCAGCGGGCAACCCTAGGTCTGCTAAGGAGCCTCAGCCCAACCAGGACGTCTATGCAGTTACTGTGACTGGAAGTTCTGCTTCCCCATCACCGGTAGCCGATCTGAATCCAGTCGTCCCGACCGTCACTGATGCAAGTGGGATGGCCGAAGTTTGGATGGTCACTGAGAAATTAGTCGGTGACGGAACAGCTCAGGCAAGCTCGTCTGCAACGTATGCGAACACCGAATTCTATGCCAGTGGTACTGCCGGTTCTGGATCCCTGTTGTGGGACACCGTTCGTCCAGATGGGTCTGTCGAGATTAAGATGGATGCAGCACCCGTAACATGGGGCTCTAATGTTGATTGTAACTGGATTAGCAGCAACGTCAACGCACACCCAGATAAGTCGAATTCCTATCTGATAGGAGGAGCNAACATCACTCTGCAAGCCGATATTCTTATCGACGGTTGTGAGCTTGAGATTCAAGGTGGTTTAATCACAGTTGATTCTCCATCGGCAGCTTCACCACGGTCTATTTCCATAACAAATGGTGGTGAATTGAACTTCACTGGAATGCTTCTGGGAGCATTGAGCAACCAGAAACCATTTGATTTCGATCTGACCAGTGGCACATTGTCGATGAAGGATTCCACATTCCGTAACGCGTTCATGGACAGTTCCTGCAATTGTATCATTGGGGTAAATGAAGATTCAACCCTGAACCTTGATGCCTCAGCGATCGAGGGCTCTTCTTCGGCTGCTGCTGATGAAGCGACAGTTCTGGTCAGTTACGGGTCGATGACTTCGATTGGCGAATCAGTGATTAGGAATAGTGGTAAGTTGGGTATTGGTCTCATGCTTATCGGGACAACCGATGAATCGGTCTCTCTCGATTCAATCAGTGTGAGCAATGCTTCCACAGCCATCAAGCTCAAGGATGCAGCCCCTAGGGTTGACAACTACGAAATCATTGACAGCAACACCGGTGTTGACGTCGAAGGTTCGATGTCCTTGCCTCATCTCTACAGGAGCCTCTCTTTGTGTAATTGTGCGAATGACATCAGCAATAGAGGCTGGGCTCAGTATTCGGTTGACGTCACAAGCCTTGCCAAGGGCAGCAATTACGCCCAGGTTGGAATGAGAATAGAAGTTGATGCGGGCTCCACGGGTCTCTACGGATACACGTGGGGTGGAGATTTCCTTGCCTTCGATGCGATGTTCTACAAGGCCTCCTGGGGTGGTGGGCAGGATTATGTCGTTCGACCAAATAATCAGAATGTGGATGGTGGGTCAACCGGATCATCCTCTTGGACTGGCAGTAATCAGGGTTCTACTGGCTCGGCGAATCATGGTACTCTATCAGGTACGAGTGAAACCTTCCACAAGCGAAATGCTTTCTACCGCTGCGGTAACGGGTATTCTTACTCTTACCCATATTATCCCTACTCAAGCAGTTATGTCGAGCCGGGTTCGCAGACTTACACCTACAACTACTACCTCCCGAAGTACAGGAACTCGACAACCAGTGATCAGCGACAGTTCGGATATCAGTTTGAGTTAATCGATGGTGAGACTCTACCGCAGTATTACTACAACCGTGTCCAATGGTGGGACTCTCAGTGGGGCCGCTTTGGCCAGTACGGCCAGTACCACAACACTTTCGACAATGGAAGGGGATGGGACTCCAATGGTGTGAATTGGAACTATTGGTATTACCAGAACTACTACAGTAGTGGTGCCTGCCGAGCATATGCGAACTATGGACAGATGCCGAATGGATACAAGTACATCATGACTGCACCTGTAGCTAAGACCGCAGGCGTCAGTGAGTTCTCTTTCAATCTTGACTTCTTCCATAGAGGATCACAGAATGTGGAAGATGGAATGCAATTCTTGGTTCGTGTCGGAGACACTGAATCGGAACTCAGGAACAGTGAGTGGATCGAACAGATGGGTAGAGCCACGTTCAATGATGGTTCAATCTCAAGGACCGATGTTGGTATCAACTACCGTGGTGACACCGCAACTGCTGATATCAACCGATTAGTCATCGATGCACCCAGTGACGCAGGTGTGCTCATCTCCGGAAGTTCTCAAGGTCTCATTGATGACATCACGGTCAATGGCGGAACTGATGGTCTGCGTATTGGGCTTGGAGGTTCAGGCGACGTTGAGCTGACGAATATCAATTTCAACAACCAGACCAACGCTGGAATCAACATTGGTAAGAATATGGATATGACCTTCGAGGGTCTTATCGAGAATGCCAACCCTGGTGCCGCTATCAAGGTCGGAAGTTCCGATACTGGTGGCTGGGAATGGAGCGATCTAGAGTTCAACAACAACGCCATTGGATTCTCTGTGGCAGGTACTGGAGAATATACACTCAACAACCCTACGTTCACCGGCAACACCGAGGACATCAAGGTCACAGGTGCAGCAACGGTATCTGTGATTGATGGTACAATCGATCTAGGTAAGGTCACTGTGACTTCCGGGCTCGGTGAGGTTGAGCGTGGCTGGAGTGTCACGTTCGTTACCAAGTACGGTGGTATCGCACGATCCGGTGCTGAAGTGTACATGCTTCGTGACGGTGGAGGAATCGCTGGTTCTTCGGTATCGGACGCGGATGGTAAGGCCTTCGGATTCACTAAGGTCACCGAGCGTGTTGACATTAACGGCCTAGCGAACGTGCCTTTGGGCTCCTACGAAGTGGTTGCCCTGATCGCCGAGGATGATTCAGCATCAACACGTCTCTGGCGCTATGTTCGCGAGACCCCTGTCCTGACATCCACGGGTGCCCAGGAAATTGATCTGTCAATGACACTGTACATCGATGCCATCGTGTGCTCAAGTGGTTGGGACCAGAACTGTGATGTCGGTTGGTCTGGCCAAGTTGGCAACCAGTATGGTTACGGCAGTGACGGCTGGGGTAACTCCGCTTCTCCAGTTGCCACTTCTTCTGGTGCCGCAGGAGACTGGGATAACACTGCGATGATGTTCACAACAGATTACACATATTTCGGTTGGAGCACGGATGTCTCAATGGACAATTCAATTGTGTTCCTCAAGCCTCGTATGGGTGCCTATCAGAATGTGTTCCGAATCTACAAGGATGGTTACAACCAGTATGACTGGAACATGGAGAAAACCACGATGATCGTGCTCTCTCCTTCAACAATGCCAGAAGACAGTCAGATGGGTGTGAGTTTCGGACAGCCTTGGAACCTCCTCAACCCGAACATCAAGGATTCGACCATTCTTGGTCTGACCAGCATCTCTCAGGGACTGACTTACAACAGAAACGAACCCGAACAGTTCGAGCTTTGGAATAATACGTTCATCGCTCCAGAGTATGATGGTTACCGTAACTTCGAGTATCAGTATGGAATCAATGCTGGAGAGCCAGATAACTACAATGTTGTCAACAATACGATGATAGGATATGATTACCCGATTCGTCTCTCGCGTACTCAGAATTATTACTACCAGAACACGGCTGACTATGGGCCCGATGGTGCTCAAATCGTCGGTAACACGTTGATTGATGCCGTGTACTATGGTATCTGGATGCAATCTCCAAGTTACATCGATGATGTGGTTATTCGCGATAACAATATCCATGGTTCCTCAGGTCTGCAGTATGGTATTCATGCTGATGATTCTCAGATCAAGAATCTGATGATACATGGAAATAACGTCTCAAATGCAGACTCTCCTATCTATATCAATCGAGTAGATGGAGTTGATGTAGCTGGTAACACAATCTATGGTGACGGTTCGAGTACCTCTCAATATGGTATCTACATGAGGAACACTCACGGTAATGTCAATGGTAACTCATTGACCGATGCAGATGGCGGTATCTATGTCGCTTCTATCCGTGGCGGCCTTGACTTCACCATGAATGACAACTTCGTCACACAGAGTGGTCGTCCGGTTGACGGTGGATATGGTATCTGGGTGCAGAACTGTGGTGGAGGAACTGTCTGGCTAGCAGACAACGAGGTTCACGTCTATCATCAGGCCTTCGAGACCAACAACTGTAACGTTGTGGACAACGGTTCGACCTATGATTCAGGCTACTCGGGTTGGTCTGACCGTCCAGGTTACGAAATCTCTGGTAACAATCTGGAGGTAACACTCAACACGGTCACTATCTCAGGTTTCGTAGATGGTATCATCATGAATGGTGGTGAATTGTCGATGAGCATGAACACGGTCATCAACGCCAGCAGAAATGCAGTTTCTGTTTCGGATTCAGATCTCACAGTCGGTCAGAATGACCCGATGCAGCATGAGGTATCGTTCGATGAGACTGCAGGAAGTTGGCCAGCAGATCTCTTGGTGACAACCGGCGACAGCATCAAGTTCGTCAACACTGGTACCAAGAACCTCACGATTGAGGAAGCTACCGGCCATCTATTCAGTTCGACAGATATCGATTATGAATGGCCACCAGTTGTTCAGACCTGTTCAGACATTGTTCTACAGATGTATGATTCGTATGGCGATGGTAACGATGGTGTTGGACCAAACAGCGGTGGTATCTTTGAGTCTGGGACCAATACCCCTGTCAAGAGATCAGATGGGAATGATTTCGTCATCCCCGGTTATGATTGGGGCTATCAGGTCGCCTTCCCATCGAGTGGCACCCTCAGTCTAAGCTCTGCAACGGATTATGACATCCGCTTCGAGTCAGATTACTGGCCAGAAGAGACAAGTTGGGCGATTGTCAATACGAGCAGCAACAGCAAGCTCGCTGAAGGCGACGTCGAGGATCTTCCGGCCACGTTCAGCATCTCTTGTGGTGAAGCATCTGCAGTGAACGATGCAACGGTTCCCGTGACCTCTGAGGTCTATCAGCCCTACAATGTCAATGTGATTGACCGTGCTGACAACAGTGTTCTCTACACGGGCACAATCAAGCTTGTCAATACGCTTGGTGGAGCCACTCTGAAGTCTGGATGCACTGGTTGCGCCCCGAACGGCGCAGACTACGATGGAGTCGCATTGGACATTTCCGGTTCTTCGACCTATGTGAATGCCGAATACATGACACTTGAAGGAGAATATGGAATCAAGGTGGATGGTGTACAGGATTATCGGTTCAACCAGATCCAGAGCATGGCTAACAATACCTTCGTCGTCGACAATGGAGCGACAGGGTACTTGGAGAACGTCACGTATCGCAGCCCAATTGATGGAACCACGCCCTACTTAGACATGGGTTCGATGATCAATGCAGGTACGGATACAACGACTTGGGTCATCAATGGGTCTCTCGATACGAGCAAGCTCGTTGTCGACCCCACTGCTGTGATCTATGAGGGTAACAACCTCGGTCTCGATGTGACTTACATGGGCTCTCCGACCTTCAACGTCGAAGTTGTCCTACAATCTCACGACAGATACCAGGCGGATTATATCAGTCCTGGCTGGACCAAGTCAATCAATGTCAACACTGCCAATGATCAAGGCAACATGACGGATTGGTTCGGTGCAACCCCCTCTGAATGGGCGCGACCCGGCGTCATCTCTGGTGGGCCTGACATCTCAACCCGTATGCGCCAGGATCTCTATGTTGCTGATACTAACAGCACCCTCATGGCGACCTGGGACTTCAACAACCTCTATTTCGGTCTACGAGGTCATGATCTGGTGAACGATGGAGAGGACCTTGTCATCTACGTCGATTCAGACACGGGTGGAACTCGAAGCGGCCAAACGTCAGCTTCGGACAATCCCGAATCGCAGACCTATGGTGATGGATTATCACACAGTCTGCCAATCTCTGCGGATTATCGGATTGAGTTGAGCAATGATTTCACCTACAAGACGATCACAAGTTCGTACAGTGGTACTGGGTGGGTTCACTCTATCTGCACAGGTCTTGAAGAGCACCTCGGCCGAGCAACTTCGGAACCACTGACTTCGGAATTCACCGAGATAGCCATTCCATGGAGCTGTATCGGCTTGAATGGAGCTGAAGACTCGATTCGCGTGTTCGCCTTCGTCAAGGATTCAAGCAACGGTAATGTCATTGCAACACATCCCAACAACAACGCCGTGCCGACCGCTGGTAGCTCTGCATCGTCCACTGATTGGACAACGCCCAGCATGCTTCGATTCGATGCACAGAAGGAGTCGACTCTTTCAGTGGGCCAGATGAGAAATCACCTCCTCATCTTCCGTAGCTTCATCGGATCTAACACGCCGGTCGGAACTGATACGTCATGGGACGTTACTGTGAAGGACATCATGCGTAACGGCATCCAGAATTGGGATTCATCCAATACCCAGATTGACATGAGCTCGAGTCAGATTATCCAGATTGATATCAAGCGCAACCAACCAATCATCTTGGAGATACCCGACCAGACTCTTCAGGAGGATCAAGCATCCGTCACTCTTGATTTGAACAACTATGGTGAAGATCTTCAGGATCCAAACGATCTGGAGTGGGAGATTAGCTTTGGTGTCAGTCAGTTTGGTCTCGGGGAAAAGTATCAACTTCTGGAGGATCCAGGGACGATTGTCGATGGTCAGTTCACTATTGATCTGAGACCCGACATGTTCGGCACTCTTGAGTTGACTGTGACTGTAACAGACCCCGATGGTCTGACCAAGTCACGTCCAATGAATGTCGTGGTCTCCAACGTCAACGACGCACCAATCGTCTGTGAGAGGAACGAACTTGGAACAGGTACGACATTCCTTGAGCAGTGCCAGAAATCGAACGTCAATCTGGACACCGATGATGGCGATGGCAACCAGATCGAGGAAGGATTCATCACTCACTCGTTGAGACTCGATCCCGAAGCTAACAAGTTCGAGGACATCACGAATGCTCAAGGTCAGCCAGTCAGGGTCTACAAATCCTGGGTCTTCGATCAGGAGAACGAGCAGGATCCAAATATCGCTCCTAACCCAGAAGCAGCAGATGGAATACCTCCTCAGGTACATGAGTGGAATGTATCTCTTGAGGATGGTTGTGAGGTCTTCTCCATCTCGATGGCAGGCGATGAACTCATCCTATGGGAAGAGAACTATCAGATCGGTGGATACTGTGATATCTATCTGGATTTGACTGATAATGCACAGATTAATCCAGACGCAATCACGCACACCGTGCCATTCCTCGTCCGACCTGAGAACAATCAGCCTGGTATCTACAACCCATCTGACACAGAGGGTCCAGGTGCGAATTCGCTGGTAACGCAGGGTGGTAAATCCCTCAACGAAGTCATCGGTGAGTGCGTCGACACAGAGAACCGAGTCAATTGCCCGGTCATCTGGGAGTGGACCTTCGATGAAGATGATTACGATGCGGACAACACGGTGATCGACCTGAGGAATGTGGTCGAAGACGTGGATGCGTATATCGATGATCCGAACAATGCTAACCAGTGGATTCATGACAAGAATTCCACATTGACCTGGGAGGTCGATTCGAGCGATGGATGTCGCTATCAGGACTACTTCCACGTGGTTGATGCGGAGACACCAACTCAGGAAGACCTGATTACCAGTGGTAAGATGAAGATCATCCCGGTCCCTGATGCGAATACCGAAGGCGAAGAAGTCGATCCGCTCTATGATCAAGGTGTTCACCAGACCAAGCCCAAGGACCAATCGGTCTCTGTGGATTACTGTCTGGTGACATTTACTGTCTCAGACGCAGCGTTTGAAGACCGTCCATCGTTCTACGATCTCCACAGTGGGGATTATGAGCAAAAGAGCGCAACTGTCGATGTTCGCATCAAGATCCGCAACACCGAGGAAGCCGTTCCTGACTACACCTTCAAGCCAAAGTCACTCAGGTACAGTGGTGACCCTGCAGTTATCGAGGGTACGCAGGTACCATTCTACATCAGTGTCATCAACATTGACTCAACAAGCAATGGGGACTACTTCTACTCCCACCAGATTGCACTGAAGCTGCACAAGGTCGACAAAGACACAGACATCAATGGTACCGTGTGTGACACGATCACATCTGACCTGCCACGTCCTGGTGACGCCAATGGAGTTGAACTCGGATGTCACTGGACCATCAATAATGAAATAGTTCAGAAGTTCGAGTTGGTGATTCAAGTGTCAGCCTGTAGGATTATGAAGGAATATTCTCCCACCAGCCCTGCTGAATTTGGAAGAGCTGGTGTCAAGACGATTGATGACGATGGAAGCTGTCCAGCGCTTACCGGTACACAGGCTAACAGCCCTGCTGTCCGTAAGTTGCTCGACAAGACCTGTGTCGATGTGCAATGTACTTCCTATGACAACAACAACGTCTCAAACCTCGACTCATCGCAGGATTACCTGGGTAACCAGATGCCAAAGATCGTAACCGCTGCTCAGAACGTTGCAGCAGTTCCTTCTTTTGCACCGACCCTTGCGACCGTCGCTCTTGTAGGTGCCATGGTAGCCATCCTGATAGGTCGTGCTGAGCGCCGGTCTGAGGAAGAAGAAGCAGAGGGGCGTGCCGAAGCAGCAGTTCCTATCCGCAGGATTCTTGAGGATGACGAAGAAGCAGTCAGCCCTGTCATCGCTACCATCTTGATGGTGGCGATTACAGTGGTACTTGCAGGAGTGCTCTACATCTGGGCGGGTTCACTCGCTGGAGCAGATGCCAAGGTCGAGCCGACCATCAGTTGGACGACCACGACGTGCAAGACCAAAACGTGCGAGGTAGGTGGCGAACTTCTTGACGCTGAGGATATTCACTTCAAGATCCTCATCGAAGACTCTCCGGATGACTATCGAACCGGGGCGATACGTGTCGACGTCGAGACTAGCAGTGCGACTTACCAGTTCGACCTGTTCAATTCGTCTGTCTATGGTGTCAGTCCACAAGAGCAGGCAGTCCCCACCCTCGTGGTGTTCAATGATGAGACAACGGCTGCTACCGATGACCCGAATGGTAACATCTTCACAAGTTTCGGTGTTGGGGACCAGATCTTCGTGCGCTTCCGAGTGCCACCTGCCGAGGATACGGGTACGCTGGGTGAAGTGATCGGGGCCTCAACGGTCAAGATCGTCTACACTCCAACGTCTCGCATCATCAAGCAGTTCGACCTGCTTGTTGACCCGACTGGTGACACTGGAACCATCACTCCGGTCTGAAGCCGGACAGGAGGTCTACCGGGGGGGGGCATCCCCCCTCCCTCTCTCCTCTCTCAGTGGGAGGTTTGAGGGAGGAGTAGTCACTCCCACCGTCTGGTGGAGTCATGCCAAGGTGTGTAGCGTTTGATTGCGATGGCGTGCTGACGCAGAACGTCTCGTCTTGGAAGACCCTCCATCAGCACTTTGGGACCACGTCTGGTGATCTGTATCAGGCGTATCTGGACGGTCAATTGACCGACGAAGAGTTCGTGCGAGAAGACATCATACGATGGAAGGCATCTAGGCCCAGAATCCATCGGGATGAGGTGGTTCGAGCATTTGCAGGCTCACGATTAATGCCTGGGATGAGAGAACTGGTAGCCGAACTCCAATCGAATGATATCGATGTCATCATCGTCTCAGCGGGAGTCGATGTGTATGTTGCTATGATTGCTCAGATGCTCAAAGTAGATGATTGGATTGCCAATGGTCTTGGATTTGATGATGATGGATGGATGCTTGATGATGGCGTCATCCGTGTTCGGGCCAATAACAAATCCAGCGCTATAGACCAATTCTGTGAAATCAGAGGCTATCCTCCTGAAGACGTCATCTGCGTGGGTGATTCCAGCGTCGATCTCTCGATGTCTGCGAGTGGTGCCTCTTTTGTGGGCTTCAACCCCACCCGCGATATCGATATCGAATCATTTCTGTCGCTTGGTGTTCGAGTCTTTGAGAAGGAGCAAATCCTCGATCTCAAGAATCACTTGCTCTCGTCTTGATCATGCGAATGGGATGCTGGCAGAAGCATGGGTCTTGAGATTGATAACAGTCAGGATACATGGCTTAGGCTGAAATCCCAACATCCTCTGATACGCTGTCTGGTTCTGCCATGTTGATGAGCAGACCAGCGTCGTTCCCTTGTGATCCTCACAGTGGTGTCCATGAACATGACCTGTGACGAAGATATCCGGTCGAGTGCCAATGATGAGGTCATCTTCTGGTTCGGGTGAGAGTGGCGTCTTACTACCCCACGTCGGAGCAAGGTGGCGCCGCCGCATCATTTCTCTCATCGCCTCTACCGGGCAACCGTAATCGACATTGCGTAGAGTCCCTACGAAGTCGTCGATGGATTTTCCATGGTACGATAGCAATCTTACACCATGTAGGGAGAAATCACATGGATTACCAACGAAAGTCGTGCTGTTGAAATCGTTCTGGATGTCTGGTTCTAGTGCTGGTTGTGGCTCTTGTGGACGAACAGCATCATGGTTTCCCGGAAGGAGGAGTATCTCGACCCAATCTGGAAAATCATCTAGAAGACCTGCTAGATGACTATACTGGTTGAACAGGTCCGGAATCGACAATTCATTCTCTTGCCCAGGATAGATGCCTATGCCATCCACCACATCACCTGATAGGATCAGGTACTTGATCGTCCGAGCGAGAGGGTCGGTGTGGAACCACTGACGCATCTTCACCCACTGATCATCCAGGAATGTCTTCGAGCCGACGTGTAGATCGGAGATGAAGGCAACTGAAACACCTTGTTCAGCATGTGCTCGCTCGTGAACTTCAAGACGTGGAAAGTAAGGTTCCTCAGCGAAGAACAGATCATTGTTGCGACTGAAGGACCCCTTTAGGCCGATCACGTCATCAGGCATCAGACCGACGTGGACGATGTCGTTCACATCCTCTTCAGAACGTGTGATGAGGCATTCTACTGACGCAGTCTCATCCTCGAGGGTGAAAAGCAGGTTCCCAGCTTTTGTGAATCTCGGATTAGACACCAGCCCAACAATTGTTGCAGAGGTATCGTATCCGGTATATTTGGCTCGCTGATCGAGGAGTTGGAGGACAGTTATCGGTCGAGAAAGAGGAGTGGTCTTGAGAATCTCCTTGCGAAGTTTCTCAATACGATTCCTGAACAGGCTCGTGATGTCATCGATTTTCCCTTCGGTGCGAGAGCGGCCAGTGATATCGTAGTGGACGGTCAGATCCATATCAATATCCGTGGCGATGTCGGGGAACATCTCGATGCGATAATCACCTAATGAGGGCGTGGTATGGTCATTCGTACTTGGGAGGATGGGGGCGATGACCCTCCCTGGAGCAGGGCGAATTGGATCCGTACTGGAATGGGCTTTCCACAGAGCTTCAATCGCTTCACCTGTGAGAACCAATGGCTCAGAGGATGCAAGAGCCGGAAGAAGCCAATCAGTCGTTCCAATTCGCTCAAGTGCATCCCTTCCAGGGGCTAGCAGAAGGTGCCCATCACCCGCCAACTCGCGCGACAGTGCCCCAAATCCACTCATGGTCCGGCGGAATCTTGGTCGAGAGCACATGAACACTTTGTTCATCATGTTCCGAACAATCGGTCACCTGCGTCACCCAGACCAGGTAGTATGAATCCTCTCTCATCCAATTCTCGGTCGATAGCAGCAAGGATGACGGTGATGTTCGGCTCAGCATCAAGAAGCGTCTGGAGGCCCATTGGAGAAGCCACCAGGCCGACGAACTGAAGCCGATGAATACCTGAATCTCGCAATTGCACGCATGCTTCACATGCGGTTCCTCCAGTTGCCAGCATAGGGTCAAGGATGATGGCTTCACTCACTAACGGTGGCGTTGGAAGTTTGTTGTAATAGGCAATGGGTTCGAGTGTTTCTTCATCACGTTTCAGACCTAGGTGAAGCACCGAAGCTTCGGGTAGGAACTGTTGTGCTGCCGTGATCATGCCAAGGCCGGCACGTAGGATGGGAACCAACCCTACTTTCGCCGTGATGACGTGTCCTTCCATTCGCTCCAAGGGTGTGTGAACCTCGATGGGTGATGTTGGAAGTGTGCGCAAGGCTTCGGTCAGGAGAAGTCGAGTCACATCATCGACGTAGCGACGCATATCCGCACTGTTCGTGTCGGCTGAGCGAATCTTCGCCATTCTGTCTTGCACGAGGGGGTGGTCAATCACGTGCACTCTGTCATCCATAGTTGCTTGAGAGGTAATGAGCGCATCATTCTTCCTCTGTGTCTTCCCACGCCTCGAGAATCATCTCAAGAGCCATACAGGTGAAGAACCGCTTGTTCGAGGATCGGTCGCCACTGAATTCTCTCTGCCGTGTGACACTTCGTATTCGATTTGCGACAGCGATGCATACCGTGCCAACGGATTTCATCCCCTCATCATTCATCGGGCCTGCAATGCCTGAGATTGCAACAGCCCAGTCAACATC
>PAZI01000009.1 GCA_002715545.1 Methanobacteriota archaeon
ACGGGAGATAGAGGCTCAACCTTTCCAACATATATGTAATCTCCAATATCATTCTCTTCTCCCGACACACAATTCTTGGTGAAAAAACCGTCAGGATGTAAAACATCGTATGTCAGTCCACTGTCAACATTGGTCAATGTCACTGTAAGTGATTCACAAGTTCCTTCTAACGTGTATATGGAGTAGAATAACTCATCGTTATAGAACTCCCCTGACGTTCCAGAAAATGCGTTTGATGTTCCTGGATCAAGTGCAGCCCCCGCTCCAACAAAGCCAATGACTCCAACAAGGCAGATCACTCCGCCAATGATCATGAGTACCTTTCCTGATTTGTGCATAATATCTACTCATAGCAGGATAATTTGATGTTTTCCTTCATCGGTACGAGCATACTGCTTTGATCACGCGCTTAATTTCCTCTTCTGTATGGAGGGGGTGAATAGGTATCGATACAATTCGCTCGCAGATGCGTTCTGTATAAGGCAGCGTCCCTTCAGCATGTTGGGGATGTTCGGCATACACAGGTTGCCGATGACAAGGAATGGGATAGTGAATACCGCTTGCAACCCCCTGTTCAGCAAGATGTCCCATGAATCTCTCTCTCTCATCAACCTGAACGACAAAGAGGTGCCATGCATGCTCAATCTCAGGTCTGACAACTGGAAGTTCTAACCAATCAAGGTCTGAAAAGGCATCGAGATATCGGGTAGCAATCTCCTGTCTCCGTGTGACCCAACCAGGTAGTTGTTCGAGCTGTGCAATACCTACGGCGGCCTGCATCTCAGACATTCTCCAGTTTGTTCCAAGCATTGAGTTCTCATATTTCGAAGCCCGACCATGGTCGACGATCATCTGCATTGGTTCAATCAAATCTTCTCGATTAGCGAGAATCATTCCTCCATCACCTCCAACTCCCATGTTCTTTGAAGGGAAGAACGAGAAGGTAGCGATGTCTCCAAAGGAACCGATCGATCTTCCATCGATTCGTGCCCCATGAGCTTGAGCACAATCTTCAATCAACCCTAGCCCAGCATCTTGTACAACACTGATTGCCTCCNTNTTCACNGGTTGACCATACAAGTGAACNAGTACNGCAGCCTTTGTACGATCTGTNATGGCATCTCTGATNGAGTTAGGNTCNGCAGTACCATCCTCTCCAACTTCAACAAAGANAGGAGTTGCACCAACGAGGTCNGCGGCAGTGGCNGAAGCAATGTAGGTATGTGATGGAACAATGACTTCATCACCATGGCCCACTCCAAGAAGATGTAATCCTGCAATGAGTGCGACCGACCCATTCGAACAAGTCACNCCNGCTGTCGCNCCACAGAATTCAGCAAAGCGAGCAGCGAATTCCTTTGATCTTGGACCCTTGATCCATTGCCCCGATTCCAAGACCTCTAGGACACCCTTGCGCATGGCATCATCAACATACATTCTGGCCAATTGCACCTTTTCCATGCGCTTCGCCTCATGCTGGGGCCTTTATTGCTCTCGCTCCGCAATGGTCAAGCGCGGCCGATTCCTCGGCCTTACATGGGAATGCGAGTCGCCGTCATAGGTACTGGATACTGGGGGACGAATCATGTTCGTACCCTCTCTGCTCTCAGAGATGGTGGGGCCGACCTCGATCTTGTTGTATGTGATGTTGATCATGACCGTGCTCATACCTTGGCTGAAGCACACGATGCGTCTGCAACCACTGATCCTCATTNTCTCTTGAAGGGTGAAGGAAGTGTCGATGCAGTCACGATTGCTACACCTAGTCCTCTTCATGCCGAGCAGGCGAAGATGTTTCTTTCCAATGGGATTGCTACCTTGGTTGAGAAACCAATGGCATTGAGTATCGATGAATCGCGGCAGGTTGTTGACATCGCCTCTGAACATGAGGCGTTGCTCTCTGTCGGTCATGTTTTCCGCCATCATTCTGGCGTACGCGAAGCGGCTCGTTTGGTAGCTGCAGGTGAAATAGGCCCGGTCCGATTGATTGAATCTGTTCGAACAGCAGTAAGAGAACCACGCCCAGATATGGGTGCTATCCATGCACTTGGGATACACGATTACGACATCTTCAGCTTCATTATGAATGATCAAGCGCCGTTATCAATCCAAGCTAGTGCGACACCTAGTTATCTTCCGGGCATAGAAGATCATGCCGTCACCCTCCTCACCTTCTCTCAATCTGACGCACCACCTGCTCTTGCCGTTTCGACTGTAGGTTGGCGAAGTAGGATTGATGGTAAGCAACGTCGATTGCGAATCATCGGTAGGGATGCCAGCCTTGATGTTGATTATCTCGATCATTCAGGTCTATGGATTCATCACCATCCAGGTGAGCAGATAGGTACTGAATGGGGTGGGACTGGCGCTGCACCTAGGGAACGCCTTACGCTCCCACTTGGTGAACCTGCTCTGACTGCTGAATTACGCCATTTCCTTTCCCTTGTTGAAAATGGAACACAACACGATCCCATTACTGGTGGAGAGGTAGGTGTGCGGGGTGTTGAGATGGTTGAACGAGCATTAGCAACCATCTGAATTCATTCCTCTCCCTCTGATTGTTTNCTACTGGTTGTAGCGATATCTCTTGGACCACGCCTCATTCCATCCACCAAACCGATTGTGAATGTGGTATGCAATATGAATAACATCATTGGGACTCCTATCAGAAGCGTGGGTTTTCTCCCCCGCATAGATTCAATCGTTCCTGCAAGTAGAAGTGCCACCACATATGCTACGATAGGAATGGGCCAGAACCAAACCTTGGTGGCTGCTAACAATACTGTGACCAAGAACCCTAGAAGCGGTGCAAATTCAGCGGGATTGATTCGACTTCTTTCTCTTTTGACATGCTGCATTCTCCAGAATCCATAACGATGTCCAAACTTCATCCACGCTTTGACACTTCTTCTCTTCACTTGGTGCACATGGCTGACATCAGAGCGCCACGTTGGCCACCCTGCCCGATTGAGACGTAAATTGAGGTCTGAATCTTGAGTGGTGCGGAAGAAAGGATCCCATCCCCCGATTGCCTCAAGTGCATCTTTTCTGTATAGGCTGAATGGAGGAACCATCGAAGGGTGTCTACCAGAGAAGCGCGNGAATTGTCCTCCTCCTGCTCCAAGAGGATTTGACAAGGCATGCTCAATCCATTGTCCTATGAGGGGAACTTCATCATCTGCATCGACAATTCTGCACCCAACAGACCCAACACGAATGCCTTCAGACTCCTCGATATCCCGCAGATCTTCGATGCGTTTCCTAAGGTGGTCTTTTGGGACCCATGCATGTGAACTCATCTCAAAGATGAATTCTGTATCTTTAGGGCATGCCTCTAATGATAGATTTCTTGCCTGAGGGCTGAAACGTTCAGGGTTTCTAATAACCTGTATTCTTGGCCCACCCTCCCTCTTGACCTCATCTTGGAGTTCTTTCACGATATCAATTGTCTTGTCAGTGGAACCTCCATCGACCACATGAATCATGTGCCAAGAAGCAGGAAGATCCTGTGTCATCAAGGAGCGCACAGAGCGCTCGATACTCCTTTCCTCATTCAATGAAGGGATGGTGGTGACCACCTTGGCTTCCTGCACGGAGTATTCTCCCATAGAAGACCGAATGATATCTTCGGTCTCCTTCCTCGCCACAGGGTTGAAACGAACCCCCCCATTCGACTTCACGTGGACAATACCGCATCAGATACCGAAGTTCACATCCATCTTGCTGGCTTGCTCTTATGCTTGATTGGGCTTGTATATGGGTTTCTGACAGAGTACTCCGCACTCTGGGTAGGTAGTTTGTTGATTGGTGTTTCATGGTTAGTGGTAGTCACGACACGATTCCGCTTGGATAAGAATCTTGAATTGACCCCTGGCCGCATTCTCACTAGTGGGGTATTTGTTGTTCTAACCTCCATCTTTGCTATTGTTCTCAAAGTTAGATTAGAATGGAGCACAAGTGTTTCGATTATGGTTGCTACAATAACGACCGCCCTTGTCTATTGGATGTTCTTTACTCTTGAACCCGATCGTGGTAGTCGTCACCACTCATAATGAGTCCGTCCCCGCAACCTTCGACACCCGTGTATCTCCGAACGGAGGCACAGGTCACTTCAAACGAATATAGTCTATCGCCGTCCTGTGACCTCACCGGACCTGCCACGTCCTGTACATCTTCTCTCCGAGGATCAACACGTTCTCCCTCCTGAAGAGGTGCGCTCTAAATTCACCCAAGCAACACATTCCTTCGGTGAGCTCCTTCGTCCAACCTTTGGTCCGAACGGACAGCGCAAACTATTGTGGTCTAAGAATGGAGAAATGTCCGTTACTAGGGATGGTGCCAAAATTTGTGCGGAGCTTCTCGTTCGTCATCCCGCCGCTAAACAATTGGTTGAACTTGCAGCGGCGCAGGAATCTGCAATGGGGGATGGAACAACACGCACAGTCCTGTTTGCAAGCGCCCTAATGAGTCAATCCGCGCCCCTGATTGAACGCGGCATTCATCCCCTTTCAATCGTCGAAGGTTGGCTCAAATCCCTTGAACTGATACTTGATTTTCTTACATCTACATCGGAATCCTCCACACCAAAAAATATGGAAGCGATGATTCGGGCCACACTTTCTGGGATGGGAGATGGTGAATCACGAGACCATCTCCTAAGTCTACTGTCACAGATGAATGACCAATTCAAGCATCTTGAACGTCTTCCACCACGTGACCGCGTATGGATGGCAAAGTCACGGCGTGGAAGCTTGACCGATAGCACCTTTGTCCGTGGAGCGATTCTTGAGAAGCGTCGCCCAGCCCGTTTCGGAGTTGAATCACTCACTGATGCGCGAGTGCTTCTGGCCCGGCAAGGCGTGGAAATATCAAGTAATCATCGTTCGATTGAGATTGAGGTTGGCGATGCAGAGGAATATCATGCCATGCTTGATGCCCAGGCAGCACATCTTGACATGCTCGCTACAATTCCTGAGAATCTACACGCAGATTTGATCGTTGTTGGCGGCCCGGTTCATAGGCGTGTATTACATCAATGGCTTCAGCAAGATCGCATTGTACTTGCAGATGTTGATCATAAAGAGCTTGAACGTGTTGCACAGGTGACTGGCGCTCGTGTTGTGGACAGATTACAAGTTATTGAAGAGATGGACATCGGAAAAGCAACTGAAGTGCATTTAGATGCCAGNGAACGGGATGATGAGTGGGAGGAGCGTTGGTTCATTAGAGCAGAAAACCCAGAGAGCATCACATTTGATATCGGTGGTCAAGGTGATGCTCACATCGAAGAAACCGTTCGTCAACTTCACGACGTTCTCCGAATGTTGGAATGCACGAGTGACGATCAGCGAAGTTTAGCCGGCGGTGGTGCTGCGGAAACTTCAGCAGCTAGAGAACTACGCCATCAAGCNCTTGGATTCAATCGACAAGACCGACAAATTGCTGAGGCCTTTGCAGATGCTTTAGAATCAATCCCTGCAATTCTATTGGAGAATGCAGGGCGCAGTATCTTAGATGGGTTGTTGGAGTTGAGATCATTCCACACTCCNGATCAATTCAGCGTTGGTGTTCAATCTACTGGACTCATCGGTCTAATGGATGATGTCCGTGACCCACTTGTCATTGTCAAACACATTCTGAGCCACGGGGTAGAGTGTGTGTGTTCGCTGCTACGTGTCGATCGCGTCATAGGTAGGAAGGGCTCCGTGTGAATGAGTCTCCACGTCTTGCCCTTCTTTCTGCTTGGGATAAGACAGGAATTGCAGAACAAGCATCAATTCTTGTGGACCTTGGATGGACTCTTATCTCGACCGGGGGCACGGCTCGAAATCTTACAGATGCAGGACTTGAGGTCATTGAAATCACTGACCTCACTGGCGAACCGGAACGATTTGATGGTCGCGTGAAGACCTTACATCCTGCAATCCACGCCTCGATATTAGCACGCCGGGGCGTGAGTTCAGACATGGATGAACTCACACGTTCCTCTTGGGCCCCTATCGATNTTGTTCATATTGATCTCTACCCTTTCAATGATCATTCAGAAATGGTCCCTTTAACCGAAGCAATCGAACTCATTGATATCGGAGGAGTTGCTTTGTTGAGGGCTGCAGCCAAGAATCACATTGATGTCCTTGTGAGTTGTAACCCCTCAATCCTTTCATCGATTGTTGCTGAACTTTCTGAAATAAATGGTGATCCAACTCATATTGATATACAACGCCGTATGGAACTTGCAGCTTTGGCGTTCACTACCACTACAACGCATGATGCTGCGATAACAGATCGTCTTTGGCGAGAACTCGACCCAGAGCCTCAGAACCGTCCAATGTTATTCGTCACAGATCCCATCGAGTCATTGAGATATGGGGAAAACCCCGATCAAGGCGCTTCCCGCCATTCCATCTTGAGTCCCCCTTCATTGAGTGATGGATTCACTTCATTGATGAAACAACATTCAGGTGGCCCTCTTTCATACAATAATCTCCTTGATTTAGAAGCGGCAGTAGGTCTTGCCCGTGGAATCAGTGGTCACGCAGAATCACTTGTTGGTTGTGTCATCATCAAACACAACAATCCATGTGGGGTGGCAGTTGCACCCACTGCCGAAGAAGCGTGGTTGAATGCTCTTGCCAGCGATGAGGAATCTGCGTTTGGTTGTGTAGTTGCCTTCACATCTAGGATTGATATAGCCACAAGCGAATGTATCTCAGATCATTTTGTTGAAGTGATTATTTCCCCATCGATCGAAGAATCAGCACTTCAACACCTATCACGTAAGAAACGACGGCGGATTATCACTCTCGATGAGTCGATGGGAAAAGGCCTTGCATCATCGATCCAATTCAGAAGTATCGAGGGCAGCCTCCTTGTCCAACAACCATCAAAAGTACACGAAACCGATCAATTCCACTGTGTTGGTAAGATTGAATTTACAGGCATTGACGATGTATCGTTTGGCTTAGGTATGGCAGTAACAAAGTGGACATCATCGAATTGTATTGTTCTCACAGATGGTTATTCTACAGTAGGTATCGGGCCGGGTCAGACATCTCGCGTCGAAGCCGCCCGCATCGCTATTAGAAGAGCAGGCGACAAGTCGAAAGGATCGGTCATGTGGTCNGATGCCTTCCTCCCCTTTCCAGATACTGTGGAGATTGCTGCTGAAGCTGGCGTAGCTGCCATCGTTCAACCAGGCGGGTCAATCCGAGATGAATTNGTCACCGAGACCGCCGATNGTCTTGGTGTTGCGATGATTCATACTGGTCGACGCTTGTTCAGACATTGATTATTCAAGCGTCGCCAACTCGGTTGGCCATGGTCGTCTTGAACATCGCCNTCATAGGGTCAGACGAACTCGCTCGAAGNATTGCCAAAGCCGCAGACCAACGCGACGTTCACACTTACGTTCACAAGGAAAACGGTCCCGATGGTGCCCGCATTCTATCGTTGATCAGACCAGCCAAATTTCCAGAACGTCTCTCTCCATTCCTCAGCGCGTTGTCCACATCCCACGCTGGAATCATCGAAATCACTGGTATTGATTCTTCGCTTGGCGAGGTCTTGGTCGCTTTTGCGAGCGCTGGTATTCAACGAGGANTTGCCGTCATCAATCCTCCTGAAGATACCTGGGTTGATCAGAATCTGGTGAAAAATCTGTTCAAGCAAGCAGGGCNCGCAGCGTGNACCTTTGAAATCAATGATGGTACTCATCTCAGGGAGCGAATGTATGCGTTGATGTATGATATTCAAAGCCTACTGGAAGCCAAAGAAAAAACTCCGTTAGTGCTCCCGGTAGACCAGTATTTCAACGTGAAGGGCATTGGGTTGGTTGCCATTGGATACGTTCAATCCGGTCGAGTCAACATCCACGACGACGTACTTCTTCTCCCTGCCAATGGATTGGGGAGCGCTAAATCATTGCAAGTGATGGACGACGATGTTGAAGTTGCTACTGCAGGTGACCGAGTGGGATTGGCCCTTCGAAACACCAAGGAAGAACATTTGACGGGAAGCACAATCATTGTTCATCCCCCTGTTGAAGACAAGCGCACCAACTCATCAATCCCGATAGCGCTTGACAAACATATACGTTCTTTAGTGCAACTTGAAAACTCACCATTTCAGAAGCGCATTCTCGCCCCTGGCGATGTTATTCACGCCAGTGTTGACCTCCAATTTATCGTGGGGCGTGTGGTAGAGGCGAACGACCTTCAGTTAACCGTAGACTGGGAACACCCACTATTCATTCGCAGGGAATCTCCCCCTCCAGTCATCATTGCTCAATTGGACTCTATACCCCGCATCATGGGATCAGCCGTTGTCACCCGTGTTGATGAATGACGACGATTGTTCACTCTCTACTGGGTACTCGAAAACCAACATACCACATTCCTATCAACCCCACGAATAGAATACTGGTGGCTCCGAAACCTGGATCTGCCCCATCCCAAGAACTAGGGTCAAAGAGTACCCCATTACCCTTTGTTGATACATGCCAAACGAAGAATGCGGACGTCCAAGACATTAATGCAATCAAACCCACAACGGCTCGTTTTGCGTGGCGAGGAATGGTTTTCCCTGTGGCGTAGTATTCGAACATTGCTGGTCCAAAGTAACGGTTCGTCAAGGTTAATCTGAACAATCTTTCGTTAGATATTGAAAAGAGGAATGCGGCAGGAACTGCCCAAGATACCGTAGGCCAACCAGGAATCCAGATGCCTATGACCGCGAATCCAAGAAATAACATGCCCAGGCCCACATAGAGCCGACTCCTTATCGAATTGTTAGCGATGCAATATTTTTTGACGATCTCATCAATAGACTCCAAACGTTCCATCCAGGTGCCTCTAAACTCCCCCTGATGGGCAACTGTATAAATTCAGGTGAACCTCTCTATTTTCTTTCTTCCATCTCTCAAATATGGACCCGCTATTCTTGAAAACCTCCGAGAGCATACCTCATTTTGTGACGGGCATATTCAACACAAGTCGTTGGCCTGGCCCTCTTCCACGTGTGGGAAACCGTGTTCAGCCTCTCAGAATCGGCATTCTCATATCAGGTCGTGGATCAAATATGTCTTCCATCATTCGAAGACAACAGCAGCCAGACTGCTGCCATCGCACGACAGTTGTCATATCGGACCGCAAAGATGCCGCAGGGCTCATCATTGCTAAGGAACATGGTATTCCATCCCAAGGAATACAAATCCCCTCCCATGCCGATGAAATAGCCGAACAGATAGCCAATGAGATAACCTCTGACTCGGAGCTTAGTACTCCTTTAGCCCCTACATCTCTCGCACAGCGTGTTGCACATGAAATGGCAGTTGATTCATGTCTTGATTCTCATGATGTTGAACTCGTTGTTCTTGCAGGATATATGCGGATTTTCACCCCTTGGTTCATTCGCCGCCACCTCGGCCAGCTTATCAACATCCATCCCAGTCTATTGCCTGATTTCCCAGGCGCTCATGCTGCAAGAGATGCCTTAGAAGCAGAAACCTCACGATCGGGTTGTACTGTTCATCATGTAGATGTGGGCGTTGATACAGGTTCTATCATCGCTCAAGCATCAGTGCCTGTGGAAAATGGAGATACCGTAACAACACTTGTTTCACGGATTCAGACCCAAGAGCACATTCTCTATCCTGCAGTATTGGATTCCATCGCTACTCGAACCCCACTCACATCTCTCGATGAATTGATTGATCTTCGCCTACCCCTGTGATTGCATTTTCAATAACCCCCAACTCTTTTTTTGTATTCAAAGAAGAGATGTGGTGCGGGACCGAGATTTTTTGTTCAGTACATCCAGCCTTCCTGAATCTCTTATACAGTGGTCCTTCATATTCGAGTATTGCACGCAGGAGCATGTCTTTTGGTCCTGAAGCCCAAAGCGGTTCACAACACCATTCATCACCATCTTTCCAAATTGGCATTCTAATCCCTCCTCGGCCCCCTATCTCTGATGACATCATGATGGTGTCAATGAGATGGGGTGCATCGCAAGGTGAGAGTTGTATCCACTCATTGTTCGGAATAACTCCTAATCCAGACAGTATCCCGCGAACAGGCCCTCTTCTCCCTCGCTCGTTTTCAATTGGAATCGTTGTGATATTCATCCCTTTTAGATGATTCAATCTTCTCTCATTAACCCCAGCAACGACAACATTCCAACCCCGCTCAAGAAAGGCTTGAACGTGATGAATAATCATCGGATTACCATTGTATTCGATCAATGCCTTATCGGATTCCATCCGGCGGCTCAATCCCCCACAAATCACAATGGCGTATTGTTCCATCAATCAGTCGCCTCTTGCTAAGGCATCAACCACTGCGTTGAGTTCCACAAGAAGCCCCCTGATATGATCAAGTAAAGCCCTCTTATCTTTCACAGTAGATGCGTGTGCTAACCAGTCAAGCAATTGTCGTGCGTCGGCAACATCCCGTTCAAATGTCCATTCCAACACAGCTTGGGTAGCTGGGTGTTCATCCCGTACGAACCTTGTTGGTGGCCCATTTCCATCTTGCATAGATTTAGGAAATGACGGCAGCACATCAATTGATGGCTTGACATAGTTTACGTATCATTCACTTCAGGATTACTTTCATTATTCTTTTTTCGTACACCAAAGAGATTACTTGTGATACGCCCAACGTCACTAAGAAGATTGGACAAGAAATCAGTTCGCTGAACAGGGGGAGGGGAACTCATTTGTTCTTTGACTTTAGATAAGCACCTGATATGCTCATCTCCCTGGATGTCGAGAACTCGTGCGATATATTTGACAACCTCCATTTCATCATCACTGATATCGTCGTCCGTCAGTACAGTCACAAGCATTTGTGAGTACAAGTTCAGTTGTTCTTCTGGCGAGAGATTCTCCCCTTCTTCAATCACCTCGCCAGCGATTACCGCTTCATAAATCACGAGTGGTGCCTGCTCATCTAATCCAATGAGTTCTGCTAGTTTCAGAATCAATCGTTTCTCATCAACAGATAAGTAGCCGTCAGAGAGCATGACTCTGAGAGCTCCTGCGAAGATGCTCTTTCTCCCGACTTTGCTCACACCCAACGTATGATACTCTCACATATAGACACACCCATTTTCGATTTCAAGCGCCTGGGGAGTGTTCATAATTGAGGTACCGTTCGGCGTAGCATCACACTCACACCCATGTGCTCCGGCGCTTGGGTTCAACCGTGAAGGCGGGAATGAACATGGCTGATACATCATCGATGAAATATCTCATTAAAACAAAAATCAATGTCGACGGAACGATTCAACGGAAGGACGTGGTGGGCGCCATATTTGGCCAGACCGAAGGACTCCTTGGCGATGAACTCAATCTTCGAGTTCTACAGAGATCAGGTCGTCTTGGTCATGTAGATGTTGAATTAGAGAGCAGTCGAGGCAAGGTCAGCGGTTCAATCACTATTCCAAGTAGTTTAGATAATGTAGAGACAGCGATTATTGGCTCCGCACTTGAGACAATTGAGCGGATTGGACCTTGCCGTTCCACGATTAAAGTAGAAGAGATTCTCGACGTTCGAGCCTCAAAGCGCCAAACAGTCATAGATCGTGCAAAAGACCTGTTGCGCAAGATCGTCCAATCCAATGTAGATGCAAGCCGTTCAGTTATAGAAGAGGTACGCGCAGTTTTGACAGTTGATGAAGCGAAGAATTACCATGGGATGACGGCTGGACCAAACGTAGAGTCATCAGATGCACTCATCATCGTTGAAGGTCGGAATGACGTCATCAACCTCCTCTCTGGCGGCATCAAGAATGCGATTGCTGTTGAAGGTGCGGGCGTCAAAGACGAACTCATCACACTCTCTGAGAAGAAATCTAGTGTGACAGTATTTGTTGATGGTGACCGCGGCGGAGAACTTGTACTCCGAGAACTCCATGGAGCACTGAAAATCGATGAGGTAGCTATTGCTCCAGTTGGTCAGGAGGTAGAGCACCTTGAAATGAAGACCATTACAAAATGTCTCTCACAGAAGGAACCAGTAACGAAAGTGATTTCGCGTCTGGACGCTAAAGAGGCAGAAGAAGAAAAACGGCGAGGCCGACGTGGTAAGAAACGTAAGGATAAATCAGAACCAGTGGGTGAACCGCTTCCCGAAACCCTTTCTCCCCTTGCCACCCATCTTCAAGATCTGAAAGATCGTTCTGCAATGCTAATGCTTGCAGATGATGAGACATCCGAAGCAGTGGGTGCCTCGAAACTCGACGCAGCATGCGCCGAGGCCGAAGGTGCTGTTGCAATCTTGTTCAAAGGAAAAATCACGAGCAGAATTCTTGAGATTGCAGCAGACCATAATATCCCGACAATTTTAGGAACGAGCCTAGCAGCAGATCTAGAGATACCTGAACACATCTCTGCCTATGTTGCATGAGGCACCTCTATGGCTTCGATTTTCACGAAGATCATCAATGGCGAGATACCAGGTCATTTTATCCTTCAGAGATCAGATGTGGTAGCATTCCTTGATGTATTTCCGAGGTCCTCAGGACATACTCTTGTTGTTCCAACACGTGAGATACAATATCTCCGAGACCTTCGACAAGAAGAAGTGTCCTCTTTGTTTGTAGTAGTTCACCAAGTAGCTCGCCGCTTACATGAAATTCTTGGATGCGAGGATTGTTCAATCATCATCAATGATGGGCCTGCAGCAGGTCAAGAAATCCCTCATATTCATGTTCACATCATTCCTCGCTGGCCTGAGGATGGAAGCACGCCTTTGACCAATATTCTTCCAATAAATTCCCTGGAGAATCCAGATCATGAGTCCCTTGCGAATCTTGCAGATCATCTTTCATTCTGATTTATCACGGCGCACATCACATTGATGCACTACACTGAATCTCAGATATCCGTGGGTGACGAGGCTGGACGCTCTGAGGGCGAAGTGGACCATCATTCAGATCCTTTGCCAGAACACTCAGCAGTCACTGCACAACTTGATTACGAGTCATTGTTCAGCGCGTCAAAAGATTGGCGGCAGGGCGGTTCAAGATCATGGGTCAGCCTCTTCTTTTTCCTCGTTCGACGAACACTGGCATTCCAGTACAAGCATCATCAGGTTTCTGGCAAGGAGAACATCGTTCGTAAGCGAGGAGACCTTTGCGTTGCTTGGCATACTAATGGTCTCATCGACCCTGCTCTCGTGCTTCTTCATAGAGGCGGCCAGTTTGTTGTAGGGGGCCGTCACGATCTAGTGACCCGCCGCTCTCTTCGTTTCTGGGCGAAGCGTTTCTCAGTTCAACCAGTCCTTCGCCAGGCCGAATTATTACGTGGTGGTTGCACTGAAGAAGAGGCTAAAACTCTCAATAGCCGCTCCCTTCGCCGCCTTTCAGAAGGTCTGTCTAAAGGTCTGTCTTGTGCTCTCTTTCCCGAAGGAACAAGTCACAGTTCGAGCCATCTCATTCGCCTTCGTACAGGCCCCTCTCGCGTTGCTCTAGTGGCAAAGACTCTCAGCGAGATTAACAACCGCCCCCCCCCGCGAGTACTTCCTATAGGCCTGCATTATCGCGTACGTCATCTTCACCGTACTGACCTCTGGGTTGAGATAGGAAAACCATTCGAGATTGATGAAGATGGACATGTGGAGGCTGAGAAAGAAGAAATATCACAGGGTGCATGGATTGAACCGGCTGCAGAGGCAGTGCATTCCTTACAGGATAAGATACGTGATCATCTTTCACCCCTCACCCCACAAGCGCCAGATTGGTCGACATATAGGACATGGCAGTTGATAGGGCACCTTCTTGCAGATTATGAAGGCCTGAGGCCTAGAACTTGGCGCGACGAAGTAATCGTTGGTCGCCGAATAGGAAACCAAATGCGCAATCCAGGTGAGCAGGATGAAGGAATTGAGGAAGCGAGTGCTGAATTGATGTCTCATGCACGTTCTGTGTCCAGAACACTCCGTCGACAAGGCCTTGATGGCCGCGACTTACGTGTCACAAAGAAACACATCCGATTCAAACAAAGCCCACTCCATAAGGCTTTGATATTGACTCCAGCCCGCCTTTTGTTAGGTCTCCTTTTTCTCCCGATAACTCTTCTTTCCTCAGGTATTCAGATTACTTTTGGTTTCATTCAAGGAAATAAGACTGACGAAGGCCAAGATGCAAGAGCGTCAGTACAATTCCTTTTTGCTATGCTTGGCTCATTGTTGATCTGGCCTATTCTTGTCATCCTAATATTTTCAGCATGGTGGACTCTTGTTGCATTTTCGTTGGTTTCCGCACCTCCTATGCTTGGTTCCACTTGGTATCTGGTGATTTCCAGCCTAGTATTACATGCACTCTTCTTGTTCACTTTATTCTGGCTTTCAGGCCGCGCCACATTCATTGGAATTGATGCATGGATTGAACTTCGCCGCTCTGTTTGGCGTAGGCGAATGGGGCGAAGTCATGGAGAGGAGATATTGAGTAGTGTACTCAAAATCATTGAATTGAGTCAAAAGATTGGTCTCACTACACAACAAATAGATGACGAGGTACTCTGATGGGCGTTGACGACGTGGGACCCACTATTTTCGGGTGGTTCAAAGATGAAGGTATGCTTCCCGAGCAAGTAGATGATCCAAATGCCCGTTTTCATATCCGATTGCGTTATCCTAATCAGAAGCGAGGACATGTTTTCGGTATCATTCTTCCAAAGAAAAGGGACCTTGTCGTTGTGAGCAGCTTCACTCGTGTCGACGCGGGTCAGCAAGAAGAGATGGTGAAACACGCCCAAGGGGATGTTGAATCATGGGAAGAATGGCTCCATGAAACGCGATTACAGTTGATTCGCAGTGAGGTAGACTGGCAGATTCATGTTGGCCGTCCGACTGAAGAGCGACAAAGTGGGCCACTTCAAGCATTCAATCTGAGTAATCCTATTTGGTATGACGGACTGAAAAAGCATACTCTGATGATGACGATTCGTAAGATATGGTTGACCAAATTAGCCTTGATTCACGAGATAAAATTCGCTTATGGTCGAGGTCGAGGTGAGCCCGGCCCAGTTGATGATTTGGCCGGAAGAAAGCCCGCGTCCTCTGCAGATAGTGGTAGCGTCATTGAATTCAACGAACAAGTTGGTTTTGGGGATGAGTTCGACCCATCAGAATGGGCCTGACTTCCTTTCCCTTCCCCGCTTCACCATCCACCATGGGAGGTTTGCCGATGGTCGTCCAGCTAATACGGCATCACTTTTCAGAGAAAGTTCAACCATGATGCGAGATTGAATGGCGTCTAATGCCGATTCAATCTCTGAAGCATTTACTGAGAGCATATTTGAGACAACATTCGGATCAAGAGAGGTCCCCGGTTGATCAAGAACGTGATGGATCAGGTTTCTCTCTTCGTATACAGGCAACTCATCAACTGTTGAATGTGCTTTCGTTCGAATGTGCTGACGTACTGAAAGCAGAGCATCACGTCGCTTTCCAAGAGCTTCAATCTCTTCATCAATACGTGCCAAACTATCAATCACTTCTTGCACCATGGGCTTCTTCTTCTCCAGATTCTCAGTGATTCTCTTGATATTATCTGGAAGATGTTGTTCAAGTTCTTTGTGACGCCGATGTGGCAAACTCCTATGCTCGATCAAAAAAATATCCGGCCCCACAACGACTTGTAATTGGAAGGATTGCGTGACTGAATACACCTTTCGAGGAGGCCCTCCTTTTTCAGAAGGGATACGTTCACTCATGACAAAATTTGCCTCTTCCAGAACCTTCAGATGTTTGACAATAGCCTGTTGTGAGACATCTAATAACTGTGCAAGTTGGAGAGGATAATGTGGCTCTCGCACCAGATGTTTGAGAATCTGCCGCCTTACTCTATTATCGAGCACGCCGAGGGCCCGGCTCTCGTCCTGTTCGCTCATAACTCGATGGTCAACAGTATGTGACTATCAAAAACCCTGCCACGTCATCCTTCGTCCCATGCCTTCCAAGCACCGTTCTTTTCTTCCTCATCCTTTTCTGTAGCATTTTGTGCCGCTACCTCTTTGACATCAACCTGTTGATTCACCTGTACTTTGATGGGCTCAGAACTTGCCACAATCTGTACATCAGGAACGTTGTTCATATCATTGGATGCTGTGTTATCTCCGATGAAAGGGTCTGGAACATCCGTTGTCCGAATAGCAGAGTGTGCGTCAGGGTCCGAAGCGATTGGATCTGATTTTGCATGGCCATGGTAAGCAGCATAAACATCATTTGTTGTTGGTAATGCAACACCCATCTGGACCTGCTGATGAGGTTGTTCTTGCATCACTACCGGAATCAATCTTCCATCATCAGTCTGCATCATCATCTGTGTTGTACCACTGTTTCTACCGTTAGATTTTCCTCCAGATACAAGGAGCACGATTATTCCAATAGGCATGAGGCACAAACTGAGACAACATGCGCTGAACATTGTACTGTCGCGTGTATTTCCTTGTTCTTCGATGATTGGTGCAAGATCGACGAACCACACTTGTCCGCCGCTTTTATTGGAAATGAGTGTATATTCCCCTTCTTCAGCAATATACCATGAAGAAGTCAATCGATATTGCACGAATGTTGATTTATTGAATAGAGAAGGTACATTTTCTTGCACAGTAGCGATACTCTTTCCACTTGGCGAGATGATGCTGACTTCAGGATCATTAACAGTCTCTTCAACAAATGACGAGATAGTCATTCCAGAATAAAGACGGATTACCGTGCTATTTTCTCCCTGAAGGATTGCTAAATTCCGATCAGGAGGGGGGGTCCCCCCCAAAGTCTCAGGATTAACTCTTGTGAAAAGAAGTATCATTGCAAGAATCAATGCAGCTATGCCGCCAATGATTATCCACCAGCCAACGCGCAATCTTGGAGACCGCTGCACTGGTTGCATGGATGCACCACCCATCTCCCCATTTTGAACCGTCGCATCGTTTATTTTATTCGAAAAGTGTGTTGATTACATCAATCCAAACTCTGCGAGTTTCTCGGGCAAGTAGGTTTCGGTAACGAAATCCAATCCATATTTTGCTAAGGACTGCTGCTCAGCCTTTTTACCAAATTCAAGCATCAGCTTGATTTCTTCTTGCCATTCACCGTCAGCAAATCTTGGATCGCTTAGTTCGGCGTTGAGTTGTTTTCTATCTTCAGGAGTCAAATCGTCTGTTGGCAAATCATGATTCAAGATATCATTCATTGTGATGCCAAGATATTGGGCACTTGGAGTTGCAAGATAATGACTGATATGTGCTGTTTTGATAGCACCATATGCTATAGATGCAAAAATCCGAAATGAGTATGG
>PAZI01000010.1 GCA_002715545.1 Methanobacteriota archaeon
CCAATGGCCTGAATTCATTCATGTATTCTGATGGACTTGTGTTAACTGATTTGCAGATCATTGAGCACAATGATTTGGACGAGGTTGATGTGCGTGATACGTGGATTTACACCAGTACGCAACTCAATATCTCTGGTCGCTATGTCTATCTTGATGGCCTCGGCGAGGAGACAGATGCACTTCCTGAGGCTCCGCTCACCCTTGGACTGTACAGGGAAGCAGCCGACCGACCTGCCGATCGTCCTTGGGATGCAGCTCTCCCTGAGATTCAATGTTGGACCTTCACTGGAGGTGTATTCGACGTCACATTCCAAGCTCCGATACGAACACAACAATACGTCTACCATGTTGACCTTGTTGAGGACGATCAGGATGGATGTGAGGATTCACAACAACCCCCTGCACTTGATATTCGTGATTTCACACCCGCTGGTGAACGCTTGTTCAACCTCTACGCAGATAATGAAGCTCCATCTCTATCAGTCAACGACCAAGGCCAATCGATTTTCAATGTCAATGGATTGACTCGGAATGACCCATCGACCATCCCCATTTCTCGTATCGAGTGCTTCGAATATTCGGTCTTCATCTTTGATTCGGAGCATCCAGGTCCTGATGCCCTTCCCGACTCGACCCCCTATCTTCTGAAATGGGTCTATTATGATCCAGAGACGAAGGATTTCTGGTCAGAAGCTAGGGAGACGTCTTCACAACCAAAGGTGTTCAGTGAATCTCTCAAAGAGTTCCAGATCACAACGAATTCGTACAAGTTTGAATCTAAGGCAGAGGGCGGGACGTGCATAGATCTCTGGCCACTCAATCGACCAGTGCCATCAACTGTGACTGACGTACAGATTCGTATGTGGATTGAGGGTGAAGATTCCGCAGGGAATGAACTTGCAGGTGGTGGAAGCTATCAGACTCCTCTCATCGAGATGTTCGTCGAATCCCTCGAGGCTCGATTCGAGATTATTCTGGGCTCGGTTCCCGCTATTGAAGGAGGTGAGACGAATACAGTCTCTGTTGATGAGAGCTTCACTGTCTACTTCCAATTTGACAATATAGGTACAGTCGCTGGTTCATTTGATTATACGTTGTATCTGGTTGATGAGGATCAGCTTATCCCCATCACTTCCAGTACATCTCCCGAACTATCACCCGATGCTTCCGATTATGGCGCCTTCTCAATTCTTGTTCCAGGCCAACCGTTGGAAAGTTCACAACTGAGGTTACGACTCGTCGATGGCGATACTGGTGAGAAGATGTGGGAATCTCAGAATCCCTTCAATATCGTACCCAAGGAAGTCACTTCGACTCTTGGCCTTGGCAGCGTCGAAGAAGCAGGTGATGTTATTGTACTCTTGATCGTTGTTTCAAGCACCATTGTCCTCCTTCTGGTTGTTGTTATCGTCGTATTGCTCAGGGGACGAACACCCGAGTATGATGATGAAGACGTTATCGATGACTCGGTGTTCGCCATGCCTAGATACACGACGGAGTCTCAAGGTGGAACCTATGGTAGTGGGGATGCGTATGCGCAGGCTGAGCAATATGCCCAACATCAGTATGGCTATGATCCAAGGTATGCTCAGCAGGATTGGCAACAGCAACAACAGCAGCAACAGCAACAACCGCAACAACAGAATTGGCAGCAAGATCAGCAACAGCAAGGTTGGCAACAGCAGCAGCAACAGCCCCAGCAAGGTTATGCCCCTCCACAACAAGGGTATGGGCAGCAACAAAGTGGTCAGAACCAAGGCTGGTATCAGCAGGATGAGCAGTACTGATGCCTTCTCAAAAACGTCCACTCGTTGATGTGGATCAGGAGGACTCCATGATTCATTCATGGCATGATCCAGAAGGAGGTACAATCGACCTGTTGCCATATCTTCCATCCGTTGAGGTTCAGATTCCTAAGACCCGGCGAGTTTGGACGTCAGTCGCCATATTGGATGACCCTAGCGTTCTGGATGCTTGGCATGAAGAGGCGAAGATCGAATCTCGTTCTCGCGGTGCGAATGCTGCCGCTCTGATAGCATCAGGGGGGCCTCTGGGCTGGTATCTCGATCACCTCCAGACGGTCGAAGGTGTTGAATCTGGACGGTTTCCAGATCCATTGCCCTATGGGCTATGGAATCGGATGCAACGTTCACCTCGTTTTCTTATTGAACCTTCAGATGAGGAATGGGATGAATGGATTCTTGCCAAGGCAGACCACATGGTTCGATTCAGAAATCTTCTCACCAATGTGGGCGCTCATCGTCGTTTCAAGAAACGAGTGAAGGCCCATGTCAAGGCTGCGAACGTACCGGGTGAAGGCGGTCTTCAACAAGCTCATGCCTCCCTCCTGGCGTGGTGGGAGTCAGTGGTTCAAAGGATGGGCGACCACCTCTCAAGACAACGTGATGGGCGCTTCGCAGCTCGGTTACGTGGTAGTCTCTCTTGGCTCAGATCAGCTGCCGTTGGGAATGATGAGCCTCGACTTCTTGTTCCCGTAGTCGCTCCTTGGGCCCAAGATATCCTGTTTGCACTTGAACAACATCCGAAACCCGAAAAGATAGAACCATTCTCTGGAGATGAAGAAAGCGGGGAGAGTAATGGTTGAGATTCACATTTCCGGGCAATTGTTCCGCTTCACGCCTAATCCCCCTCTGATTCTTCCAGTTGCCGCTCAGTTGCTTGGTGTTGAGCCTACAGGTGGATTTGTTGTTCATCCAGATGCTCGTATGGGCCTAACGATGATCATCGATGATATCGGACGAATTATTGTGCATGGAGCAAGAAAGTACGATGTAGCTCGGGCGGCAGCCTCTTCTTTCCTGCTTGGCCTGGGTAAATCAGATGCGGAAATAACCTCTGAACACGGTCCTGTGACTGGGTGGTTTGACCTTGGTGGCCAAATCGATCAAGATGTGATTCTCAAGGTGTTGCGTGATGACGCAGAACTGGATTTACGTTTGGACGCTGTGCGTGTTGAGGACGAAAAAACCGGTGTTGAAGCTATCATCTGGCCAAATGGCAGAGTTATCGTACCATCGGCAACAACGAGCATGACGTTCTCGATATTTGCTCGACGCCTGAGTCGAGAACTTAGATCTCATGTGGCAAACCTGACGTCTTTTGGTGGATGAGGTGTGGTCTGGCCCCATTCTCGATAATCACTTCCATCTGCGAATAGATGGACGTGGTGTAGATGCAGCTCGAGATTTTGAGCGCTCAGGGGGTACTGACCTCATTCTTGTGCACGTCCCCAACTTCACTGAATTGCCAAGGAACGAAGTCCAGATCAATGAGGCTTACGACCAGACCCTTGTCATCGCTGACCGTGTACGTAGGGAAACCAACCTCAGCGTAAGGGTTCTATTGGGCCCCCATCCTGCAATCATCCCTCACTTGGCTTCCCATCTAAGTGCTGAGACTGATTCAGATTCCTTGGCATCTGCGTGTGAGATCCATCGTCGTTCAGTAGAGATTGCTGCTGAGCGTTTTGAGGAAGGCGAGTGTGTGGGAATCGGTGAGATTGGCCGACCGCATTGGATTGTTGAGGAGGACGTCCACGAAGCCTGTGAAAAGGAATTTGCCGAAGCTTTGAGCATCGCTAAGGAGGTTGGAGCAACCGTTCAGCTCCATGTTGAGAGTGGCTTTGAGGAAGTCTACGCAGATCTTGAACCGATTGTCAGGCTTCATGGGCCGCCGGTCGACCAAGTAGTTCGCCATCACGCACCTGCATTGATTGGTGAGCAGGCGCACGGCCTTGTTCCAAGCCTCATACTTGGCAGTGGTGATATTCCTGTATTGGTGGAACAGATCGAGTCTCATCCGTCTGCTCCATTTCTTCTTGAGACCGATTACATGGATGATCCTCGCCGCCCTGGTGCAGTTCTTGGTCCAAGAACGGTGCCTCGGCGCACACAGGCCTTGTTTGAGCTTGGCGTTGAAGAAAAAGTCCTGTGGTCCACCCACTCTGACCTCCCCGATAGATTGTACGGACCGGCCGATGACTGTCCTTGAGAGCGTCAGTGTAATGTTGCATGAGTGTATGAGGGTTCTTTGTGAACCAGCGCTCGGCGTTCGTCGTCATGGTTACGATGTTCGCTTTGATGTTACCCGTGTCAGCACAGGTTGAACCCGGCCAGCCGGCACTCTTTCCCACAGCTGAGGTTGATTGCTCAGTTGAGCAGCTGACCCTCACCGAACGTTCTGCGCAGACACTATCTTGCACAATCAATAATCCAAATGCGTACACTGTTGAGGTCGAAATCACACATACTGTGGATGGTTCAGCAGGACAGGCTGAAGACTTCGGGATTCCGGAAAGTGAGAACATCACTCTGCAAGCTAACGAAGAAGTAGGGCATCCGATTCGGTTCGATCCAGAATATGGTGATGGCGTCAATGGCGACTCATATGATTACAAAATCGAGGTCGCCGTCACTGACTTCGTTCTGATAGGTGATCAATTGGTTATCCCCAATCCATCTCAGCAGAAAACAGAAGATGATGTGACTATCACTGTACCTCTTGATTCTGACTTCAGTGTCGGTGTATTTCCTTCAACTAATTCTGCTAGCTGGCAGAAAGACACACCTGGTGATGCAGTGGATGAGGCTTTGGATAATCCCTCAAGAAGTGCTGCAACGATTCATGTTGGACCAGCTCCTGAGGCCCCACATTTTGGCATTGAGGCGATTGTTCCCTCGGGAGGTTATGATCAATCATCGGTTGGATACATTGCTCTTGTTATCGAAAATCAGGCGATCGATGATGATGTCATCAGTGTTGAAGTGAACACGAATGAACTTGAGAGCACCGTGAAGTCCAAGAGTGGTGAATTAAGATCAGTCCTCCACCGCGTCAACTTAGATTTCCAACAGACTGTTGGTGACCCGATTCTTGTGAGTACAATGACAGCCTCTTTGCAGGCTGGAGATCCTCCGCAACAGGCTAGCAGCCTCTTGGTTATGGTCGTAGTTCTAGAATTACAGAGTGCTACGAATGAAGATGCGGCCGCCCCCATATCTATTGTCGTAAAGAGTGCTAATGGTGGTGCTCAGAGCGCATTGACTCTTGGAGTCGATGTCATGGTCCATGCACCTGTGAATGAAGGTGGGTTGACAATTTCGGGAGGGTTAGGTGGCGGTTCATTACCCCCTAGTGTTCTCATCGGCTCTTCTGCTGCTGCGATTCTACTTCTGATTGTGATTGTCACTGTAGCTCGTCGCCCAAGAAAGCTCGCAGCTCAGCGTAATTCGGGGAGTGCTTCAGTTGGAGACACCTCTTTTGATTTCAGTGATCTAGATGACTTAGATGATCTGGATCTCGACGATTTGGATGATTTTGATGACCTTGATCAGGTAGAGGATGAATCCTCTTATTTTCCTCAGGAAGTAATTGAAATCAGCAGCGAATTCGATGATCTTGAAGCAGAACTCGGACTTTGAATCCTCTTCTCGTTTGAGGGATGGTTGTCACGATTAGGGGCAATCGTCATACATCGCCACTCCTGAGTCCAGTGAACAGGGGGATATCATGCTCGGTCTTGGTGGAAAAACTGCACTGGTCTTTGGGGTGGCGTCTGATGATTCCATCGCCTGGGCCATCTGTAAGCGGCTAGCTGAAGCAGGATGTAGCATTCATCTCGGATTCCAGAAGCGATTCATGTCACGAATTTTTCAGTTGCGTGATCAACTCGACGCCATTCAAGGTACTTACCCAATGGATGTTGCACAAGAGGAGACTACGGGTGAATTCTTTTCATCTTGGCAGGCTGACCGGCCCGGTGAGAAGGCAGATATCCTCATTCACGCAATCGGCTGGGCTCCACGTAGCACGTACGATCGCCCACTTCTCTTCGTTGATGATGACTCACTCAATGCCGGGATGACCGTCTCAGCACATTCCCTACAACGAGTTTTGAAGCATGCGCTGCCGTATCTCAACCCGAATTCATCTACGGTCACGCTGACCTATGCTGCTTCAACTCGTTATGTTCCAAACTATGCCTCGATGTCAATCAATAAAGCTGCCTTGGAAGCGTGGGTCAGGGAGTTGGCTGCACGTCTAGGGCCGGATGGCCACAGAGTAAATGCGATCAGCGCAGGTCCCATCAAGACGCTGGCTGCTGGAGGAGTCCCCGGCTTTGACTCCATTCTTTCCCATGTAGAGAATAACGCCCCCCTTCGTCGTAACGTTACTCAGGATGATGTGGCCGGAGCGGCGACATGGTTGGCGAGTCCCCTCTCATCAGGTGTCACCTCTCAGATAATCCATGTCGATGCTGGCTACTCCTCAATCATGGTGCCTGAGAGTGCTATGGACTCGGATCGGTGATGCAATGGTTGTGAATGATCATGAACAAGGTCCATTTGAGCCGATAGCGATTGTCGGTCGAGCCTGCCTTCTTCCAGATGCTCCGGATATTGAGGCCTTTTGGGAGAGTCTTATCACAGGTAGAGTCAGCATACGTGAACTTCCTGAAGATCGTTGGTTCGCTGGTGATTTTTGGTCCGATGATGGACCGGGCACAGTCCCCGAGGGGAAGACGTATGCCAAGATTGGTGCCTTTGTAGAAGGGTTTGAGTTTGACTGGCGTCGCTACCGTATTCCACCGAATAGTCTTCCTCAAATCGATCCGTGTCAACTTTGGGCAGTGGCAGTCAGCGCAGCCGCGCTGGAAGATGCCGGTTATCTCATTGATGGTGGGCGCGAACTTCCATCTTCCCGTACAGGCGTAGTGTTCGCAAATGCGCTTGGTGGCGAGAACCGAAATACCTCGAATATCCGAATATGGGCTGATTCATTTGCCCGACATGCTGTCGAACATGGCCTCCCTGTGGAGGCGAGCAATGCGTTTATTCAATCGATTACTGAAGGTGCACCACGTATCGACGAGAACACGATGCCTGGTGAACTCGCTAATGTCGTAGCAGGTCGTGTTGCCAACCTTCTCGACTTGAATGGCCCTAATTACACCACTGACGCCGCGTGTGCAACCACGATGGCCGCGCTTTTGGACGCTTCACATATGTTGCATGCAAGACAGGTCGATGTCATGGTCTGTGGAGCGTCAGATCGAGCCATGGATCCAGGTACATTCGCCAAGTTCTCAGCCATCGGTGCTCTTTCAGCAACCCATAGTCGCCCATTTGATGCGTCTGCAGATGGCTTTGTGATGGGTGAGGGTGCAGGCGCCCTTGTCCTCAAGCGTCTTGATGATGCTATTGCTGCAGGAGATACCATCCATGGGGTCATTCGGGGCATAGGCGCCTCATCCGATGGTCGTGGCAAGGGCATCACTGCCCCGAGTGAACTAGGTCAGTCCAGGGCTATCAATCGAGCACTCAGCCAAGCAGGATGGACTGCTGATATGATCGATCATATCGAAGCTCATGGTACCTCGACTAAGGTCGGCGATGCTACCGAACTTTCAGTACTTGCCAATGTCCATGCTGGTCGAGGCACTCGCGCAGGTGTTGGTTCGATCAAATCACAGATAGGACATCTCAAATCAGCGGCTGGCATGGCGGGTCTTCTGAAAATCCTACTCTGCATGGAGCACGAGACAATTACTCCATCTGCTGGTTTCGAGGACCCAAATCCAACAGTAGATTGGGCAAACCTCCCTCTGGAAATTGTAACATCCCCTAGGGAGTGGTCATCTGGCGGGGGTGATTCCCTGCTTCGAGCTCAGGTCTCTTCTTTCGGCTTTGGTGGTACAAATTGGGTGGTTCTGGTGGAGAGTTTCGATGCTGCCCATCATGCTCCTATGGCTCAGCAATGGGCAGCAGCTCGTGATGCTAGTGCCCTCGTTCTCTCAAATGTTTCAGCACCCCCATCACGAGGTGTCGATAGCATCCTTGATTCTTCAGCTACACCTTCCTTGTCTCACGATGATCTCAAGGAGATCGAAGGTGGTCTTCTCCTTCTTTCGGCGGATGATGCCCCCTCCCTTTCTTCACTTCTGGACAAGGTCACACAGAATCTTCTTGACCCGTCCAAAGGCCCGACGTTTGATGATGACCCATGTGGGCGAAGATTGAGTCAGGCTCTAACGAATGCCTCTCAATCATTCAGTCCCACTGGAATTAGATTGGCATTGGTTGCAACCTCTTGGGCTGAGTTTGAGAAGAAGTCCGCACTCACACAATCTAGATTGTCAGAACCCGCTATGTGGCCCATGCTGGCTGCGCAGGGCATCATCATCTCAATCGACTCACCGTTGGTAGACGCCAAAACCGCCCACATGTATCCTGGTCAAGGAAGCCAATGGGTTGGCATGACCAAGCAACTCAGTTCTCGTTTCCAGTCCGCAGCAGATGTTTGGACACGGGCAGATAAGACGATGGTTGACATTCTTGGTGGTGCGACATTATCAGAGTTCGTACTTCGTTCCGAGTTGTCCAAAGAGGAGCTATCTGAAGCAGAAGAGATGCTCAAACGCACAGAATATACACAGCCTGCGATGCTCACTGCTGATCTTGCCATCGACTCCGTGCTAAGGGATTATGGGCAACTTCCTGATATGGTTGCAGGACATAGCCTCGGCGAGTATGCAGCTCTGATGCGCTCAAGAATTCTCACGATGCATGATGCGCTGCGGGCGGCTGCTGCCCGCGGTACTGAGATGGGTTCGATTGATGTGCCAGATGCAGGATTGATGGCCTCGGTCACTGCCCCGTATGCCACCGTTCTCGAGGTGATTGAAGGCATTGAAGGATATGTCATTGCAGCCAATGAGAACAGCCCTCTCATGACGGTGATTGCAGGTGAGACTGAGCCGGTTAAATTGGCGGTTGCCGAATTCACTAAGCTTGGTGCCCCGTGCGTTCTACTCCAGACCAGCCATGCATTCCATTCACGCATTGTAGCCCCCGCCTCAGCTCCCCTTCACAGATTCTTGGAAGACCTTGAAATGGGCCTTCCTGAGCTTCCAATCACAGCGAATTTCGATGGAGAGTTCTACCCTATGGAGGGTGAAGGCCGGGCTCAGGAACACATTCTCCCTCAATTAGCTCCCCAGATGGCCTCTCCAGTCAAATGGACCTCTCAGATTCAAAGAATGTACGAGAATGGCGCCCGTCTTTTCATTGAGGTTGGCCCTAAAAGAGCCTTAACCACCTTTGCAGGTCAGATTCTCGAAGACAGCCCCCACCTTGCTGTAATGACAAATCACCCGAAGCAGGGTGATTTGGCTTCACTCTTAGCAGCAATAGGAACCTTGGCAGTGGCAGGTCGTAAGATCGATCTGCCTTCAGCCGATAGTGAGATTCACACTGAGGCCTTCCGTGCGGGGCCTCTTGAAGCGTATGAGGCTAGTTCTGAGACATCATCAAATTCGATTCTTACGAATGTTGAGACAACCAAATCGAGTAGCGAGCTGAATCTTGGCGAAATGTGGGTGAAAAGTGTTCTATCTGGAATGAGTGGATATCCATTGAATCAGATTGATGGTGCCATATCTCTTACGACTGACCTCGGATTAACTGACGCACAGGCTACCTCAGCAATCGAGAAAATTGGGCGAGCACCAACGAATTCTGAAGCCACCGTGACGAATTCATCAACTGTTGCAGACCTTTTTGCTTGGGTAAAGTCATCTCCCCCGGGTTGGTCCATGCAGAAAATAACCCATGCCCCAGATACTTCAGCATCAACTCCTCTTGGTTCTCTGTCAACACCCCCTCGTGATCACACTCCCATTGTGATTACTGGAGTGGGCATTGGGTTGCCTGGACGTGAGAACGTGTTCGATGATGATGGCATCGATGCCATTCTATCTGGAACGAACATGATCGAACCTATTCCTGATGAAATTAAACAAGTTCTGCTCGATAAACGAATTCAGCGTCTTGTCAAATCAGAGGACGGAACTGGACGGTTTGAGCCTGCCGAGACATTCGATGATATTCCTCAATTGGCAGGTCAACTCAAAAACTTCGAACTTACTGATTGGGGTGTCGATTCAAAATACATCAAAGCGCTTGATACGACGACCGAATTGGCCATTGCAGGTGCATATGAGGCGCTTGAAGATGCAGGAATGCCTCTGTTCCCAATCGAACAAGAGAGCCGTTCAGGAAAAAGAACAGTGAGGGGTTGGAACCTGCATGAAAGTATCAGAGATCGTACTGGTGTGATTTTCGCGTCCTGTTTCCCTGGATTCAATCAGACCGTAGAGAATGTGGTTGATGATGGTGATAGCGGAGACGGTCATTTCGATCGGTTGTATCTCTTCCAGGTTCTGACCATGGGGCACTCTCAGGTTGCTCAGATTCTCGGCGCTCGAGGCCCCAACATGCATACGAACAATGCATGTGCTTCTGGAGCATCTGCATTTGCCGTTGCTGAAGATTGGTTGTCCACTGGGCGCTGTGATCGCGTCATCATCACTACCGCTGACAATGTGACATCATCAACTGCATTACCATGGATCGGTTCCGGTTTTGCAGCAAGTGGTGCCGCCTCAACCTCGCCTGTGGTTGAAGAGGCAGCATTACCGTTCGATGCTCGCCGAAGTGGGCTTGTATTGGGTGCAGGTGCAGCTGCCTTTGTTCTTGAACGGGCTCCCGATGCAGCAGCAAGAGGTGTTGAGCCCTATGTCGAGCTTCTGGGCGCAAAAATCGCTAACAGCGCCTTCCATGGAACTCGCTTGGATGTGGATCACGTCTCTGAACTTGTGGCAGATTTCACTAGGAAGATGGCTTCTAAAGTAGAATCAACTCCTCAGGCGATTGCTTCTCGAACCTTGTTCATGTCCCATGAAACGTACACTCCCAAACGAGGAGGTTCAGCGGATGCAGAGATTCGGGCACTTAGGCAAGCCTTTGGATCTGCAGCGAATGAGGTGCTTATCGGGAATACCAAGGGATATACGGGTCACCCACAAGGTCCTGAATTAGAGGGCGTGGTTGCAGTACGAGGCCTCGTTGAAGGCCGGATTCCCCCCATTGCCAACTTCAGAGACCCCGATCCTGACCTTGGTGACCTCAATCTTTCAAGAGGCGAGTCTGTTGAACTGGATTTTGCTCTACGCTTCGCAGCAGGATTCGGGAGTCAGATTGCAATGACCTTCATGCGGAAGATTGCCTCTGGGCTGGATCGTATCGATCCTGACCGTCATCGAGCTTGGCTTGAGCAGGTATCTGGATCTAGCGATATTCACTTACGGCGTTTCAAGCGCCGCCTGGTAGCATGGATCAACGCTAATGAGCAACTCATCGACGAGGTTGAGGGTACACATTGGCCTCCTGATGATAGAGTACGAACTGTGAGTTCCAAGCCCACTCCTGAACCCGTTCATCAACCGCAGGCAGCAGAACCACTTCCTGATACATCCGGAATGTCCTCTTCACCTGAGAAATCAGAAATTCCACTACCCCCTCTTCCATCATCATCTGCTTCGAGTTCGGAAATCCACGAAATTCTGCTTGAGGTTGTTGTTGATGCAACAGGATATCCGGCAGAATTCATTGAATTCGATCAGGATCTTGAAGGTGAGCTCGGCATTGATACGGTGAAGCAGGCGGAAATTATGGCCGAGGTACGGGCTCGATTATCGCTGCCCGTGGACGAATCATTCTCTCTCGCCGATCATCCAACATTGGACCATCTAGCCTCCTATGCCTCCTCCATCCTTGGAATCACGCCGCTCCCTGCGTCTTCTCCTGAATCACCGCCTGATGTCGAAGTACCCTCTGAATCACCTTCTATCAANAAAACAAATGAGATATCTGAGGCTAGNGTCTCGATTGATTCTCTTGGTAGCGCAGTTGACGATCTTCGAGAGGTGCTGCTCGAGGTTGTTGTTGAGGCAACAGGATATCCGGCAGAGTTCATTGAATTCGATCAGGATCTTGAAGGTGAGCTCGGGATTGATACAGTGAAGCAGGCCGAAATTATGGCAGAGGTGCGGACTCGCTTATCACTGCCTGTGGATGAATCATTCAGTCTTGCTGAACATCCGACTCTTGGACATATGGTGGGTTATGCCGCACAGTTGCTTGGTCGCCTCGAAGATGATGATGAGGCAGTAGCGCAGTCCATGTCTTCATCAATCCCTGAACCTCTGCCCGTGCCTGAGATTCTACCTGATCAAGAGCCGAAATCTCAGGAAATCGATGAAGTCGGTGAAGCAGATGATTTGGACTCATTGATGGGCCACTGGGCTGTTGAGACCGAACCCATACCTCTTGGTCGTGGCTCTCTTGAACTTCCTGGTGAAGGGACGGTGATCGTGACTGATGACCCATTTGGACTGACCCCCTCTCTCTCCGAACGTTTCGAAGCCTCGGGGTTGAATGTCCTTCACCTCTATCTTGATGCCGCAGCTCAGTCACTTCGTGATGAATCAGAGCGCGGCCGCAGTATATTCCGGATAGATCCAGCAGCAGAGGATCAATGGAAGGCACTGAGTTCTGAGATGGATTCACATCCTCCCGTTGTTGGTATAGTCCATGCAGCCCCATTACACCTTGTAGGTATGTCTTGGCGGGGTCGAGGAGATACGTCTGACCACCGCGAAAAAATTCTGATGGCAGGAGTACGTCTCCTCAATGCCCACAGGGATATGGCCAATCGTCAGGGTTCTTTCGTAGTGAATGTGGGCACCATTGATGGCAAACATGGCGCGAATACCGAACAAGCAGTNCACCCTCTGATGGCTTCATCTGCTGGTCTTTTCGGATCGTGGTTGAGGGAGNATCCCGGCGTCAATGGTCATGTTATTGATGCACATCCTTCAACTCTTCTCGACCCAGGTCGTCTTGGTCGAACTTTGGTCGATTTGATGCGGCGAGAGGACTTGCCTGTTGAGGTTGGAATTTCAGAAGATCATTCNCTAGTTCGTTCAGTTCTTGTTCCAATCCAATTGCTTGGCCAACGGTCGTGGGAAATTGAGGATGGTGATATTGTTCTGATCAGTGGTGGTGGCTCCGGAGTCACTGCCGCTTCAGCAATTGGACTCGCTGAGGCGTTGCAGGATACTCAACTTACGTTTGCTCTTCTTGGCAGAACTCCTTTGGATGATGACGTGGAATCCTGGGTGGACGATGACGATGATGAGATTGAAGCACGCCGGGTCTCTCTTCGCGAGCAACTCATCGAAGAATCAGATTCTGGCAAAGTGACAATTGTCGAATGGAATAATGCTTGGCGTCCGTTTGCTCGTAGCCTAGACATCCATCGCACTTTGACAACTCTTCGATCATACGGTCATGATGCAGTGTATGGTTCAGTCGATGTGACAGATGCTGGAGCGGTCGCAGATTTTGTTGAAGCACAGACTACTGAGAAGAATGTAGTGAAGGCCATCATTCATGGTGCCGGAATCGAGGAGAGCAGACTCCTGCACGAAAAATCCCTCTCTACTTTTGACAATGTAGTTCGAATCAAAGTCGATGGTCTATCTTCTCTCATTGCAGCTGCACCATCCGCGACTCGCATTGTTTGCTTCTCTTCGGTGGCTGGTAGAATGTTCAATGCTGGACAGACAGATTACAGTGCGGCAAATCGGGCTCTTGACCAAGCCATGGAGAACATCTCCTCGGAAGGTGGTCTTTCCTTGGCTTGGACGGGATGGCGTGGAGCAGGCATGGCGACGAGAGGTTCGATTGAACGAGTCTTTGACGAGGCAGGTCTAGAGATGCTCGATCTTGAGGCAGGTGTAGAGCTCTTCGTTCATGCCTTCCGTTCAGGGGCTAGTGGTCGTCTTGCTATATGTGGTCGTCTTGGCATGATGGATCAAGATGTCGCCATTCGGCGCCATGGCATTCCTCCTTTACCGCGTGCACATATGATTTCACGAATGATTGATCGAACACCAAAGCGAATGTCGGGAGAAGTTCTGCTTGATATTGGGGTGCATCAATACCTCACCGACCACGCTATTGATGGTCAACCAGTCATGCCAGGTGTCTTTGCTGTTGAATCCATGGCCCAGATGGCAACGTGTGCACTTAACACCGATGCAGTAACCGTGGTTGATGAGATTGAGTTTGGCTTGGCTATCAAGATCATGAATGCAGTGAAGCCGATTGAGGTGAGTGCAGAACCCGTTGCTGAAGGTATCGCACAGACCGCGATTGAATCCCGCCTCATTGCTAAATCTGGTGCGGTCATGGATAAGCCGATATCACATCACCAGGGCTTGATACGCAGCGTTCCAATCGATCAAGATGCAGTACAACGTATCGTGGAAAGAGTTGGACTCGAACAAAGCGGGAATCCACCTGAGTCTGGTGTTCCATTCTACTCAGATGGTCTGATGTTCCATGGGCCATCTTTCCAAGTGGTTGGCCGCGTTCTTTGCTCAACCTCTTCACGAATCTCTCTTGAGATGACTCGGCGTGCAGACCGACCGGCACCTTTTGGTGAGCAGGCTAGTGATCGACCGATGTTAACTCAGCCATTCACGCTTGAAGCGATTTTCCAAGGAGCAGGACTACTTTCGATGGCGCATGATGGTTGGTCTTGCCTTCCTGTTGGAGTTGAACGTGCTTGGATATGTCATGCTCAACCTACAGAGACCTCCCCCCTGATTGTGCATGTTCTGCGCACTGCTGTTGAAGAGCATGATGTGATTCATGATGCAATCGCCGTCGACGCTGCCGAACGCGTGGTCTATGCCGCTGAAGGAGTTCGATTGAGGCATTTCGCTGAATTGCCGGACCGGTTGGCGCTCTGATGGTAGATCTTCCTGGCTTTGACGTCGAGGAATTATCTCCGTCTGTTCCCTTCAGCAAAGACACGGCCTTTCGTTGTTTGATCGGAAGATGTGAAGTGATTGCAGAGAATCTTGTAGAGGAGGTGCTCGACCACCCCCTTATCGATGCTACTGAAGTCAAAAGATTCCGCGTACTCCGGCGCCGTGCAGAACATGTAACTGCCCGTCACCTTCTCTTTCATGTTCTACAACGATGGCAAGTAGGTTCTCTATCTGGTATTGGCATCAAAAGAGACGAGAATCGTGCTCCTCACCTCATCGGCTGGCCAGATGATCAACCACCTTTCATCAGCATCTGCCATACGAATGGCATTGCACTTGTTGCCGTGTGCTCTTTTCCAGTTGGAATCGATGCTGAACCGAGATACGCAGTACGTCATTCTGGACTGAGGTATGAGATTATGAGTCAGGCAGAGGTCGAGGTTCTAGGAGATTCTGCATATGAACCAGAGATTATCAATCGTGTCTGGACCGCGAAAGAAGCGATTCAGAAAGCCAGTGGTCTAGGCATGAAACTTGTTCCTGCAACGATTCCACTTGTAAATAGACTCAGTACTGATCTATTCAGTCAAATGGTTCGAATTCAGGACCCACCAATCACAGTACATGTAATGAATTGGGACGATCGTCATTCCAGTGACTCTCTCATCGTAGCAGTCGCCTTGGTTGAGCCGAATCGGATATAGCGATGTTCCGGTTGGCCAACAGCAGCAGGCGTGGTGAAGGGGTTATCATCTGAGGTTTCCAACCTCATGTCCCGGGTTCAAATCCCGGCGCCTGCATCGACTTTTTTTTGACTCGTCTGAAGCAACTATGTCATGTTGCGGCAGGGTGATGGNGTGTCTCGGNTCAGATGTATCGATGGNAGATAGGACCANGACACTTCCTTGGCTCAATCAAGCGGCTGAGGTCAAGGGTGGTGATGATGTGATTTTCGCTTGGTTCTCTCGTTATCTCTCTGCTGTCAAATCTGGTCTTGATGCTGTGAATGGAACCGTAGGCACATTACTAGATGATTCAGGCGAGTTGTTGGTTCATGAGGCAGTACTAGCGGCTATTCTCCGACAAAGTGCTACAGATACTGCTGCTTATGCACCTCTGCGTGGTCTTCCTGCATTTCGAGAACTTGCCATCGACCTTGCAGTTGGCCATCATCGGAACGAATTGTCTCATCTTCATCCGCGGGCATTTGCCACACCTGGTGGGTGTGGGGCCTTGTATCTCTCAGCAGCTAATCTTGCCGCACCCGGTGACGCGGTCCTGCTGCGTGAATGCCATTGGGGCCCATACCATACCATCCTTCGTGAGAATGATCTACACGCTGCTACTTGGCCGCTCATTGGTCCTGCTGCGACAGATGGGCGCTTTGTTGACAGTGAGTCTTTGTCTTCCTCATTGTCTTCTCTCGCCCATGAACAAGCCTCAGTACTCATGTGGCTCAACGACCCTGCACACAATCCGACAGGTCTTTCTTTGGGGCCCGCTGATCGTCAAATCCTGTTGAATTCAGTTGTGGCTGCCGCTCACAGTCACCCAGATGTGGGTTTTTCCCTTCTGATAGATGCAGCTTACGCTCGTTATTCCAGTGAACCTCATGGTTGGGCTGGAACGATAGGTGACCAGGTGGATTGGCCAGCTAACCTCCTCGTTGCATTCGCAGTATCGTGCTCCAAATCTCATACCATTTATGGCATGAGACTGGGAGCCCTAGTAACCTTCCATCCAGAATCAGAGATCAATGAGCAGTTGGAAACGATTTGGTTGCACACGGGCCGGGGGACGTGGTCGGGCACTCCTCGACTCCCACAAGCAGCCCTCATTGAACTACATACGTCTGTTCTTGAGGAAGAGTGGCTCGCTTCAGTGTGGAAAGCGAAGGACCTTCTTGACCGTCGTCGTACCCATTTCATCGATCAGTGTCGTGAACATGGTGTTCCTCTTCTTCCAAGCCACGATGGTTACTTTGCGTGGTATCCGTGCAGCGATCCAGAGTCAGTGGCAGCAGAAGTTGCAGAAGAGTCGGTTTTCCTCGTTCCACTTGACAAAGGTGTCAGAATCGGCCTCTGTGCTATCCCTGAAGCGAGTCTCTCACGTGTTGCACTTGCTCTTTCCCGTACAATCGGATAGAATGAATTCACAGTCCCATGACCTTGTGAATCGGCGAGGGTTCAAACGTCTCTTTCACCGCCCAGATACATGTCAAGCGATGGTCATGGGTCAGAGCGGACATCGAAAATGGATCTGATGAATCCAGATGGAGATGAAGATACTGCCGTTCTTGGGCGTCAGATCTGGCGTGTTGTTCCGTATGCTATTCGCTATCCTAGACGTTTGATCACTGGTTTCCTTTCCAACGCCTGTGCACGTGCTTCAGACCTGCTTCCCTTCGTAGCAATTGGTTGGGCTGTGGATTATTACACCGGTGGTCATCTCGTAGGTGCTCAAATCGTCCGAGATTTTGTGACACTGACAAGTGATCCGGCAATCGGTTATGGTCTCTTGATTTTCCTTTCATTCTGCCTACTTGCTATCTTCCAAGGTATCTCAGAATATTCGTGGCAGACGCTCGGTTACAAGATTCAACATGACCTGCGAATGGATGCTACCCGTTCTCTGATAGCCATGGAAGTCTCATACTACGACATGCGTCAAACAGGGCAAATCATGTCTGTACTCTCCAGTGATGTCAATCAACTCGAAGATGTCGTCTCAGATTCATCGACTTCGATTATTCGTATCTTCGTCACATTTGGTTTTGCTTTTGTGATTCTGATGATGATGTCATGGAAACTGGCAGCGGTCCTTTTCGGTCCTATTCTATTCATAGTTCCACTTGTCTATTGGTTCACGACACGTGTTCAAGGCCGTTATCGGAAGCAAAGAGAATCGACAGGTGGCATCGTTTCAGTACTTGAGAATCTAATATCTGGGATTTCAGTTGTTCAAGCATATAATGCGCAATCTTGGGAGGCTGAGAGGGTTGACAACGAATCAGCCGCTTATCGGGAACAGGCCATTGGTGCTAGCCGTGATCGCAATCGTTTCATTCCTGGAATTTATGTTGTTTCAGGTCTTGCTTTCGGTCTGTTGGTCACCGCTGGTGGATGGCTTGCTCATAATGGGGAGATATCAGTCGGTGAACTCGTCACCTTTCTTCTCATTTCGACGCGGATGACTATGCCCATGTTCATCTTCGGCATGCTCGTCAATCAACTTCAGAGAGGCGAGGCGGCAGCTCGTCGTGTGTTCGCTGCAGTTGATTTGGAACCGACAATCACCGATCAGCCAGATGCCAAGCCGTTGGAAGGCACCATTCGCAGCATTCAGTTCAAAGATGTTCATTTCACATATCCTGGTACTTCAACAAAAGTGCTCTCTGGGATAACATTCAGTGTTGAGGCGGGTGAGTTTTTTGGGGTCATGGGCCACACTGGTGCCGGAAAAACGACAATTTTGAAACTCTTGATGCGCTATTACACTCCTGACAATGGTGAGATTTTAATTAATGATATTCCTCTCGNATCACTCACTCTTGATTCTGTGCGAGAAGAGATTGGCTTTGTTGGTCAAGAACCGTTCCTCTTCCACGGCTCTATTCGCGAGAATGTTCTCTATAATCAGGAGGCTGATGAATCTGCAATCACACGAGCGCTGGAGATGGCGGGAGCACTGGAATTCGTCCAGAATTTCGAACAGGGCGTGGATACCATGGTAGGGGATCGTGGGACCAAACTATCTGGTGGTCAACGTGCTCGCATCAGCCTTGCCCGCGCTCTNCTNAAATCACCTAGCCTTCTNGTTCTTGATGAGGCCAGCAGTGCCCTTGATGCTGAGACTGAGCGCCGCATTCAAGAGAACCTCTTAGCAACTGGCGACGAGCGGGCCACGATTGCTGTCGCCCATCGATTGTCCACGATTCGAAATGCGGATGAGATATTGGCNATGGTTGATGGTGCGGTGGTTGAACGGGGTCAGCACGACGTTTTGATCGCTTCAGATGGTGTATATGCGAGTCAATGGCTTATTCAAACTGGCGACATGACAGGTATGGGCAGCGAATGACNGGTTCATCTTTCTCATTCGATCATCTTTCAGCAGGAAGTGTCCTATTCTCTTCAGAGTCATTCACTTCATCTGATCCATTTCTTGCCGAAGAAATCATACCCACGTCACTTGAACATAGGCTGGAGAGTTGATCGAGCATGCGGGCCAAACCGGGGCGTGGGCTCATGACTGGTCTGGATGCCAGAAGTCTGATCTCTCAGCGTATTGCTCGCCCGATCACTCTATTTCTCACACTCTACATCGGTGTCGCCATTACAATATGGATGATTGAGAGTGGCTTGGAAGGATCGAAGATCACGAATATACAAGATGCACTCTGGTGGTCTCTAGTTACTCTTTCTACCGTTGGCTATGGTGACACACATCCAGTAAGTGGATGGGGGCGACTCTTAGCGAGCGGCTACATTTTAGCCACCGTCGTGTTCATCGCGGTTGTCCTGACTAATATCCAGGACGCGATGCGGGAGTATTCCATTCTGAGGGAGCAAGGCATGACAGGAAATAGCATGGAAGAACACGTCATTGTTTGTGGATGGAGCAATATCTCACGGGTCTGTATTCCCGAATTAATTGCTTCAGGACGTGCGGTTTCTGTTGTCTGTGAGGAAGAGGACATGATTCAGAAGGTACGCCAATCGGTAGAGCATCTAGAGGGCAATCTCTTCGTGACTCATGGTGACATGACTACTGGAAATGTCTTGAATCGAGCCAATCTTTCCAATGCCCAGACCGTAATCATCGCTTCAGAGGATGATACGATCAATTTGATCACGAGTCTGAACATCCACAATGAGCATCCAGATATGCGCGTCATCGTCTACGTCCGCCAGCCTGAGTTGCGCCGAACCTTCGATGCTTCTGGCGTGACCTATGTCGCCTCACCATTCGAACTCGGNGGNCGCTTGGTNGCGTCTGCNGCCTTTGAACCAGAAGTNGCTCTNCTCCTNGATGATGTNTCTAGTAGTATCTCNGGTCATGANATNCAGCAATTCACNGTNGGNGATGGTTCGGNCAGCAGAAGGNATGACCATTGAGGANNTACGGGTTGAATTGCTNGCCAAAGGAGGTCCNCTCNTGATNGCTATNGGTGTGCCCAATAATGGTAGTTGGGACATTGTCCCCAATCCTTCACTGCAGCACAAGGTCTCAAGTGGCACGATCCTCATGGTTTTGGGACATCATGATGAATGCCGAGTCCTGACTGAGACACTGGGGCTTGTTCAAGGAAGATGATTGTCCTCTATATCTCGTGTACGATCATCAATTTGCTTTCCGATTCCCGCAGCACTCCCGTGCTGGCGAACGTGCAACTTTCCTCTCCGCACGCCAGTCCCATATCCATAATGAGCGATGAATGCAAACAGTGGTGCCGCGAGAACAGTGCTAAGGGTTCGTCGTGGACTGTTCCCTAGTGCAGCTCCAGCCCAGCATAGGATGAGATACAGCCCAATGATGATTGAGGATGCAATGAAGAGCGTGTGAGCCGCCATGGTTGAGGTCATAAAATGGGAAATATCGGTGAGAATCAGAGTAGTGGACAACAACATGATTCCCAATATGGTGTGGGTCAGCACAGGGAACCATGCAATCAGATGGTGCGTAGGCGTTCTCACATCCGTTCGTCGCTCGCCTAGTATCCATCTCACCTTTCCGTAATTCATCATTTGTTTGGAAAAGGGCCGTATTGTCCGTCGCCTGTGTCCTACTGAGATAGTGGGGTCGAACCAGAGTTTGAATCCACCATCACGTAATCTGGCGTCCAATTCAACGTCTTCAGCCCCTATCGACCCCTTTGCGAATCCCCCGACTTCCAGAAGTGCAGACAGTCGGTATGATGCATTCACTCCTGGATTGTGACTGACCTGCGTCAATTCCCCCGCGGGGACCTCTCCATAACGTGTGCCGCTCGTAATCCACCGTGCTCCTATTACGACATCTGCACAACGTGCAGACCATGGATCATCAGGAGGTGCCCAGTTTTGCCCTCCAACTCCGGCCACTTCTTCACGGTCGTACCATTTGAGGTGCGAGGTGATCCAATCACTAGGCAATAAGGCATCATCATCTGTGAAAAGAACGATGACATCGTCGTTGGGGTGGGCAGAATGAATTTGTTGGATTCCAAAATTGCACGCATCCGCCCTAGTTCGGCTTTCATCGAGAATCCACTTTACCCCAAAATCCTCGCACACTTGTTCTGTATCATCGACTGAGTTAGAATCAATCACCCATATTTCCAATTCACCATTCCAATCTTGATTCTTGAGTGTAGCCAATGCTTGTTTCAACATCCCCGCCGCGTTTATTGTCGGGATACAGACGCACGCAACTCGGGACGTGATTGTCATCTTCGCTTGCACCTCAGTAGGTGCCATGGTCCTGCCGTGGAGCTAACAAAAAGAGCCCTGTGCCTGCTTCGTCGGCGAAGACGAATTCAACTTTCAATGGTGCCTCGGTTGAGATTGAGAAAACCAAATCATTTGGTAAGCTTTCCAACTGTCGCGACATCCCGTTCAAATAACCAACAGTGTACGTTGAGCGTTGCATTCCATCACCGCATTCTATCTTCTCCAACTCATCACTGGAGTAAGTTACTTCCATTCTATCTTCGTTCCCACGGTTACCAAGGAATGATATCTCGTCCTCTTTGACCGTGATTTCCACATTGTCGGAAACCATGGAGACGGCTTTCATGGCGTGGGACAGTTGCTTACCTTTCAGGACGACCGTGGCGTTGGATGGAATTTTTGGAATCTGTGGATTAGGGATGTTGTTCTCATTGACCGGAGTCGTCTTGCGCAGAAGACTGCCGACAGCCATGTTGAACAAGCCGACCGATGGGTCAAGGGTCAAGGTAACCATCGACTCATCATATCCGCTGAGTGAACTAACCTCTCTCAAGTGATCCAGTTGTACACCTATGGTGAGGGGTTCCTCCACCTCGAACGCTTCAAATGCCTCTTGGTCGATGACGATATGAGCCATCGCTGCTACTGTTGGATCAACAGACGAAATAGTCAATCTCTCCTCATCGAACTTCAATAGAACTTCATCCACAAGATTGCGGAGTACGTCCACTACGAATCTGAGCAGTTCTGGCTCTGCGACGACCTTCACGTAGAATCCCTTCGGCTGAGTTTGAATGTACGGCTCATAATGTTCTTGGTCAGTATTCTCGCCACTTGTGGTTGCACTGCGCACAAGTGCAAATTCGTGTCTCTGGCTCGTCGGAAGCTCGAGTTTGCCGAAGTTCAACAAAGACTTCCATGCTCTCGCACTTTGGACAAATGTGATCGTCCTTTGTGAGAACTCCAAGGACGGGTCCCGCTTCAACGGTCTCGAATTCACGGCGTTTTGCCTTGGTAGTTGATGAAATCGAGGCAACCTTTGGGTCTGCAGGTCCCTCATAAGCACAATCGGGATTGCTGCACTCCAGAATCTGATTCTTTCCGATGAAGGCTAATGAACCACATATTGGACAGAACAATCGACCACCACTCCCATGCGTACTGCCCGGCGGTTGGGTACAGGGATATTAATGTCGTCGGTCATTATGGCGGCGCTCTGATAATCAGATGCCCTCTGGCGTAGCCGTGGTCGACGTTGTAGGGTGGACTTGGTGTGGCGCAGCCCTTCTTTCGGAAGGTCAGGTGGTGGAAAGTGCTGTCCCTCCGAATCTGGAAACTTCAGAGATTGTTGAACGATTGGAGCGACTTGTTTCAGGGATTCCTTCGAGTGAGGCAGAGACATTATCCATCCAACATGGTGTTGGAATCGAACGCGTGCCATGCCCCCCCTTTGAGATTGGAATCGAGGTTCCAGAGACGTGGGCAAAGATGCGGGATGCTGCAGCCATCCAGTTGACAGATAATTCATTGCTGGCCTCCGCTCTTGAACCAGATCGCTCTCTCGAACATCGTCTTGCAGCTTACGATGAGATACATGAATCCCTTGAGATTCTCAAGCACCGTCTAGTTGAATGGATTGGTTATCTACTTCCGGCGCTCGACGTGCAGATGGATCGCAATCGAATCATTTCGGCAGTGCAAGTGGAAGGCAATCTTGCATCTATCGCAACCTCCCTTGATCTTCAACCTAAAGACGTACCTGACAAAAACCTCGTCATTGAATCTGTCAAGTCCCTTTCTACGATGATTGGACAGATGGAAATGACTTCGGGAGCGATTCTTGATGAGGTCAGGTCGCTTGCCAAAGAGCGAGCGCCGAGCCTCTCTAATGTGATAGGTCCCGTGTTGTCCGCACGGTTAATCGTTGCAGCTCATGGCCTGGACCGCCTCTCACGTCTTTCTAGCGGAGCAATCCAGATGCTTGGCGCTGAACGCTCATTCTTTCTCGCACTTGAGCATGGCAGACCGACGCCTAAACATGGTTCCATTCTGTTCAGCCATCCGTGGGTTCACGCCTCACCTAAAGGTGTTCGTGGCCGCGTAGCACGTATGCTTTCAGGCCGTCTTTCGATTGCAGCTCGCCTCGATGCATTTGGAGGAACTCCTTGGGGTGAAGATGAGGTGACCATGATTAGTTCGAAGGTCGATGCAATCCGAGCTGCAGGGGGTCACTCTCAATGAGCCGCAATTCAAGATCAGTGATTGAACACCCGCGGTTGGCGATGATCCGTCGTCGCCCGTGGACCATGAAAGCGGAGGGCAGTGGTTCGATGATCTTTGAAACGAACCGAAGACTGCGTACAGGGATTCACCGTTCATGGGACCCACGGCGGTCCAAACTTGCCGCAGGGCTTGTTAACGCTCAAAGTGAGGTGCAATGGTTGCCTGACCACAAGTCTACTGTTCTGTATCTAGGAGCAGGACACGGAAGGACAGTGTCACATCTGCATGATCTGATGTGGGGGAGAGAGGGTCATGGGCGTCTCATTGCCATTGATATCTCAGCTCGCTGCCTGCGCGACCTACGACAGATGGCAGCAACCCGCCAAGGTATCTTGCCTATTCTTGGAGATGTGAGAGAAGTACATTGGATGGCAATGAGTCTTGATGAGCCGGCAACTCATCTCATTCAAGATGTTTCAACTTCAGGCCAAGCCGAGATTTTTGCACGCTCCACTAGGTTTCTACAGGTTGGAGGTTGGGCGTTACTCTCTTTGAAATTGGCTTCTGAACGGGGTGGTAAAACAATGAAGGATGCAGTGACTGCCGCCCATTCTACTTTGACCGACCATGGGCTCGAAGTTCTCGAAATCCTCGATTTGGCTCCACATCAGCGTGAACATCGTCTCTTCGTTGCTCGGAAGGTCTCGTGATATGCCCGAGCTCCCTGAAGTTGAGACAGTTCGCCGCGCCCTTGCCTCACGATTGGAAGGTGCAATTATCCATACAGTCGATGTCCGCCGCCCTGATCTGAGATGGAAGATTCCCCGGATGTTTTCTGAACGACTCAGTGGATGTGTCATCAAGGAGTTTGATCGGTTAGGAAAACATCTGTTGGTTCACCTTGACTCAGGCGATACATGGATGGTCCACCTTGGCATGAGTGGACGCTTTTCTCTGCATCTACGCGATGATGTTGATGGCGGAAATGGTCGACATGATCACGTTGTAGTTGAACTCGAAGATGGTCGTCGATTAGTCTACACAGACCCACGAAGGTTCGGGAGTATGGACATCACCGCTACCCTAGATCTGATGTCTCACAGGAGTCTACTGACGCTTGGGCCAGATCCTACAAGGAGCGACTTTCTTGCAAGTTCCTTGGCTGCGAGTCTTTGTCGACGACGTGTGGTGATAAAATCCGCCTTACTCGATCAGCGCATCATTGCAGGTGTAGGTAACATTTACGCCTGTGAAGCCCTTCACATGGCTGGAATTTCTCCGAGGCGGAAGGTGAGTACATTGGTGAGAAAGGATGGAACACCTACAGCGCGTCTGGAATCGCTGGCTTCTTCTGTATCTTCCATCCTTGAGCGCGCGATTGAGGTAGGGGGGTCGACATTACGAGATTTCTCCTCTCTTGATGGACAAGAAGGGCTATTCCCTATCCAATTCAGGGTCTATGACCGAGCAGGAGAGTTATGTTCTACTCCTGGTTGTGATGGTCGAGTACAGAGGATTGTACAACATGGTCGTAGCACATTCTGGTGTTCCGGGTGTCAGCGATGAGTGAATCACGGTTGATGACCTCTGAGGTAGCTCGTCTCTCAATCTTGAATGCTTTGATCCCTGAGGTTGAAAAAATTGCGAAAGCTGCACTTGATCAACGTAAAATGGGGCTAGATGTGTGGAAGAAATCAGATGGCTCTATTGTGACCAATGTCGATCTTATTGTTGAACGAGCGATACGAGACGTCCTCTCAGAAATAGACCCAGGAGGAGCGATCTTCGGCGAAGAATAGGGTTGGTCTGAACACCATCCATGCGATGCTGCTTGGGTGCTCGATCCGATTGATGGAACAAGGATGTTCATCGAGGACCGACCTGGGGCCTCGATATCCATTGGATTCTGGTCTTCAGAAGGAGCGATTGCTGGAATTGTTCATGATTTGACGCGTGGAGTGACTTATGCCAGTGACGCTGTCAGCGGAACTTGGTTGTGCCCATCTCCTGTGCCTGAGTTAGGCCGAGATATCCATGGGATTTGGGATCTGAAGAGAGGGGCTCAGCATGATGTGGAAGAATGGATATTATCTGGTCTCGACGTGGAACATGAGCCCGATGGATGTGTCCTTGAGATGGCTTCCGTCGCCCATGGTGCAATAGCAGGGTACGTTTTTGCAGCTGCGGGTTGGGCTCCTTTACCTTGGGATCTAGCAGCAGGGGCAGCTCTGCTGAGAACATCAGGTGGAACTCTTCTTTGGACTGATGCTCCTGAAGGTGTCATCACCCTCCAGGATCAATCAATATCGACTCTAGAGCGTTATTCTACCGCTGGGGCAAGCGGTAGTGCCACTCTGATTGCCCTTGGTCCACACTTTGTTGATGAACTGCTCAATCAATAACATGCTCATCATTGACCATCTGAATAGATGAAACATGGTTCAGGACTCATGTCAAGCTTGATTGCAGTCAGAGTACCACTCGATTTGGAGTAGGCAGAGGTATCGATGCCGATTCGAGCATGTCTTCCATCGGGTAATCTCAGGTTGGAAGCGTGAGGTTTACCCCATTTGCCCTCGTCAAGCTTACCGGTCACCATGTGCCCATGCACAACCGTGCGCATGGGGTCGTAGATGCCATGTGTCTGGTCGAAGAAGTGCCGCGTCCAGAGCAGGTCGTCTCCCGATTGCTCATTGAGTTCCTTTCTCGGGTCGATACCGGCATGGCAAAGTATCCAACGGTCGAGTATGATGATTTCAGGTAGTGCGTTCAACCACATTGCATCTTCAAACATCTTCACCTCTGCTTGGTCACCCCACGTCACTTTGTACCCATTTTCAGTACAATTTCCTCCGAACATAGTAGACCAATCCGTGTAGGTCTTGCTATGTTTCCGTGAACCATTTCCTCCTATTAGGTTCGCCGCAATCGCCTGAGCGAACACCGCTTCGTGGTTGCCCTTGATTGCATGAAGATGGGGGTGTTCACGAGCCAGAGCTACGACTTCATGACTTGCAGGACCTCGATCGATGAGATCTCCAAGCAGAACGACCTCAGTTGAAGGTGATGGTTGGATTCGTTTGAGAAGGAGTTTGAGATGTTCAGAAAAGCCGTGCACATCTCCCACTGCCCAAACCTCTCCTCCTTTATCGAGGATATTCTGGAGCCTTGCTTCCAAGCCAGTCGCTCGCTCAACAGCCACGTAGTTTATTCCACTCCATTGTTCTTGAAACATGGCCCATCATGTTGATGAGACAATGGCCCTTCAGACACTTCGTGACAAGTGAAGGGCACGATGCCGAAATGGCCGTTCGCAGATGGGTTGAGACTGACACAGGTCATCGAATTCCCAATCACAAGATGAAATGCTGCAATCTACATGGACATCGATATAGATGGGAAATTGAAGTACGTGGAGAAACGGTAACGCAATCGGGTGTATCTGAGGAAGGAATGGTCATTGATTTCTCCGACATCAGTCGTATTCTCAAAGAACACGTCCATGATGTCATCGACCATGCATTTGTAGTATGGGAAGGAGATGAGATGGCTCTACGCGCGCTTGATGAGATGGGACCTGACCACCATACTGTCATTGTTCCATTCATTCCAACCGCTGAAAATCTTGCACGCTGGGCTTTTGAGCAGGTCGCTCCCCACATCAATTCAGTCTACGGGAATAAGATGTGGGTGTCAGCGATGCACGTTTGGGAGACGCCGAAATCCTGTGCCACTTATTATGCGGGGCTTTCCGTTTGAGTGATCAGATTCCGGTCAAATCCTCTGATATGCCATGAATCTAAACCACCTTCAAGGATGAATACTCTCTCTGCGTCAAACCCCCTGGCAATCCATTGTGCGGCGACTCTCATCGAACGCAGGCCCAATGGGCAGACAAGGAGGATCTCATCGGCACTCTGCTTCATGTTGTCTAAATCGACTGAATCTTGCATCACATCAATCAAACGTGGTGACCATCCATTGAGAATCCGGTCATGCAGGGTGTCTGGTGAGAAGGTACGTGTTTTTAGATCCACAGAACTATGCTTGTCGGAGATGTGGCTTCGTCGCCCTTGAATCTCAAGGCGGCGGATGACCATGGCGTCAAGTTCTACGACCAAGATTGCATTGGCGCTGGCTACGGTGAGCCCTAGCAAAAATCGCAAGACCTCACTCGCTTGGAGTGCTCCCACAGTCAGAACAGATGCACCTAGGACTCCCACTTCGGAACACGATGCAGGTTCTGCACTTCCCGGTGCAATGAGGTCAGATAACCTCGCTCCTCCCTTGAGGTTGAGGAGAGCCACTTGTGCAGTCCAACGATCTATTGCAGCGAAGCACCAAGGGAGCGAAAGTTGTTGGGCGGCAGCATCTATAGCCCATCGAGCAGCTAGTGTGTCCGTTCCATCAATCACGATATCAACACCATCGAGCAGGTCAACAGCATTAGCAGCGTCTAGGCGTTCAGCACGAACCTCGATTGTGAGCGTCTCATCTCTCGCTCTGGCCCAAGCTGCTGCAACCTCTGCTTTTGGCAGGTCTAGATCTGCCTCAGTGAACAACATTTGACGATGAAGGTTGCTCATTGCGACAACATCGTCGTCAATCAATCTGATATGACCTATGCCGGCACCAACCAATGCTGGTAACGAACCTGCAGCTAGGCCTCCACAACCTACCATTGCAACGCGTGCCTGAGCGAACCTTCGTTGTCCATCGATACCTACATCGGACATACGCATCTGTCGTTCATGTCGACCGTCGTTCAAATGAACATCTCCTGTACGTCTCCCCATACTTCTAGGCGGACATTGACTCCGACTGAATCTGGCCAGAAGATGATTGAGAGGGGTAAGGTCTCGTTAGCCATCCAACATCGCTGACCAATGGCCCCATCGAATGTCATGAATGATGGTTTCTCATCTCCTATGTGTGTGTGCAGGTCTCCCGTTCCGTTCTTTGGAGATGTCCATCGCCAACACAATTCCGTCCCCTCCTCGATGAATAGATCAATCTCTGCTCCCACCATTTTATTTCCTTGACCTACACGATCGAATGTCTTGTTATCACTACGATTCACATCAGGCTCTCCCCATCCTGATGTTCCAGTCCACGTATCGATGACAAGGAGGCGAATACGACTTGGAGTAGTGATTGGACCTGTCAGGAACAATGTTCCGTTCCACCCCCCATCAATTCGATGATCTGCATCATACACGGCAGTCCATCCTTTGTTCATTCCTTGACCGTTGTTCTCCAGATTGATTCTTGCTAGAACTTCAACGGACCAGTCCGTCATATAGTGTGGTCTGTGGACCTCGACCATGACACGTTGTAGTGTGACATTTGAGATGATGTTGAGAGGTAGACTCCAGTTAGTTCCATTTCCAATAGAGAGATTACCGCGCTGCGAATTGAAGGATGCGCGGATTGAATCAGTAGGAATAGAAATGTCGTGGTATCCACCTAAAGAGAGTGTGAGCCTCGCAGTTTGAGTACCATTCGCCCGCCAAAGCACGATTCCGTCGACTTTCTCATCAGCATGATGAACGATATCTAGGATCACTCCCGACCCTTCAGTCCTGTATCTGTTTCTGTCAGATGTTGGAATCAATGTGAGCACAGCCCCTTCGTTCTGTAACCCTTGAACCATGGCTGAGACTGTAACTATGAGCGCAATATCACTCCTATTCTTCCCACAACCCCATGGATGTCGGAGTTCGGTATTTGCCAGAGATAGATTCCCGCATGAGGGATTGATGTTTTCCACGTAGGTCTGTTCTAGATCGAGTGAAGCTGGATGCAGAGTCAGATTCCTGAGTGCATCGCCATCATCGATTCGAGTGACCTTGGTCGACCTCTCATCTCCGACAGCGATGCGTTCAAATGCACCTACATCGGAAACATCCCAGGACCAATTCACTCTTACTGGATTAGAGGTCCAAGAAACCTCAAATGATATTGAATCGGCTTGAAAGGTAGCAGAACCAGAAGAGGTTGGAGGTGTGAAAGTACCTTCATTGAGTCCATCGATCCAGTCGATGAAGATCAGCACTTCATCGAGTCGATCGAGTCCATCGATCTGAGTCACATCCTCATTCGAATGAACTATGCATCGCACCATTTGTGCTTCAAGCTCCCCCGTCCTGCTGCATTCCACCTGTACAATGATCTCGGTCGCTTCGATGAGATCATCCACTACGACGCTGAATTTCCCATCCCCCTGAATACTCTAATCAATATCAAGACCGGCCCCTGATGATGACAGAGTGACCACGCATGTTTCATCTACAATAGGGGTGACGGTGCCAGAAATCACGATAGAGCGTCCAGGCTCGAGAACCAATTCGGTGTCATCGAGAATCAAGCTTGGAGCAACATTTACTGTCACATTCTCGTAATCGTCACCCTCTTCGAGGCAACCTGAAAATAATGCAATGGTGACGAGTGCGACAAGCACTGCTGACGCTCGGAGTTGTTCACATATTTCGACGATAGCAACCACCGACCTCGAACAATGCTGATGTAATCTGTCCCAGTGATGCGACTCTGACTGTTTGCATCAGTTCGGCGAAGATATTTCCTCCACTACGGGCGACTTCCTTGAGTGATTCAAGAGCAGGTGTTGTTCGATTGAGTTCACCGAAATGGCGATGCTGTACCGTAAGCCGGTCGAGGCACAATTTCTTCTCCTCCGGCGTCGCCCTTGCGAGTTCCATGTCGAATTGCTCTTCGTCCTGTTCTGATGATGCATCGAGGAATGTATTCACACCGATGATTGCGTGTTTACCTGAGTGTTTGAGTTGCTCATAGTGCATAGATTCATCTTGGATTTTGGCACGCTGGTACATTGTCTCCATTGCACCGAGAACCCCTCCTCTCCTAGATAATGCTTCAAATTCCTCTAACACTGCCTGCTCGACCAGTTCAGTGAGTTCGTCGACGATGAATGATCCTTGCAGAGGGTTCTCGGTCGACGTCCAACCAGATTCCTTGTCAACGATGAGCTGTATGGCAAGAGCGCGTCGAACACTTTCCCTTGTTGGAGTTGTGATTGCTTCATCGTAGGCATTTGTGTGCAGTGAGTTGGCATGGTCCTGTATCGCGAGCAATGCTTGCAAAGTTGTCCGAATATCGTTGAAGTCAATCTCTTGTGCGTGCAGTGAGCGTCCCGAAGTCTGGATATGGTACTTCAACTTCTGACTGCGCTCATCGGCTCCATACATATTGCGCATAGTGACGGCCCAGATGCGTCGGGCGACACGCCCTATGACTGTATATTCGGGGTCAAGACCATTGCTGAAGAAGAATGAAAGATTCGGAGCAAAATCATCGATATTCATTCCTCGACTGAGATAATATTCGACGTATGTGAACCCATTTGCAAGCGTCAGAGCGAGTTGCGTGATGGGATTCGCTCCCGCTTCAGCTATGTGATAGCCGGATATGCTCACAGAATAGTGATTCCGCACACCATTGTCGATGTAGTATTGCTGAACGTCACCCATGAGTTTCAACGCAAAATCCGTCGAGAAGATACACGTGTTCTGTGCTTGATCCTCCTTGAGGATGTCAGCCTGCACTGTTCCGCGTACCTGCTGTAATGTGAATGCCTCGATGGCTTTGTATTCTTCCTCACTCAATAGTTCACGCACATCTATGCCTACAGTGCCAAGGCCCAATCCTCCATGGTTCTGTGGTAATTCACCGTTGTATGGTTCCGAAGTGCGCATCGCATCGATTGCTCTTTGATCCCAACGTCCATCTTCCTTGAGACGCTTCTCGACTTGTTGGTCAATCGCCGCGTTCAAGAAGAATGCAAGAATAATTGGTGCTGGCCCATTTATTGTCATACTCACACTCGTGTTGGTGTCACATAAATCAAAACCTGAGTACAACCGCTTTGCATCATCTAGTGTAGCGATACTGACACCTGAATTCCCTACTTTTCCATAGATATCAGGCCTCAGGTCAGGGTCACGTCCATACAGAGTAACCGAATCAAAAGCAGTCGAGAGGCGGGCGTAATCCTGGTTCTCCGAAAGGTAGTGGAACCTCTGATTCGTGCGCTCGGGCGGGCCCTCGCCCGCGAACATCCGAGTTGGTGATTCATCAGATCGCTTGAAGGGATAGACCCCGGCGGTGAAGGGAAAGTGCCCGGGAAGGTTTTCGCTGCGCAACCAAGTGTGTAGCATTCCATCCTCATCAAAGTGAGGTAGTCCAATGCGAGGGATAGATGACCCTGCGAGGCTTGTCGTTGTTGTTTCTACCGAAATCGCTCGCCCACGTACAGTGTAAGTGAAATTCCCTGAACGGTATTCTTCAGCAATGGCTCGATATTGATTCATATTATCGAGAATCCCATCTCTAAGTCCGTTCTCAATATTCTTGGCCCGATGCTCTAGGTCCGAGGCTAGACTCGCCTCGCCTTCATCCTTGGCGTGTTCAGAAGCTCTGTACAGAGCTTGACGTGTACGGAGTTGTTCTGCCTCATTCTTTGTTGTCTCATGGTGATCACGTACCGTCGCTGCTATTTCGGCGAGATAGTGAACGCGGTTTGGGTGAATGATACCGATATGCTCTGCTGCACCCGCGTGAGGTGGCCTGGCTTTCCATGTCGGTGTTCCAACATGTTCGTCTATGAGTTGAGCAAGACGCATCCAACAGTCGTCAACCCCTGCGTTGGCGAACTGACTAGCGATGGTAGCAACGACGGGAAGTTCATGATCCTCACCATGGAAGTCATTCCGATTTCTACGAACTTGTTTGCGAATCGCCTTCAGTGCATCTTCGGAACCGATCTTCTCAGCCTTGTTGAGGACGATCAGATTCGCTGAATCGAGCATCTCAATTTTCTCTAACTGGGTTTGAGCACCGAACTCAGCAGTCATGACATACATCGAAACATCTGCAACTCGCGTGATGGCATCGCTCCCTTGTCCAATGCCACTGGTTTCACAGAAAATCAAGTCAAAGCCAGCAGATTGCGCCACCTCTATGGCACGATCAAGGTTTGTGCTGACCTCCATTCCGCTTCCACGGCTAGCGATTGAGCGCATGAATAGATTCGAGTTGGAAAGACTGTTCATACGAATCCGGTCTCCAAGCAGTGCGCCTCCTGTCCGCTTCTTTGTCGGATCGATGCAGAGTAGACAAATTCGCGTCTCGGGCTGATCGCGAATGATGCGCAGCATCAATTCATCCAGTAGACTCGATTTTCCAGCACCTCCGGTTCCCGTAACTCCAATGATTGGAGCAGAATAGCCTTCATCAGAGGGCTGAATTCCTTCAAGTGCAGTTCGGAAGCTTTCCTCATCTGCACATTCCGCGAGTGTGAGCAGACGTGCAACTGCAACGGTATCCTGCGGTGTCAATCGTTTTGGCATACCAGCATCTCTGGCAACATCAAGAATATCGACATCACTGGCATGTTCCATGAGATGATGGATCATTCCCATCAGGCCCATGCGCTGTCCATCGTCTGGCGAGTAGATCTTCGTGATGCCATTATCCTGTAGATGTGAGATTTCAGGAGGTGTAATCGTCCCTCCACCTCCGCCGAAGATGCGCACATGTTGACACCCCATGTCGTTGAGAAGTGTACGAATGTAGGAGAAATATTCGATGTGGCCACCCTGGTAGGAGGTTAGAGCAATTGCGTGTGCGTCTTCCTGAACTGCTGCATCTACCACATCTTGAGCCGATCGATCATGGCCGAGGTGGATGACCTCGGCTCCTGCTTCTTGGATCAAGCGACGCATCACATTGATTGCTGCATCGTGGCCATCAAAAAGCGAAGCAGCCGTGATGATACGGACTGGGCCCGCAGTTGAGGTGAAGACTGGCTGAGCTGCCTGCCCCGCCGAGTACGGCTGCTCGCTGCCAGCGCTCATGGTTGGACGTGGAGCCAGTTGCACATGACCCCTTCGTAGGGTGTTTCCTCAAATCGCTTCGATGGTCCCTTCATGTCGATCGAGTACCTGCTTGCGCCGCACCGACAGTTTCGGTGTCAGCAAACGGTTCTCCGTTGTCCATTCATCGTGGTCGATGATAATGGAACCACTGACCTCAAATCCTTTCCAGTCGTTCATGATTGAACTCTTCAGGTCTTCAAGCACCCAGGAACGCACAGCCTTGTCATTAGCGAGCTCTTTGTTGGTCTTAGGTATCGTTACTTTTGCTTGTTCGAGCTTCGTTCGCAGAATCTGGAAATCAGGAACGATAACAGTGAAAGTCTTCGTTTTACCACTGCCATCGACAAGACACTGTTCTACATAAGGACTCAATTTCAGTGACTCTTCGAGCGGTGCAGGGGCGACATACTTGCCGTTCTGTAGTTTGAATTGCTCTTTGACTCGCCCAGTGATGAAGAGGAACCCATCGTCGATGCGTCCGAGGTCTCCTGTTCGGAAATGTCCTTCATCTGTCATGACTGCATCTGTCTCTTCGTCCTTATTCCAATAACCTTGCATCACGTTAGGACCATCGATGACAACCTCGCCATCCTCGGTATCGGGGTCTTCCCATGCATCTTGATCGATGATGACGCGGACTCCTGGAACGACGCGGCCGACGCTACCTATTCGACAATGGTTTCCTTCCTCCCACCCATTCAATGAAACGAGTGGCGAGGTTTCAGTCAGGCCGAATCCTTCGAAGATGGAAAAGCCGACACATTGGATGAACGTTGCCACTTCTGGCGAGAGTGCAGCACCACCACTCACGCAGAATCGCATCTCGCCACCGAATTTCCCTCGAATCTTCTTCAGAACGATTTTATCGAGTAACTTGTCCATGAATCCTCTTGGTGGGACCGCCACGAGTTCGACACCTGCTCGTTCGATTCGCCGCTTCGCAAGTTTCAGTGCACGGTGGCCTAGCACGCCTTTGACGCCAGTCATGCCAGCCATCACTTTGTCATAGACTCTGTTCCAAATACGAGGCACGGCGAACAAAGCATGTGGACGAATTTCGGCGCATTCATCGACAATCTTGGTTAGGTCAGAGATGATGTTGATGTGGACTCCCTGGTGAACCATGAAGTGCAGGTCACCCATTTGTCCGAAACTATGTGCCCAAGGAAGGAATGAAGCGGTTCGGTCACCTGCGTTAATATCGAACCTACCCTGCATGGAGGTGATGTTGTGGAGGATATTCCAGTTTGACAGCATCACACCCTTCGGCTTACCAGTTGTCCCTGAAGTATAGATGAGCGTAGCGAGTCGCTCATAATCCAGAGGAGCAGGTTCGAATGGGTCGGTCTCCTGTGCCTTACGCCCCGATGAGAGGAAATCCACCCATGTGCCTACATTGACGCCATCTGGGACATCAGCGCTCGGCTTATCGTCACCGAGAATCACTACTCCGCTTGAAGGCCATGATTCAGCATCATCGCCGAGATGTTCAGAGAGGCCTACAAGAATCTCATCATCCGCAATGAAAAGGATACTAGGGGTCGAGTCCCCGATGATGTAAGCCCATTCACTTCCGTGCTGATGCGTGTACATCGAGGTGTAGGATGCTCCAAGGGCACTTGCTGCATAAGCAATAGTGGCCCATTCTACGCTATTATTGAGAATCATGGCGACACGATCGCCTTCTTTGACACCGCGTTCCTGCATTGAACGGGCAGCAGCCTGAACGCTGCCGAACATCTCGTTGTACGTTACATGTACGCGTGGCATTCCCTGACTAGGAATATAGCCGAACAGCAACTGGTCCTGATATCGGCCAACTGCTTTTTCGAGCAGGTCATACAGTGTATGAGGGTCGTCATCAATGGGTTTGGTCCAGTCACGGTCAGTCTTGTGGGCTTGCATAGTTTGAGCCATGTGGGCCAACACACGCTCTTTGCTTATAACGACACACCTGCGTCTTTCAATGTGTTATTGAGCCGTTCTCTCCAGACCTTTCCACCTTCTCGGTTCGCCTCTGGCACCTGTGGACTTGGGTGCAGGAGATAGTGAACGTCGACGTTCCACTTCAGCGCGGGGACCAGTTCTAAGGCTCTGCGCTCAGCGAAGCGTCCAACTCCAACGATTGATTGGGTCCCAAGAATCTCCATTGTACGAAGTAAATGTTCATCACAGGCTGAGAGCATTTCAGCCGCCGCATCTCCTTTAAGTCGATCAGGAGTGAGGTTGCGTCCTGATGCTTCTAGGAAGAGTAATGGACAATGATTCATTAGAAATACGCTGCGATGAATCTCTTCGGCAGCCCCTAGAACTTCTTCGAGCCCACGCCAGAGGCGGGTGCCTGAAATCTCTTGGCGCTTGAATTCTAGTCCCTCAATCGGTCGTTTGTGGTGAGTATCCGCTGGTTGTAGGATATCGAATCCACGCAGGCCGAGGAATTCGCGAACAATCGCAGTGGCTCCGAATGGTATACCTGTCTGCCCCATCCCAAACGGACCTGGATTGAGACCCAGAAGCAATGTCTTGGAACCAAGGGCGGCAAATTTCCGGATGTAGGCTTGATGGACTTGATTTGCGTATTCCAAAGGAGCGTAGATGTGCGCAACTGCAGGCTCAGTTTCAAGTATTCTAGGAATAATTTCCCGACATCGTTTGACAAGCTCTGCAGATGCCATGATCAATTTATTCACTGTCATGAAACGCCCTCAAAAATCGTGGTCAGCCAAGGGTGTGCTTCCTTTGTGGTCAAATCAACGATCGGTTTGATTGAGTCATAACCCTCCAAGCGTCGCTGGGCACGGTCTGCGACCACAGACCATGCAGTCTTTTCTCCAATCCCAGGAATCGAGCGTAATTGTTGCTCAGTAACGGAGATTGGATCAAGTCCAATCTCAATTGCAGTAACACTTCTTTGACCGTGATCGGTCACCACTACATCGCTCACAGTTTCGAGAGGAATGAGGTAGGGTACGCCGATGAGCAGAGGATATGCTCCAACTTGCCGCCCGAAAGTGATACCTCCTTGTCCATGAATCTCAAGATCCCTATGTTTCTCTTGTTCGACGTCAGAAAGTGTTCTGATTCTTCCACCATGTGCTTCCCAGCGCACTTTTCTGAGTATGTTCCTCAGTGGTGCGATGCGTTCGAGCATTGGTGAATCCACTGTCTCCCTAATCCTCCTTTTTTCGGCTTGAAACCTCTCCTTGTCAATCTCTGGAAAACCAGCTCCTTCGACCTGCCGAAGATTCACGCGCCGAAGCATGAGTCCTTCCTTCAGAATAGATGCGAGCAGTGCATGATTCTGATTCCATGTCGATTCTCTCTCTCCGTGGAGCCCAGCGATTAGATTGACGCCTGGAAGCAGCTGGGGTAATCCCCGCGGCCCCCGTTCAGAACCAAACTCATTGATGTGACGAACAGCAGTCCTGAATTGTTCAGTAGTACAATTCAACCAGTTTGCATCATGTACTTGTGAATCTGCACTTTCAAGTCCAAATGAAAGGACTGCACCATCTGATAACGTATCTACCAAAAGGCGTGTGATTATTTCGGATTCCTCAAGGTGCTCTGCGATGATGGATGGATTTGCATTGTCGACATGGAGGATGTCGAGACGTTCGTCCTCTCGAAGTGTATGTAGGAGTTCAGCGATAGGTTCTGGGTTAGGCCGCGGGTGCTCGAGTTCTCCCACTCCTTCGGCGTGCCATGTATAGATACACGTAGCGCCTCCAAGCCGAACATGCTGGGCACCTGCATCGAGTGCGATTGTGACCTCATCGATGATAGATCTGATTGGTCGGTTGACCGGTACACCTTTCTTCGGTTCTATGCAGAAACGACATCCTCGTTGAAAACGGACACAACCCTGATACAACTCAATCTCCACAGTGAGGGGATCTGGCAAATCTGGGTGAGTTGTAATCGCCTTGCTTGAAGCACCAGCCAGAGCCCAGCGGTGCCATTGTTCGGCGGTTCTTCGAGCATGTTTGAAGGAACCATCTCGCAGAAATAAGTCAAGAGTTGCATCAAGGTCGTGATGTGCAAGGAAAAGTGAGGGTCTCAATGGTGTCCAACCTTGTTGACGCCAACCTCTGATAGCCCAGCCCCCACACAGAATCTTTGTATCTGTTTTGATCTCTCCAATCAGTGCGTCAACCTCTTTACGACTTATTGGGGTGCCTCTGACGTATTTTCCTGGAACGATGGCTCCCGCTAGGATGATGACGCCTTCGATGTTCTTGAAACACTTTTCCAGTGTTCCTCGTCGCCGTTCTATTCTGATTTGATCGATTGTCATGTATGAGTAGTCCAAATCATGTTCCTCAAGGACACCGCAGACGTAGCGGATGTGGAAACCCACGTAAGGGGGGACGCCGAAGGCTGCAGGTTCATCCTCGTATCCATCGATGACGAGCCAAGTCGTATTGTTCACCTCAGGGCGTCGTTGAACTCCTGCTTGGTGATTTTCCCTTCTTCGAGCATTGCTTCAAGTTCTCTCTTGGAGCGGTGACCATGAATATGTTCTTTCTTTGAATGACCCTTGCGATCACGGCCTCCACTTTGTCTGCCTTTTCCGCCTCTGCCATCCCCCTTTCTTCGGTCCTTACCATGGCGTCCTCCTCGCTTTTTCCGGTCTTCTCCTGCAGGTCTGACTGCGATATTCCGGCCGTGCAATTCGTGTCGGTTCAGCTTTCTTGCGGCTTGTGATGCCATCCCCGCATCTCCCATCGTAACAAATCCATATCCCTTTGATACTCTGGTGTCTCGGTCACGAATGACAAAGGCATCGACGACATGACCACATCGTGAGAACAGGTCAGATAAGTCCCTTGCTTCTGTCTCAGGCGCAAGTCCACCGATGAAGAGACGACTTGCAGGGTCATACATGTCCCGTTGAGAATCAGAACGTAAGAGGACTCCTCTTGCGACTCGGTTGGCTTTTCTCTCGGCTTCGATTTCTTCCGACCATCTCCCAGATCCGTTGAGCCCACTGAGTTTCGACACGTTCTTCGGCATTGAGAAACCATGGCCAAATCCATCAGAAAGGACTCGATATCCTCGATAATCACAGCGAGTGCAGCGAACATTGTGCTCCCTTCCCCACTCGCCCGCTTCAAGTGCAATGCCGCAGGATGGACATTGTGCATGGAGGACCCCCAAATCACCGCCTCGTTTCATGGACAACCGAATTACTGGACCTGCGCGAGTGACTTCTGCACGGATAATGTCCCGGAGGCGGAAGGCATCTCGGGGCTCGTGCATGAACCGATCGACCAAATCTGCCACACCAATCTCTGCATCAATCTGTTCGGGTAAAAGACTTGAATTGAGCGAACCATCGACACCGATGATGTTCACCATCGCGAAATTTTCGTTGAGACGTGACACGCTGGCGTAGACTATGTCCCCTATCTTGATCTCACTTGGTCCCTCTGTTGCTGGCCGTACGCACCAAACCTCGTCTGACAATTCAGCCTGCCCGAGTCGCTCTGCGATGATGTTCCTCCCTCGTAGCTGTGTCCCTTCTCCGACCATTGTCGAAGAACCATCTTCGACGATGACCTCTCCGGGTACTACAAACTGTCCCATGATGAGGTCTCGATGCATTCTGCTCATCAAAGCATCGACCGCTGCGGTACGCATCTCCAAACAGAAACATCTGTGTGACTGCGTTCGGAGACATGGTGCTCTGCCTGTCTAGGTAGGTCGAATTCAGCATTGAATCGTCGCTCAACCAAGTATCCACCTGATTCGACTAGGGACTTTAGATGAGTAGCGTGACGTGAGTGCATAATCTCAATCATACGAGGTTTCATGGCACAAGCGGCCTTTATCGGTGCTCTATCTGATCCCTTGATGACGGTTCCAAATGGGGGATTCATGAGCACCACTGCCTCATTCATGGTCCAAACCGCAGGACCATCGATGTGGCATGTTGCAACAATCACCGACCCTTCATCAATCTCTTGAATAACAGGGTGTGTTCCAAGCTGTCTCCACGTTGTATCTATCTCTCTCACCTTTTCACTCATCTTCTCAGCATTCCGGGCAGAACAGCGTGATCGTTCGGGATCGGTTTCAACCAGAACGACACTTGATGAACCGATTTTCAAGGCGCCAAGGCCGAGGATGCCATTGCCCGCACACAGGTCGAAAACCATGCGCCCTTGAATCACGTCACTGATTCCATCTAACCACCGGGCAGCAAGATCTCCTGAGAGATCCCATTGCTCAAAATCATCGTTGTGAATAGATGTCGACTCAAGCTGCGAGAGAGTGATGGCAAGATGCTTCAGTCTCAGGTTTCCTCACCTGTCGCCAACGAGATTCTGCAGGCGTCGATGGGATGAGTCCAATCGATCACGATGTATGTCAGCTGCCTTTCGAGCGTTTTCAGTTTCACCTATCGAGGGGGGAAGTGCGACTTCGACAGGAGTCTGACTGCTTTCGGATTGCACGATACGGCGATTCTGCTGACCTTCAGTCCGCAGGTCCTCAAGTTCTCGGGCACTGAGCAATCGTTCGCCGCACATTCGGCATAGCCCATCATCAGCAAGTGACTCATGGCCACAAGACGTGCAGAACACCACGTTACCACGACGGGTGGTCGTACCTTAAGCACACCGTGTGTTCAACTATTCAGCATCATGAAGATGGCATATTCATCCATGCCAGTAGCGATGGCCCTTTCGGTGAGGCTCGCAAAATCAGGATGACTCATCACTTCCATCGGTTCAAGCCCATCCTTCCGAAGTTTTGCAATCATGTCCTTCACCTCTCTTTCGATAGGTGTGTCTTCTTCAATAGCAGGCACCTCATCTACGGTGCTCTCTTCGATAGTTTCCTCTATCTCCGGCTCAGCACCATCGCCGGTCTCAGGGATGTCTACGGGTGTGGGAATGGCTACTGGTGCAGGAACTGCCATAGGTGATGGAATTGGCATAGGTTCAGGAATTGGCACGGGTGCAGGAACGGCTCCAGGTGCAGAAACGGCTCCAGGTGCAGCATCTGGAGATGTTTCCGGAATGGGTACGGGTGTAGGAGTTTGTGCAGCTGGTTGTGTGATTCCGACTGTCTGTGGAGCAACGTCGCTCTTCTTCACCGATGTCTTCGCCATCATAGCTGCCATGCTATCCTCTTCCGGTGCGATATTCTGAGCATGTTTGGGTAGATGGACGAAGGCCTTTCCGACGACATGATCCGGTCGTAATTGCATGGGCAGTCGTTCAAGATGGTTGAGTGATGGGTGCCGCAACGTCTTCCAGATCTGAGTGGGGAAATCCATGCGTGTCTCGGTCATGTACCCTGGTGGCACGGCTAAGATGTGTGTGTTGGATTCGATCCAGTCATCACCGAGCAAGCCTGCCGTCCATTTGTTGATATCATCGCTGTGAAGGTCAAGAAGTTGGTAGGAGGCTGAAAGAGGGTCGAATCCCTCATCAATAAGGACTTGAGATTCAGGACCAGGTCGATGGAATACTGCAATGACTGGGTGATTGACTGTGATTGTCTCACCGCGTTTTTGGAAGGCGGGTCTTTCTTTTCTTGGGCAGAGAATCAACCGGCGTTCTCGCCCTTCACCTGCGATGCCGAATCGTTCGAGCACCTCAGAGAGTGAGACTCGCTCGATAATCTCCATCTCGGCCATAATGGACCGATGACGTCCGCTGTCTTCATCGTTCTGGGTTGTTTGGGGATGCTATGTTCGCGCCTGAATCGACTCCCGTGCGGCGTTTTCTTGTCACGGGCGGGGCTGGCTTCATAGGAAGCCACGTTGCTGATACTCTCATCGAGCGAGGTGATGCAGTGATTGTACTCGATAATCTCGATACGGGGAAGATCGAGAACATTCCAAATGCCCTTGCCATTGACCCAAAGGACGTTTCCAAGATTACCGGTGGGATGATTGGATTCATTGAAGGCTCTATTCTAGATACTGAGATTCTCAGCCATCTTGTGTCAAGTGTTGATGGCATCGTTCATCTTGCAGCTATAGCGTCGGTTGAACGTTGTCAGGAGAATCCCTCACTTGACCGCGCTATAAACTTCGATGGGCTTCGCAATATCATGATGTTATCCTCCTCCATAGAATCTCCCTGCCCTGTTGTTTTTTCCTCCTCGGCAGCGGTTTACGGTGAGCCGACGAAAATTCCCATAACTGAGGACCATTCGACGACACCAATCTCGAATTATGGAGTTTCAAAGCTGGATGCAGAGCGACTGATTACAGAGGGTGACTGTATTGTACCCTCAACGGCTTTTCGTTTTTTCAATGTCTATGGCCCCCGTCAGGATCCTATGTCTCCTTACAGCGGTGTGATTTCTATATTCATAGCTCGAGCTCTAGGGGGACAACCCTTACGGATTGATGGAGATGGAGAGCAGTCTAGAGATTTCATCCATGTGTTTGACATTGTTCAAGGACTTCTGCTTGGTTTGGATGCACTGCTGAATGATGGTGTTTCTGCAAAAGGGCATGCCCGGGTATACAATCTCTGCTCGGAAAATCAGTTGTCGATTCTCGATCTTGCTGATGAGGTTGAGCGCCATATTGTGAGGAAGATTGAGCGTACTCCAGGCCCCGCTAGACTTGGTGACATACGTCATTCAGTTGGGTCATCTTATCGTGCCCACAAAGATCTTGATTTCAAGTGCAGCATACCCTTCTCTGAAGGCCTTGGGGAACTCATTTCTTTCTTTCAATCTGATGAGAGATAGGAACACGTATGATGGCTCTAGTCAGAATCTTTCGTAGGATGCTGGCACCGTCATTAATCGACCCAAGTTTTGGCACACCGATACGTTGCCCGTAATGTATCGGTACCTCGTCGATGTTCAACTCAAGTGCGGCAGCCGCGGCATACATCTCCGCCTCAATCTCAAAAGTAACCGAATTCAGAAGGGGAAATATCTCTTTGAGGGCTTTGCGTGTGAATGCCCAGTATCCTGTGCACAAATCACTGATATATACACCATGCATGACTACTGCTGACCATGTCAGAAGATGATTGCCAAGGTAGTTCAATCGTGACATTGCCTCTGGGTGCATTGTTCCTCTTAACCTGCTTCCTATGACGACGTCCTGATCATTTTCCAGTGCTTGAAGCAGTTTTGTCATGTCTCGTGGGTCGTATGTCCCATCTGCATCAAGCATGACGAGGACATCACATCCTGTGCTCAGAAAGAACTCGAAACCCTGTCTGAGTCCGACTCCCTTACCCATCTCACCACGTTGGGTCAGTACATCACAACCCATGGAAAGGGCAATCTCCCGTGTGGCATCGGTGGAGCGCCCATCTGCCACAAGAATTCTGGTGACATACCCCATCTCCTTGAGCTTGGTCCGAGGGATTCCCTTGATTGTAGCACAGATGGCTCCTTCTTCATCACGTGTTGGAAGCAGAACCATCAGTTGCTGAAGTTCTGTCATACGTCTCTCATCCCCGTCTTTGCTACTGACTTAACCTAGCCTCTGTGAAGAGAACGTAAAGGCCTTGGGTGTCGAGGATGACTTCCGAACGCCCACTTGAACCAAGTGGATTGATCCATCTTGAATATCCTCCATTTGGGTCAATATTGAGACTTGCATTGACTTGACCTGTTTGGACCTCTGGGAATGCAATTGAGATACGAGTCCATTGAGATTTCTCCATACGATGGACTTCGGTGATAGATGTGTTTCCTTGTTCACAAGTGAAGGTCAAATCAATGCCCCCACTGGTTAATAGAAATAGAGAGAGGATGACATCTCGACGTTGGAATTCATCTGAGATAGCGATTGAAAATGAGACTGAACCGGATTCTGTATAATTCACTTCATGACCTCCATTTGGCGGGGATATATCACTCATCTCCTCACTCCAGGGGTGCTTGCGCACCTCACAGGATGGTTCACAGTATAAGTCCGTGATCGGTCTTATCATTGAATGCGGATGAGGAGGTTTTTCATCGAGAAGTTTCCAGACGCGGGTGCCTGTGAAATCAGCAACAAGTTCCCATTGTGGATTGATGGCGATATATGACATGGCCCAGCCACGAATACTGGTAACTGCCCAAGCAATATCATATTGCATCAAGCCCTCAACATTCCCTTGAAGAAGGGCGGATGTGATATTGGAGGATGGGCTATCATTCAGTTCTACCAACCCTAAACCAGGGTAATGGGACCACATGGCGGTGCTTTTCGTAGGCAGGTGGTTCCAAACTTCTCCTTCGATAAGAATAACCTCGCCATCGGCTGCCTGGGATGCAGCATACTCCAACGCTTCGCTGTCAGCGGCATCAATGGCTGCCATACGTGCCTCATGTCCTTGCATCAGAATGACTGCCGATGCAGCAACACCGCACTGTAGGAACAAAAACATGATGACGACAGTCCGAATTCTTGGTTTCCACTTCACCTTCCACGTCACTTCCTCCAGTTCAAACCACCTCTCTGCTACGAGAGTCTCGGCCTGTTCATAGGTCTCAGGTTCAATTTCAAGGTTGTAAGGATCATCGGGATCAAATCTGAAATCCCTTTCTTCTTTGACGACCAGGTCACCAAGTTCCTCTTTCTTCTGTATGAGTCCGAATCCTCTAGGTTTTCCAAGAATCATGCCAATAAGCAGAGCTGCAGGGATTTGGAAGCCATGCATCCCCATCGAGTAAAGGGATCGATCGATGAGGTTGAGGAATGATTGCCCACGCCATCCAACAAGGAGATGTACAAGTGAAATGGCCCAAATGAGTCCAAACCACAACATCGTGATGCGCCCAACATGTGTGTCCCATGCTTCTTTCCAAAGAATCATGATCGTCGCAATAGCAATAGGACCTACGAAAGTCATCATCACGCGACCTCCTTGCCAGCCATATTCTGAGATTACTGCTTCACTGAATAGGCGCGGAGCAAAGAGCCCGAGAGCAAGCACCAGTCCGAAAACCAAAGCAACTGTTGATAGAATCACCAGTCTGAGACGTATCTGAGCCTCTTGATGATGTGGAATGGTCCACGTGTGGATTGAGTGGGCGATGATCAGAAGAGCGACGTAGATTGCTCCAGACGGGTGAATCACCGCTACAGACAACAGGGTGATGATGAAGATAGGGTCATGCCAGCGCTTACGCGCAGCACTCGGCCGCAAAAGGATGACAATAGCAGGTATGATTCCAAGCAGAGAAGTGACTGTTGGCCAACCTGTGTCCCAGAGCTTAGCAAAAATTCCGAGTGGAAGACCGATTCCGATGAGAGTCGAACGTGCTGTTCCCCATCGATCAGCTGCGCCTACGAGTCCAGCAATGAGTGCCCACATCGCACCGTGGGCAAGAATCCACCCGACAATCCAAGTATCCTGACGCAGCAGTTCCGAGATGAATGCAGTGGCAACTAGGAAACCAGGAGGATAGGTCCATGCTCCATCATGGGGTTCAGGTAACCTAGGTTCACCAACCTCAATTAATCTGTCAGCTACTGCTGAGAATCCAATCCAATCCCCTCCTAAGGGCATATTGAACAAAAGAAGGGGTATCATCAGGACGAGACCTGCGAAAACGACGAGCAGGATGACAAAGTCCCTTTCATCACGAGTGAGATTACGCTCTCGGATGACTTCGGGATCATCAATGTCGATGAATGTTTGTTCCGCTTCTTCTTCACTCATGTTGAGTTCGAGACGTTCCCATGGAGATAATCGTCGGACTTGACGGACATCACGTTCCCATAGCAGGCCTGTAGCGATAAGATTGAGGGCGGCGATTTCAAGGGCCATTACCTCAAAGTGGTATTTTCCGAGAATGATGACAGACCAACCTCCAATACCGCATAGAAGGAGCACACCAATGCCTGGTGCTAACATCCAAGAGCGCCATCGGTCGGCAGTGGGGTCAATGATTCTGACCACTGCTTTTCCAGGAAGTATAGCGACTGCCGTGGTCACTCCAAGCGTCAATAATATGAGAATAAAGCGCTCCATTGAACCCCCCGCTCATGGAACATCTGAACTCAAATAGGCCTTCAATTCCAGAATGGGGTCGATAGCCGAGGGATCCTTACCTCGAAGAAGGGCGATGGCGAAACTTAGCCAATCGGAAATGATGGCGCCATGGAGATACCTGTCATACAATGTCTCTCCTTCTAACAGAAGTCTCCACATGCATGGTGATTGGATTCCTCTCTCAATCGTCCAATCTATCCGTCGTTGCATCACTTCACTCTGTCCAAGTTGCTCAAAGAACAGAACCGCTTGTTGCGGGATATCTTCGTTACCTTCTCCCCATGCCACGATTTCATTGTGGTGAGCTTCGGGAAGGACTGCATTGCGGACGAAGGTACCTGCGTTCTCATTGACCTGACAACGGAATCGGTAAGCTGATGGTGCTAGACTGGTTGATGCTAATGTTGCTATGGGTGCCCCAGCAATCGTTCGGGCAAGGCTTGCAACGTCATTACGTCCATTATTCACGATGTCATGGTCGACCATCTCTTGACTGAGCCATGCATGACGCACCTCAGTCGTGGATGAATCGTCTCCGAGAATTCCCGTATGTCGCCCGATTGTTACCATAGCAGCAAGAATTTCTCCGAAACAGGTTCGGGGAGGTCTACCACCTTCGATAGGAATGATCAGATGTTTCTCAACTTCATCTAGCATTGCTTGTAAAGCCCCTCCAGAGGTGATGGCAATGATAGGTAAATCACGTTCAATCACTTGCTGGGCGGCGTCAATAATCTCTTGCGTCATACCGCTATGGCTTGTTGCGATGATGAGCCAGTTGTCGTCGATCCATTTTGGTACCATCATATCATGGAGAGAAACCACTGGGAGACTCCCTTCTTCGATGGCGAGTTGAGCAAGATGATCACCCCCCGATCCTGAACCTCCCATGCCGAGGCACACTATACCACTCCATCCTCTCTCTAACCACGTGGCCTCAGCGAGGTAATCGCGAGTTCTACTCTCCCCTCGCCTCACATCGTCTGGAAAACATCTCAGCCACCCGAGCATGTCTTCGGAATCGAGTTTCTCAGCCAGTTCAGCGAAGGTCGGCATGTACATTCACCTCCGGAAGTGCAACCCATTCCACGTCGATTAAGACCACTGCCACGTTCTCACCGCCGTCGTCGTCCCATGGTTTGGCGATGGTGACGACCTCCCAACGATGTGGATCGAGGAAGTCGATGGCACCTTCATCTCTGCGAAGCACATCTACGCGCTTGATGGTTCTTTGCTGGGCAACGACGACTAATCGCTCCAACTCATTCCAAACCATGCCACGTCGCTGGTGCCGGTCGACAGCAAGCATCTCCGCTCCTTTCTGTGTCATTCGATTTATCCGCCACAGTCTTTGATTCCCATCTTCCAACACATCTCCTGCACTCATTCCAGGATGCCGGTAAACGATGGTTGCTCTAGTCACATCTTCTCCTTCTCTCCGTCCAACAATCGTGTGGGACTCTCGTGACGTACCTCCATACTCTGCGATGAGCTTCATCACATATTGGCGGGCCAGCGTCTTTGAGCCGACCACAATGTCGTATCCTCCTTTGACTTCTCCTTCCTTGGTGATGAACCACATTGGGTCGCGGTCCTTTTTCAATACCATCTCCCTGAGGTGTACCATCATGTCGTCTATCTCTTCCACCTCGAGTTCTCGACCAGTGGAGCGTATCTGTACGGTTGCCTCAAAATAATTTCCAGATTTGCGGCTGCATGCCTCGCAAGACCCCATCGATGAACGCGCAAGTGTGCGAACATCAGTCTCCAATGCGAAAGGGCCGAAATGAGCAGAGATGGTGATGTCGATGCGATGATTCCTATTGTCGAGTGGCGTAACTTTCCAACCAATCACTGGATTTGTGACGTCTGCGTCCAGTTCGAGATGTGTCTCGATCAAGTGGCTCCAGAGTGCCTCTTCTTCCATCACTTGCCACCCTTGCCTTGGTGTTTCGATATGGCTGCATCCTCGGCATTGCATGTATTGCATAGTATCAGGAACCCGTGCAAGAACAATTCTCTCTTTGACGCATGATGCACACATCATTGTGTGCGCTAGCAATTCGATGCTGCCACATGACGCACAGGGGATGGTCAACTCAACCGAGCGCCCAGCCCCCTCGTCCATACCTCGTCGTTGAGGACTTCCATCAAGGCACTTCCGCAGTCACCATTCATTCAGACTCAGACTCAGGAATCATTCTAATTGCAATCTGGACTCTTTGAAGGCGCTTAACGAGCCCGAACAGATGCCATACCAGTAAGGCTGTGACGAACAGATAGGCGACACTCAACCCCAAAACGCCATCCTGCGCTCCAGAAGTCTCGGCGGAAGCAGTCAAACTGAATTGCAGTATGAGAAATGGAACATACCTGAGACGACGCATTCTATGCCTCCCTATCCTGAACAAGTAGTGTTTGTTCCACTCGGTCTTCATGGGATTGTACCTTCAATTCGGCAAGAAGTTGGCCTGTGAAGAACACTGAGAAGGCAACGAAACCGAACATCCAGACTATGAGCATCTCATTTGGAAGACCGGATTCGGCGCCATCACTCGCAGGACCTATCAGATGTCCTGGATGTCGTACTTCCCACAGTTTTGTTGCGATGTAAGTCAGAGGGACGAGAAGGAATCCAAAGATACCGACCGTGGCAGCAACATCCCGTGCTTCAGAACCATCATCTGGTTGATTTGTATGTAATAGCACGAGACTAGCAGCGAGTGCTGTGAGGACTGCATAGGAATTCAAGCGTACATCACTCCAGTCCCATGGTGTACCCCATTCCACAGCCCCCCAAATCATTCCCGTGCCGAGTACGATTGTGCCGTACAAGAGTGCGAGTCGGGTACATGCTCTATGGAGGTCCCAACCCCACTCTGAACGCTTCATGAACCATCCAACACTACCTATCAGAAGTCCTGTGAATGCAAGAAAAGAGGTCCATGCCGCGGGGACGTGAAGGTAGAGGATACGTTGGGCCTCTGGTGCATTCATGCTCTCACTTTCGACTGAAGGCGCCCAGAACAGACCGAGTAGTGCGGTAACGATGATTCCACTGAGCCCAACTCCAAGAAGCACAGTACTCGCCGACTGTTTCACATCATGGTCGACCAATGGTGGGTGTTTGAAGAGTTTGGATTCTCATCCCTCATTCTCTCCGAAAAGCAACGCTGCAACTGTGAAAATGACGAGCAATCCAGCACCTGACCAAGGAAATGTGGTTTCAGTTCCATCTGCCCAGGCTGATGCCTCAGATAGGATGACAATCAGAGGTCCGAGCAGAGTTGCGAGAAGAAGTTGTGTAGGTGAGGCCCATGGCCTTGGGAGTCGTGCTGCGAGTAGGTCCAATGATGCCCTAGCCATGCCCGCTAAGGTTCCGATAACAACGAGCCAGATCAGACAGGTAGTGGTCAGAATGTTGGAGAAGGAATCCGGAATCACCAACTTCATCCAGATTGCGAAGATGAGTGACCAGACCAGAGATTCCAATGCGGCAGTCATCAAAATACGGTCACGGATGGCTCGCCCACCAAGAACCGCCCTAGTCCAATCGAATCCTCGTTGTTCCTGAAGCCAGATGAGAGCAGTTGGTTTCTGTACTGAGACCATGATGATTGGCAAGATGATGAGTAACCCTACGGTCATGGCCCATACCTGTTCATTGAGCGCCGCTGCAGTTGGCAAACTCATCGCCGCAGCCGCCGCCGTTAGAAGCCCCATTGGAAACCGATGTGCTGTTGATTGCAATGTCCGACGTTCCAAGCGGGAGAACCACCGAAGATGTTCGAGAGGGGCTGGTGCTTTTCTCCGTCCAGCTGGTGTGATCTCAAGAGGTATTGTTTCACCTTCAAGAGGCACAGCGAGGTCGATGGTACGATCGCAGGCTCCTATTACCTCTGAGTCATGTGTGGCGATGAGAACTGCCGCCTCACCGGTGAGTCGATCGTCTAGACATCGGAGCAACTCAACACGGCCTGTGGCGTCCAGACCTGCTTCAGGCTCATCGAGAATAATTAGTTCAGCGCCTCCGAAGAATCCCGCGCCGAGCGCACAGGCCACGTCGACTCGTCGTTGCTGACCTGCTGAGAGGTGTGCAACACGTGAATCACGCCGATGTTGTATTCCCCAGCGCTCGAGCCATGCCAGATATTCCTCGTTGGAGAATCTACAACCCGCAGCATCAAGTGCTTCAGTCAACCGTTCGCCGACTGTCAGATCAAGTACNCTNCCACCGCGTTGTAGACACAAGCCNACATGCTCCGGGAGTTGTCTTCTTCCTTCACCTTCAATCGGAAGAATGCCTGCAAGCATCTCAAGAATTGTCGATTTCCCCGAACCATTGTGGCCGTGCAGGCATACAATTTCTCTGGCTTCGATTTGGACATCGACAGAATCCAGCACAGTTCGCCTGGATCGCCGCATAGGTGTGGCCTGAAGAAATGCAACTGGCACGTACCTCGCAGCAGATGTCTCGGTTTTGCGCTTTTGGGACACTCTTGTCCGCCGTACTGAAATCATGAGTCCACTTCAAGCTGGTTGTATGGTCCTAACGTGGTCGCAACTCGGCCTCTGGCAATGGGTTCAGTTATGTCTCTTTGTTGCTGCAGCATCTGGCCCTTATGTTCATGCAATCAAGAAGGGCACACCANTCTCTTTGGCAACCGTTCTCTCCCTCGTGCTTTGTTATCTCGTTCAGCTTATTGGGCTAGGGGGGTATCTCTTGGCACGTGGCATTCCAGTACAATCGTTGTTCTATGCAGAGCCGCTGACACAAGCCTCAGTGTTTGAGTGGCATCGCTTCATTACGGCTGCGTGGGTACATGGAGGTCCCACCCACCTCCTTGGCAACGTCATTGTNATCGGNCTGTGTGGNCTTCCCTTGGAACANCGCCTNGGCCGAGNCAGATGGAGNATCGTATATCTGGTGGGGGCAATNGGNGGGAATCTTTTCTGGATGCTTGCTCATCTNGGTCAGTACGCTCCNGCACTCGGNGCCTCNGGAGCAGCATTCGGCNTGCTTGGTGCCTACCTCTCCGCATGGCCGAATGACGAAATCGTNTTCCCNCTCATCCTCATNCGACCATGGCCTGTATGGTTGATTGCGATGTTGAGGCTTGGTCTTGAGNTGGTNTTCGTTTTCAGNGAGAGTACCGGNCTCACNCCTNCTGATGGCGTNGCGAATCTCGCTCATGTGGGTGGCTTCTTNGCAGCCTATGNGATTGNCCGNCCACTCGCACGNGGTGGTTTNATACCACCTGAAATTGATGATGGNGGACCTTCTGCAGGGGGNATTGAGGCTGCGAAGAACCGNGCGTTGAAACAACGCATGGGNGANCTTTCTATCGANCCNTGGTCGANTGCAGGNNTCTCGCTNGAGGGTNCGGCNGCNAGGACGNTNGAAANACTGCGNGCTGAAGGAGATGAACTTGAGACACGTCATGCCTGGCTCGACCTGCTTGCCGAACAGGCACNGTGCCCTGAATGNAATCAACCNNTCATCTGTGAAATGGTGCGTCANGTCCCTGTGCTGCACTGTACTGCTGATGGCAAGCATCTAGATTGGCCATGACAGGGTTTGAACCGCACGTCTGACACATCAGTTTTTCATCGGTGATGCGGACCCATGGGCATGGCAAGAGGGAGATGGGCAGTTCTGCTCATGCTGTCGTGTCTTCTCATGGCTCCAATCTCTGTATATGTCCTAGCCGAGATTGGATTTCCAATTTCAGATGAGATTGTAACCGAGACATCAGATGACCACGTTCCGAAGATAGATGGTTTACCATCACTGATGTGTGGTGACGGCCCTTGCTCTAATAAGGACCGTTCACTTTCGAATCCATTGGCTCTTGCGAAGTCCGAGGCTGGAGAATGGTGGTTTGGACTCTCGCCCGACCGTGACTCGAATGGGATGGATGATCGCCTACAGCGCGTACTTGCTGGAGAATATGAATCGGTCAGTCCTACTGCAATTATAGGTCCTGACGGCAGGCGAACCGTGGCCATCGTTGTTGATTATCCATGGCATCCCACCATTGAGGATCGAACCAGACTTGAGGCGACTCTCCTTGATCATGGGTGGGAGCCAACCGGCTCTGATGTCTACATTTCACCATTCCTTGACCGTATCTTCGTGGACCATGTTCCCCTTCAGGCCCTCATTCCAGTTTGGTCGATGTCCGAAGTGGTTCATGTCGAGCAGCAGAATGTCATGATACCTTTCAATGAGGTCGCTGCTCAAGCCATCCGCGCCGCACCTTCGACGACGTATTGGGCGACAGCTCATGAGAGAGGTTACCATGGCGATGGCGTCGTCGTCGCAATTCTGGACACCGGAGTGGACAATGAGCATCGCAGTCTGAATGATTTTGATGATGTTGACGATTCCCCTGATGGTGATCCCAAGTCATACGATGATCCAAAATGGGTCGCAGGGTATGATGCGACGGTTCCGACTTCCAATACAGATGGTTCTGTCGACCCGGATGATTCCAACGAACCATCTGGGCATGGGACTCATGTCGCTGGTTCAGCAGTTGGAACTGGTGATTCTCGCCGAACTGATGGTGGTGTAGCACCGGGCGCTTATCTGGTCGACGTCAAGGTGCTGACAGATGCAGGTGGTACGAACAGTGCGAACAGCGTCCGTGGTCTATCATGGGTGCTCAACAACGTTGAGACAGACTGGAACAATAACGAATCATCACGTGGTATTGACGTCGTTTCGATGTCGTTTGGCAGTGTATCCAATCCGAACAGTGATGACCCCGGGGACAATGGTTCTTCAGGTGAATCAGTCATTGTCAATCAGATATCAGATGCAGGGGCCATTTGTGTTGCTGCCATGGGAAATGATGGTAAGCGTAGGGTGCCGTCACCTGCATCTGCTGACAAAGCCATCACTGTCGGGATGACAAATGACCGAAACACCGTCACACTAGCCGATGATCAAGTGAATTCCGCCTCGAACTTTGGTCCACGAGAAGATGATGGTGATGATGATGAAATGGATGAGCTCAAGCCAACCGTGACCGCTCCAGGGACTAATATCAATTCAGCACAGTTCGCTGGTGGTGGAACTGTGACGTTGCCTGGCACTCAACGTCCTTTGGCCGGTGATTCATATCATGAATTGACTGGAACAAGTATGGCTACGCCAGTTGTAGCTGGCATGGTGGCANTCATGCTTTCTGCNGATGAGACATTGGATTGGGAGGNNGTCATGGAACTGATGCGGCTGCACAGTTTCCAGCATGAATCAATATCTCCATCAGAACCTACCATTGATGATCGATGGAACGAAAAATGGGGGTGGGGTATTGCCGACCTGACCGCGGTCCTCGATGCGATACTTGGAGAGGAAAGTGGCAATGGTGTCATTATCCCTCCAGATGAGAATGATACTGGAGATGGGCCAGAATGGGTAGAAATCACACATCCAGTGAATGGTACGTGGGTACTCGCTGGTCAGCGAATCGATGTAGGGGGAATCATATCCCCTACGTCGATTGATCGTTTGGAGATTCGTGTGAACAATGATTCGTGGACACAACTCACTGTAGCCGATAATTGGTCGGGGAAGATACGTATTCCGGCAGATGCGGAGACTGGAGATCCTGTTTTCATCCGAGTGCGTGCAAGAGGGTCAGGTGGCGTGTGGTCTGCTACCAGCATCCGCTTCGTCTGGGCCAATGCGAATATCTTGACCATTGACAGAAGTCAGCTTTCTGAGGAAGTATCTCGGACAGTATCTTTCGAGGGAACCTATGATGGCGTTGATGTTCAAGGCGTTCAGATTCGTCTAGATGAAGGTGAGTGGAGTTCGGGTGGTAACCTTGTCATGAACTCCTCTAAGGTCGTAGCAGGACTTGAAACGTCTGAAGGAAGTTGGTCATGGGTCTGGGATTCAGAGAGCGTTGACGATGGACTCCATCGGGTTAAATTCCGTCTTGTCAATGGCTCAGACGTGGTCAGCGAGGAGGTCATTGTCAATCTAGATGTTGACAATGTCAATGCCCCGGATGTAAGCGTCGATGGTACGATTCACGTTGAAACAGGGGGCGGTGCCTTGGTTGGTTCCGCATGGACTGGCGAGATTCTCCGGGTGAGGTCGATGATTCTCAATCGAGGAGATGCTCCTGCAGAATTCGCAGGGATCGAATTGCTTGAGCAACGGGAAGGTCTGGATCCTATTCGCTGTGATAGGCTTGAGGAAACGATACCTGAATCTTCGACAATTGAGGTTGAATTCACGTTCTCCTCATCAAATTCTACTTGTGGGCAGAATTCAGGAAATGTGGATGTAATCGTCAGAGTGACATATTTCATTGCAGGGGAGCGCTTCGTTGAGGATGCAAAAGTCAATTTCTGGTTCATCGAACGTCGCAGTGGTCCCGATGTGACCATTGATCCGGGTACTCTTCGTACAGAGCCGCGAATTCCTATGCCGGGGGAATCCTATGTTCTCCAAGTGAACATAGAGAACATAGGTCTGCAGAAGATTACCGCTGTNTTTGTCGTCATCGAACGACAAGCNCTTCTCCCAAATGGCTCGAATTCATGGGAGGAAGTTGCTAGTAAGGAGATTCCGAGCATCCAGCCAGCTGGGACCACATCTCAACTGAATCTTCGCATCACAGATGTTGTGGATACATCTGGTATCGTTCGGCATCGTATTGAGCTGCATTCGGACTCTGAGTGGGCCAATAGAACGGATAACAATGTATTCCTACACGATGTGACGTTTGAGCATGCTGAGGTGACTGCAAAGACCAATGGTCCTGATGAAACAAAACCACTTCACTTGGCTCCGGCCACTGAGGGGGCTATTCTTTTCGTTGAGGAGGGTGAATCGCTCCTCTCAATGAAGATGAGCTCTAGTCGAACATTCATCTCTTCACCAGTCACTGTTGAGGAGAGTTTCGCCGGCGATCTTGCAGTCACATCGACTCAAGATGGTTTTGTCTATGCTGCTTGGACCAGATATGGTGTGGACGANTACGGTGCCCTGACTCAGTCGATAGTTTTCGGAACCTTTGGGGACCGGGGCGAGATATCAACGCAGATTGTCCTTGCAGGCCCCTATTATCTATCAGATGGCCGCTGGTGGGGATTGTCTCTTGATGAACACGATGGCATTTTTGTCCTAGCGGGCTATGAACGGCGTGAGTACAGTGTAGGAATCTGGCAGGTCGATACCACGGTTTTCACGTTGCATTCATCTCAACCCATGGTTGCGGATGCATGGGCCAAGACAGATGGCGTCATCTTGGATGTTGACATTCTACCATCAGCTCCAGGGTCCTTAGATGTAGCACTCGGTGAACACGCAGCACATCTGCTATATCGCTCGAAGCGGACTGATGGCCTTCCCCGCCTCGGGGTCTTCTATGCTCGAGGAGTTCTCGGCACTTCGGATTGGGAATGGGATCATTCTGTCGGAGACGATGCCTCTTCTCTTGATATTGAGGTATTATCGGCGTCTCCGGTGAAAGATGAAGTGATGATGGGTTGGATTGAGGGCTCTGGTGAGGATGCTCACGTTCACATCCGCGCGACTCCTGATGATGAACAAAGCGACGAGGTACAAGTCATTGTTCGTCCGGCACCTTCTGTAAGCAGTCTTGTCATTGGGATGGATGCAATTGGTGGTGTGTTTGTGCATGATGAGGTTGTGAATCTTGAACATCGAACCTTGCGAGGTAGAGTGATGCATGACTCCAGTGATCAGATATCTATCTGGAATGGTACCGAGGTGGCAAGGGGTCGTCTCCTNAGCAGTGCAATCACCGAAGACCAGACCTTACTCCTTCTTGAAGACGTGAACAATGTCCTAGAGGTACGCGGAATCATCCTGCTTGATCTAGAGGAAACCGTCGTTACAACTTCAACAAAGGGTGTCCTATCGAAGTTATCTGATTATTTGATTTCAACTCGTTCTGCCATTATTGTTGGTTTCATCCTGTTCTTGTTGTTTGTACGGTCCATGTCGAAGAACAGGATTAGGCGCAGGCCAACATCCACTTCCTTCAATCCAGATTTGGTATTGCTTGGTGATGGTGAGGAACCTGTGCCAATGAGTGATGAAGATCTCAAGGAGGCCATGGTTCCGGTAGATTTGGTTGATGAGGAAATGTCGCAAGTTGCTGAAGCAGGGCNCCTAAGGAGGCAGCGCCGGAGGATGCGAGCTCGNCGTGATGAAGAAGACGATGTTTGACTTCGCATACTCTTCATAGGCCGGCCCCAACTCCCGCATCCATGTGTGGCATATTTGGTGTCACAGGCCGCCATTCGGCGGTCGATGACGTTCTTGACGGGCTGCGCAAGCTTGAGTATAGAGGATATGACAGTGCAGGCATAGCTTTCATTGACGATAATATTCTGCAGAGGCATCGTTTGGTCGGACGTGTAGGTGCCCTCATTGAGCAGATGGATTCAGTCGATCAATCCGCTTCAATCGCCATAGGACATACACGGTGGGCGACTACAGGAGCAGTGACTGAAGCGAATGCCCACCCTCATTTCGATATCTCGGGAAGGATTGCCATAGTGCACAATGGTATCATAGAGCAGACCAATATTCTTCGTCAGCGCCTGATTGATGAAGGTGTAGAATTGCATTCTGAGACTGATACAGAACTCATCGCTGTCCTCACAGGAATGGCTCTAGATGAAGGTGCTGCGTCATTGCTTGAAGCCCTGAAGAGCGTCTTGAGCCAGTTGCGTGGCACTTGGGGAATCTGTGCGATTCATCTTGATGATCCTGAAACGATTGTCTGCACCAGATCTGGGTCACCACTCGTTGTGGGATTATCTGATGATGCTTCATTCGTGTCGTCTGATCCACATGCATTGGCTAGACACACCAAGCGAGTTGTGTATCTTGAAGATGGTGATTTTGCAGTCCTCCAGCCCGGAACCATCGATACTTCTCGCATTGATCGAACTAGGACTAAGGTTCAGATATCGACGTTAGAGGAAGTCTGGCAACTCGATGACCTTGGCAACCATCCTAATCACATGCATAAAGAGATCAATGAACAACCTGAATCGCTAGCACGGTGCTTCCAAGGAAGACTCGATCATGAATCAGGCACAGGTAGATTGGGGGGACTTGAGATGAATGAACGAAGTCTTACTGCCATTGAGTCGGTCGAACTCATTGGTTGTGGCACTGCTCACCACGCTGGTTCCGTCGGTGTACATCTGCTTGAAGCGATCGCGAACAGGGCAGCAAGGAGCCATATTGGTAGCGAGTTTCGCATAAGTCAAAATGTCACGGAGCCTACCACGTTGCATATTGCCCTCTCTCAATCGGGAGAGACCTATGACACATTGAATGTAGTTCAGGAGCTGAATCGAAAGGGGGCCGACGTCATTGGCATTGTCAACGTTGTCGGCTCGTCCATCGCTCGCGCCTGCGGACGTGGCGTCTATATTCGCAGTGGTCCTGAGCAAGCGGTCGCATCGACCAAGGCCTTCACGAACACGGTTGGTGTTCTATCACTGGTAAGCATCATGTTAGGCCGAAGTCGTTCAATGGATACTGCACAAGGGAGGCGCCTCGTCCGGGACCTCAGTGCCATGCCCAATCGTATGGCCACATTGCTGGACAATCTTGGTACGATGGACGAAGCGGTCTCTCTTGTGAAAGATGCCAAAGTGGTTCTTTTCCTTGGTAGGGGAATCTCTTCACCCGTCGCCGCGGAAGGGGCTCTCAAACTCATGGAGATTGCTTACATCCCTACCATTGCTCTTCCTGCTGGTGAAATCAAGCATGGCCCACTTGCCCTGATCGAGGAAGGCACACCCGTTATCGTACTGATGCCAGGGGACGAACATGCAGAACGGATGGTTACTTCGATTGACGAGTGCAAGGCTCGTGGTGCAAAAATCATTCTGATTCATGATGAACATCTCGCTGTCAATGGACTCGCTGATGTTGCAGTGCCTATCCCATCATGTGAATCATTGTTCTCCCCTCTTCTGTCCGTTTTACCACTACAGGTGCTGTCCTATGAAGTGGCATTGGCGCTCGGCCGGGACATTGATCGACCGCGTAATCTCGCGAAGTCTGTCACCGTTGGTTAATCAACCAAGACGGAATCGCTTCTCTGCGTTATCCCAAGCTATTGGCTTGTATCCAAGGTCGTGGCTGGGATGGCGCATTTTGACGACAGCCCGTTTTCTTGAAATCTCATCATTCACGCGCTCCATCACAATATGCATGACCGAGTCACTGAGGAAATCTTCGACACCGTACTCTCCGAATTGTTGACTCTGATTTGCGAGCATTTCGCAAATGAAGAATGATGTCAATTCCATTCGTCGTACATCCTCGAAGATGCGGAAGATTTCGTCGCGAGGGTTGTCCATTTTCGTTAGTGTGAAGAATGCTCCCAGTGAATCAAAGACGAGAATTTCAAACCCTATGCTGTCACGGTACTTCTGAATCTGACGCATAAGTTGCCCGGTCCAATCAATCTTGTCCGACATTCCTTGTTTATCAAGCTGAACGCGGAGATCTGCGAGATCAATGACTGCGATACGATTTCGTACCCGGGGGTCTTCAACATCCATGCCCATCAATCGCATGTGCGACATCAGCGAATCCTTGCTTTGTTCAAGTGTCAGGTAAACGCCTGCGTGCCCTTGATGAAGGACGTTGTTGTAGAGCAGTGAGAAAGCCATTGTTGACTTCATAGATCCGCTGGCTCCGCTGAGGAGTACTAGATGATCTTCAGGCACACCTCCTTGTAGACGCTCGTCGAGGCCGAGGATGAATGTGCGGATGCGGTTATCTGGGTTGACCGGCATGATATCGCCTTTGGATGGGTGAGTGCGTCATAAAGCAACCCCTCCTCTCAAGAACGTGGATGAAGCGGTTAAAGTTTGGCTTGCATCGAATTCAGCACGTCGTTCAGACCTTCTTGAGAGGCGCTGGCTCAGCCAGGTTGAAGTAATCTCCCAAGGTATCGACGGTGTCGAACCACGCCCATCTTCGTACTCTAATCTGGTTGATGCTGTGCGGGAGACTTGTGCGTGGAAAATCAGAACCGCCCTCTCTCAAATTACTCCGTCATTCACGGTTGCTCTAACTTCTGACACTCTAATTGAATCCCCCTCTGGGGAGCATCTTCTCGGACAGCCTGATTCGCTGGAATCAGCTAGGATGATGCTCCTCGAATTGATTGGAACACCACACCGCATTGCAACCTGCACAGCATGGGCCATGAACAACGATTCAGAAGTACCCATACACGAGCATATCGAAGTAGCTGTGGCTCGTCTCTCTGACCCGGGTGATGTGTGGCTGAATCATTATCTTACTAAGGGTGGCTGGCGCGGTAAAGCGGGTGGTTATGACGCAGGTGGTGATTTTTCACCTTGGTTCACTATCATTGAGGGCTCGCTGCTAGCGGTTCTTGGATTTGCGGTGACAGGTCTTGAGACGTTGGAAGAAACCCTTGGGATTGAACCAAACACCTCTATTTGATCATTGAATGAATAACCATGTGCGCTTCATTCTGTCCGAACCACTTCAACGTCATCTCCATTTGAGATTACCTTGATTGAATCACCGGTTCTGAACGCTGTTAAGATTTCACGTTTGAATCCGACAGCGCATGGGATGTTGAGCAAGGAACATGCTGGGATGGTCAATGGACAGATATCTGTGAGTAGAACCGCTTTCGGTGCCCGATTCCGGTACGCTAGTTCCATGAGCACATACGGTGCTACGGTCGAACCTGAAGCCTTAGGCATAATGAGAATCGTGTCCGCAACTGTTGAGCCTTCTAGTGGGTGTCCTCTCTCAGTGATAGTGCCGTCGAATCTGTCAACATATCCGAGCCATGTGATTGGTGCTTGCGTTACCAGCCCTTGACCACTCAGAGTCCAAGATGACTGACTCGTGAGTCGTTTGGCGATGAATTTGACTCCTGTGCCTGCCCTGACTTTTTTGCCATCATCCAATGCATAGGATTGTTCCTTTCTCTTCTTTTCAGATATGATTCCGGGCACAGGCCGGTCCTCAGAGAATGCGTGCTCGATGCAGTCGGGGATATCTGTCACAGAGGTGTGGATCGAGTTGAGTCCAGATGTGAGATAATGTTCAGCTTTCATGGAGTTCGTTAACAGATGTTGAACGCTTTTCCGATCATATGGAACGACCTCTGGACATGTATCTACGAGTAACTGAACTCCAGCCTCTTCGAAAACTGTGTTGAGCCCCTCTTCTTCAATCTGTGGGAGTAAGGCCCTGTTCGTGAAGAGCCACACCCTGTTCATCTCAAGCCGTCGCCCGGCCGCGATATAGGGCATGAGTGCTGAGGCGACCTCGCGAACTTCCCCTACATCTGCCTGCGGACACCCAATGACGATGCGTGAGACTGGTGTTGTTGGGGCAAGTTCAGCCAGTCTTTCCTCGATGTCATCGGCATCAATCTGTATATTCTGTACACTAGATTGCAGGTCAATTGGAACATAGCCAACTGGAACAACCTTGCCCTCATCACTCAGCCAGAGCATGGGCACTCCATGATTGGCACTTGCGGCACACAACGCTTTCTTTGAGGCCAGATCGATGTTTGAATTGGGACAGATGATGTATGGCATCGCCCCCAAAGGTCTTGAGACCCCGCGGTCGAGATTGCGGCCTATGATGTCACCAACAATGGACCATCGTGTCGAATCAGATGGTGTCGTCGTCAACCGTACGATGACGTTGGGTCGCCTATTTTCATCCAAATGCATACCCCAACGCGGTGCCAGTCCAGTCAATGCTGAAGCGAGAGCTGAGAGCCCAGATTCACGATTTGTTCGCAGCGATGTGAATGAGTTGGCAAAACAGACCGCATTTGATTCCGCCCAACATCCAATTCCTTCCAGATCGAGTCCAGGATGATCATATGGTGTGCAAGAGAGGGTTGACTGGATTCCTAGCTGCTCATAGGCTTGGACAATACCCCATTGCCGTTCAAGAAAATCTTCACTCGGCAACTCCATCGACTCGTGATGTCGTGGATCACATCCTGCAGCGTTGAGAGTCGTTGGGACTGCTACCTTACCCTCGGGGTCGTTCGATAAAGTCTCAAGAAATCGTTCTAATCCAAGGCCACCGGTTAGCACCGAAACTCCTGACACGTGGGCATGGCGTATCGGGACTAATGTCGATGCACCAGCAATCGATGTCAGATCGAGAAGCAAGCGTGCTGCCATAGCTTTTGCAGGGCCTAGGTCTCCCCCTAGCATGCCCTCCAAGGCCTCTGGTCCAACCTCTTCCACATCGTACTCTAGGTGTTCAAGTGCATGAACCTCACGATGAATGATGACTTGGTCGGTTAACCCAGATGTTGTCGCTTGTAGACAGGAATCTCTCTCATTTTGTGGGCATTCTGGGCATTCAATTGCCGATAAATCTCTCTCACTTCTTTCTGGCGTTGAGTCAGTTCCAAACCCGAAGGTTCTGCAAATTCTTTCATCGCCCACTCTAATTCGTTGTAGGTTGCCTCCATCTGCTCCTCATCTGTACGCCCGTCATCCCACAGACCATCAGTGGGTGCTGCCTTTCTGATATCCTCACTGATACCCAAAACCTGGGCTAATGCATAGACCTCTGTTTTGTACAGGTCGGCGATTGGTGAGATATCAACGCCCCCGTCACCATATTTGGTGAAAAACCCAACACCGAAATCCTCAACCTTGTTTCCAGTTCCAACAACGATACCCTCATTGGAAGTTGCAATTGCGTACAGCGTCGTCATCCTAATCCTAGCTCTTGAGTTAGCAGCAGCAAGGCCTGTTATTTCACCATCCCCAATGTCATTCATCAACGAGTCGAATGTAGCTGTTAGATCGACCATTCTACTCTCCAAGTTATTCCATTTGCTTTTGA
>PAZI01000011.1 GCA_002715545.1 Methanobacteriota archaeon
TCCAATTGAGAAATTAATTTAGAAATAGCATCTGGTTGATCGCCGGCCTGCTCATGCTCCGCGTGGAGGCTGAAACGACCCCCTACACTCTCATGAAGGACATTGGAATCGATGAGTTCCCTTCTCGTCCTAAGGATACGGTTGTATGCAGTGAAATCATTTTCTTCCGCATTCATGGACGGTACAGGCCTCCATTGACGTGTATCACTCCAGCAGTCATGTAAGCAGCATCTTCTGAACAGAGGAAACCGACGACTCCTGCAATCTCATCCGGACTAGCAATACGACCTAAGGGAACTTCTTCTTCCCTTTGACGTCGTCGTTCTTCAGAATCCTGTGACAGGATTGCAGTGTCTACGAAACCCGGTGCAACAACGTTCACCGTGATGTCTCTATCTGCGACATCGAGTGCTAATGATCGGGCCCAAGTGGTCAAGGCAGCTTTCGAGGCGGCGTAATCCGCACCGTGTACAGATCCCTTGGTTGCTAGCTGAGATCCAATAACGATGATTGATGCCCCGTCGACTATCTGGGAATTCAATTCCCACCAGATTCTGTGACTTGAGAGGAAATTGATTTCAAGAGTTTTGGACATTCGGTCCGGGTCGACCTGACTCGCCGGCCAACGCTCATACGTGCCGTGATTCAACACGAGGGCACAGATGCCAGATTTGCACCATGGATGCTTAGCGAGTAATGTGATTTCACTGGCGTTCGTGGAGTCAACCTTCACGGCGATTGCATCGCCTTCATCTTCTCGAATACTCCGTACGACCTCTTCAGCCTCGAACGCGTGCGTGTTGTATGTCAAAATGATGCGATGGCCGAGTGCTGCAAGTTTTTTGGCGACTGACGCACCAATTCCACAACTTCCTCCTGTTACGACGGCCACTGGGGAATCAACCATCTTCGGTCCCATGAGTGCATGCTGCTTGCACAGGTATTTGAAGCGGTGCTTTCTGCTTCATACCGCTTGTTCGGACTGCTGGCAGTGCTCCCGTGGCTTGGTCTCATCGCGTCGTGCTTTGCACTCTTTGCACCACAACGTTCGCGGGATGGTTCACTCTCTGCAATCATTCTTCTGACTCAGATCTTACCCTTTGTTGTACTTGTAACAGCTCTTGCTATGAGGGCTACAGAACTTGCTCTTGTTTGGGCTACCGTCGGCGAGGATCTACCTTTGATCTATAGGGTCAGTGGTGCTTGGGCCTCTCGCGAAGGTCCTCTATTGATGTGGGCCGCAATGCTTTCCTTTCTTTCTTGGTGGTACAGGCAACGTACCACGTTCAATATGCAGAAAGCACCCCTGATTGAGAGCGTTACTTGCCTATTGTTTTTGGTGAGTATAGGCATGGAACCCTTCTCTCTCAGCACGGAATATATGCGTCAGAGTGTGCCTGCTGAGATGAACCCTCTCTTGCAGACTTCTTTGATGGCGATTCACCCGCCGATTATCTTCGTCTTTTATTCGTTGACACTGTTGACTGCACAACTTGACCTCTGTTGTGTGGGGGAACCTGAATCGTCATTACGTGGGTATGGGCATCGTGCTGCCCTCAGCTCGTTCATTGTGGGCACAGTGGGTATAGGTTTAGGGGGTTTGTGGGCATTTACCGTACTGGATTGGGGGGGGTATTGGGCTTGGGACCCTGTTGAAACGGGTTCGTTACTCCCCTGGTTGATCATTGCAATACGTCTTCACGCTCCCCATTCCTCTCTTTTCAGGTCCGTAATCATTCAGCGTTCGTGTGCAACAGTTCTGGTCGGATCCACCTTCTTTGCCACATTAGTCACTCGGGCAGGTGGTGTTTGGGCTTCGGTCCATGCATTCGTTGGCTCTACTGGAGATACTCCTTCCAGTGATGGTCTACAGCGTCTATTATCGGTCTCGTTCGATACAGTGGCAGGTGCCGAGATAATGGCATACTTGTCGATATTGACTCTCGTCCTTGGGCACCTGCTCGCAGCAATGCTTGAAACTCCATCATTGCCGAGACGTCATTGGTTCAATGCGATGTCACCGGCTCTTGTGAGCTTGATTTTCGGGCCAACCGCTGCCGTTCTGATGCTTGCAGTCATGGCAATCCTTTTGCTACGCTGGATTACATTGCATGCGGAGAAAATCTTGCAATTCAATATTGAATCAGGATCAGTGGTGGTCATGATTCTCGTGTCAATCGTTGCAACATTTGGACCTAGCTCAGAACCATCTCCTGAAGTGTGGTCATGGTGGATGGATGGCCTGCTGTTGATCTGCCTCATCATTCCACTCATTGTCCATGCATATTATTCGGGCCGATCACGTGAAATTACTCGCTGGAGCATTGTTCTCCTCCTCCTTCTTGGAACGTGGGTGGGTCTTGCAGGTGTACCAACTGCAGCGTTGTTGATTATCGTGGCACTCGTCCCTTGGGTATTGGAGGATGCAGCTGATTCGATTGCCGACTCTAAACCACGATTGAATATCTCGCGATTTGTACGCACCTTTGCACCTGTTCTGGGTGCCATTTACTTCACTATGACATTATTCGTTCTCTTTGCCAGTATGGATGTGCCTCAATTTGGACTCCATGAGGTTCTTGGAGCTCCATTGCTCGTCCTCGCTCTTCTAGGGTTGCCACTTGCACACGGAGTTGGAAAAATCGATGCGAGGAGGGTTGCAGTGGTTGCTTCAATTGCTTTTGGCTCAACGCTGATTGGTGGGCTGCTGTTCATGGATGTCCTTCCAGGTGATGCTCATCTTGCTCTAGCGGGGGCTGGAATCACTCGAGGGGTGATTGCAATATTGCTGCTGCCTCCATTATTGCTTGCTATTCCTGGTCTTCTCATACCAATGTGGTCGGCAGTAGGTCAAGTACGGATGAAGGCGTCTGCGGTGAGGGTCCGTCGATTTGGAACTGTTGTCATTCATTTTGGTCTTGTGCTGCTGCTGCTTGGCCACGTCTTCTCAACAACATTGGTTGCTCGCGGAGATCTTGGACATGTGGTAAGCGTCACGCAAGATGTTCCGGTAATCGTAGGTGGCCGCGCATATACGTTGGATTCGTTTGAAGTCATTCCGGCGACTGATGATGAATATGATTCCAAAGTGGGTGCTGGCGATGGTTACATTGGTTTGAATCTGAAAGTTGTTGATACTACCTCTTTCGATCAGACGAGTATGACTCCAGGGGTGATACGATTTGATGATTCAATGATGACGAGGTCGGAGGTCAGTCGGGCGATGACAGCATCGGGGGTCACAATTGCGATATTGGATGCCCAGCAAGCGAGCGACCTCATGCTCAAGATGGAAGCTGGAGAGGGTGTCGATCGCGTACGTGTCACGATTTATGACCTGCCTTTGAATCACCTCGTCTGGCTTGGTTGGCTATTGATGGTGGGTGGTTCACTCGTCGTTCTTACTACGACTCCACGCGTTGGGGCAAAGGAGGAGGAGTGAGGCGTGTGGATGATAAAGTGAGTGCGGGTCGCATGCTTGGCGAGGACCATGGATAAAGGGAGTGTCATCCAAATTGAGTACACACTATATGATGCCGAGGCAGGCATTGTCATCGAAACGAATCGTGCTGACGAGCAAGAAAGTACAGGTGATGGTGGTGCGGACCAGTCTCAGGAAGCACAACCGTTGACAACGATTGTAGGTTCAGGCCGCCTTATTCCTGGCTTTGAGGAGCATCTTGAGGAAGCCGAGGAAGGTGTGGATTATTCGATTGAGATTCCCGCTGAGAAAGGCTATGGGGCTAAGGACCCGGATCTCGTTGAGACCATCACTCAGGATCGCCTTCTTGCTTCGGTACCCGATCCCCGTTCATTGCAGATAGGTTCGCCTGTGACAATCAACAACCGGGTTGGAATCCTTCAATTACTCGCTGCTGGGCGTGCTCGAATTGATTTCAATCATCCTTTAGCTGGTAAGACTCTTCGATATGAGTATACTGTCACGAAGGTCATCAAGGATGAACACGAAAAATTGTCTGCTATTGTTGAATCTCTAACCGGGCGCTCTGGTTTCAGTTTCGAATCTACGGAGGAAGCACTTGTCATCACTCTTCCAGACGACCTTCGCTACGACGCTCGTTGGGGGTCGACTAAATTTGATGTTGTAGGTGGCTTGAGAGAGCACGCAGACGCTGAAACCATCATTTTCAAGGAAATACATCCCATCCGCGTGGCGGGGGACGCGTCTGAAGAGGAGTAGGCGTGAGTCTCTCGGAGAGCGATGAAGAATCTCTGCCGCTGAAAGAAGGTGTAGGTCGACCATCTGTGTCTTCTTGGCACTTGGGTGAGCGCGTATGTCTTGCTTTCATCGTCATTTGTGGCGTATTAGTCTCTGTTCATTTCCTTACGTCGGGTTCATGGTTCCTCGGGGAGGCCATTGATAGGTCTCTCCTCTCTCCTTTCGTTGATGACATCGAATCGCGGGATGGTACCTATAATCTGGTCAACACTGCGGTCTATGCAACTCTCCTATTGGTTTTCGTCGTCACGATTGCCGCAGTGATGCGTAGTACGTCTTTATTGGCAGATGAAAGAATGCTCGTGGCATTCATCCCTTGGATCATCTGGGGCTCAACGGCTAGGGTTCTCGAGGATTCGGGATTCTTCACGGAAAGTCTCCAATCTCTCTACATCTCTCCAATCATCCATTTTCACACCGCTGTTTGGGTTGCGATATGCCTTGCAGTTGGTTGTCTTGTACGGAACCCCTCCAAATCAATGGCTGGAATCGGGTCCGAACGCTGGCGTGTAGCCGTGTCTATTCTTGTTATCTATCTAGCTCATGTTTTACTCGTTATCATACCTGCCATGGACTCGGAGGCCGGGACGGGGTGGGGTCTTTTCCCAGCTATTGGTCTTGCATCGGGGGCTCTGGTATCGGTTGTCTTGCCCCTGTTATTGATGGCTCCTCGCCGTGCACCTTCGATGGTACTAGGTGGTTCAGGAGTTGCTATCATCATGATGCANTGTGGCCTTTTCTTCAATTTCCTGATTGAACCTTGGGATTCTGGTGCTGAACTAAGCCCTTCTCTCCTCCTCATGCCTCTGTTCCTTTCCATTATCGTTCCCGTTTTTCTCATTCGTTATGGTCTGAGTTCAAGAGATGTGATGGCCCACCATGGCCTTGAAATTGGGATTGTTCCAGATGGTCTCACGTTTCAGGAATGGTCTTCGCAGGAAAGTACGGGTCGTATGGTGTCTACAGCCCATTCGCCGAAAGCTATGGTTGCCAGTGCTTTTGTTGTGCTCCCAGTCATGGGTCAGGTCATTGATGGCTTTGCTACATGGGTGGGGATTGACTTCCTTGGCTATGAAGAGAAGCACGTCCTCGGNCGGAACATCATGGAAGCAGGTGACTTTCTTTTGGAAGGAGGGTGGTTATTCCTGCTCGTTAAACTCGCACTTTCGGTTATCGTTGGCTATGTGATTGCGACGACGTGGGTAGAAGACCGTCAAAGACATCTGAGGCTTCTTGTTGTGGTGGCATTAATGACGGTGGGGCTCGCTCCCGGCCTAAGGGACGTAGGAAGGATGTCCCTAGGAGTGTGAGTCGGGCCATGGAACCTATTGACGTCCCGCCAACCGTGGTCGATGGACTGCGTGACCGAAATGAGGTTCTCTGCGGAGAATTCAATGAGTTGATAGAATCGGTTAGGAGAGGAGTTGGCGGGAGAGCAGAGGAGCGACATCGGCAACGTGGTAAACTCCTGCCCCGTGAACGCATCGATCACATCATTGATCCAGGTACTTCCTTTCTTGAGTGTTCGACACTGGCTGCCCATGAGCTGTATGATGGTCGCGTGCCTAGTGCGGGCGTGGTCACCGGTGTAGGGGTGGTTCACGGACGCCCTTGTATGATCATTGCAAATGATGCAACTGTCAAAGGTGGTTCATACCATCCACTTACTGTCAANAAACATTTGCGTGCTCAGCGTATTGCTATGGATAATCTCCTTGATTGCATCTATTTAGTTGATTCAGGCGGTGCCTTCCTTCCAATGCAGGATGAAGTGTTTCCAGATAGAGAGCATTTTGGACGAATTTTTCAACATCAGGCTACTATGTCTTCAATGGGGTTATCNCAGATCTCTGCAGTACTTGGTTCCTGTACAGCCGGTGGTGCCTACGTGCCAGCGATGTCGGATGAAGTAATCATTGTCAAGGGGAATGGGACGATTTTCCTTGGTGGCCCCCCTCTTGTTAAGGCGGCTACTGGGGAGGAAGTGGATGCTGAGGAATTAGGTGGTGCTGAGGTGCATACGATGCAGTCTGGAGTTGCAGACCACTTAGCAGAGGATGAAAGTCATGCTTTGGATTTAGTGCGAGATATTGTAGAAACCCTGCCTGCTCGAAATCGCCTCGCTCCCTCTTTTACAGCTCAACCTCCATTGTCGACAGGTGGTTCACTCCTTGATCACGCTCCCTCGCTTCCAGGTGTAGCGTCTAACTCGCGTGCACTTCTTTCCCACCTTCTAGATGCGTCTGAGTTTCATGAATTCAAGGCAAGATTTGGAACCACTTTGATTTGTGGGTTTGGGAGAATAGAGGGGTATGAGGTGGGCATCATCATGAATGATGGGGTGTTGTTCAGTGAGTCTGCCTTGAAAGGAACCCATTTCATACAATTATGTTCTCAGCGTCAAATCCCTCTTATTTTTCTGCAGAATATCACTGGTTTCATGGTCGGTCGTTCCTATGAAGCAGAAGGAATTGCTAAACATGGGGCTAAATTAGTGACGGCTGTTGCGACGACTCAAGTCCCTAAGTATACTGTTATCATTGGTGGGTCGCACGGTGCGGGCAATTATGGGATGTGTGGGCGAGCCTATGATCCAAGGTTTCTGTTCACTTGGCCAGGTAGCCGGATAAGCGTNATGGGTGGTCAGCAGGCGGCTGATGTCCTTGCTCAAATCAANGCGGATCAGCCGAGNGGGAGTGGTGATNCTCCGCTCACGGACCAGGATCTCAAGGCGATTAAGGACCCAATCCTTGAGAAGTATGAACGAGAAGGATCGGCGTACTATTCGACGGCTAGACTTTGGGATGATGGAATTATTCACCCTAAAGATACTCGAGCAGTTCTTTCTATGGCATTGTCAATCTCACCCCTCATCCCTCCAAGAACTGGTGGTTTTGGATTATTCAGGATGTAAAATAAATTCAAATCCTCAATTGAAAAATTTAAATTATGGGTGGACAAATGGCAGAACCCCCAATAATTGGTCAACCCCCGGCAACTGAATTGACAACCCTTGCGATCAATGGAGCTGAAGCATCTCTTTGCATATCCCGTGAAAAGAAATACAATGCACTGAATGAACAACTGATCTATGAATTGATTCGCCTTCTAGAGTGGACTGCTGAACGTTCGGTAGGGTCTACAGGTGAGTTATGTGATGCTGAGGGCAACCTCTACCTTAGGATACTACGCATCAGTGGCTCAGGCAAGCATTTCTGCGCAGGCGCAGATATCAACATGATGCGTGAAGCAGGTGCCAAGACCATCGATGAGAACCGAGAAGACTCCTCGCGTTTAGACCAACTCTTCAATGGACTGTGGTCCCACCCATGTTTTACGATAGGTCTTGTACAGGGAGTTGCACTTGGGGGTGGAGCAGGTCTCATAGCTTGTATGGATCATGTTATTGCAACTTCTGATATCAAAATCGCCCTTTCAGAGGGCAAGCTGGGAATTCTTCCCGCAGTCATTGGTCCCTATGTTTATCGCAGAATAGGTAGCGCGAGTTTTCGGCGGCTCGCCATGCAGGCAAATAGAATTGATTCGGAGGAAGCTTTGCGAATTGGGATGGTCGAGCAGATTGTAGATACNGTGGCAGATCTCTCGCCTTCAGGTGATCGAATATCTCTAGAGGTCATGAGCACTGGCCCGATGGCAGTTGCGGCAGCAAAGGAATTGACTCTTGGATTTGATCGTTGGACTGGAACAGATGGGGAGCTACGTCAATGGACTCTTGATTTCACCAGTCGAATGCGCGGCAGTGGTGAAGGCCAAGAGGGCCTCTCCTCCTTTCTTGAATCGCGCTCACCGGATTGGCATCCTGACGCGGGGGTCTGAATTTGAATAGGCTCTTCATCGCCAACCGCGGTGAGATTGCCGTCAGAATTGCACGAAGTGCCAAAGAAATGGGCATTGAAGTCGCTGCTTTGATTCCCCCCCAGGATTTTCGTGGACCATTGCCTGATTTATTGGATTATTCTATTTCAGCAGGTTCGAATGAAGANGCAAGAGGGATGTTTCTNGACCCGAATCAGATGGTTGAATGTGCTAAACAACTCAATTGCGATGCAGTCCACCCNGGGNATGGTNTTCTCTCTGAGAATTCAGAATTTGCCGATGCAGTCCAAGATGCAGGTTTGATCTGGGTAGGACCTCCTGCAATCGCAATCCGAACAATGGGTGACAAGTCAATGGCCCGGAACGTCGCTGAAAATGCCAAAGTGCCACTTTCACCTGGTGTTTGCCTTTTACCTGAGCAACTCTCTCTCTCAGACGATGACGTCAGAAAAATTGGATTTCCAATGATGATCAAGGCAGTAGCGGGCGGTGGCGGTCGCGGAATGCGTCATGTGATGGATGCGGCCTCTTTGGAGGTTTGTATTGAAGAGGCGCGTAGGGAATCACTATCATCGTTCGGTGATGATGCACTGATAGCCGAGAGTCTCATCACTGAAGCACGGCATATCGAAGTCCAGATAATCGCCGATCAGTATGGGGATGTAAGGGCTCTCGGCGAGCGTGAATGCAGTATTCAACGTCGCAATCAGAAAGTGCTCGAGGAATCTCCGTCGAAGTACGTCACGGAAAAGACGCGTTCTATTCTCTATGAAGCCGCGTGCTCACTTTCTCGCGAAGTTGGTTATGTTGGTGCTGGAACGGTGGAATTCATGGTGCGCGATATTGATGGTGGTCAGGAGATTAGTTTCCTAGAGATGAATACAAGATTACAGGTTGAGCACGGAGTCACTGAATTGTGTTATGGTCTCGATCTTGTTCGGGCGCAACTTCTCATAGCAGAGGGGGGGTCTTTGTCATCGCTCCTTCCTTCTGATTTGGAGTCACATGGCCATGCCATCGAGGTGCGATTATGTTGNGAAGACCCATTCTTTGGCCATTTGCCGCAAGTGGGTTTTATTCACGCCCTTCATTTTCCCGATGGTCCGGGAGTCCGCATTGATGCAGGTATTGAGGNGGGTAGTGAAATTTCGACCGCATTCGATTCATTGATCGCCAAGATTCTAGTTTGGGCCGAGGACAGGGACAAGGCTCTTGAGCGCTTGGCAGTTACTTTGCGGCAAACCATGGTTCATGGCGTGGTGACCAATCTTCCCCTCTTGGTCGCCCTAAGTCGGGACCCGGCAGTTGAAAGAGGGGAGGTTACGACTACGTGGCTGGAATCTTCCTCACCCTTGGAGAATATTGCTTCGGAGGTGTCCTTGCTCGCCGAGGCGATTAAATCTGGCCAGTGGGCTGAGGGGATTCCACTCCGCCCCTCTCGTGATTCGCAAACTGGTGTTCAGTTCACGTCTGGTGCGTTCGTCCAAGACAGGAGGTTCTTTCCTTGAGATCCTTACATCTGAAAGGATGTGGCATTGATGAAGAGGCCCCTTTTGAGGGCGTTTCTTCTGGCGCTATGCCTTTGGAAGGGGCTACTTCGTTTGTGAGTACTGATGCATCAGGGTGGACGTGGGTTACGGTTGATGGTGTGACGATGAGGTTCCGTTCATTCAGATCATCGAGATTGGATCGTTCTTCAGATTCAGATGGTAGGCTATTTGCTCCTANGCCTGGCTCTGTGGTCGCCGTTCATGTGGGGGTCGGAGATGTTGTCAGCAAAGGGGACNCCATCTTGACGATTGAGGCGATGAAAATGGAACAGACTCTAGCGAGCCCTATCGATGGATTCGTCGAAGTAGTGAATGTGGTTCCAGGTGAGTCGATTGATGTAGGGGTGGAAGCAGCGATTATTCAAAAATCAAATNAATTTTCCAATTGATTTTTTNCCTCCAAAATATGGTTGGAGGGCCTCAGGGAGACGGACAGAACCATCATCTTGTTGATGGTGTTCGATTATTGCCGCGAGAGCCCTGCTTGTAGCGACTGCTGTCGAATTCAACGTATGGAGGTGGACACTACCTTCTGGAGAACGATGTCGTATGCCAAGTCTGTGTGCCTGATATGAACGGCAGTTACTGCAAGAAACCACTTCTTTCCATTGCTTTGCCGCGGGCATCCAAACCTCAATGTCGTACTTTCTTGATGCAACGGTACCTATGTCACCGGTGCAGATATCAACAACACGATACGGTATCTCCATCTCATCCCAGAGACCTATTGCATTATCCAATAATTCTTGATGGAACTTATCGGAATCCTCTGGCTTACACAGGATTATTTGCTCTACTTTTGTAAATTGGTGAACGCGCCAGATACCGCGATCAGACATACCATGTGCTCCAACCTCTCTGCGGAAACAGGGAGAGAGTCCAACCATTTTGATGGGTAGTTCTTCTGGCATGAGTAATTCTTGACTGTACATGGCCGTCAGAGGATGTTCGCTCGTCGCAATGAGATGATATCCATCTGGATCAACCCCATACATAACNGTCTCAAAATCCTCAAGGTCGACTACTCCTTCGTATGCTTTCGTATTCATCATGAAAGGTGGAATCACCAGTTCGTAGTCATGTTTCGTTGTCAGTTGATCAATGGCCCAGCGCTGTACTGCTAGATCCAGCATGGCCAGATCGCCTTTCAAGAAGTAGAAGCGGGATCCNGTAACCTTTGCNCCCCTGACCAAATCTGCCCAATTATGTAGTTCCAACAATTCGTTGTGCGTTCGTAAGCCTTCACGTTCTTGAATTTCNGGTCCACGTGTTGATAGGGTAACGTTCCCCTCTGAACCATCGCCCTCTGGAACTTCAGCATCGAGGATATTTGGAATTCGCATTCGAAGCGCATCTCGCTTCATTCTTGCTTTTTCCTCTTTCACCTCGGCCTCGGCTAGCTGCTGTTGGACATCTTTCATCGAGGAGATGGCCTTTACTGCAGCTTTTTCGTCCCCACTTTTTTTGGCTTGGGCGANTAAGCGAGAAGTCTCATTACGGATACGTCTCATTTCTTCGACTCTCTTCAAAACGTCTCTCCATCTCTCGTCGAGCCGAACCACCTCATGCACTGCATCTGCTACAATACCCCTACGCTTGTGGTCGTGCAGAATATTCTGCTCCGCATCCCGGAACATCTCCATCGGAAGCATGGTGCCTCCAGTTCAAGGTCAATCATGAGCCTTCGGGAGGGAAGCGACTAGAACAGTGCGGACGCCGGGATTTGAACCCGGGTTCATGGATTGGCAACCCACGGTGATAACCGCTACACTACGTCCGCTGACCGGCACGGTGCGATGTTCTCTACTTCATGATTCCGAGTTTTTCCAAGGGTACAACTTCTGTCATTCAGCGTCTATTTCAAATGCGAGCGCTGTCGTTCACGTTCATGGCCGAGGTGCGAGAGGTGTTCGTTGGCCGAAAGCCGCTTCATGCATATATCGCCGCTATTGCTTCCCTGATTAAGGAAGGCCACCACTCCTTTCGGATTATCGGACGCGGTCGTTCTCTTGAGAGAGTAGCAGATGTTGCGCAAGTGTGTTTGCATCGTAGTGGAAAGATTGCCTCAACCCTTCCCCCGATGGTGCTTGGACAAGTTGAGATTGATACTGAAGTCCTTCCTCGAGAGGATGGTGGTACGTCTCGTGTCTCTGTTCTGAGAGTTGAGATTCTGTGCGAAGATGCCGATGGTCTGGTCGACGCCGATGAATAATCGCGTATCTGCTCGTTCCCAGCACGTCGACGCCTTACGTGGATTGGCAGTGTTGGCCATGGTTCAGGTTCACACAGCAGCATTACTTCCAGCCCCTGTTGAGATAACGCACGTCCTTGCCTTGTTTTCGGCAGCTATTGGGGGGATGGCGGCACCATTATTCGTAACACTCTCAGGGTGGTCAGTCCACCGTGGTCTTCGACGCCGAATTGATGCTAGACTACCCATTACTCGATGGCTTTGTGTTCGGATAGTGTCTCTTTTTCTTCTTCAATTAGTCATCAATCTGTTGTTGCCTCAGCGCTTCAAGTGGTATACTCNGGGTATCCTTAGTTTGCTAGCCATATGCACACTTCTGGCACCTTTGATACTCAAGGGGGACCGAATCCTCTATTCTCTTTCAACTTGGNTCATTCCTTATAGAACGAGGCTTGTCCATGCCATTGCAATCGTTTTCGCTCCAGTTATTTTCTTCANCATATTTCCTTCACTTGTTCCAGAGCAGGATTGGTGGTGGTTTGTTACAGCGTCCTCTGCGCAAGAGTGGTGTCTTCGTCTGTTAATCAGTGGAACCTATCCTGTCTTTCCTTGGGTGGTGTACTTTTTGATAGGTGGGGTTCTTGAACATGACCTGCTNGATGCAGATGAAAAATCACCGCTCCTTCGCCTCAGTGGTGCCTTTGCCTTTGTCACACTAATTCTGACAGGAGGGATTGCTTTAGCAACTGGTCATCGTTGGGCGATGACGATTGGAGAAGGTCTGCTCACCTTTTTCCCAGCGAATCCATGGTTCGTACTGGTTTCTCTTGCGTGGACGGTTTTTCTATGGAACCTTTTCAGGGCATGCTCTGATCGTCTCACCTTACTCATGCGCCTACTTGCACCATCTGGCCGTCTCTCATTGACCATCTATGTCTTTCATTTTGCTATTCTTAGCGTGTTAGTACCTTTTTTNCCTGATGATATAGGAATAGGCATAGTCTTCATCATCACTTTTACACATGTGCTGTTCTGGATTGTTTTGTCCATCCTTCACCAATCAAGAATTCCAAAAGTGTCCCTAGAATCATTACTTCGCATGTTATCGTCAGGTGCCGTGCCGCAAAGTGATTCAAACAATGAATAGATTTGTTTGGGGAGGTTCATGAACTCCATCGTCCTCGGTTTATCATGGCTGCAGATGAGAGCCCGGTCAGTGTTCACAACCCAAGTCAATCTTCTGNGCCTCCTCAACAGAATCCACAACAGATGGAGCAGGCGTATCAAGCGATGCGTCGTAAGATGCGCATACAACAGATGATCGATAACATCGATCGCAAGATNATGGTGCTTTCTGGTAAGGGCGGTGTTGGAAAATCTACTGTGGCCGTCGGTCTTGCACTATCACTGGCCCAGAAAGGCGCAAAAGTAGGTCTCCTAGATATTGANATCACTGGCCCGAATGTTCCAAAGATGCTTGGGCTCGGAGGTGAGCAACTCTCAATTGATGATGGCATGATTCTTCCTATCGCTAGTCATCGTGGTTTGAAAGTAATTTCAATGGCGTTTCTTCTTGAAGACGATGACAAACCTGTCGTGTGGCGTGGTCCTATCAAACTCGGTGCGATTCAGCAATTCATCGGAGATGTAGCATGGGGCGAACTCGATTACATGATCATTGATTTCCCACCGGGAACGAGTGATGAACCTCTCACAGTTGCTCAGACGATAACTGACATTGATGGCATGGTGATTGTATCAACTCCTCAGGAAGTTGCTCTTATGGATAGCCGAAAGGCAGCGGGATTCGCAACAACACTCAAGATTCCAATTCTTGGCGTTGTTGAGAACATGAGTGGCTATACAGTGAGTGGTATGATTATCGATGCTGAAGGTATTCCATTGAGGAAGACCCAAGTGAGTATTGATGCACCTGCTGGCATCACGCAGAATGTGACGTCAGATGAAGATGGCAGATGGAGTGCAGTTCTAGATATATTCAAGCGCGGTGGTGCTGAAGAAGCAGCTCAACAACTTTCAGTTCCATTCCTTGGTCGAATCCCCTTCGATCCAGGTGTTGTACGAGGTGGAGATGATGGGGTTCACCGTGTTTTAGCGGAGCCAGAAGGAACTACAGCTCTTGCCTTTAGTTCGATTGTGGACAACATTCTCGAACAACTGGATCAATCAGCACCTTCCAGTGGCCCTGCAATTCTCTAATCATGTATTCCATGCTTTACGAATACAGGACTCAATAGCAATATCATAATCAATTGTTTTTGGTATGATGGTGAGTATATGGACCTCAGGTCTCGGCCGATTACCTGCACCGCGGTTGAATTCAGAGATCTCTGTAATCTGGTCGAGGGATGCATTATCTGCAACTCTTCCAAACGGTACGTGGCTGTCATCAAGCACGCTGAAATCAGCTTTCTCACCTAACATCAGAAAGACAGAACCCCACGATGTGTTTCCATCAGTCCCGGTTGTCAGAACTCCAGGTCCATGATGTAGTGAAGGGGTATGGACTGGATGGACCGTCCAATTTTCAGGTTCACCGCCAATTCCGGTTCCATCGATGCCAGCATGGCCTCCAGTTCCATCTCCCTGTTCAAAATCACCTGTCGCTATGTACATCTCGGGAATGATGCGATGCACGGGAGTTCCATCGAATTTTTCATTCTCGACGTGTGCGAGGAATGAAGCAACATGGTCAGGGCGTAACGGACACAGGTTGACATTGATACGTCCAATCAGGGAAGAACCTGCAGAGGTCCAGTTGAGTTGAATCGTTACCTGGGTTCCTGTCTTGATCTTTGATTCAATGTCCTCTACGTGAACCTCGGTGCTTGGATTCAATTGACATCCTGCAAGCATAGGTGTGAGCAAGACCAGCAGAAGCAGGGCTGAAATCGTCTGCTTCATCAATTCATCACCGTAATTCAAGCATCTGTTCAAGTGCCCTTCGAGCATAATCAGACGTTTCTTGTTCAACGGTGACTTGATTGAACAACTTTCCTTCAAGTAGGCTTTCAAGAAGTCCAAGTAGATAGGGTGGCTGAATCATGTACATTGTTGAGCATGGACAGACTGAATCGTCAAGACATAACACGGTTCTATCCGAGTGAAGCTCGTTTAGGCGTTGGACTAAGTGAACCTCGGTCCCTACTCCTATGACATCACCAGGCTTCTGATCTGCGACCCAAGAACGGATGAATTCGGTAGATCCCACTGCATCAGCCATTTCGACGACGGCATTAGAGCACTCTGGATGAACAACGACCTTTCCCTTTTCATGCTCCTCTCGGAACCGTTCAATCTGGTCAACACGGAACCGTTGATGCACTGAACAATAGCCATGCCAGAGCAAGAGGTTCTTTCCTTCAATTTCCTTAGGTTTAGGAGGTGCCGCAGGATTCCAAACCATCATTGAGTCATGTGTCATTCCCATTTCCAGTGCGGTGTTTCTACCAAGATGCTGATCCGGAATGAAGAGAACTTTTCCTTCTTCTCCAACTTCTTCAAAGGCCCATTTCATAGCAGTATGAGCATTTGATGAGGTGCATACTGTTCCCCCGTGACGGCCAACGAAGGCCTTGATTTCCGCTGATGAGTTCATGTATGTCACTGGAATCACGCGATTCTCAGAGAGTTGCGACCAAGCAGCTTCAACATCTGTCAAGGTTGCCATGTCTGCCATGGAACATCCAGCACGCATGTTTGGAAGAAACACCATCTGTTCATCTGAAGTGAGTATGTCTGCACTTTCTGCCATGAAGTGAACACCACAGAAAACAACGTGAGTCGCATTTGATGATCGAGCAAGTTGTGCAAGAAGGAAGGAATCCCCCGTCATGTCAGCATGTTGGATGATGGCATCACCTTGGTAATGGTGACCAAGAATAAGGAGGTCCTCACCCATTTTTTCACGAATCTGCTCAATCCTCTCTGCGATGTCTTCCTCAGGAATATTGGCGAAGTGAGCCATCGGATTGGCCTGGACTACGGGTAGGTTCAGCACGTACTATTCGACCCTACCCTCACCTTTGAAGTCATGCAAATGTTGGACTGTGTCGTGACCCACATCTGGTCGGCAGAGGCCCCTCTCCATAGTGGTGCCGAGGCGCAAGTCATAGCCGGTATTTGGATGGGTCGCCCAGCAGTTCTGAAGTACCGTCATCCTAGAACATATAGGCATCCAGAACTGGAGCGCCGGGTTGTTCGCTCACGCATGGCTGCAGAAGCCTCAATCCTCCGCATCCTCCATGAGAAGGGGTTGCCGGTTCCTGAAGTTCTGGGTACACTACGTGAGGGAAGAATCATCATCTTGGAGCGGATTCAAGGAGGTCCTTTGTGTGAGGCTCTCGATCATGCAGGGCCTGCAGATGCTGCAGATTTACTTGAGAAGTTAGGAAGCTTGTTGCGATTGCTTCATGAACATGAAATCGTACATGGTGATCCAACTACACACAATGTGATCGTTGGTCCGAATGACCTCTCACTTGTTGATTTTGGCTTAGCCCGCAGAGCTCCTGAGCTTGAACACCTTGGCCTCGATCTTCACGTATTGAAAGAGAGTCTTGATGCCCGCCATTCAGGACTTGAGGCAGCGATGAATAAAGTTCTATCAGGGTATGTCTCCACTTGTTCTGGGCATGATCCACTTGGCGTGTCTGTTGTTCGCCGATTCGAGAGCATCCTTGGTCGGGTAAGATATCACGGCTGAATCAACGCCCCTGTCATCGGGTCGTGAATGTTGAATTAATGTGGGTTTGGAGCACCTTGATGTTGGGGGTGATTCTCCGATGTCTATGATTAGGAAGTTGAGATTCGTCACGTCCAACGTTGGTAAGTTAGCAGAGGCTCAGGATTTTCTCCTCTCAGCTGGAGTAACGGTTGAAGGGGTGTCTCGTGACATTATTCTACAGGTTGTGGAGCCCCAATCTCCTTCACTGAAGACAATATCCTCTTCAAAGCTTGAACAAGTGTTGAGCCTCTTTGATGATGATGGCGTGCCAACCTTTGTCGAAGATGCAGGACTGTTCATTGAGGCATGGGGTGGATTTCCCGGACCATTCTCCTCCTTCGCTCATTCAACATTAGGATGTTCGGGTCTCATATCGTTAATGCGAGGCCTATCCGATAGGCGTGCTCACTTCAAAGCAGTGATAGCTATGCATCTTGATGGACAAACTCATCATTTTGAAGGTCGCATTGATGGCAGCATTGCTCAGAGCATGGACGGGGACGAAGGATTCGGCTTTGATCCAATCTTTATTCCAGAGGGTGAAGCGTCTACAATCGCCCGGCTAGGTGATTCATACAAACACCGTCATAGTCACAGAGCTCGGGCTTTAGAGAATCTTCTTCATCTATTGGTGCAAGATGACTAGACTTCCGATATGGTCAAACCTGCTGACTTGCGCCACGTGTTGTGGCGTCCGCGTTGCGCCTGATGGCATGGTTGACTTTCTTCGGGTCTACCTATGGTTACTTCATCTTCGTAGATCAGTCCAATGCTACCAATCTCGCCTATGGTCTGATAGGATTAGCTCTTCTCAGTCTGGTCATTGCACTTCGACCGGGAAAACCAGCGTCCCCGCAACGCAGAACTCCCTCTCCCTCTTCCCCAGATAAGAGCAAAGATATCCCCGCTCCTGTGCTCTCAGCCGAATCAGCAGCTGACAGTGCCGAACGCAAAGAAGATCTGATAGATGGTGCTGAATCAACGGTCGATTCAGATGCAATCTCACTTGGCGAAGATGAATCGGTAGTTCAGAGTGCAGAGGAAGAGTTCGAAGAAATCGATGAAGAGCTTGAGGAGGCCATACATCTGGCGGAGGAAGAGGAAGAAGAATCCATTCAGATTTCGATTGATGCCCGGCTTGAACGTAATGCTGCTATCAGAGAACGAGTTGAGATGAGGCGCCGAACACGCGTGTCACAACTTAGGGAGAATGAAGTACATCAGCGACAGATAGAAGATGCCCCCGATGAGGATCTCAATGCACTTGTTGCAGGTGGTCCGGACAATCTTGAAGTGATTGCTGAACCACTGCACTTGGACCCTGGTAGAGTTGCGGCGAGCACGCTTGTCAGAATCGATGAGCAAAGGGTCCTCAAAGTACGACAACCCGTAGATTCACTTCAGTTCCGAAAACCAGGTGAATCAACTGTGGAAGAATCTCCTGTCTTGGAGTTCTCTGAACTTGGTGACCTCCCACCGCCTCCGGCTCCAGATTCAGCCTCTGGCCGACTTGCTGCACTCAGGGATGAACGCTCCTTGGATGAGTGATCTACTTTCCAATCCATTTTGGTTCGCTTCTTTCAAGAAATGCCTTGACTCCAATTCCTTGATCCTCAGAGTCAAAAAGGCTTGCAAAATCAATGGCTTCCGCCTCCAGTCCCTTGCTAAGAGGCAATTCAACTGATAAGCGGACCGTCCTCTTTGCAAATTTGATAGTGTATGGTGATTTACTACCAATGTTCTTTGCAATATCCATGGTTTTCTGTTCCAATTCATCAATCTCACAAAGATGGTTTAGCAAGCCGATACTGAGTGCTCTTTCCGCCTCCACCATTTCGCCTCCAAGAATCATTTCCATGGCGCAACCTAATCCAACTAAGCGCGGCAGTCTTTGAGTACCACCATAGCCTGGAATCAGACCTAGATTGATTTCAGGAGTTCCGAAGACTGCGCGAGTGCTACCTATCCGAATATCACATGAACAAGCCAATTCGCATCCGCCACCAAGTGCAAAACCGTCAACCATTGCAATCGTTGGCTTACTTAGATTCCAAACGCTTTCGATAGCATTGTCCATGAATCTCTCACGAATTTCACTGGAATCGGTTCCAACAAATTCTGTGATGTCTGCACCTGCAACAAAGGAATTCGGCTTTTTCCTCTTACCTTCTGGGGGGTGGTTCGGCATTGCACCTGAAATGACCAGCACTCTGACATGGTCACTCTCTTCTACCCAGCTGCAAATTTTCTTCAGCCCATCCACAACATCTGAGTTCAGTGCATTCAATTTCTCAGGCCGATTAATGATGACTTTTGCAATGATTCCTTTGCTTGAATCTTCATAATCGATTGGGACCTCTTCAACAGATACGACACTACTTTGTGGAACTTCGGCCATAGCACATCGACAGGGGCATGCTGTAAGGATGTTGGCGTTGCCGAAGACATGCACTCATAACCTGACATAGTCTGTCCATCTTGAGGGGTGAATGGTGGAAATCGAATCAGAGGCTGAGCCCGAACCAGTGGTAAAGGCTGTCGGTCTTGCCAAAAGGTTCGGTTCATTCATTGCACTGCACCCTCTTGACGTGACAGTTCATTCGGGAGAATTCTTTGGCGTCTTTGGACCCAATGGTGCTGGGAAATCCACATTCATCAGGCTGCTAACTGGGCAGATCCCACCTTCTCGAGGCAGTGCGAGCGTTCTTGGAATTGATCCTGTGAGTGATTCCCGCTTGCTGAAAGCAAACATCGGTATTGTTCCAGAATCAGAATCACCCCCGTCTTTTCTTACTGCTCATGAATTTCTGACCATGGTGGCAAGATTGCGAGACCTTTCGGGTATTGATGAGATTGTAGAACATTGGTTGGATTTCTTTGGCATAACAGACAGAGCCAGGACTTTGTGCAAAGACCTCTCGAAAGGTCAACGTCAGAAATTAATGCTCAGCGCCGCCTTGATGCACAAACCAAGGTTGTTATTCCTCGATGAGCCCTTTGTCAATCTCGACCCGCTCTATCAACGTAAATCGAGAGAACTGCTTGTTGATTATGTTGCAGCGGGTGGGACGATCTTCCTGTGCAGTCACATCCTTGAGATCGCCGAACGTCTATGTACGCGCTTTGCTGTAATTGATGAGGGTCGGGTCCTTGCACATGGCACTTTTGAGGACATAAGGAAATCAGGTGAATGGACATTAGAGGACGTTTTTATCCGTCTGGTTTCGGAAAGCAAACAAAATGTGTCTGAGGGAGATGAATGAAACCCACCCAGTCTCTGATCGTCCCTGCATCAACTGTTTCTTCATTCAGGACGATTCTTGGCCTCATGCTGAAAGAGGAATGGCGACAGAACCTCGATAGGGCAAAACGTCGGCACCTCCTTCTCTTTCCAGTTGTGATCATTGGCTTCACATCGATTCTTGTAATCGCCCTCCAGTTTCTTCTTGAAGGTGGGATTCCTGGGTCTGGCGGTGAAGCCAAAACCTTCACTTGGGATGAAATCAAACGTTCGATACATCTTCCCATCTTTCTGTTTTCACTTGGTATGGGGGCATTCGCCTTTTTTGTACAAGATTCCATTGGTCGCAGGTCTGGTAGCCGCACAATGTTGATTCTGACTCCATTCTTTCATCCCTTGCGCCCGAACATCACCTATGCCGCCCACTATGTCAAAGAAGTCCTGTTTTACATTGGAATGATTCTCATCCCAATGATGCTTGGTATGGGCTTGGGTCTGATTTTCAATACATTCGGTGATCTTGGTTCACCCCTACAACCACAGAGCATCCCTGTGACCTTCCTTGCTCTCTCTCTGACTCTTGCCCATGGGGTTGCCTTGTCGTTCGCCCTCACTTCGATAATCAGCCGAGGTGGTTGGTTGCGTTTGGTATCACCAATCTTGGTCATCGTTGTGGTTCTGGGGGTGTTAAGAGGTCCAATTCCATTGGACCAAGCTCTACCTGGACTTGCCTTCCAACTTGTTCATGACCCAATCTGGTTGTTTCTCGGCATAATGCAGACCGCTGCACTTGTGCTGATTGGAGCGACACTGCTTGAGATCACTGAACGAATCTCTACTTCGGAGCATCGACCATTATTCAACGCGGCATGGGCCGGCATACCTTTCTTCTCTTCAAGGACGCGTGCTCTCATCGCTAAGGAATTCGTGGACCTTGCTCGTTCAGGTGCACTGGTGAAGATGACCCTCTCGTATTCGATTCCTCTGATTGTTCTTCTTCTTATTGCGACAGCAATCGATTTCACACAAGCTCCTATCCCCTTCAACCTCCTCTCCTATGCTCCCTTCCTCGGATTTTTTGGATTCAACTTCTATAGTTGGATCAATGGCATCGATCGCCCGGACCCCTATGATGTTCTTCCAGTGACAGTTCCAGATTTGATTCGAATCAAAGTGATAGTTTATCTGATTGCAACAACTTGGATATCAATTCTCTTTCTGATGCTGATGGCCGAGCGCTTAGATCAATGGGGTGCCTTTTTTCCCGCTCTTATCGTGATGCTTGCTAATTCGGTTTATATCGTAGCATTGACAGCATTTTTGATGGGCCTTTCTCCAAACAAGGCTATTTTTGATGTTTCAATCATGGGTTGGTTCTATCTTTTCACAACCTTACCCTTGATGATGCTGTTCTTTCTCTCCTTCACCCAGGGGGATACTGGCTTGCTTGAGAATTGGTACGCNCAGGTCAGAACTGGGGGGTTGGATGCATCGGCATCTGAGTATGAATGGCAAGCACGCCGCGGCTTCAGCACGATTATTGCAATTTCAGCCGTCTTGCTGGGCATTGGCACTCTTCTGCTTAGCGTAGTTGGCCGGCGATGGCACAAACAATCATTCATTGATGCATGAAGTGGACATTATGACTCGATTCGTAGCTGTGTGTGGAATGCCAGGCAGTGGAAAGTCCGTCCTTTCAGAGACCGCTCGTAGGCTTCAATGGTCTATCAGGACCATGGGTGATGTGGTGCGATCTGAGGTTGAACGCCTTGGGCTTGATCATAGTGCTGAGGTGACCGGCCGCGTTGCAACCAATCTGAGAGAATCTCATGGCCCCACTGTAATTGCGGATAGGTTGGCAGTTCAGATCAATGAGGATCTGATGGACGGCCGAGATGTCCTTGTCGATGGTGTCAGGAGCCNAGTTGAACTGGATCGACTTACCCAAATCGTTGGCCAACGACCGCTACTCATAGCCGTCACTGCAGATGATTCAATACGATGGCAACGTCTGAAGCAGCGTGGCCGTCCAGAAGATGGTTCCATCGAATCTCTTCAAGCCCGCGATCAAAGAGAGATTGGTTTCGGGCTCGCTGAAGTCATCACTTTGGCAGATGTAGTGTGGTGCAATGTCGATGATGATGTTGAAACTGCTCAGCACGATGCCGAATCCCTGCTGACCTCTGAAACATTCCATTTCTCGGGCGAAGAGGTGCAGGACTGACTCCTTCGTTGCCAAACCTATTTCATGCCTAGTTCCTCATCGTAAAATGGGGGAGGACGAGTTTGGCTCAGAAGAAAGGTCGAGGTTCGGGCCGGCAGCGCCAGAGAGCCGCCGCAGCACAGCAAGCAGCCTTTGAGGAACTTGACAAATATCCAGTGCAGCCCCCTCATGCGTTTGCCCGCATTGTTCGAGATAAAAGGACGCTGAATATCATCTACCAGATTATCGAACCTCCCTTGACAAAAAAGGAGCGTGAATTTAAGGAAGAAATCATGGATATTTTCGTCAAGTCGCTGTCGGCGAATATTGAAGAGATCGATGCAGATCCCAAAATCTATCTTCGTTCGGCTATGGAGCGCATCGTCAAGGCCTATGGTATCAAGGCGAATGCTAAATCGAAAGGCAAGATATTCTATTATCTGGAGCGCGATTTGATTGGGTACGGGCGCATGGATGTTCTGATGAACGATCCGAACGTCGAAGATATTTCACTCGATGGCACCGGAATCCCCATTTTCGCTTATCACAGGAAGTTTGAATCAGTAGAGACGACGTGCAGTTGGGACGACGACGATGAACTTGAATCCTATATCATCAAACTCGCTCAGCGGTGTGGCAAGCACATCTCAGTTGCGGAGCCTTTGCTTGATGCTACATTGATGGATGGCTCACGAATTGTGATGAAACTTGGTCATGAGATNTCTACCAAGGGCTCGACCTTCTGTATCCGGAGGTTCCGTGAAGACCCCTTCTCACCTTGTGATGTTGTGGCCTTCAGAACAATGACTTCACTCATGGTTGCTTATCTCTGGATTGCGTTCCAACAAGGGGTTTCGATGCTCTTCGTAGGGGGTACTGCTTCCGGAAAAACCACGACTCTGAATGCAATGGCACTGTTCATTCCGTGGCAGATGAAGATCGTCAGCATCGAATCGACTCGTGAAGTCAATATCCCTCATCCTAACTGGATACCTGGTCTTACTCGGCAAGGGTTCGGTGGTGAGTCCAGTGAAGGCGAGATTGGTGAGTTCGAATTGCTCAAAGCAGCACTTAGAGAACGTCCTGAGTATATCATTGTGGGCGAGATACGTGGTGTAGAGGCTTACGTATTGTTTCAAGCAATGGCAACAGGCCATTGTGCATATTCAACANTGCACGCAGATTCAGTTGCCTCACTTGTTCACAGACTTGAGAACAAACCGATCAATATCCCCCGTGTACTGCTGCCCGCCTTGGAGGCAGTTTCCATTCAGATGCAGACTAGAATCAATGGAAAGCGAGTGCGGCGTACCAAACAGATTGTTGAGATTGTTGGCATTGATCCACATAGTATGGAAGTCATCACGAACGAAGTCTTCAGATATGACCCTTCGACAGATGACTATTCCTTCAGTGGAAAATCGTTCATCCTTGAGAAAATCATGGTGAAGATCAATTTCACACAGGCTGAGATGCGTGATGAGTTGCGCACCAGGAAGCGGATACTTGATTGGATGGTCATCAATGACATCCGTCGTTCAGATCAGGTATCTCAGATCATCACTGAATATTATNTCCGTCCTCAAGCTGTTCTGGCGAGAGTAGATGGACTACAGTAGGTCGACGGTGGAGCCATGGCGAGGAAGAAACTTCTCACCTCATGGGAGAGATTCTCTACTCGTATCGTTCATTCTTTCAGTGGTGGAGGGGTCAAGAAGCGAGCGCGGGCGGATAATGACCTAGCAGATGATCTAGCTAAGGCTCGTATGGCGATTACTCCCGAGGTGTTTCGCTCGACAGTGATTGTTTCGACCATCGTCACTTATGCTGCTTTGATTGTCGGTGCGGTGTTCATTCACCAAGTCATTGTTCCAGTAACTTATGAACAGACACAAGATCCCTCTTCAGTTGAAGAATGCAGATCGTGGGCAGTGAAGAATCCTAATGATATTGATCGTTCGAAAGTTGCCGATGGCTGTCCGCCTCCGATTTACTATACGCGCGAGTTTGGATTGGGTCAAACGATTCTCCTCTATACTGTAGTAGCATTCCTCATCCCTTTCGGTCTGTCCAAGATGTACAATAATAAGGCCAAGGCTGAGGTCAAACGCAGGTCTGCGAATCAAGAGAAATATCTTCCATACGCAGCCTCGTATACTGCTGCTATGGCCGCGGCAAACGCTACCCCCATGAAGATTTTCAAATCGCTTGGTGAAGCCGAGGACCTCTATGGTGAGATTGCACACGATTCAGCCATGATTNATCGTGATATGACGGTTCTTGGCTATGACCTTCTCACCGCCGTGAAAATGGCTGTGAGCCGCTCAGCATCAATGTGGGTTACTGAATTTTTCCAAGGTATGGTGGGTACCCTCTCATCGGGTGGTAACCTGAAGTTATACTTCCTGAACCGCGCTGAAACGTATATGCGAGAAAATCGCACCCGTCTCACTGAATTCCTTGAGACGTTGTCGCTTTATGCTGAATCATACATCGTTGTCGCCGTTGCGATGCCCTTGTTCCTCATTGTCATGCTGGTCATTATGTTCTGGGTATCTGGTTCTGGTGCGCAGTTAACTGAAGGCTTCCTGTACCTAGTTGTACTTGTCGCGATTCCTTTGATTCATGTGGGTTACACCACGATTGTTTTCTTGGATTCTCAGGAACAGAAGATGTGAGATGGTTCGATGGCGAGGAAATCCAAACGGACCATTAAGGTTGAACTCAACCTGCCCAAAGACGATGTGACTGAGAGTCGTCTGATTACCATTATTGTCATTTCACTGATTCTCAGCCTATCTTGCTTCGGAATCTGGGTGACCAACTCTTTGAGTCATCCGAATGGCCAACCAATCTTTGTGAATCTGGCTTGTCAGGTTGAGAATCCCAATCGAGTACCTACTTGGCATCAGAATGAAACCTGTCCGCTCTTACGCGATGCACCTAGTGAGGAAAAATGGACGGGTAGCTTCAGATTAGTTGGTCAAGGCATGACCCAGACTTTTGAGGTGCCTGGAATCCCTGAGTGGACTGAAAGCCCTCGGTCCTTTGGAGATCATCCATCGCAAGATATTGCGGCGACCTGTTTTTTCCCAGGTAATTTCTTTCCACCGGAATACTCGATGCGTATTGCCCATTATAGGGCAGGTGACCAAGTGGGAACTACGGTTGCGGAGGGTGTTTTCAGTGGTGACGATGAATGTTCTATCCAAGGGAGTATTACTGGCTCAGGCAATCTTGTCCCAGGTGAAGGATATATGATCGAAATTGTACCTAAGGAAGGAATAATCGAAGAAGGAGTTGACTTTAAAGTCACAGTCATGGCCTATGATGGAATTCCAGAGAATATGAATAACAAATCAAAATTCCTAGGCCCTGAGGTGTTCGGTTTCAGGCCTCTGAACTTCCTGAATTGGTTCAGTTTCGGTATTTTCCTCCTTCTCTTTCCGGCTGCAGCTTACTGGGATCGTGTCAAGCAGAAGATTGCCGACAAGGAAGACAAGTTTCCTGACTTCCTACGAGATCTTGCGGAATTCTGGAAAGGAGGCCTTTCGATGACTGTCGCCGTTCAAACTCTTACAACATCGGAATACGGAGCTTTGAATGACGAGATCAAGAAGATGTCCGATCAGATATCGTGGGGAATCGCGTTCGAGGACGTCTTGATCATGTTCGCATCGCGGATTAACACTCCTTTGGTCGATCGAGCAATATCATTGATCAATGAGGCTAATAGGGCCGGTGGAAAGATATCTGACATATTGGTCACGGCGGCAAATGACACTCGTGAGATTAAATTCCTTGAGGAANAACGAGTCAGGGCTATCTCGTCATACAAGGCGGTCATCTGGACTTCGTTCTTCGTTTTCTTGGGTGTTGTTGTTGTTCTTGCAAAGGTGTTCATCCCAGCAATCGCATCATCAAATGCGGGAGAAGGTGGAGGTTCAACCACGCTGGGGGCGATGGAGATACGGGCAGTCGACCCACTCTTTTTCCTNACTGTGTTCTTCTATGGCGTGGTCATGCAAGGGGTAGGTAATGGGGCNATGGCGGGNCTGATGGCGACAGGCCGAGTCTCNGCNGGTTTCAAACTCTCTGGNNTGATGGTNCTCGTTGCTTTCNTTGCATTCAATCTCATTGCTTTCTCACCCTCGCTGATGGGCGTGCCACCACCACAAGGCCTGAATCCAGGGGTCGGTTCCAGTTCTGGGGGCGTGTTCGTAGGTGGAGGCTGACGTGCGACCATCTGCCGATGATGGCCAAGTGCATATCCTTGAGATGCTCACTCTGTTCTGGTTATTCTTCTCGACCGCTTCGTTTCTTTTACGGGTCGATGTCCCTAACCCCAATTCCCCGGCATCTGATGGCGCTATGGAATATGCTGCACGAGATGCTATCGAACTTAGCCTAGGTTCTGAAACATCTCCTGGACCTGCTTACTCTCATTTGCTGAATCACGACTCATCTCAAGCCTGTAGTGTCATCATAGATGATCTCCCAGTTCAATATCTTGGGCGTTGCTGGATTTCGATGAATCATGCTGAATTAGAGCTCGCCTTCTCTGATGGTCAACCGGAGGGCCGTTCAATCACGGCATATAGAATGGCAGTCATTGGTGATGATCTGTGGACCATTGGTATTCAGGTCTGGCCGATTGGGGGGGGGATAACAACATGAGACTTGGGGATGAAGATAACGACCGTGGTCAGATGTTACTGGCAACTGGTATGGTTCTATTGATGTCTCTTCTTTCGATGGCCAATATCAGTGTGAGACTTGTTGGATTGGGAGAACCATATGATATGGCAGAAGGCGATGTACTCCGAACTGTTGATGAGGTTGAAACTCAGCTCCCAGGGCTTGTAGAAACCAGAACTCGAACGATGATTGGTGATGGTGTACCTGCGCAACAGGCCATCGAACAGGCAGTAAACAGCACCACGCAGGACCTCTATCATCACGGCATGCTTCGGGGTCTTGATGTGGTGTTGCTCACAGAAACGATTGAGTCAAATGCTGGCGGTTCGTTCTTTGTTAACGCTTCTTTAGGGATTGCTGACGATGAAACACGAATTGAGGTTCCAATACATCTCGTTGTTCAACCGTAGGCCTAAGACCCGATACCTCATGGGTCGGCTATGATGGTCGAGGGGAAGTTGTACATTGGCGGAAAATGGGTCGAGCCTCAGGGCGAGGAAGAGATTTTTGTCATCAATCCAGCCACACAAGAGAATATTGGTTCAGTGCCACTTGGAGGTCCTTCAGACGTGGATGCAGCAGTGGTTGCTGCCCGTGATGCATTTCCAACTTGGTCTCAATCGAGTATTGCTGCTCGCGTCGAACTTCTTGAAAAACTATCAAACTCAATCAAGGAGAGAACAGAAGAGATTGCATGCCTGATAACTTCTGAGGTTGGAACACCACTTGAATACTCACGTATGGCTATGGTTGGTACACCGCGTGTCGTGGCACGTTCGTATGCTAAGATTCTGGAATCGTATGAGTGGGAACATGAAGTGCGAAATTCACTNATCATCAAAGAACCGATTGGTGTTGTGGCAATGATCACTCCTTGGAATTTCCCTCTTCATCAGATTATTGGGAAGGTGGCCCCTGCTCTGGCTGCCGGCTGCACGATGGTCCTCAAACCATCAAAAGAAGCCCCTCTGAATGCCTTTGTCCTAGCAGATATTTTCGATTCCATTGGTCTTCCTCCAGGTGTGTTCAACCTTGTAAGTGGTCATGGTTCTGGGATTGGAGAACACCTTTCCTCTCATCCTGATGTGGACATGGTTTCCTTCACAGGGTCTACTGGCGCAGGTGTACGCGTGAGTGAAATGGCAGCGCCAACTGTAAAGCGCGTGACTCTTGAACTTGGGGGCAAGAGTGCGAACGTGATTCTCGATGATGCTGATATCGTCCGTTCTTCTAAGACNGCTATTGGGGCATGCTTCCAAAATTCGGGTCAGACTTGCTCTGCCCTCACCCGTTTGATTATCCCATCATCACACCGAGATGAAATTCTTGACATCATCTCTAATCGAGTGAAAGGATATACTCCTGGTGATCCTATGGCTGAAGGCACTCGCTGTGGTCCAATGGTTTCAGCCAGGCAGCAAACCAGTGTGCGGGAGTACATCCAGGCTGGGATTGATGAAGGGGCTACTCTTCTCGCAGGTGGAAGTGATATTCCTGAAGGGCTCGAAGGTGGTTTCTTCGTCAAGCCAACTGCCTTTGCCGATGTGACACCAGACATGAGAATCTGGCAAGAGGAGATTTTCGGTCCAGTTCTTGTTATCGCGACTTATGAGACGGAGGGAGAAGCGCTTGCCCTTGCGAACGATTCGATATATGGCCTATCGGGTGGAGTTTGGTCGAGTGATGAGGATCGTGCCATTCGCTTCGCACGAGGTATGAAGACCGGGCAGGTAAGTGTCAATGGTGGCCAATTCAACATTTCAGCCCCATTCGGAGGATACAAAATGTCAGGGAATGGGCGAGAGTTGGGGGTCCATGGGCTTGAGGAGTTTCTTGAAATCAAGTCGATTCAGCGATGAGGTGGAAAATGAATCCTTTCACGCGTGAAGTGATGGCCGGCGTCACTCTTTTTCAGATACCCTCTACCGGTCACTCGAATTCATTGACGTCGTCGTCGATGAATGCGATAATTGCAAAAATGGAGGAATTGGATGCTGATGATGATGTGCGAGCAGTGATTATTACAGGGCAGGATGATGTGTTTTGTTCCGGCGCCGATATTGATGCTCTTCAGCAAGCCATCCAATCTGGAAATGTTGCTGAGCATGTCCGCTCTCTCACTGACCGTTTACATCCTATGCTACTCAGGATGAGGATATCGTCCACTGTTTATGTTGCAGCAATCAATGGCAGTGTCGCCGGGGGTGGCTTAGGCCTAGCACTTGGATGTGATCTTCGAATAGCAGTCCCCAAGGCCAAATTTGCATCAGCATATTTCACCATAGGTTTGTGTCCAGATGGTGGTTCGTCATGGTTACTCCCACGCCTCATTGGAGAATCAGCTACTCGGCGATTCCTCTTTGAAGAAATGGTTTACACAGCGTCTGANGCATTGGATGCAGGCCTTGTGGATGAAGTTATACCACCAGTTGAATTGATTGATAGGGCAGCTGAATTAGCCGCACGTTGGTCTTCACACCCCCCCCACCTCATCAAATCAACCAAAATTCTCCTCCANTCCTCGAGTGAACNGGACATGAAAACACAGTTGNNCNAGGAGCAGGAACGAATCATTGAGTCTTCTNCTCACCCATATTTCGCAGAACGNGTCCAANCTTTTCTTGACCGCCGNCGCTCTTGATGTNCTTCATCTCTCTACCTTCTCTCCANNNGTCCAGTCATAGATTCCCTTNCCGGTCTTTTTTCCAAGGTCGCCATTCTCAACNANCCNATTCAGCATTGGGTGAGGTCTGTATGATTCATCCTGAAAAGCGTCAGCNAGGTTGTTCAGAATATCNCTGCGAACATCGAGNCCNACCAAATCGGAGAGCTCCAATGGACCCATNGGGTGNCNATATCCNAAACGCATGGCNGTGTCGATATCACTTGCGGANGCCACGCCATCGTCCAGCATTCGTATCGCTTCGTTACCCAATACCACTCCCAATCGACTAGTAGCGAATCCAGGAACGTCTTGAACTAGAATCGTTGTCTTTCCAACGGCTTCTCCGAAGGCACGCGCGAACTGGATTGTCGAATCCGCACATTCTGAGTGCTGTACAATCTCAAGCAATTTCATGATTGGAACTGGATTGAAAAAGTGCATTCCAATGACTTTGTCTGGACGGTCTGAGGCCTGTGCGATATCAGAGATTGAAAGTGAGGATGTGTTTGTTGCTAAGATACAATCCTCTTTTGTTTCTATGGAAAGAACATGGAATATTCTTGCTTTTATTTCCATAATTTCAGGAACTGCTTCAATAACCAAATCTACATCTTTGACTGCTAACCGCAGATCGGAGATTGCGTGAAGATTTGCTGACCACTCTTCTTTCTGTTCAGGAGTTGTTTTTCCTCGAGCGATTCCATTGTCCCAGAATTCGTTAATGGTATTCATGCCACGTTCCAATCCTTCAGGATAAGCGTCGAATAGGTTGGTATGCCAGCCTGCTTGAGCACATACTTGTGCAATACCTGCCCCCATTGTCCCGGCTCCTATCACGCCTACGGTATACTCTGACATCAGACGGGACCCCCCGACGGTATGCATGAGTTTTGTCCATACACTCTCTTGTTCAGAATTGTGAAATCATTCTCTCTGCAAAGCGTCTGAGACCTATCTGCATGATTCGTTGCCGGGGAAGTGCCGATTCGGGCAGCGCACCTGCAGGTGCATGTTCTTTCAGTGCCTCAATCAACTCAACGTAGATGCCATAACTCATAGCATCGAATGGGTCGAAGGGACTCGTCAATCCGAGTTTTCGTAAACCCTCACATGCCCCTGAATCATAGATTGGATAGACTCCTTTCAATATGTGCAGCCAAGACGAGATCATCATCAGATCAATCTCATCAATTGTGAGCAGTGTCTCTATGAGCGCCACACGCGGGTACTTAACACGGGTAAGAACTGCAAGAATCTCTTGCTCAACATCCTCATGTACGATAAGTGGTGGTCTACCCATCCAGTTCTGAATGAGGTTGAGTTGATTGATCGATGGAGTCCCCTCANTGGCGTAGAGCATTGATACATACTGGGAATCATCATTGAGGTCTTCTACGAGTGAGGGCAAGTTGGTGAAGAACTGCTCCATTNGCGTCTCATTGATGCCGTAGAGAGCGGTGGGGAGCAAGGTCACACGACCTACGCAGTTAGATTACCGATACCCGATTCAATCATCATCCGAGTAGGAGCTCGAAACTCAATCCATTCCTTCTCGAAGAGTTTCACCAGTGCTGATTCATCATCTTCGCTCGGTAAGACTTCTTCCAAGTAGGTTTTCCAAGCTTCGTCATCACCATCGAAGGCATCACCATGAACAGTGAATCGCTCGCCTCCATGTTCGCCAATCTCACGATTGAATCGCTGATCAGCAATGAAGAGGTGCTTGTCTGAATCATCGATGAGTTCATTCATTCGTCGCACTTCTTCACAGATTTCATTGTGGTAGTGTTGGCGTGCTTCCTCGTTGAGATGATGGCGATCAGCAGCAACTTCAGCGCTTGCTTTCTCTCTTTCTTCCCAACGACCTTTGATTCCCCAGACATAAGCCCATTCAGCAGATGATGANGTATCGGTGCCAAAGAGGTCGTGTGCGGTTGAGACCCACTTGTTGAAGTAGCGCTGCAATAAATCGAGTGGAATCACTCCTGCCTTGATGACTCGNCGCAGTCCATTCGCTCCNGTTCCAAGGTGGAATGATTCTTCNTTCAGCATNGGCCCCATGCTCGCGGCTAGGGGCTTGAATGCCGAGGTTGAGAGCATTCCTAACTGGAATTTTCCATCACGATCGACGAACATGGTGTAACAGAAAAAGTCGAGCCAATGTGGCATTGGTTGGTTGAAGGCGCCTAGGAGGCGGTTACCTTCCTGAGCATTCCTAGTCAGTAGCTTCTGGGCTTCGATGGCACCTTGCTTACCGAAGTAGGTCATGAGCAGATAGCACATCTGCCAACCATGGCGTTGTTCCTCTGCCATGATGCGTGCAGCAGCGTAACGGTCGTAATCTGTTGGCGCAGTCTCGAGCAGGTGTCGTTGTTGCTCCACAGAAGCAAATTCGGTGTCACCTTGGACGGTGATAAGGCTCAGGAGACCATCTCGTATATTCTGGTGAGGAATCTGAAGTGACCGCAACCACTTCTTTTGACCTGCGAAATCACCGAATTCAATTTCATCCCCAGCACGCTCCCAATCGAATTTCTCTATCATCTCGAAATCACCGATCCACGCCGAATCAAAACCAATTTTTTCCTGCCAACTATGGAATTGATCGATCCACTCGTCAAACGTCTCCGGTAACTCCTGCATGTTCTCTTCCAAGAGGGCTATGAACATAAAATAATGCAGGACATGTACGGCTTTCACTAAATCAAGAACGGCGTCTGATATCTTCCTGAAAACCCTGCATGACTCTTTTTTCTATGCGCATTAAGGTCTCACTCAATGAGGATGTAGAAGTATCCAATCGTTCTGCCAACTGCGTCAGATTCGTTCGACGAGGGTACTCGTAATACCCTGATTCCATCACTCTATCGAAGATGTATCTCTGCCGTTCTGTCAGAAGACGTTTGCCCCTAGTGCCGATTGAACGGATGCGGTGGGGAACTCTCTCTACCTGAAATTCATCGATGAGGTGCTTCACCCGATCACTAGGTCCGTCGAACTCCCATCTCACCCACCCATCACTCACTTGGAATGGCGTTTTAGGGATCAATCCACTCATTCTGAGAGGTCTCGGGAATCCCCCGCCATCTCTAGTGATGATGAGAACAAGATGAATCTCTTCTCCTTGCTCGCGAATTTCGACGTCTTCAATCCCTGAATGTACTTCAAGCAGTTTCTTCCANTGATCTGATGCTNCATCAGCAATGTATGCAGAAGTCCTTCCTCGACCCCCGCCTATAGGCATGTGCTCTTGGATGTGCAGCGTTCCCTCAGGAATCACTCTGCTCAAATCGCCTGCCCAATGCCCCTCTTTGAGTCGCACCTCTATGTCAAGATGGCGCAGTTTGATCCCCTTCTCATTCTCCTGTGAAATTAGGGACCCGCTTGTTGACGTAGGCGGCGATTCCTTCCTTGGCGTCGGAACTGCCGAACAATTCAGCTTGAAGTTCTCTCTCAAGGGCTAGATGATATTCAAAGGCCATTTCAGGACCCGACTGACAGGATCGCTTGATGTTACCTACTGCTAGAACCGCTTTGTTAGGGAGAGTGAACTGTCCTGCGTAATCTAGAACTTGAGTCATGAATTCTTCATTCGATCCTTCGATGATTTCGTTGACGAGTCCTAGCTCTTTCCCTTCTTCGAATGCGAGGAGCTGTCCAGTGACCATGAGTTCAAGCGCTTTTGTTTTTCCAATTAAGCGTGTTAGGCGAGCAGTACCTCCTGTTCCTGCCAGAACACCTAGGTTGATTTCAGGTAGGCCAATTTTGCCAGAATTCTTGCGAGCAAACCTCATGTCTGCTGCCATAGCAATCTCAAGTCCCCCTCCAACTGCGTGCCCATTCATGGCAGCAATCACCAATTTCGGTGTCTGCTCCAACCGAGAGAGCGTCTCGTTGGCATGAAGGCAGAAGAAATACTTGAAACGAGGTGAGACTGAATTCAGCATAGAAATCGATGCTCCAGCCGAGAAGAATTTCTCACCTGCTCCTGTAAGGACAATCACAGTGACATCATCATCGAAACGCGCTCGGAGAAATGCTTCATCAAGATCACGCATCATTTGGTGAGTGTAGCAGTTTGGTCCAATTCCTCCTTCGTCCAAAGGCTTTCCATCACCGTCTGCTGACATCTCGATGATGGCGATACCATTCGACGTTGTTCCATAGTGGACAAGATGATTTGGCATCCATTCCATTGCGCTGATTTCAAACTCCTCTTGAACGCTGGCTGCGACCATAATCTGTCGAGAAGCGTGCCTCATTTGAATGCCTCGCCCTCTCTACGACCGCGTGTTTCATCAAGCCTAGCGTTCTGTCCTATATGGTGTCATTACGTGTCTTCGTCGAGACGCCGGCTGAACATCTTGATGTTGAAGGGCTACGGCAACGCCTATCTGTCGAGAATTGCGGAAGTATCGTCAGCTTTGTTGGCCTGACTCGGGGGATAGACGATAATCGAGTGATTGAATCTCTTGAGTTCGAAACGTGGGAAGACCGGTTGACGGATGTGCTGCGTGATATTGGTAAGAAAGCCATAGAGCGATTCGGAGTGCATGGAGTAGCTATTGCGCATCGTAGTGGACGAGTCGTTCCAGAGGAACCCATAGTTGCCATTCACATCTCGAGCAGACACCGCGCTGAGGGGTTTGAGGCGTGCAGATGGGTGATTGAAACTCTGAAAGCCGAAGCTCCACTGTGGAAGTCAGAGGTGAGTGAGGATGGACGTCGCTGGATCGGAGGACTTGGCTGAGCAGACTTCCATCGGCATCGTCGATATAGGGGACAAATCAGATGCAGATCGTCGTGCAATTGCAGTTGGATGTCTGCAGATAACCAAGGATGGTATGGAGCACGTCCTCTTGGGAACAGTTGCCAAGGGAGATGTCTTTGAAGCAGCTAAAATTGCAGGGCTGTTAGCTGTAAAGGCCACTCCTATGACTCTTCCACATTGTCATCCTATTCCAATAGATGCAGCTCAGATTGAATGGTCAATAGATCAAGTGCGATGTGTCATAGAATGTTCCGTATCGGTTCGAACGAGAGGCCGGACTGGTGCTGAGATGGATGCTCTAAATGGCCTATCTGCTGCTTTACTCTGCATTTGGGACATGGTGAAACCATATGAGAAAAATGAACATGGGCAATACCCCTCGACGAAGATTCTAGATATGCGCATCGCTGATAAACAGAAAATATCCTCTTCAGGCGATTGATGAACTTCAACGCTGAATTCATGTGCCCTATTGTAGGTCATGATTCATGAACAGTGTCCTTGAGATGTGGGAAGGGTTCGTCCGGGCCACCGAAGCTGCAGCCATAGCAGCGTCCTCGTGGCGTGGGAAGGGAGACGGAAAGGCTGCTGACGGCGCAGCCGTTGAAGCAATGCGTTCGGCCCTCAACGACCTTCCAATGGATGGAAGAATTGCCATTGGAGAAGGTGAACGAGATGAAGCCCCTATGCTCTGGATTGGTGAAAAACTCGGTGCCTTTGTGGGAAAGGAGTCGGCTTTTGGTGTTGATATTGCAGTTGATCCACTAGAATGCACAAACAACTGCGCACTCAATCGGCCCAATTCCATTGCCGTTCTTGCAGCCGCCCCTCGTGATACATTATTGCATGCTCCTGATACGTATATGGATAAACTCGCATCATCATCCCTATTGAGTGGTGAGGTATCACTCGATGCAAGTCCTTCTGCAAATGTCGAATCAGCAGCGGACGTGTTGAATGTCCCTATGCATGAAGTGCGTGTGACCGTTCTCAATCGGCCACGACACTCTGACTTGATTGGAGAACTCAGGGATTGTGGTGTTAGTCTGACATTGATTGATGATGGTGACATAAGCGCGGCGATTGAGGCAGTCCGCGGAGATGAGACTGACTTATTGTTGGGCATCGGCGCCGCTCCGGAGGGTGTTATCAGTGCAGTAGCCTCAATCGCTCTTGATGGTGTGTTTGAAGGCCGCCTCACGTTCAGAGACGATGCAGATCGAGAGAGAGCATCGTCAATGCTTCCAGATGTGGACCTCGGTAAGGTGTGGGACAAAAATGACCTTTGCACGGGCGATGATGCAATCTTCGTAGCTACTGGAGTTTGTGAGGGCTACCTTCCAGGTGTATCTTCATCAGATGAGGGGTACATGACACACAGTGAAGTTCTTGCTACTGCAGATGGCAGTGAGCGCCATCTTTCTACTTTCCATCCACGCGTCTGAATGGAGCAACCTTTTGCGATGGATTGAAACCCATCAAAGTCCCGCCCCTTTGCATGGACGATATCGTCGTTCCTGCAGACGTCCCGGATGAACATCGCGATAGGTATCTGAGAAATATGGCCGCGGCGACGTGTAATACTGGGCGAATGAACCTCTTTGCTTGTGACCAGAAGATTGAGCATCTCAACGATGACTTCTATGGTGTTCAAGGGGATATCCCTCGAACTTCTAATGACCCTGCTCATCTGTTTGAGATAGGAGCCCGTGCCCACCAAGAAGGTACTCTTGGTGTGTTAGCAGGTCAACTTGGGCTCATAGCCCACTATGCCGCAGATGCTCCGGAGGTCCCATATCTGGTCAAGTTGAACTCAAAGAGCCATTTGGTCAAGACCGACCAGAGAGACCCAGTCAGTATGGCCATGTGGGATATTGATGATGTATTTTCATTGATCAACAATGGTGTCAATGTGGTAGGTATAGGGTATACCATATATCTTGGCAGTGAATACGAGCATCAGATGTTGTCAGAAGCGGCAACTCTGATACGGCAAGCGCATGAAAATGGCTTGATTGCGGTGACCTGGATTTATCCACGGGGCAAGGCAGTGCCTGATGAGAAAGATCCTCAATTAATCAGTGGCGCAGCAGGCGTAGCACTATGCATAGGGGCCGACTTCACTAAGGTGAACTATCCTACTCCGTTTGAGGACATGACTGCACCTGAGAGCCTAGGTGTTGCTGTAGAGGCAGCGGGACGAACTGGCCTCATTTGTTCAGGAGGTGGCAGCCTCCCTCCCCGTGAGTTCCTAGAACGGTTGTGGGAACAGATCAACATTTCGGGGGCTAGGGGTGCTGCGACCGGGCGGAACATACACCAGAAGTCTACTGATGATGGCGTACGAATGACGGCGGCATGTCATGCGATTATTTGCCAAGAATCTTCTGTCGAGGAAGCTCTATCCATATTCAATGGAGAGTAACGGGCAGAATGCGTCTATGATCAGCCACTTTTGTTGAGGAATACTGGATCTCCGTCTTTCCACTCGGGGAGATTCATACTGACCCAATCGCGCGTGGCCCATTCGCAGATTTCATAACCGCCTGAGAGGATTCCGCTCCGCTTGATGTAACCCACTTTGAGGATGTCTTTGTCTTTGGATAGCACGTTGCCGAGCTGTTGACTCGTTGTTCCATGTCGCATTGTGCTGTTGATGTGCTCTAATATTTCAGCAGTGTTGCGTGGCTTCTCAGCCAAGAACGCCTTAATCTTCTGTCGGATACGTACAGTCTTCATCCCGCTCAACCTCCCTCTGTGTTCCGCGAGACGTGTCAACACGCACCTATCAATGTTCCTTCAATCACTGAAATTATTGCATTTGAAGACTAATTGCTTGGGCCACTGATTGAACTTGTGGGGGATATGTTTGGGAAAATGACCATAATGTGTAAGTATGTGAAACAATTCACTATCCCTTAGTGTCTTTACGCTCAGAGCATACGCGAAGAATCCTCTCAGTGTTATCACATGCTCCCAAAACTGTGACTCAAATCTCCCAAGATACTGCTCTACCCCTTTCCCATACATCCCGGGCACTGAGCAGGATGCGATCAGCTGGTCTTGTGAGGGGCGATGGACGTGATGGCGAAAGAGGGGCACATCAGCATATTCTCCCTTTAGGCGAAGATGAACTTCGTAACGATGCTCTCTTCCGACTTCGTACTCTGATGGATCATCATCCACGTCCTATTGATGCTGACTTCGTGATTCTGGAGCGTTTTGGACGCTGGCTCAGACTTGCTTGGTTCGTCCCTTTCGGACAACGACTCGTTGCATTCTCCCCCTCAAAATTTTCCAAAGGAAATGAAGGGGTGGGGGGTGAACCATATTGGCTGGAGGATGCCAGTCAGGAGGAGCAATGGTGGAGCATCGATTCAGGGGAGTCAGCACCATCGCCCGAAAACTCTCTACTTGGAAGATTTGACCAATGGCCAGTTGTTCGGTTAGGAATCGCCCGGTTGAATGAAGGGAGTTTTGATCTTGAACACCCGTTTCAGTACTTCCAGACATCTATAACGTCTGCTAGGATGATAGCTCCAGGGCTCAGTCACGGAGATTGGACTCTTTCAACATCATCTGAACAAGTCATTATCCGTCCGAGCCGACCGGTTACCGCAATTGGTTCAATCAAACCTCTTCGCCAACATGGGCTGCTCGCCATTGCAGGAGATGGAGCTCTGCAAATTACCGATGGACCTAATCAACAGAGACAACACCTACCAGTTTCTCTTTTGAGACAATGGTGGCCTCTTCGGTTTCCTAGGAGCAGTGGACTTGATGCCATATCAGATGGCGAGTTGGAATCCATCCTTTCAGGAGATCTTCCGAAGAGTGACCCCACAACAAGGCGTCGCCTTCGCCGCTGGCTGAGTGGTGTCAGTGATGCATTTGGCGAGGTGAGGTGGGCAGATGACATTTCTTTGCCTGAAAAAATACATGTCAGGACCACCGAGGCGTTACGCGCTTGTTTGGCTCATGCTGACACCAGCCAGCGAAGATGCGTTGTTCATCTTGAGCACCTATCTCCAAGTGTTGATATGCTCGTAGGACAATCTCCCGTTCGTCTTCTCTTGAGTATGAAGGAAATGGATTGTCATGACGTCGACGTGCTAACAATTTCTGAATATGAGGGTGGAGATTTGGCTCTCTCATCTGGGAATCTTCTGTACCCAGTACCTATTGAAATCAATTCCTCGTCTACCTTGGATCATTCCTCTACGTTCCATTGGAATCCTTTTGGTATCGATGAAAAGTTGCTACAAAATCTACATTATTTCTCAATGCACCCCCCCACGCACCTTCAGAGAATTGCCTTCACTGAACACCTGCAGGACGATGCTTGGGCGAATCGGAATGAATCCATAGACCCCCTAGCATCATGGATTGCATCAAGCTCTGAGATGAGAGCCGATCGATGGGTGCGAATAGCGCATTCGCTTCCAGAAGTATGGCACAATCTGTTAGATATCAATAGCATTGATCAGATTGTGTTGGCCGAAGCAGCGATTCATTCTGGAAGTGGCAAATTCGGTAGATTACTGGAACGTCGTTGGATCAGATCGCTGGAGGATGACATAGCACCTCTTGCTCATGTTGAAGAGGCCCTTCACCGATTCGACGACAAGATTGCTTCACGGGCAGCAGCCCTCATTCTCTCGAATTGGTCATATCTTGAGCAGTACTGTGGGCGAGAGTTGTGGCACCGTTCATTGGACGCTTGGCTCAATGAACCGGAAGTGAGATTCGTAGAGGTGCTTGAATCCCTTGAGAAACAAAAACCTGGGGAGGAAGACATCGGCCTTGTTCTACAACGCATGAGGATGAACAATCAAGGTCCTCTCACTAGAGGCTTTCTCGATATGTTAGATTTGATTGATGTATCCAGAGTTCCTATGCCCGAGGAATGCATGGGGGGGATTGCTCTACTCCCCCCACATTGGTGGGCGTTTGAGATGCATGAGTGGTTTAGGCACTGGGTCGATCATCGCCAAGACACTATGTTTACCCTTGACGTAGTCTCTTGGCCTTCGAGCTTACTTTGGCTTAAGGGCGAGAAATGTGGCCTTCCACTTCGTCCTGAGCGCCAACATCCCGGTGTAGATGCTGTGACGTTCGAGTCTCTTGGAAATTGGGTCAACACCCTTACGGAATCACTCAATGAAGGGCTACTTGATGCATTGGATGCCGTGTCATCCCCTACCTCGTTTCAAATAGGCCGCACGCATCTCGATGTAAGTGCCCTGCTCAGAGATGATTCTGAAGACTTCTCATTGGATCATTTTGGTGATGCTTCGATTAATGAGAGATTGTTACGAAGGTTGACGGGGTCGAATCGATGAAATATTCGGTACTTCATGGTCACACGCCCGGTGCAACAGTGCTGCGACGAAAGGATGACCTGCACCACCATCCCGGGTCACAGGGATGCTCGAAGGTCGGTGTGAACAGGTGATCATCGATGCAATGCATTCTCCCGCCGATGAATGGGTCCCCGCTGGAGCAAGCGATGATGGACGGGACAACCCCATTGGCCTGCAACCCGCTGCAGGGTCAGATGCTGGAGCTAAAGCGATGAAGTGCAACGTTCGCAGTGGGGTACATCCCTTTTTGGAGTGATTGAGAGTGACTTCAAAACGTACTGTCATAGGTGGCACTTTCGACAGATTACATGCTGGTCATAAGCTGCTGATCGAGAAGGCCTCGGAAGGAACGGGTCACCTTGAGATTTGGGTGACTGAAGACGAAATGATTCTGGACAAAGGGCCTGATGTTCTTTCATTTGTTGATCGAGTCGGAGAGATAGAAGGCTTCGTTGAGACATTGAATACGAGTTGTTCCTTGCATAGGCTGGCAGATGAATTCGGCGGTGCTGAAGGTCGTGACGACATCGACCGAATTGTATGCACCGCTGAGACTCGCTCTACGTGCGACAGAATCAATCAGCACCGTGTTCAACATAATCTCCCAGTGTTGGATATTGTTGTCGTCCCTCACTTCATTGACGAATCCGGTGAGGTGCTGTCATCATCCCGAATTCGAAGTGGAAAAGTGGACCGAGATGGTGGTTTGTGGTTGCCGGGCATAGAGTCCCGCCTTCTTGGTGCTGATGTGATGGAAGATCTCAAGCGACCATTTGGAACACTGTTCAAAGGTCCCTCAGATGATCCCTCTGTGGCTTTCATTGCGGCTACTCAGGGCGTGGTCAGTGATGTGCTAGTGTGTGTGGGCGATATAGTCACCCAGACAGCAGTACTTTCAGGTATTCTACCTAGGATTGGAGTCATTGATGGCCACACACAACGTACGCAAGAAGGCGCTCTGATTGACGATTTGGTGGCCGTGTTCGACTCTGTGATTCATTGCCGTAACCCAGCCTCAACGGTCACGTCTGAACTGATTGAAGCATGTCGGGAGGCTCTGAACCAAACAGGGTCTGTGCTGCTCATCGTTGATGGTGAGGAGGATCTTACTCCCATTCCTTTGATTCTACTTGCTCCATTGGGTTTTGTTCTCATTTATGGGCAGCCAGATCAAGGAATTGTTCAGCGGCGAGTGGATGAATCATCGAAATCCAGTGCACGCAGAATTTGGTGCCGAATGATTGCCGAGGGATTCCAATGACGGTTACAGTGACACTTGGTGTCAAAAATGGAGCTTACTTTGTGGAGGAATGTCTGATATCTCTAATTGAACAGACTCATCGTCCGTTGGAGATAATCGTGGTCGAGGATTCAAGCACTGATGGCACGCTGAAGTGCCTTGAGGACTGGGAAAATCGGCACAAGCACCTCTTTGGAGAGGATTTAGAATTCCGAATCATTGCCGTCAATGATCTTGGACTTTCAGCTTCTCGCATGCTTGCTTTCTGTGAAGCCCGATATCCATTTGTTGCGACTACAGACATTGATTGTCGCCCTGAACCAGATTGGATTAGTGTACTGCATGATGCCTTGACTAATGTTCCCGAACAGGTTGCGGCCGTGACTGGACAAACACGTTTCTCTCTTGGCGACACAACAACTTCTCGCCTGAGAGCCACCGACATTGAGCGGAAGTATGCCAATCGTACTCTTGTAACGACTCTTGCTAACGGTCCATGTTCGATGTACCGCAGATCAATAGCGCTTGAGGTGGGGGGGTTCGAGGATTGGTGGTATCATGCTGAAGACCTTGAATTATCATTGCGCTTGATTGAGGCAGGGCATGTGATTCACTATGTACCAAAGGCAGTTGTTCACCACGTTGCAGAAGGTGACTTAGGTGTCTTTCTGCGCAAACGAGCACGTGATGCGCGCGGACATTTCCGAATTCTGCGCAACCATCGGGGGATAATTCGACGTCAAGAAAAAAAATTAGATTTCACAGGTAGTTCCGCGAAGATTGTGTGGATATTTCCTCTCACAATAGTTCTGGTTGCCTCACTCTTTGCCATTCTAATTTCAGGTCATATTTCTCAACCGAATGCATGGATTCTGTTTGGAATCTTACTTCTCATTGAGCGATGGCTCACACTCTCTTCATCAACATTACCGGTTCAAAATTCTCCAGCCAGTGTACGATTCCGTGATCGTGTTGTTGGTTTTGGCATCATGCGGTTGTGGAGTCTTGCATTATGGTGGGGAGGTGCACGTGGACTCCTTGATACGTTAACCAAGAGAACCCCTGCCTCAGACTGAGGCACCCTTCTCGCCATCCTCCTCATCGCGCTCCACTGAAGTAAAGGCGGCTAAGGCACAACCAAACAGAATCATAGGTGCTGAAACTGCGTATACTCCTGGATCGATCCATGTCCAGTTGAGGAGATTCCAGATTATTTGGAAACAGAGACCCCCGATAATCAACCATGCGGCAAGCATTCCTGCTGCTCCCCTTTCTTCATCTATTGAGAGGAGTGAAGCCCATAGCGTGCTGAACAACAGACTTCGCACCCATCCAATAACTCCACCCTCAAATTGCGATCTGATTGAGATTCCTCCAATGAACATGAGCCCCACTCCCATGCCAATCATCAGGGCCTGGCCGAGACGATCAGCCTGATTGAGATATTCGCCAGATTCGCCAATCGTACCCATCGTAATCATGCCGATGAAATTGGCATGCAACCCATTGGCGACGGCCCCCCAGATGACATCAATGATTCCGAGTGTGGTCAGCCACATTCCAAGAAAGATCAGGATAGAGGCAAAGCCGACGCTTGGCCTGAGGCTTCCGCCCTGCACATCCTGCTCCATCGGGCGATGCGTGTGAGGCCGTGATGTAAATGCTTCCGTACCGTTCTCATATGAGGGTGCTCTGGATGGAATACGTTGCATTAACGACATTTTGCATCATCGCTTCCGCCTCGACCATGATTTGCTCGATATCGATTGATGATGGTATGGAGAGAGCGATTTCTTTGGAACGCCCATAGCGCCCCCTTGATACGGTCTGCGCGGTAATCATGCCCAGCATATCGAGGGTGGAGATAAGATCAGTGATTCGACGCGCGGTCAGAGGCAATGAATTGCTATGTCGGCAAGCTTGCTTGTAGACCTGATACACTTCACCGGTAGTGATACGCTTGACTCCTCTACGATGATGTGCATAGATGGCAAAGAGGACTAACTTCTGATGCAGTGGCAGATCGCCTATGACGAGTGTCATCTGATCTCTCTCAAGCCTGTTATTAGCCAATCTCACATGATGGGGGGTGATTTTCTCTTCTCCTACGCGATGTGCTTCTTCAGCAGATGCGCGAAGCAAATCGAGTGCTCGTCGTGCGTCACCATGTTCTCTGGCTGCCATTGCAGCACATAGATTGACAACACCATCAGATACCGAGCCAGGCACGAGTGCGTCCACTCGTTGGTTGAGGATATCTTGTAACTGGCTCGCAGTATATGGTGAGAATACGAGGTCTTCCTGGCCTAATCGGCTTCTGACTCGCGCATCGAGATATTCGGTGAAGGTCAGGTCATTAGTGATTCCAATCACGCTGAGTCTTGCATTGCGCAACATTCCATTCAGACTTGTGAGGTTGTAGAGGAGGTCATCCCCTGATTTCTTGATGAGATAATCTATCTCGTCGAGAACAACAACATGCACTCCTCCTTCGTCTTCCATTCTTCGCATCAGAACGTCGAACACCCTGTCCGTTGGCCACCCCGTGAATGGAATCTTTTCATCCTCGTCGTCAATGAGTTCATTTCCAAGAAGCGCCAAAACTCGATAATTAGTATCGATGTTCCGGCAATTGATGACGTATGTCCCGACCTTGGCATCGATATTGTCGCCCTTTTCTTGAAGATGTGTCAGCACAAATGAGGTTACCGCAGTTTTTCCCGCACCGGTCACCCCATAGAGAATCATGTTAGAGGGAATCTGCCCATGCAGGGCTTCAACGAGGTTATGGGCAATCGTAGAAATTTCTTTGTCGCGATGTGGCAATTTTTCGGGAACATAGGTATGATGTAGTCTCGATTTGTCAAGAAATAGGCTGGATTCGACCATCATCGATTCAAAGATGTTCTTTTCCATGTCCGCCCGCCCCCCTTCACTCACACAAGAATGGGGGCATCCGGTAGAAGGTGGATATAATCCTATTCTGTGAAGTGCCAGATGGCCTGATTCTGGCCTATTTGAAGGACCAGCCATCTTGCGCTACAATGACGTTTTCTGGAAAGACTGGCACACGCTCATCATCGCCTTCAGCCGACCAGAAACAATGGGTCAGGATGAATTGCGTTGAAGGAGATTCAACTGCGAGCGAGATGACGTCAGATGGGGTGTGGTGACCACTGCCATGCACGCCGTCTGGCACTCCTGCCTCAAGAATCACCAGATCACTTGTGGCTGCGTGCTCACTCACAGCACTACAGGGGCCGGTATCACCGAAGTGACAAAGTGTGAATCCAGTTTTGTGTTCAAGTCTGTAACCGTAGGGAAAGACAAGGGGCTCGTGCTTCACTTCAAAGCGTATGTACTTCCACCTCCCGTCATTGCCGACCACGCCTTCGTCCTCGTCATGCCATGTTACTCTACCGTCAAGCATGTGTTCGACATTTCCTGGGAAAGCGAGATGGCAGAGTTGTCCGAGCAGACCTGAACCCCCCCTGCGGGTGTGGACGTGAAGGCTCCTCTCTGCATCCGGGTCTGAAATGAATCGCCGTTCTAACATCAAGAAGGGGAAACCAAAGATATGGTCTCCATGCCAGTGCGTGATGAGTAGGTGATTGATGGCGGCAGGTGAAATCCCTGCATTTCTCAATGCAACAAGAGTGGTTGGTGGTGCATCAATAAGGATGCTGTCATCGATGATGAGGTTGGAATGCAATCGGCCATCAGGCACGAAGGCGTTTCCAGTCCCAATCAACCGCAGTGTGAAGTCCGCCACAATGTACCTACTTTGCAGCCGATTGATAAGCGCGAGGCTGCTCGGCGGTCCGGTGATGACATGAAGTGGTCGAACAAGAACCCATTCATGGCCAGCCTCTCTGAGCGGTATGCTCTCAATGGTTCGAACTCAACAAAGGAAACGATTCACCTCTCCATCAATCTTACCGGCAGTGGTATCGAGTACAAAGCGGGGGACGCCCTTGGCGTAATTCCAACAAATCCTCCTGAATTGGTGGATGAACTGATTAGTATGCTGGGTTGGTCTCCCAAGGATACGGTGACCACTCAGAAAGGAGAGCGTGATCTCAGGACTGCATTGATTGAGGATGTTGAGGTCCATCGTTTGAACAAGAAGGTGATGGCCGCAATATCTAGTTCTCATAAGCCCAGCTCTAGCAGGCTGGTTCTCGTACGACGCGAGCGCCGTTCCCTTGATTCTAATGAGGTGACTGAGACTTGGTCGGTGGATGATAATGGAACAATGTCCTCATCTGATTTTTCCTCTGAGGACCAAGATCCCTTGTCGAGAATAGCTGGCATCGGAAACGACGCTGAAGCCACGGAGGAGTATATCTGGTCTCGGGATTATATCGACTTAGTTAGCGAAATAGGCGAATATCCTGGCACCCCTCAGGATCTTGTCGATACAATGGACCGTCTAAAACCCCGTCTCTATTCGATTTCTTCTTCGCCGGACGCCCATCTTGGAGAGGTACATCTGACTGTGGCGGTAGTAAGGTACCATCACCACGATCGTGATCGAATGGGTTTGTGTTCAGGATGGATGGCTGAGACGGTAGCCAAAGACACCCCTGACGTACCTGTATTTTTGTCTACGACGAAGTCGTTTGTCCTCCCTGAAGATCCCTCTACGGACATCATCATGGTTGGACCTGGAACAGGGATTGCGCCCTTCCGAGCTTTCTTGGAGCAGCGTGAATGCGATGGAGCAACTGGAAGGAACTGGCTCATTTTTGGTGATTGGACTGAATCTGATCACTATTACTACCGAGAGCAGATTGAAGGATGGATTGAATCCGGTCTGATTACTCAGATGACAACTGCGTTCTCTCGCGACCAAGAAGAGAAGATCTACGTTCAGCATAGGATGATGGAACATGGGTCGGAACTTTAGTCCTGGCTTTCCTCAGGTGCTGTGTTCTACGTTTGTGGTGACAAGAGCAGGATGGCTAAGGACGTTCATCAAGCACTCATAGATATCGCCAAAGAGCACGGGGGGATGACATCTGAGGATGCGAAGCACTACATTGAGACTAAATTGATGCGCGAAGAGAAACGCTACCTGCGCGATGTCTACTGAGTTGTTTCACCGCTCGGCTCATAGACTCTAGAGCCTTCAGAGTAGTCATGGGCTTCCGCCGTGTCCTGATTGCCAATAGGGGTGAGATTGCCCTGCGCATCCTTCGCACGCTGAGAACTCGGGGGTGTGAAGTTTGCATTGTGCATGCCGCTGAGGACCGCCTCTCTCGAGCAGTTCATCTTAGTGATAGCGCAGTGGAGATCCACGGCCCTACTCCCGTTGCCGCCTACCTTGACATCGAGCAAATTGTTCAGGTGGCAGTGGACCTTGACGTCGATGCCGTCCATCCCGGGTATGGATTCCTATCTGAGAATCCAACTTTTGCTGAACGTCTGAACGAAGAAGGGATTTCCTTCATCGGGCCATCTCCTGAAGTTCTTCGAGTTCTCGGTGATAAGATCGAGGCCCGTCGTCTAATGGGCGAGGCCGGTCTTCCAACCGCATCAGGTTCTAGCGAACCGATTGATGATGAGGATGCTGCGTTTGAACTTGCTAGCAGCATTGGCTTCCCCGTGATTGTCAAGGCAGCGGCAGGGGGAGGAGGTATAGGCATGCAAGTCGTGCAAAACCCTGATGAGTTCAAGGATGCCGTTCGTTCTTGCACATCAAGAGCGGCCTCCGCTTTCGGCGATGGCCGGGTATTCGTAGAGAAATTCATTGAACGTGGTCAGCACATCGAATTTCAAGTGCTCTGTGATGGGACTAATGCGATTCATTTTGGTGAGCGTTTTTGTTCGATTCAGCGTCGTCACCAGAAGGTCCTCGAGGAAGGTCCTTGGCTGAATGAGGAAGAAAGATCAAGAATAGGCGATTCAGTCTGTCGTGGTGCCGAATCAGTAGGGTACAGTGGTCTTGCCACATTCGAATTTCTTCGCGGTGCAGACGGTTCATTCGCCTTCCTTGAGGTGAATCCGAGAGTCCAGGTTGAGCATACGGTCACTGAGATGATTACAGGTGTCGATTTGGTTGAGTTAGGCATTCAAGTTGCAGAGGGCTCCGTTTTGCCCATGTCGCAAGAAGATGTCATCATCACTGGCCACGCCATTCAATTGCGAATCAATGCAGAGGATCCGAACACATTCCACCCAAGTCCTGGCAAAGTCTGGGATTGGACCATGCCGAGTGGCCCAGGTGTGCGGGTTGATACCCATGCTCATCCCGGGTATGAGATGCCTGAGGCATTTGACTCGTTGTTAGGGAAATTGATTATTCATGGTTCAGACCGTGATCATGCCATTCGCCGAACTCGATCAGCTTTGGATGAGATTGAGATATCTGGTGTTCGTACCCTGTTACCTCTTCATCGTCGGATTCTTGCAGAACCTGATTTCCTAGAAGGTGATGTGACGATACATTATTTGGAGGAGCACCCGGATTTATTGCAATCCTAGCCGATTCTGCGTAGTCCAAGCACGCCCTTCTTTGCTTCAGCCTTGACAGGTTCTTCCCCGAATGTTCTCAACCCCTTACTCGTTGCCCGGGACGTCTTCTCAAGGGCCAATGTCTGCTCTTTGGCAGATGCATCGCTGACACTTGAGACAAGACGTTGGAATGATCCTGCATCAGACATTGCAGCATCTTGATTTGCGCGGAGCCTCATTAGCTGGGAACTCGTGAATTGTGACTCAGGTTCGACATCCAAAGGGTGTCCTCCTGAGTCCTGATAGACTTCAGCATAACTCTCAGGCACGAATCTTGCCCCTCTATCCATGCGTTGAAGAACGTGGTCGAGGCTCCTTGATGCGATCGATAACATATCTGAAGAATCCCTAGAGCGGCTATTGCCTATTCGTCGATATCTCTGCTCACCATTGAATCGGCCAATCATGGCTGCAAGATTCGGTCGATCAACCAAAGCAGGGTGGAGGGCGTTGTTTACTTCTTGTTTTTCGACTTCGATTGTACTTGCAACCTCATCTTCCTCGACTGTCTTTTTTGACCTGACTTTCCTTGCTGAACGCACTAGGCCAAGGACGGGTGCAGGGACATCCTGTGAAACGCTGTCTTGAACCTCATGGTTCTCTTGAATCATGGTTGCTTCTAAGACACCGGTCATCGTTGCCTCAGTTGATGTGGACGATTGTGAAGGAGAAGCGAGGTTCTGTCTTGAATCATCCAATGCTCTCGATGGCTCAGGGATGGGTACGTCGAAGAGTGTGGCATCGAAATCAGTATCGAACCATGGACCTAGTACTCCAAAATCACCATCACTCTCATCGCCGAGAGTCTCACTTGAAACAGATTTTGCAGGGGTGGATGTTTGAAGCGCTCTCAGAGCTCTCAGACCAGCACCGTCGGATATTGGACCCAATGGCACATCCCTCCTAGATTCCTCTTCATCTGATTGGGCAGTTGCTGCTACGCCTTGGCCAATAGTCTCACCTATATTGGATACGTCAATGGTGTCCAACAATGGAGCCGGTTCGACGTGAGAAGGATTCGTAGTTGACTCATTGATTGGCTCAGGTGGGGACAGAATCGCATCTACCTCCTTGATAGCTCTCTTCATGTCATTCCCTCCTTGCATTCTCAAGAGGACGAGACTAGTCCATGTGAGATCCGCCTCAGAACCATGCAATGTCAGTCTCTCACCTCTATTGGTGTCAATCAATAGGGATGGGCGACGCATNGTAATCCATGCGAGGACCCCTATGCCAGCGACCATAGCCACGGGAATCGCTGGNCTGAGTGTCAACACGCGGAGAGCGAAGAATGCTAATCCGCCCCAGACCAGAGTCACCCAGCCAGGAATCATCCAGATTGAGCGTTGCCGTATTGAATCAATTTCAGATAAGCCCATTGAAATCAATGTCTTGGTATTTGAACGAAGGCTCAGCAGCCCATCGGTCAGTACTAGGTTGACCTCTCCTGAATGTCCTCCCAGCCGAAGCCCGTCCCTGAAGGCCGGACTCGGCCGAGCAGTGCTCGGCTCGTCCACGTGCATCCCAGCGAGTTGATGGATGCTTTGAGTATATGAGAGTGAGGGCAGAACTCCAGATATCACAATGTTTCCTATGGATTGGAACAGCTGAGCCATTAGATGNCGGCATTTATCCCGTTCTAGAGAGCAAGTCGCTTCGAATTGACTCCGCTTCATCCCAGAGTTGTTGTTGTTGTTCGTTCTCTGGGGTCAGTTGCGGAATTGGAATTGGTCGTCCTTGGCTGTCAATGGCAACCATGAAGAAGTAACCGCGGCAGATTCTTTCTTCATTCCAGTCTGCCTTCGTCATACGTGTAGCAGTGACCAAGCATCCAGCAGAGTGTGTGGATGTGAACACCACTTTCGCTTCAATCTCAACAAGATCGCCTAGACGAGCCGGTAGTTCGAAGGTCAGTGTATCNATAGATACAGTCACAAATTCACGGCGGGCGAATTTTGAGGCCACGATTCCTGCGGCCTTGTCCATCATAGAGAGCAGGCGGCCGCCGAAAAGTGTTCCATAGGCATTCGTGTCAGGGGGCAGGACCTCTTCCATCAATGTCACGGGTTCGGTTGAGTAGGGCTCGGACACAACGTGGCCACCAGCAGCACACGTATGAACCCGATGAAACCTTCAGTGTACGCGGATTCCTTGCAGTTTTATACAACGCTGGCCTCGGAGCATTGAGCATGACCCGTCGCCCCATCCGCCGTACCGCGAGCCTCATCTTGTTGATGCTCTTCCTTCCGGTGGCTGCAGCAGATACCATTCAGATGTTCACCAATGGCTCGGATTCTGCCTCATTCGGGACACAGACTAACATCCGTACTGACAGTGGCCTGCTCTATGATGGTGATTCTGTGAAGATCAGCATCCCTGCAGCTCACTCCATTGTTCAAGCCTCNCTCAACATCTCNGTNGAACCTAGCNTNTCTTCCGGCAGTATCGTNTATCCNNCNCCGGGCACNGCAAACCCNTGGGANGATTATGCTGANATCTATGCGAGTTTCGTTGGCGATGGNTCGGACACAGCTCTNTCAGATGAAACGAAAGGCTCTCANATGACTGTCACNGACCCTTATCTNGCATTNTTNTCAGNNGGTAATGGAAGTGATTTCGANGGAGATGATGGTGGGTTCAAGTCGACGACCAATACATCTGAGTTGAAGGATGGCNNTGATTTCNATCTGAACAGNACCTCTGATTTCCGTAAGGCTGACGGGACACCATCCATGGAGAAATACGAAAATGGCTTCCAAGTGAATGGTTATGCATTCGGTCCCATAGCTGATGGATGTTTAGGGGGAGATAGCAATACTTGCTGGGGTACGAACTTCGACGATTACTTCTATCTCGATGACGGGTATACAAATGAATGGGAGTATCTGATTGAATCACCAATTTACGAATACGCTAACTCCAATCCAGTGTTGACCTTCAAGTCCTGGCATGGTCTTGCCGAAGTGGCGAATGGACCAATTGACTGCGCTTATGTTCAGGTGGCCGCTGCAAACACTCTCGAGGAGTTCGATGAGGATCGNATCCAATGGACTGCAATGACTCTCAATGGTTCGACACCGACCAACTCCGAGGTCTGGACCTCGACGCAACAAGATTACATCAGCAACAATGATTGCGACGGCCCCGGAGCACCTGAGGATCCTGAAGGCGCCCCTGCGCTTGGTGACAAGGTTCTGACTGGTCGCAGTCAGGCGGCATCTGGGGGGGGCTCTGGGTGGGCTGACGTGAAGTATAACCTCGAGGAGAATGGCATCTACTCAAGTTACGTCAAATTCCGCTTTGTGATGGAATACAACAAGCCATCAGGTGCGTTAGAAAATGACTCCCTTCCGGGATGGTATGTGGACAACGTTCAGTTCGGTGACAAGAAAGTCAATGCAGCCGTAGTGCTCAGCCCCGCCCTCAGTACCTCTCAGTCTACTGCATCCGCCGGTTTTGGCGTTGCATTCGTCGACATCTATGAACCCGTGACTGGAGATGTCAGCATCAGTGTCGTTGACACATACACTCGTGAGATCATCACAGATGATGCCGGTGTTGAGCTCAAGGATTTGCGACCTCCTATCATTGAATTGTGGGATATCAATTCCTCCAAGCATCCATCCATTATGNTGGCCATTGAGATGTCCTCTGGCCCCAATAACCTACGAACACCGTATCTCAAATCCTANCACATTGGCCATTCACTNGTTGTCAACTCTGCCCAGAAGGATTTCATTACGTATGATGAAAATACATTCGTCAAAGATGGGACGATTGCCAGTGAACGCTGGAAACCAATCAACGGTTCATGGTTGCGATACACTCCGATGGTCCCTGTTCATGGCCTTGAGAGTGCAGCTCTTGGAGACCGTTTTTCTCATCCAGTGATTGGTATCGACCCGTCTGTCATACACGATTGCCCATCTCCCCCATGGGTCAATCTCAGTACGGGGAATAACACGTCAGTTTCTCTTTCTCTCGACCAGATCAATCAGTTACCTAATCAGACGCATACGTTAGACTTCAACATCACTTTCCCTAACATGAGTGCGGACTGTGCAGTGGAGTCGTTTACCTTCGACCTGCAGTTCGGACTCTATCCTGAAGGACTTGCCGTTGATATTGGAGGAGATGGTGATATGGATTGGTCGATGATGGACCCTGCCTTCGGGGCCTTTGGCCGCCAACAGATGTTCTATTTGACAACAACCATGGATGGAGTCTCCCGCGGCAGCCTACTTCGTAACATCACAGTGGCGAGTGGTGGTGCGACAGCAGGACAAGGTGTTGGTGGCCATTTCATCCTCCCTGCCGGTGCCATCATCGAGGAATCAGTTATCGGAATTTTGGCGAACGAAGTTGGTAATTTCTCCCTCTGGCTTGCCACNAAGACTTCTGCGGGACCGGTGGTAGAGGAACATGTTACTGACTACCGATATGAATGGGGCTCCAGCCACCCATCGTTGGATACAAAGATGTCTGGCTTCAGCCGCGCCCTTCACAATCTCTCTACTCACCCAGATGTCGCCGCCTCTCGCGTCGATGATAATGGAGACACTTGGAATGAATATTATTTCATTATCCGGAATGCTACAGATGCTCAAGCAGGTTCGACTGAAGTACAATTAGGAGAGATGAGTGTTCGTTATTTCTGGACTACTGCCATTACTGACGCTCGCTCGAATCTTATCAGGGAATTAAATCAGGGTGCGTCAATTACTCCTCCAACTGGCCAGAATACTGAGATCCCACTTCTGGTTTATACCCGTACAGCAGGAGGAGCTTCCTTCGAGGATCTCACAGTTGTTACGGTGGAAGGNCTNGACTCNATNTGGGGATTCCGTTCATTCAANACCGGTTTGTATCCGACCGGTGAGATATATTCTCAGGAGACNACGCACCTATCAGCAGTGGCAGATTCCAGCATCAGTGGTGCTCGCCTTGTCTTTGAATCTGAAACAGGTGATGCTGCCATCAAGTATGATGTGCAGACGAATACATTCACTGAAGAGGATCCACTCGATATCATCATCTTGGATGGTTCCAGCAGTGCTACCTTACTCGGTGCAGGCCAACTCAAGGTCACGTGGAAATTCCGCGTGAACACCAATTGGGAAGATACAGCAGTGGTCCAATTCTATGGCTCAACGATTGTGGACACCAATCTCGGTGCGAGATATGAAGGCAAACCGGTTGGCTACACATTCGACCCTGANGGTGGAAATGCTGTAGAGAATGATGCCTACTTCAGCCAATTCGAGATTCACAATACTGCTGGAGTCCGTCAGACTGATTTCACAGAGGTGAGGACCACTCCNGAACTCACGTTATCTGGCCAGGTNCGTNTAGAGAACCTTGACATCTCCCCNGATCCTAAATTGTACAATCTATCACTGGAACGGTATGTGCCCTCGGATTCATCTTACATTGTAGCAGATGTATGTATGCCAGATGTACCCACTTCGACCTGCACAGTGACACATGGAAATTTCACTTGGAATCTTACTCTTGCCTCATCTGAGGAAGCAGTCTATCGTCTTAGAATTGATGATTATAGCGGTGGGGATCTGTTGGATGTACCTGCTGAGATTACACCCGACCCGCAATTACTACCTCAGGATAACTCCTCAGTCTACTTCAAAGTCAACATCTCGAACATCCAGAGTTCGCCGACAATCACGAACCTATCCTACAGGTTCGGTTCTGCGGGTACTGGTTTCCAGTGGCCGTTCCTTCCGTTGGGTGGCTCGACCTGGTTATCTCCAAACCGTGAGGGTGCAGGAATGCCTCAGATGATCAATGCCACCGTCAGGGATATCAAACAGACTCTTGGCGCCGTAACGATGCACTACTGGCTGTCTGGAATTGATGATGACAGTCCACGTGATGGTCAAGCACAGGAAGCAGAGTATACTGAGGTCNCAATGACTCGAATAGGGTCGGTTTCGGACACCATCAAGTACTTCCACGCCGAACTCGATGATCGCCCATCTGATCCAGGTGGGACGACGGTCATCTCAGTCTATTTCACGGGGGTTGATGATTTCGGTAACCCACTTACTTCTGAGGCGGATATCATTGAAAATGCAGGTGGTCCCGGTGTCACGAACGATCTGCTCACTTACAAAGCCATGAACGCAGCGCGTCCTTCTGCAGACTCATTTTCTCTGTACGATGTTTATGGTAATGAGATTTTAGATGACCCGGCCACCCTCTTCGCAGGGAATACATACGAGTTATGCGTGGATGGCTCGGATTCAAACGGGTGGGTTGATATCAAGACGATTGAGATAGATCTGATGAACACCTCGAAAGGTGATCAACCACTCTCAATAGCTGATTACAAAATCATCTATGACCCTGAGAATGTGACATTCAGCCGTCCAGATGCTGGCGAAGTCTCAGTGTATGACCCAGATAGGTATGTTGTAGATGGTGTTGAAACGTCAATCATTGAGTTGGTCAGCCATATGAATATCACGCGTCCAGATGGTGTTGCTTATCTTCAAGACCCA
>PAZI01000012.1 GCA_002715545.1 Methanobacteriota archaeon
TTGAAAAGAGATCTGAGCGCACAAGGCGGTGAAGGCACAGAAGGATACAATCAGTCCGCCTCTCTCGACTAAAGTCCGTTCTTCAGAACTGAAATCAAGATGCCAGCGGGTGGGTTTAGTCCATTCAACTTGAGCGAACATGGCATCGGACGTGTCCCTTGTGTCATCAAGATTGGGTCACTTGGGAGCCCCACCTAGGCGTTTCTCTAGGGCGATGCGTTTCTTCGTTGCAGCCCATGAGCAGATCGGGCATTTCACTAGGTCATGTCGCCGCGCAGGACAATACTCTCGCCCAAAGAAGATAATCTGGAGATGAAGTCTGTTCCAATCACTTTGGGAGAACGTTCGCTTGAGGTCCTGTTCAGTTCGTGTGACATTTGAACCATCTGAAAGCCCCCATCGCGTTGCGAGCCGATGGATGTGTGTATCAACAGGGAAGGCTGGCACACCAAAGGCCTGTGCCATAACGACGCTCGCGGTCTTATGTCCGACGCCAGCCAGTGATTCCAAAAACTCCCAGTCAGGGTATACTTCACCGCCAGCATCGAGAATCTGTTGAGCCATAAGTTGCAGATTCTTCGCCTTGGTAGGGGCAAGACCAATTTCACGGATGATCACTCTGATATGCTCAACAGGCAAGTTTGCCATTTTCTCTGGAGTATTAGCAACTTCAAAGAGATGCGGCGTGACTTGATTCACCTTGTTGTCTGTCGTTTGAGCAGATAGCATCACTGCGACAAGTAGAGTATAGGGGTCAGAGTGGTCCAGAGGTATGGGTGTCTCAGGATACAGTTCGTTGAGAATCTCAACGATTCTAACCGCCTTCTCCGAACGAGTGATTCGTCCCATGGCCTCACGACTCATAGTCGTAGAATCCCGCACCTGATTTACGACCAAGTTTCCCCTGTTCGACCATTTGTATGAGGAGAGGTGCAGGGGCGTATTTGTCATCGGCCAAACCTTCGTGTAAGACGTTCATGATGTGAAGGACTGTATCGTTACCAATCAGGTCTGCAAGTGCCAAGGGTCCGATAGGGTGGTTCATCCCGAGTTCCATGATGCCATCAATCGCTTCTGGTTGAGCAACACCCTCTTGCAATGTGAGGATTGCCTCATTGATCATTGGACAAAGAATGCGATTGGAGACGAACCCGGGTGAATCATTACAGTTCAGTGGAGTCTTCCCCATCTTTTCAGCAACTTCTGTGACTGCGTTATTTGTCTCGTCAGAAGTCTTCACTCCGTTGATAATCTCTACTAGTTTCATGATTGGAACTGGGTTCATGAAATGCATTCCAATAACTCTGTCACCGCGCTGAGTCTGTTCAGCAATCTTTGTGATGCTGATGCTGCTTGTATTCGAAGCCAAGATAGCACCTGGCCGGCAGATTGCGTCAAGTTCCTTGAATGTAGAGTATTTGAGTTCAGGAACTTCTGGAATAGCCTCTACGACTAGATCTGATTCACTGCAAGCACTCTTCTGAGTTGCAGTTGCGATAAGTGATCGTGCCACGTCTGCGTCCTTCTGTGTCATGCGTTCTTTGGAAACGAGTTTGGAAAGGGATGTCTCAATCGTCTTCAAGCCACGATCAAGGAACGTCTGGTCTATGTCAATCATGACTACTTCAAATCCCGAACATGCTGCTACCTGGGCAATGCCATTTCCCATCTGGCCGCTACCGATTACCGCTATGCGTTCAATCATAGTCGGCGCAATCATGGCCCCCACATCAAATGATGGTCTAACTATAGGAGTGCCATTCCCCTGAGACTGGGTCGCGATAAAACCACGTACCACTGTTTTGGGGATATTCAAGAATTTCCCACCCTTCTTGGTCATATTGTCCAACCATGTCTGGAGTGGGCCAAGCTCCGTAATTCTCGTATCCTCCCCCGCCATATGCTCCTTGTTGGTCTCCTGAATAAGACCCGCTATACTCGTCCTGCCCCCAGGCAGGTGGTGCGGCATATGGGTCGGCAGGTCCTTGCGGTGGGGCTCCATATGGGTCTGCCATATGCTGGCCCCCGATGCTCCCTTGGCTTGGAGTCATGGGCGTTGCCATCTGCCCAGGAATCGGGGCAACTTGTCCCTGCATCTGCATCATCTTCTCCTGCATTTCAGCCATTTTCTGCTCTAACTTTTCTTTCTCTCGTTGAGCTTTCTCTTCGTGAGGTGCAAAGTCGTCATCCCATTCATCATCATCATCTAATCCTGTGCGCCCGAGCACGACGACTAGGACGACGAGAAGCATACATCCGGCAGCAGAGCCTAGTCCAATGATTGCTGCAGGCTTTTGATACCATGCAGAAGACCGTGAAATAACTGCATCATCAGGGTCTAATGCAGCGCAGATCCCATCCCCATCTTGGTCCACGGGGGTGTCGTTCGCTTGTTTTGGATCGGTCAAGCAAGCAATCTCATCGGTATCGCTCCAACCATCGTCATCGTCATCATCATCTGCTTCGTCGATGATTTCTTCACATTCCAGGGGGAGTATGTTATACAGCGTGAGTGCTAATAGGGGGTCATCCAAGCAGGCTTGGAGTATCGCTGGATCGATGGAAGAATTCGTGGAATTGGTGACATTAGTGTCGTTATGTCCAGTAGCGTTCCCTGTGCCGTTAGTGTTGAGTCCAGTGTTGTTTGAAGTCGTGTTTCCATCATCAGGATCTACGCTCGTAGGGATACAACCAGTTGCATTCACTTGTGCGATATCTATTGATGGTGTCGCAGGGCATTCGTCCTCATCATCCCAGAAACCATCTCCATCTGTATCCAGTCGGATACACCCGTCGAGTGATGCCTCATTGGCAGGTATCTCGGGGCAGTGGTCCGAGTTGTTGGCATCTGGTCGATAGATGCCTGCAGGACGATCACCGCTAACATTCATTCCAAATAATTCGTAGTTATCCCCGAACCCATCTCCATCAATGTCGGACCACTGTGTCGAATCATTCTCGAATGCATCAGCAGTACCAATAGGTGATTCAAGAAATATGCTGTCGGGGTCTGAGTATCCATCGCCATCTGTATCTGGACAACCACGCCGGTCGATAGTCGAATTACCTGCAAGCGTTGGACAGTCATCTTCACTCGCATCATCGAATCCATCTCCGTCAATGTCACCTCCACGGGTTGGGTCGCACGGGAATGCATCTTCTCCCGGCTCCGCGCAACTGCAGGCGCCGATGAGGCAGGTGCATTCATCACCACAGTTCAGTGGATCCGGGAGTCCGTCGCCATCGCTGTCGGGACATCCCATATGTCCTCCTGTTGAATTACCCCATAGGAGTGGGCAGATGTCTGAAAGGTTGGTTACGGATAACAGAACTCCTAAGTTGGTTCGATTGCTGTCACAACTCTGGTCATATCGTTCAGGATACAACATCTCATCGTCGTAGTTGTCGCCGAATCCATCGCCGTCGCAGTCCCACCACTGGCTTGCCTCGTCTGTGAAATTGTCAGCACCTGATTCCCATGTCCAATTAGCATCTGGGTCGGAGTATCCGTCACCGTCAGAATCGGGACACCCTATTCTGTCAGCTGTGCTCTGGCCAGGTGAGTGGGGACACATGTCAAGGCGAATACTAGTTATTGTGCCTGGGTCTTCGCCATCGATCCAATCATCTGCCCATCCATCGCTGTCCGAATCATTGGCAGCATGCCTAAGGCGAGGGAAATAATCGACACGTTGGGCATTTTCTATCCACGTTCCCAGTGATTGGGGGGAATAACTGGGGGAGGCACAAGTGAGTCCTGACCTACTGCTATTCAGATTGCTATTCGCCCAATTGTCCCCATACCCGTCTCCGTCGCAATCCCACCATTGCGTGGGCTCGTTAGGGAAGGCATCACCAAGTCCATCCGGGTGTGCGAACCAGGATTCGTCAGAGTCCGAATATCCGTCGCGGTCGCTATCAGTGCAGCCTAGCCTATCAATCGACGAGATTCGAGCAGCGAGTACATCTGCTTCAGGTGTGTTGATACACACGTCAGGTTGATTCCCCGCGGGATTGTCACCATATTGGTCACCGTCTTGGTCACTCCATTGACTAGGATCGTCTGGAAACGAATCGTGAATTGTTCCTTCAGCATCCTGATTCGCATACCCGTCTCCATCAGAATCGGGGCAACCAGCTCCAGCTCCCTCAGTGGCATTCCCCGCAAGGTATCGGCATCCATCGACTGCATCGTTGAATCCATCGGCATCTGAGTCTAACTGTACGAGGGCACAGCCGTTGGAGTTCGGAGGTGTGGATTCCTTGGTGCCGCTGCACTGGTCCTTGCCATCCCATACTCCATCTCCATCCTCGTCAGGCAAGAGTGATTGGAATTCATTGGGGAGGCGGTCATGTGCCGGGATTCTCAGATCGTCGTGCATCCCTGTGACAGCTGTATGTGCGGCATCGACAAGGTTCTGGGTATTGTTATCAAGAGCGTGTATTGCGAGTTCAGCGCGAGCCCCGAACGAACTATACGGTATCAGGAGATTTATGTCAACAGCTAGAGGATATGTACCATTGGCCACAGCCTCTTCAGATGGTACAATTGCAGTTGCATTCAGGGATTTCAAGTCGGAGGCCCCATGAGTTTCATTGTCAAAGACTGACACCAGGTCAACGCCAGAAACATTCAGGTCCTCATACACCGACATGGCGATGGCTTCATCGAGTGCAAGTGATGTTGTGACATCTGAAACACCACGGTAGACAGAACCCGACAGATCGGGATGGAAAGTGCGGGTGATGTTGCATGATTCGCATAGGAATAATTCTCTCGCAGCATGTTCGATGATGAGGTGTGAGTATGGGGTGCGCAAGCCGATTCCTGGTCCGGTAGAGGGGGCTTCCGGGCAATTCGTAGTCACTCCTTGAGTGAAATCAGAAAATTCGGCGGTCCCATCTGAATCAAGTCCAGGGAACGGAGACCACTCATATGCTCCTGCAGATGCCCCTATCTTCCTTGAAATGGGGGGCAGGTATCCGGTAGGTGAGATGAATTCGGTGACCGTTTCATTGGTCATTGTATATCTGAGCTGTACGGTACTCAGTCCTGCCAGATTGGTGATGCACTGAGATGCCTTTGTTCCGCTCCCAGTTCCAAAGAACAATCCAACTCTGCCGAAAGGTACTGTGATGAGGGCCTCATCAGTGTCATAGCACTCGGACCACCCGTCAGAGGAGTAATTTGCAGCTAGAGCTACGTGGGCTTGATGAGGTCGACCAAGGATGACGCCCACTTCGGTCTCTCCTTCGCAGAGCGATTCAGTCAGGTCCTTTTCGGAGAAACTGCTCGTGGTGGTCTCGCTAGTAGTGATGTACTCGTATGGTCCGATGAGGCCGTCCCAGGCATCTATCATGGTCGTAGTAGAGTCTTGCAAGGTGGCTAACCCTCTCAAGGTGAGCCACCCTCTCTCCTCGACCATCAAGTGGGTTGAAGCATTGGCAAGGCCGATAATCAGTGATGAGCCGGTACTAGACCAAGAGATGGAGGTGGCATGCTGATCCCAGCCTGAGCCAATGGCCTCTCCAGTGGAATTTTCGCCGACGTTATACAGGCGTACGACATTACCTTGTGCGTCTTCAGTCGCAGGGATACCTGCCACGGCAATAGTGCTGCCGTGAGGCGACCAAGCAATGCTTTGCACCTGATTCAGGTAAGAGCTTCGATTCACGATGAGTGTTGAAGTTGAGAGATTGAAGACAAAGAGTTGTTCGCTATCATTGACCGCTGCGAGCCGTCCCCCATCCGGACTTATCTCAACGTGATCAATTTGTCCTGAGAATGCAGTAATGTTCCGGATATACTGCATTGACGACGTGTTGATGATTGAGATGCTTGAGCCGTGGGTTGCGGCCAGTACTCTCCCGTCAATCGAAGAATCGAGGTCGCGAACTTCTGAAGTGAGCGTGATTGTCGTGCCCAGATTCGCAGCAGAGATGTTATGCGTGAGTAGATTCCCTGTATTTGTCCCTGCAAAGATGAATTTCCCATCTGAGGAGAAGACAACATCTGAGATACTCGCTCCAATGGCGAGGGTGCGGGACGATTTTGAACCGGTGAGGGTATTGATGATCTCAATCTTTCCGTTTCCTAGCGCAGCAACCAATTCAGTTCCATCGGGGCTGAAGTCAATGGCATTCAGCGATGCCGAGGTGCTTCCAAGTGACCTGATTATCACGCCTCTTGAGTCGTACAGAATGATTTCTCGGTCTGCATATCCTACTGCGAAAGAAGAGTCGTCCTCGGCCCAGGCAGTGGTTGTCGTCGAGATATTTCCTGATACGCTAGCCAGAATTCCTCTACCGTTGAAATTGAATGTCTGCTCTTCATCGCGGTCTGCCACTCCATTTTGATTAGCGTCTGGGCAACCTGAACTGGTAATACTTGCTCGCCCTGGTCCATATGGGCAGTCATCCGAAGCGTCTGCGACAGTATCGGCATCCGTATCGAGAGCAGCGGCGGACAAGGTGGGGAGTATCAGTGCGGCCAACAGCAGGGCCGCCGGGAAAAGGGATGAACGTCCTGCATCGGTCCCCATCTTTACTCACTTCGCGCATGTGGATTTGAATCTCATCCTTCTAAGGGCAATATACGACCAATAGCCCTGGGCGGATTCGAACCGCCGTCCCCGGGTCCAAAACCCGAGATGATGGTCCCCTACACTACAGGGCTTGACCACCGTGCACTGTCAAGCGATTAGAAACCTTTCCAGTCAGAAACCAGTGGCCGAGATGTTGATACTTGATTCGGAGGTGCCACGCCATGGCCGGGGCAGGTAGTGCGTCAGTCTTGAAACCCTCAGCAATCCTCCTCCTCCTTTCTGGATCGCTTATTCTAACGGCGATTGTCTTGACCGTGGCTCCTCGTACGGTCACTACATCAGAGGAACGTTTGGAATTGGTTGAATTGGGATTAGATGCAGGTGACCTTGTCCTCGTAGAGGTGGAATGCTCTGCAGATGACATTGCTGTAGAATTATCCCTGATTGGGGAGTCCCAGGGGAGCTCTGAGTCAGTTCGCCGGGTCTCTCTCTCTCAAACTGATCAAGGATTTGATGGCAGCATTGCGGCTGATGGCGAGGGCCGCCATAAAGTGGTCATAGAGTTCCAGGGTTTGGAAGGTGAAGCACAAGTGAAATATTCTGTGAAAGGGCGCCTATTTTCTGTCTGGATTGTTGCTCTGATGATTGCCGTCCCCTCGGGCATATGGGGTGCTTGGTTAAAACAAAGTGAAGGCAACGAAGAAGCCTCGAGCTAACTCGGATTCTTTTCACGGCTCTTGTACGAACAATAAACCATCTTGATTCAATGACAGAGGTTGTTGCCTCTCTGCACCCCACCTGCTCATAGCACGGTGTGCAATGCCTAGGGTCTCAGCATCGCTAGGTGGGGCGCCAGCAGGCCCTCTGTCGAACCAATGTGCGATCGCGGCAGTCATGTGGTGCGTCAGTTGTTCTACATCTCCCGAAGGATTGAGTTCGCTCAATGAGCCCCATGGCTGAGGAGCTTGCGAGATGTTGATTCCGATACCTAATACTATTCGGGACTCTAATCCTTGTTGGCGTGCTTCAAGAAGGATGCCTCCATATTTCTTGTCAAAGATCATCAAATCATTAGGCCATTTGAGGCCGAGGGAATTGTGCCATGCATTCGCTGAATCAAATGCGATTGATGTGGAACCCGTCCACCGCTGAACGGCGTCAGTGGCGGCAAGTGCGGAACGCAATTGAATGATATGGGGCTTTTCGATGACTTGTCCGATAGTTGGGAGGACCCACGATGACGTTAGGTCTCCGGTTCGTGAATCCCACGTCCGCCCTTTACGTCCCTTGCCAGATGTCTGGTTCTTTGCCACCACTCGGTCACCTGGTTCGAGTCCAATGGTCTCGAGGGCAACTTGGTTGGTTGACTCTGCTTCTTCAAGAGTGAATATGCGGGATTCTGGCCATGGACGCCAGAGGCAGAGCGCAACAAGATGTTCGCCTCCATGTCGGGTCCTGGCGAGCGGCCTCATGGCCCAACCATCGTCTGCATAAACACGCGATATTTGCTTGCATGTATCTCCATCCGATAGAATCAGCAATAGAAAACCATTCTCTCCCAATCCTTGCCCTCTCTGAATATTAGACGAAAGGTACTGGTGATCAGCGACAGAAGCGGTCAGCGAAACCTCGTCGCGCCATTGGAATGTTTGGGCTCCGGGGCTTATCGGATCAAGATAGGGGGCATTCCAGACGATGAGGTCGTAGGATGAATCGAAATTCAGAGTTCTGACGTCTTGTTCATGGACTATTATTTGTTCACTGAGGCCGTGGGATTCTGCTACTCCCCGCGTCACTGCTACTGCCTCGGGATGGATGTCTATGGCAGTGACACGATGTCCTTCCAATGCTAGTGCCATTGTCACTGCACCACTCCCGGGACCTATCTCTAGAATTCTGCAAGAATTTCTATTTCTGAGTTCTTCTTTGAGTACGTCGGATAGGAATTGTGTATCTTCCCGAGGGGGGTAGACGGTCCGCGGAATTTTCCACGACCTCAGCACTCCGTCCCAAGTCTTGAAGGCCACTTGGAGGGGACTCACGCTGCTACTCTTCACAGGTAGTTATATTAACAGTCCGCAGGTCGGCTCAATGCCCAAGGGGTCATAGGGCCCGTAGCTTAGATAGGTAGAGCATCCGGCTTTTAACCGGACGGTCGCGGGTTCGAATCCCGTCGGGCTCACCTTCCAAGCCGCGGACTCGCTCGCGGGCAGGGGGGCTAGGGCTGGCAGTAAAAAGTGCGACGAAAAGACGACTCATTCAACTTGGAGTCCCGGCAGATGATGCGCATCTCTTGGCAGATGACCGCAATATGGACGCTATCCGCGCAATGTCCTTGGATGATGTTGCTGTTTGCTTCAAGGCGAAAAAAGACTCCAAGCGCGTCGCTACGGTCATGGACGTCATCCGGGCACTTGGTGTAGGTCGACGTAAGCGGGCTGCGCCTGAACGAATCTCTGCTTTAGCCGAAGGCGACCAAGGGGCAGTGATTCGATTCAATGCTTTGAATCACCACCTTGTCCCTCATCACGAGCTTGTTCCTATCGATGAAGAAGCCACGGCGCTCGGGCCATGGGACCTCATCGAAAATGAAGGAGGCCCCGATGAGAAAATCCGGCGCGAATTATTGCCCAAGATACTCATCACAGATCCCATCGTACAGGTCATCAAGGAGCTTGAGGAAAACAAAGATGCGGATCTCGCAGCTGGATGGATGAATAATCGCGTCCTTCGCATTATTCGCCGAAGTCCCTCGGCAGGAATCAGTGTGGCATATCGACTTATTGTGGAGGCGAGCTAATGAAAGAAGTAATCCAGGCCTTTTTCCGTGAACGTAGTCTTGCTAACCACCAGCTTGCATCATACAATGATTGCATACCCTCAATCAATCGCCATTCATCTAGGATGGAGAGGATAGCTCGAAGCATTAGAATCGGTGCTGAGGAAGAACACGACCCTGCAGAGGGTGGCATGATTCACCTTGACGTCATAGATCAGACTATTGCAGTCAGGATGAGGAATGTTCAACTGGGGACTCCGACAATCAAAGAGGCGAATGGAGCTGAACATGAAGCAACCCCGATGGAATGCAGGTTGCGCAAATTGACGTATTCTAGCCCTATTCGCATGGATTTCACACTGTACAAAGAAGGGGTTGCATTGCCTGAAGAGAAGGGCGTGATTGTAGGACAATTGCCCATTATGGTCCGCAGCAATCGCTGTAATCTCCACCCTGAACATATTGCAGGTGATCGAGTCCTTGATCCAGAAGTGTCAAACGATGATGGACAACTGTATCGTGATTTACTTCGCAAGAATGGAGAAGATCCTCTTGACCCCGGTGGCTATTTCATCGTGAATGGCACCGAGCGAGTCTTGATCTCTTCCGAAGATTTAGCACCTAATCGCGTGACGATTGAAGAGAATAAGCGTTATACAAAAACGACGGAGGTTGCAAAGATATTCTCTCAAAAAGATGGATTCCGGGCCCCTCTGAACGTAGAGAAGCGCCGAGACGGAATGTTTGTCGTGAAGATCTCTGCCGCAGGTGGTCAGGCAATCCCTGTCGTTCTTCTCATGAAGGCACTCGGCATGGCTACTGATGGAGATATTTTCAAGGCCGCTGCAACTTCTGAAGAATCCTTCAAGTACATTGTTGCCAACATCAATGACGTTAAGGAGAATAAAGAATACGAAGTTGAGACGACTGAGGAAGCCATTGGCTGGCTTGAGAAGAAATTTGCAGCAGGTCAGCAGAAGGAATATCGTGAATTGAAGATCAACCAATTGCTGGACAGAAACCTGCTCCCTCATCTCGGTGACCAGCAACGCGACCGTAAGAAGAAGGCGATATATCTCGGACGAATTGTTCGCCAAGTCCTTGACATGGCGATCTCAAACAAGCAGCCGAATGACAAAGACCACTACGCGAACAAGCGAGTGCGCCTTGCAGGCGATCTTGTTGAGGATCTGTTCAGAATCAGCCTGCAGAACCTTGCAAGAGATCTGAAGTACCAGTTAGAACGCCACCACAATCGGAAGCGTGAACTGAAAATCAATTCATGCCTCCGACCCGATGTCCTTACTTCTAAAATCATGCACGCTCTTGCTACCGGCAACTGGGTGAACAGCCGGAGTGGTGTATCACAGCTTCTGGATAGGACGTCTTACCTTTCAGCTCTCTCTCACATGCGGCGCGTCACAAGCCCTCTTGTGCGTAGCCAACCTCATTTTGAAGCACGTGATCTGCACCCTACTCAATGGGGGAGGCTCTGCCCTAATGAAACGCCTGAAGGGCAGAATTGTGGTTTGGTCAAGAACCTCGCCATGATGGTTGACGTTTCAGAGGAAATTTTACCGGACAAAGTCTTCGGATTGCTTGAAGATCTTGGCGTCGAATCTATCGAAGGTTGGTCTGACGGTTCTAGAATCCACGTTAACGGTGACATATTTGGAATCCACCACAAACCTGTCGAACTTGTCAAGCAGTTCAAGTCTGCGCGCCGCCGCGGCATCATCCGCTCAGAAGTATCGATACGGCATGATGAAGCTAATTCTGACATCTTCATCAACACGGATCGCGGAAGAATTCTGCGGCCACTTTTGATATTAGAAGATGGCAATCTACGCTTGACGCGTGAAGTGCTCGATGACCTGAAGGCGGAGAACCGCCCATTCTCAAGCCTTGTAACTGGAGGGATAATCGAGTGGGTAGACGCAGAAGAGGAAGAAGACCTCCACATTGCCCCACGTCCATATGAACTCCCGGACAGCATCTATGTTCGCAAGACTGCAAAGGGTTACAAGGTCGTCAAGGAGTCAGACGCCGGGGCTCCAGATGTTCAGGAGTACAGTCTCACTCACACCATGATCGAGTGGATTGATATTGGGAAGTATGGTGCATCCTCTGCACTTCTGAGGGCAGACCTCAAGGAGCCTAATAGTACTCAATTTTCGGTTGAATTTGAGGTGCCCCTGAGTTTCACTGTTGATGGCGATGAAAAATCCCCATACACGCATGTTGAGATAGATCCGCAGTTGATACTTGGCGTGTGCGCTAGCCTCATCCCGTATCCAGAACACAATTCGACCCCAAGGGTTACTGGAGGCACGGCCATGGTCAAACAGAGCCTCGGGCTCCCTTCGTCTAACTACAAACTCCGTCCCGATACCCGTGGGCACAACCTGCATTACCCTCAGACTCCACTTCTGAGGACTCAGGGCATGGATCAAACGAATTTCATGCGCCGCCCAGGCGGTCAGAATTTCGTTGTTGCAATTGCAGCCCATCACGGATATAACATGCAAGATGCCATTATCATCAACAGTGCCAGCGTGGCCCGCGGACTTGGACGGTCAACATTCATCCGAACATATAACGCGGAAAGAAGGAGGTTCCCTGGAGGTCAGGTTGAAGAAATTGAGGTCCCCGGCCACGGCGAAGAAGACGTCAAAGGGCTGAAAGAGGCAGCTAGGTACACACATCTGGAGGCAGATGGACTTCCCAAACCCGAAGAATATCTCGAAGGCGGCGATGTGCTTGTTGGAAAAACCTCGCCTCCAAGATTCCTCGAGGAAACAGTCGCAGGGGGTGCGTTCCTATTAGCTCAGGAGCGGCGCGAATCAAGCATGCTAGTGAGACATGGGGAAAAGGGCCATATCGATAATGTGATCATCACTGAATCTCTCGATTCAGGGCGCCTGATTCGTTTGATGGTCCGGTCTAACAGAATTCCAGAACTGGGAGATAAGTTTGCAAGTCGGCATGGCCAGAAAGGTGTTGTTGGGCGCCTTGTTAACCCCGAGGACCTTCCTTTCACTGTCGATGGCGTTGTCCCTGACCTCATCATGAACCCCCATGCAATACCTTCGCGGATGACTGTGGCGCACGTGATGGAAATGATTGGAGGGAAAGTGGGCGCCATGGAAGGCCGGGCAGTAGATGGAACTGCATTCTCTGGTGAGAAAGAAAGTGCCCTGAGGCAAGGTCTGCTCAGAAATGGTTTTGCCCACTCTGGCCGCGAACGCATGGTCAATGGCGAGACAGGAGAGGAATTCGATTCTGAGATTTACATAGGTTGCATTTACTATCAGAAACTGCACCACATGGTGTCTGGTAAACTGCATTCGCGTTCTCGTGGCCGTGTTCAGATTCTGACACGCCAGCCTACCGAAGGACGTGCACGGCAAGGTGGATTGAGGTTCGGAGAGATGGAGCGGGATTGCTTGATCGCTCATGGCGCTTCCATGGTCATCAAGGACCGCCTACTGGATGAGTCCGATGGTGTTGACCTATACGTCTGTTCTCAGTCGGGTCATGTCGCATGGTTTGATCCAAAGAAGAATAATTTTGTCAGCCCCATCCACGGAGAGGGTGCTGAAGTCCACAAGGTCCAAACTTCATATGCTTTCAAATTGCTATTGGATGAGATGAAATCGCTTGGAGTGGCGATGAGACTCGAAGTGGAGGAACGATGATGAGATTTGGTGAGAGTTCGATGATCCCCCGTCGCGTAGGCAGCATTCTGTTCACGCTGATGGACCCGACCGAAATCAAAGAGATGTCTGCTGTCGAAGTGAAGACAGCTGATACCTACAAGGACGATGGCCACCCTTACACTCAGGGTCTTATGGACCCACACATGGGAGTTATTGAACCGGGAATCATTTGCCCGACTGATAATTGCAAATACGATCGCAGCCCAGGTCATTTCGGGCACATCCATCTTGAACTACCTGTGATTCACATAGGGTTCACGAAATTGATCCATACCTGCCTCAAGGGTACCTGCAACACGTGCAACAAGATTCTCTTACACAGTGAACCAGGTACGCACCCTGCAAACCCTGAACTATCTGAGCAGGATTACTACCGTCACCGAATCAAGGACATCATTGACAAACACGGGGTCCGAGCAACTGAATTTGCTAAAATTATCAAGGAGATTGAAAAGAAGACCTCCGATGATAAGCGACGTCAATGCATGCATTGCGGCGAGGGTCAAGGAAAGATTGTGCTGGATAAACCGAACACATTCAAGGAAGTCACAGGAGATAAGAAGGCAACCTCTCAGAAGTCTGAGAGTAAACTGAATCCCCGTGATATCCGCGAGTGGCTTTCGCGGATTCCTAATGATGAATTGGTATTCCTTGGCATTGATGCAGAGACGTGCCGGCCAGAATGGACAGTTCTCAAAGTGCTCCCCGTACCTCCTATCACGGTACGGCCATCAATCACTCTGGACAGTGGAGACAGGTCGGAGGATGATCTGACTCACAAGTTGGTTGATGTTCTCCGCATCAATCAACGCCTACGTGAGAATCGCGATAATGGAGCGCCGCAACTCATTGTGGAAGATCTTTGGGAATTGCTACAATATCATGTAACCACATATTTCGATAATCAGACCAGTGGTATACCTCCTGCACGACATCGCTCTGGCCGGCCATTGAAGACTCTCACTCAGCGGCTTAAGGGCAAAGAAGGCAGGTTCAGAAACAATCTGTCGGGAAAGCGCGTGAATTTCTGCGCCCGGACAGTCATCTCACCAGATCCGTACCTCTCCATCAATGAAGTAGGGGTCCCGGAAATTTCGGCGAAGGAATTGACCGTCCCTATTCGTTCAACCAACCGTAATAGGGAGCAAATGAGAGAAATGATTCTCCGTGGGCCAAACGTCCATCCTGGCGTGAACTATATTGTTCGCGGCGATTCATTCAGAGTCCGCATTACCGATCGTACCAAGTATATTTGGAGTGGTTTCCGTTGCCTGAATCCTGAATGCACTCCTGGCGACCCTGTTCGTGGCGAGACGTACAATGGTGAGCGGCCGGACATTAATGCCCTGATTCCGGCCCCTAACTTCCTGCCGGGCCTGATGCTGAAAGTATACGATACCAAGACGGAGGAAGGCGATGTCCAGACAAATTATGCGATTGATGAAGAACGAACGCTAGCAAACCTCCGGGGAGAAGATCTTGATGGGCGTCAATTGCCAGAAGGCGACCCAAATGCTGTACTTCAGCACCGCTGGCGATTTGAACAAGAGAATCCTGGCGAAGAATTCCCAGAGGAACTGTTGATCAGGTGTCCCCATTGCCATAGCGACCATGTCGAGGACCGCCTGTCCTCGATAGATGTCCGAACGGGGGAACCCAAGCCCGGGATGATTGTCGAGAGACACCTTATCGATGGCGATGTCGTCATTTTCAATCGTCAACCATCACTGCATCGCATGTCCATGATGGTGCATGAAGTGAAGATCATGGATGGAAAGACATTCCGATTCAATCTCGCCGTATGCACCCCGTACAATGCTGATTTTGATGGTGACGAGATGAACTTGCATATCATCCAGGGTGAAGAGGCACGTGCCGAAGCGAAAATCCTGATGCGGGTCCAAGAACACATCCTTTCGCCAAGATTCGGAGGCGCAGTAATAGGAGGCATTCACGATCATATCAGTGGAGCGTATATCCTCAGCCGCCTTGATTTCGTTCCGCATCATCTCGCCCTCCCTCTGCTTTCGGCCATCAATTACACTGGCCAACTTCCAGAAGCCATGGAACGCGATGGAGTCGTCGGCTACAGTGGACTCCAACTTCTCAACAAAGCCATGCCTTCTACCGAGGAATCCAATGCCATCTTTGTCAACTACATGAGTCGAAGTAAGGACAAGGTCGAAGTCAGAGGCTCTGAGATTACAAAGGGGACTATTGACAAACGTGCAATTGGTGCTGAAGACGGACGCGTTCTCGACGCAGTTCTCCATCATTGCGGTCCTTCCGAAGGTGCGAAGTTCCTCGACAGGTTGACACGAATCACTATTGCAGTCTGCACGACCTTTGGATTCACGACTGGAATCGATGACGAAGACCTTCCACAATCAGCGATTCAACGCATTGTTGACAGAAATCGCGAAGCCCGCATGGAAGTCGATGAGCTGTTGGATCAATTTGGGGAATCTGGTGAGACGTACGTTGCACGGCCAGGGCGGACTCCCTTGGAGACTCTCGAAGAAGACGTCATGGCCATTCTTGACCGCACAAAATCTGCAGCAGGTGATATTGCTAAGGAATCGCTTGGAGAAGATAATTCCGCGGTACTGATGGCTACTAGTGGTGCCCGGGGCAGCATGGACAACTTGACAATGATGGCAGGTTCTATCGGCCAGGCAAAGGTTCGGGGGAAGCGCCTTGAGAGAGGTTACGAAGACAGAGTTCTGCCCCACTTCCGGAAATTCGCACGTGGTGCCCCTGAACGCGGTTTCATTTCTTCGTCCTTCAAACGAGGGCTTGAACCAACTGAATTCTTCATGCTCTCAGTATCTGGGCGTGAATCATTGGTTGACACTGCAGTACGGACTGCCAAATCAGGGTATATGCAGCGCCGTTTGATCAATGCTCTTGACGACCTCAAAGTCTGTGACGATGGTCCCCGCTCAGTCCGGAACACTGCAGACAGAATCATTCAATTCACGTATGGTGAAGATGGAACTGACCCTACTCGTTCCGTGAGGGGGACGTCAATCGATATAGATGGAGTCATAGATGCAGTTCTTGGCGGAGGTGATTCGTGATGGGGACTGTCAAGAGTGCCACCAAGAAGAAGCTCATGGACATGGGCATCAATGCAGAGTACGCGCATAAACTCGCAGAAGATCGCAAGTGGGATGATGTCAAGATTCTTGAACAGGGCGAGATAGCTCAGATTTGTGGATTAGACTCCAAAGTAGCGGGCCAAATACATCAAATTGTCCAAGCACATGGTAAGAAAGCTAAGGATGACGCCGCTGCAAGGAAGGACGATCGTAAATTAACGATTAAAATGCCGCGCAGGACTCGAAGAACACAGAACATCCCTCTTGAGGAATACGACAAGGACAAGAAAATGAAGTCATTAGACTCTGCATTGGGAGAAGACCCTCTCTATGTGGCACTTGCCAAGGCAAATGACGGTCTTGAAGGGCCATCGCTGAATCGCAGAGTTATTGAGGAACTTGTGGAAGGGCTGCGCGAGAAGGGTCTTTCCAAGATTACAAAGAAGAACGCTGAAGCATTGATTCAGGCCTCTCTTGATGCTATGGAAATGTCGTCAGTCGATTCATTCGAAGCAGCCGGTATCATCACTGCCCAATCATTAGGGGAACCTGGCACTCAAATGACGATGCGTACTTTCCACTATGCCGGTGTGGCGACGGTCAACGTCACTCAGGGTTTGCCACGTATCATCGAAATTGTTGATGCCCGTAAAGCACCCTCGACTCCTACAATGCGCATCTACCTTGACCCTCCTGAAGGAGATGACGAGGCCCGTTCTAAAGAAGAGAAAAGGGCACAACAATTAGCCCCTAAACTTGAGGTGACGACGGCAGAGATGATTGCAGATATCGAAACAGTGGTCGCTCAGAGGTTCATTCGCCTTGAATTACTTGACAAGGAGATGAAGAAGAGAGAAATGTCCGGGCATGAAGTGAGAGAGAAGCTCGAAGCTGCATTACGCCTCTATGTTGAACCCGATAAGGAATCCTCTCCTTCTGAACTGACAATTATACCCGGCCGCAAGAAGGCAGACGATCTTGAGAACAATGCCTCCTATACTGATTTGTTGCAGTTGGAGGAGAAGATACGGCACATCCGCCTGAAGGGAATCCCTGGAATCGAACGCGCCCAAGTCAATCCAGATCCAGAAGGTGGTTTCTTCATCTCGACCATTGGCAGTAATCTGGCTAAGGTCAGTGAGATAGAAGGAATCGATCGTGCCCGAACATACACGAACAATATCGTGGAAGTCGAGAATTTCCTAGGAGTCGAAGCAGCTCGTCAAGCCATCATCAATGAAATACGTACGACCTTGGAGGGGGCAGGTCTTGAAGTAGATGATCGGCACCTACTCTTAGTCGCTGACGTGATGACTAGTGAAGGCGAGGTGAGGGCTATCGGTCGGCATGGAGTCTCAGGTACTAAGCACAGTATTCTGGCACGTGCAGCTTTCGAAATCACAGTCAACCACCTCTTACGAGCTGCCGTTATTGGGGAGCGCGACCATCTTGCAGGCGTTGCAGAGAACATCATTGTGGGTCAACCCATATCTCTTGGAACAGGGAATGTCGACCTGTATTATATCCCAGTAAATGAATGAGGAAGATGAGCATGGATATTGTTCGTGAAATCAAAGACGCAATTGCTACGGGCGATGTCACTATCGGTTCTCGAACAACTCTAGGAGCATGTTCGAGAGGTGAAATCAGTCTAGTCCTCATTGCAGCCAATTGTCCTGCCGATATGGTGGCAGATCTTGTGTCCAAGCACCCTGAAGTTGTCCTACATCAACTCGACATCGTGAATAGGGATTTAGGCACGGCTTGTGGAAAACCATTCTCAGTAGCCGCGGTAGGGGTCAGGGATGCAGGTTCTTCCGAACTCCTCACCCTTGAAGGGAATCTGGCATAGATGCCACAAGCATGATTCGCCGCAAGTCATCCCGCATATTGTGGACGAAGTAGTCGTATCTGCTTTGCGACATGCACATGGTCTAACGCATGGCATGGAGGAGGTCACTCCTATTATTTCGCCCATAAGGGTGGGTCGAGCACCTCCTCACCCATTATTGATGAGCGATGGTGGCGGGATTCCCAGAGTGATTTGGCTCATCGGGCACTCCATGGAACAAATGGGCAGTTTGGGATATGAACGATGGAGTGTTGATGCAGGATTGGGCCCCCACCTCCTCCTTCACTTGAATAGGCTAAAAATCAGAAACTTGCCCGAAGACAACAGAGTCAAGCACTTGTGTATCGACGATGTAGCCCGATTTCTGGGCCACATAGTTATGCAAGGGTGGACGCCGGCTGAATCTGCAGTAACTCCCGCCGCCACCGTGAGTGTTCATGGCCTAGATGAGGCGTTAGTCCCACGTAGGGATGTATATGCCCTCAGACCGCGCATCGATGCACAGGATTGGGTTAAGGAACGTGAGATGTCAACAACCCTCCGGCCAGTGCTTCGACGATGCCGAGTATTGATCGTAACCGGTCGTCTCATCGGGCCAGGGAAGGAAGCAGAGCCATTCGAGCAAATACTTCTCGACCCTGGCATTCATGCCCCGCTTGGAACGATTGAAAAAGAACATCTTATGGAATGGACTCCTAGCCTCGACGAGGTTGAAGCAGGTTCGCAGCGCAATGATGAGCGGCTTCACGAAGAATTGGTCGATGCACTCAGTATTCGCAGAGTCATGCCGACTACTAGTGGTGAAGAAACCGCGCGCGTCCTTCGTTGGTGGAGGCCCGACATCAAGGCGATGCAAATAGATGAGGCATGGGCATTGCTCCCCGCTTGGGAAGTAAACGTCCCAGGGATGCCGCGTTCTATTCTCTGCGGATGGTCGGGAGTAGTTCTGACAATCAACTGAGGACTTCATCCAGCCTGTCCATCTCGACAGCTCGGCGAATTTCCATGGCGACCCTACGGCCTGTGGACATGGGTTTCCTCCAGAGTACATTCCCATAGGGGTGACCCCATGACATGTGTGCGTTTGTTCCTCCGCCGACCCTAGGGGCGACATCATAGATGTAGAAGTTCAAATCCTCGTCTATGCATGTCTGCAAGCAGAATGGGCCGATGATTCCAGGGGGGTGGATACGTGCGGCAACATCAATGAAGCGCTCTCCAAGGTCAAAAGCACGCTCAAGCAAGCTTTCTCTCAGCGTTGCAATAGAATGCCCTGTCACTGTCATCTCTGGAAGGCTCTGTGAGGCATTCAATTCAAGTTGCTGCTGTGCTGGTAGACGTACATGTCCGTCAAGGCTGGATTCAAAACGCCAATCAATGCCAAGGAGCTCCAGTCGCGGCTCATCATCAATTGCTAAGGTGTTGTGAAAAAAGTCGAGATTAAAAACGGGACCGATGATGTATTTCTCAACGCGGGCGCCTTCTAAATCACTTTTCAGAATGACACCATCGTCGAGCAATTGTTCTGATTTCCGCTCGTACTCCTCAAAACTGCTCGCTGTGAAAAATCCTCTTTCAAGAGGTTTCTGTGCATGATGTAGTTTGACGATACATAATTGGTCAATATCTTTTGGTTCAACTCGTTCAGGTGTGGGGAGGCCCCCTTTAGCCAAGAGATCGTAGTAATCGCCTTCCTCGCCCCTATCTTCAATCCTAAGCATCGATCTGGAGCCAAAGAGAGGGACTCGCAGATTTGACTCGATGGCTGCAAGATCGACGTACGAGGTCAAGGACCGATTTGGTATCAAAATCACATTGCGTTCACGCATCCGGTGCTGAAATTCTTCATCTAAAATCTCGTCAAATCGGTCTAGGATGAGTGTACGGTCGACAATTCCGCGCGAAACTCGTCCCGTGGAGGCACGCCTGGAGGCGAAATATTTCCCATACGTTAATTCACGACCCCGCTGAGCATAGGCAACTGTAGGAAATCCTTCTTCGATGGCACCATCAAATATGTCGAGGGCTGAATGAGATGCTATAGCGCCTACTCGAATCTTAAGATGGTCATAGCCAGAGAGGACATTTGCTATGTCTTGTTGTGAAAGCACGAGCGACTCTCCTTAATCTCCATGTCGCTGAAGGGCAAGCAACTCTTCTGTATCGACGGTTTCACCCTTCATCAAACGGAGCATGATGTCATCTACTTCCTCCCTCTCCTTCGCCCTCTCGCCTTCTTTTTCTTCGTATTCCGAACGATTATCAAGAACTTTCAACATATCTTGGATGCTATGCAATGAACGTATAGACATCACGAAACCACGATGGTTTTTGTCGGCCTGACGCTTTGACTCAAGTAATGAACGCTGAGAATCATCTGCTTCTTCCCTTAGCCGATCAACCTCTTTGTGAATGCGGATCATGAGGTCGTGCGCCGCCTGGGCCTGTTCTGCAGCTTCAGTAACTGCTTCGTGTGCTTCCTCTTGATCTTCAAGTGCTACATTCAATGAATCGCGAATCTCCTTTGTCTGCTCGTCCCCTGCTTCATCTTCGGCGATCAGTTTGAGCATGCGCGAAAGATCTTGCAAACGCTTGAGGACCTTTTTCTCGTGCTTCCCTTGGTGGCGGCCATGCTCATACTCGCTCTCTAGTCGCTGAAATTCTCGACGAAGCTGGTGAGGTGATTGTCCTGCAGAGGCAGAACCGCCCCTTTCTGACCTGAGGTCTTGAATCTGTTTTTTCAGGTCTCTAACAATCTGGGTGCGTTCTTCACGCACCTCTTTTGCATCACGGACATTCTGATTCTGCTCATCACGGACGGTGCGCTGACGTTTAGCCTCATCAATAAGCGATGACACTTGGTCGTTGAGTTCGTTTCTCCGATCAAGATGGGCGCGTACGTCAACGTTGAATCGGTCGCGTGCCTCACGATGTTCGGTGGCTTTCCGGTCAACAGTCGCTTTCTGAGATTCGAGAGCCTCGTAGAGTGCTGCCATGCCTCCTCCTCCCGACGCCCTTAGGCGTGAGTCGGGATATATAATCACGACGCCACGCTCATTCATACCCAAATGTGTGAAGTCCACCCGGGTAAGGTTAATCCGAACGACCTACTCGCCGTATCGATGATTCGTGCAAGCATCCCCGGAATGGAACGGCTGTTAGGTAGAGAACCTGCAGCCCCATACATCCTTCTTCTCACAGGGCCCCCCGGAGCGATGAAGTCTACTTTCGCTCTGACTACAATCTCCCACCACCTCAGCAGGACTGGCGAGTTTGGACTCTATTGCACTGTTGAAGAGTCGGTAGAGAGTTTGTTGCGAAGTTCTGAATCAGTTGGTTTGAGCTTGCCAGGGAACTTGCAGATCACAGATTTCACGGAACTCCGTACGGAGAATCAGGACATGGATTACTTGCGCTTCACCGAGCGGATGTGCGAGCATTTCAAGGCCGAGCAAGGCGATAATTTCTCGTGTTTTGTTCTCGATTCTCTTGGCGCGATATACAGCTTGACGGAGGTAGATGTTAATATGAGGAAGAAGATGTTCGCATTTTTCGACGCCCTACGCCGAATGAACCTCTTCGTCATTATCATCACTGAGCGCCAATATGGAGACCATGCTGAACATCAAGGTAACGAAGGCTTCCTTGCAGATGGAATCATCAACCTTAGCCTCGATCGGCGGAATGGGCGCCTTGTACGCACTCTACAGATTGAGAAAATGCGCCACACTCGCCACATCATGGACAAACAAGCAATGGAACCCACGACAAATGGGATGACCATCATGGGACCTCTGATTGAATGAGGGTTCTACGGGTGCTTAGCCAATAGGTGCTTCCGCCCGTGCAAACAACTACCGCGACCAACCACGACGCAACAGTCCCCATTAGGACGTCCAAGCGCGAGTATAGCGAGGCAGTAAGTAATGAGAACAGGGCAACTGAACTTGCACCAAGTGCCATAGGTCCAGTAGCTGATGCGGGAAGATCATAACCATGCGACCACCATAGTGCAACCATTGTCGTCAAGAAGATTGCAGGAAATACCGCGGCAATTCCAGCTACAAGTGAATGGCCTGAATGACCTAGGATGACTGCCGCACTGATTGCAGTTCCAGCTAGGATGCCCCTGCTGAGCAAGATGGGGATTGAAGGCTGCGTAGTGGCTCTTACTTCAGGGACGCCTTTGGCAGTGACTGATAATCCGAAAGCCAGCAATATGAGGAAGCCGAACCAACCAACAACCAACGGAGGGACGCCTCTTTGATCGACACTCTCAAAGAACTCTACTATCAAAAGTGCACCGAAAACCCAGACCACGAGGCTGATGGCAGTTGTTAGGGGGACTAACCACTTTGAGGGAAATGCCGAGAATTTAGCGGGGACTACTCTCCAGACATGAAGGAATATTGCATTGATCAGCATGCCGAATGGAACTGGGGACATGGCCCTGGCATAGTCTGAAGGATTGTGGCTGACTGCCCACAACCCGATGGCAGCAGGAACCATTGTCGAGGGGATAGTCCCAATCACTCCCCCAATCTGTCCGCCCAATCGTTCGACAAGGATGGTTATGGCAATTGCAATGGTGGCTGCAGCCAAGCCACTGGCTACTGCATCACCGGGAAGCATGATTGTCTAACGTCCCTAATAGGGGGCGCAGGCGCGCCGATATGTCAATCAAACCTTTCCTCGCCGCTCCAAGATTCGTGTTAGCTTCAGTGATGGCACATAGGAACGTACCCTCACTTATCGGCGAGAGAAGGCAACTTCCTCCTTCAAACGCGCTGACAATGATTTCGAACTCAGCATCAAGACTCGCTTCAATAGATAATGACGAGAGGAGGCCGCTACGTTCAGCACCCACGACAAGATCGTGTGGCCGCGTACTAGTGCAAAGACCTTCAGCATCGATGAGTAGGACTGCATGCACTCCTTTGATACCATATAGGTCATCAAGCAGGCGTTCCGCTGGTGTGGACATCATACGTTGCAATGGACAGGGCAAGAGCGTCCATCAACGTAGCGTTCCAATCACGCTTGACAGCGATGTAAATGACGGTTACAGAGGACGCTGAACAAAATTCTATTCTTCCAAGGATGCGTCCCATTCCATCAGAATTCCGTCGCCAGTGAGGTAGTACCCTCCGATGATTCCCACGGCGTTCATTCCAAGGCGTTCGTAGAGTCGAACAGCCCCCCTGTTCTCTACGTGTACTTCCAATTGCACTTTCCTGATGCCAAGAGCTTGGAGATCGCCCTGCATCATCCTCCAAACGTGCGAACCAAGACCCCTGTCTTGAAATTCAGGAGCGATGGCAAAAACTAGGATGCGGGCTCGTTCACAGTTGACAATCGTAGTCCATAGGAGTCCTGCAGGGTGTGTCTCTCCTACGTCCAACTCAAAACTACAGGATTTTGTTTCGTAAGGAAGCCTTCTCAGTGTTTGAACATCATATTGCTCGCCCGTGGCTTGTTCAATCAATGCTGCACGTGCAGTTAATCCTCTCGCATCAATTTGCGCCGGTGCGCAAACACGCCGCCATTTCACCTCTCCCCCTGCACCTCGGTCAAGTGCCAGCAAAACTTCACCTTCTTTTTTCGGGATCCACACGCCCTATCCTACCTTGCCCGCGCCTTGCGGTAACCTGTCTTCGCCGCTTAGGCTGAGGCCCCCGCCCTCGCTCCTTGACCCCCACCTCCTTGTTTGACAATCTCTCTTCTCCAATACCCCCGGATTTCATTAGCCTGGCAAGGTCATCCATACCGAATGTCTCTCCTGACAAGATTCGTTTTTCGAGCTGTTGAGTCCCCTTCCGTTTCTTCCCTCCGCTTTCAAGCACGTGCTTGATGAAAGCATGTAAGCGCCCTAATTCACGATTGATTTGACGCTGATGGTCGTACATCCCCTTCAATTCCTTCATCATTACATCAATCCGTGCACTCAACTTCTTAATCGCCTTGAAAGAAAGGTCGGCTGACTTTAGGTGGTCATTTGACTTAGAAAGAGATTTGGCCTGCTCTTCATGATCTTTCTTGCTAGATGATATCTCTTGTCTGAGGATGCCGATACGCTCGAGCCCCTTTGCTACTGTCTGGTGGTGTGAATTGGACGATTGCTTGTACACGATTTGAGCCTGGAGGATCAAGAACTCCTTCAGTAGGGTGACCTCCTCATCAAGAGTGACTGGATTGTGCGGGTGAGCCTCAGTCAACTTGACTCTCAGCATCTCTGCTCGCTCTACGACTCGGTTATATGGCAAAGGTACGAGGGCATTGATGGCGTCTCGGTTTCTCCGAGCAGCATTCACAGCACCTTGTATCTCTCGAATCTCATCTCTCTTGAGCCGCATCTCATCTTTTTTTGGAGAGAGCGACCTCATTGCGGCGCGGGCTGCCTTTACTCGCTCTATCATTCCACTTCTCTCCTTTTTCCTCGCAGTGATGTGGGCAGTGAGGGAACGTTTCTGTTCATCAAGACCCGCGATTTTTTTCTCAATCTCTCCTTTCGTCGATCCATGCAGGTCCGAAAAGAGATCGCTCATTCACTTTCCTCCCGGGGCTTCTCAGAAGTTGGAGCGGATTGAGATAACGCTTGTTCCACTGATAAGGCAATGGCCCTTGAATCTACGAATAACTCGTGTTCCTCTGTAAGGCCTGTATCTAACAGGTTGCGCCAGAATGCAATGGCGCTCGGGCCATGCTCACGCTCGCCCAGCAAGCCAGCATGAAGGGTTTGATGGCGCTTCAACTCCTCCCCAAGTCTCAGATATTCTTCATGGAATGGCTCAGATGATTCTGCCAATTGAACCAGTGCCTCGTGGTTGGCACGTGCAGCATCATATGCTCCATTCAATTCGCGGTGTAGCTCATGAATTACACTCCATTCAGGGTGCTCTTTCTGCCGCTTATTCACCCATTCTGAATGCTGGTGAGCCAATTCTCGCATTTCGCGCATCAAACGCCGCTCAGCATCACGATCGAGTGCAGAAATCTCATACCGCCCCTCCAATTCTTCAATACCTTTCTGCAATCTCTCTCGTGCCCAACGGGGGTCTGGGGGAATTGGCGAGTCGCCCTCAAGTTCGGCACGAACTTGAGTAATCTTCTCCAGAATGTCCCGCGCCTGCACTTGGTGGCTGTCACGCAACTCCTTGAGACGGGCAACTTCCGCATTGATCTTATCGCGCTGCTCTTGAGCACCATTCACTCTAAGTTGTAGCTCAGATAGCTCAGATTCGACCTTCGTCATCCTGCTCTCAAGGCCATCCAATGCCGTTCTGCGCCGAGCGATCATGGATTCGATCATTTGGCGTGTCCCGACGGTGTCGGGTTTGTACACGGCCATCGCCCTACATTCTTCTGAAAAAACGTTTGCAAAGGCTCGGCGAACGACAGGGACAAAATAGGGTCTCAAGATTAGGATGCGAATAGCATGGTAGGTAGGCGGCGCCTTCTGGCCCTTGGTTGTGCAGTCATGGCATCCGTCCTCTTTACCGGAATAGGCCACTCGCAAGCATCCCCTCCTATTCACGCAACCCTCGTTGTTGATTCTGGCAACAACACTATCGGCACTGGGCCCGCCACATTCCGACTAGAACTCAGCAGCCTAGATGCGAGTTCGCATGAAATCGAGATATTTTGGGAACTTGAAGCCCAGGATGGAACAACCTTTGAGACACTTTTGACAAACTCAACAGTTTCAAACACTCCTTCAGAGGAGTTGTGGAACCATACATCGCTTTCCGAAGGCCTCTGGACAGTCCACGTAACACTCTCGCCGAACGGCTCGAGCACATGGATCATTAACCTCTCTGCCGAATTAATTCACTTTCGTCCAGCCCAAATCATCGTGCTCCCTAGTGCCACCTGGGACGTGAAGTGGAACGAACCAGGGGGGGACGTCATGAATGGGACGCCGTCTTCAGGAGACGATATTGAGATCTCGATGCGCGTCGAGAATCTTGGCGATGTGGCTACTGATCTCTTCTGGACGCTTCAAGCAAGACAAGGTGCCAGCCAGATAGGGAATGCTACGGGGGCCATCAGTGTTGAAGCAGGTGAACGAGCCCTTGTCGGGCCGCTCTCGTTGACGAACTCTCCAGAGGGTGTAATCACTTTGATTCTGGCTGCCAATACCACGGGACAGGCAAACATTACTACGTCCATAGAACTCACCGTAGGGCCTCCCCCTCTGCCCTTTCTGCACACTATCCTGAAAGAAGAAGCAGATCGTCTCATTTCCAGAATCTGGAACAATGGGACTGTTTCAGCACGTGCCGATATCATATGTACGCATGACTCGAACATGATTGTCGAAGTAGAGATGGCGTTACTCGAGGCAGGCTCGTTGACCGAGGTTATCGTGGCCCAGAACCCCCTTGATGGCACGTATGTGTGTGTAGCGTCCCCTTCATCACGTATCCATACGAATTCAGTGACGGCAGCGCAGATGACATTCAACAAATCCATCCCTAACTGGTCCCTCTTAGGCAACCCCATCTCAGTCGAAGGCCCCCGCCATGTTTCAGATGTTTTCGAGTTGCTGATTCCGATAGAGAATTCAGGCTCAGTTAGTGGAAATGTTAGCCTCAGGCTCATTCAGAATGGAACTCCCGCCGTGGGCAATAGCGTTTCAGTAGCGGCCGGTTCTAGTGAAATTCTTTCAACTGCTACGATTCTTTCATCTGCAGGACCCCTCACCATCTTCTGGGAAATCCTCGACACAGATTCCAATATCGTACACGAACAAGGTTCTCTCAACATCACCGTCCTCCCCCCCCAAGTCCTTGAATTAGTTAGTGCCGAGGTTGTGAGTAACACGGACACAATGTATGAGGTGTCGGCGATCCTTTTCCTCAGTCCTGGAACTTCAAGGCTCGTAGAATTTGAAGTGACTTCAGAAGGCCTCTCCCGCCATTTTTCACACCAACAGGTTCATCCTGGGAATCAAACAGTCCGAATCAGCGTACCACTGGTCGATAGTGACGGACAACTGCTCCTGATATTGCGTCAATCTGGCTGGGGCAATAGGGCAGTCCATTCCATGGCGTTGGATGTAAATCACTCAGAGCCCACTGCTGATATATCGATTATCGGCGGTTGGCCCGACCAAGTTCTACCTGGTGACATCCTTACTATTCAGACCGAAGTTGCCAACACAGGTCAGGCTGCGCTTGCAGAGGGTGTCCTCCGAGTGACCCGGGCAACCGATGGATTTCTACTTGCACAAAAGGCCACGCCCTACATTGGGGTTGGCGAATCAGCAGTGTTGATCTTAGATTTTGAAGAATGGCCGAGTGGACCGGGAGGCACTGTTATCTGGCACTACCTTTCTGAGAATGGGGCAGATGCGGAACACCAGGCCGTTCTGACTCTACCTCGCCAAGAGGTTACTGCGCCGAAGAGCCTATCTGAGGACTTTGAATTCCGTGATGTCCAAGTCGGAGCTGCGCTGGGCATCATTGGAATTGCACTGATTGCAATAGGAAGGGCGGTTGTTCGCTCACCCTCCTTCATTGAAAGGAGTGAGAAAGAATCCCCCGAAGAGGGAAGATCGTCCGAGGAATCAGCAGAGCGTGAAGTACAATGCCCTTCATGCGACCAGCGCCTTACAGTCCCTACGACATATAGTGGCCGGGCACGCTGCACACGTTGTGGAGAAGTATTCTCTTCAGTACCATCTGATGATATTGGCGATGGAGAGGTACCTGCCTTCAATAAGTCTGAAGATCCCTCGGATGAGCAACCGCCTTCGTTTTCTCCAGATTCTCAAGAAGATGGTATTGGTGAAAAAGTTCTCGAAGAGATTCTAGAATCATCGTCGTCAAGTGACGTCATCGAGTGCCCCTCATGTTCGCGCAGCCTTCGCGTTCCGCTTGACCGTAGACCGGCTAAAGCAAGATGTCCTGCTTGTTCTTCTACGTTCATGGCCCTTTCTGAATAGCGACCGGTTTGATTGAAGTTGTGAACCATCTCGGACCATTATGGCTGACGAGGAGGGGCGTCTTTCTGAGGTTGGCGAACTGCGCCACCGCCTCCAATCGATGGAGCTCAAACTCAAGAGATTACGCGATCTGCGCGATCAACACAACGACTCTGCTAAGCGAGCTGCTGATCAGCGAGATATGGTTCAGGAAGCTTACAAGGAACTTAAGCAACGTATTGATGAAGGGGTCGAGAAGCGAACAGCCATCAGGGACGAGATCAACGAGCACCGTTCTCGTAGAGACCTGCTCAATGAACAGGCGGAAGAGCTTAGGGCACGGTCTAGGGGCAAAAAGGGAAGTAAACGCACAGGGATGTCAGCCACTGCTGAGTATAATGACCTGCGTGCCAAGATTCAACAGATTGGTGCTGAAGTGGAAACGGCAGGCACTCTGACGCTCGAGAAGGAAAAGAATGCAATCGACCGAATGAGGAGAATGAAGCAACGTGTTGCAGAATTGGAACCTCTTGTTTCTGAACACTCAAAGCTCGAGGTAGATCTAGATGACATCGAAGCGGCCATCACAGATGTTCGTTCCGCTTCAGACGATGCTCATTCATCCATGATCGAAGCAATCAAACGCATCGAATTGCTCAATGAAGAATTGGACGGACTCTTCGATCAGCGTAATTTTCTGAAAGCCGAAGGAGACAGACACCATGCGGGATTTGTTGCGCAACGAGAGAAGGCGACGGAAGTGCATGAGCGCGTAACAGCATTACTCGACGAAGTAAATGATGTGCGTGCTGAAATGAAGAAGGCACGGGATGAAGCAAGATCTTGGATAGATGACCACAATCAGCGAGTACGTGAGGAGATGGCTGATGCGTCTGAATCGAGTGAAGTGCATGATGAGATCGTGAAGCGAATCATGAACGAGGGTGGCCTCGAACTCGGAAAAGGGAGTGGTGGGGGTCAAGACCGTTCTCCTGCACAGAATTCCGACTCTGCACAACCCAAGCGCCCACCACGCATTCAACCTATGCGACGCCGGCGTGGTGCCTGACGTGCAGGCAGTCATAATGGCTGGAGGTTTTGGCACGCGCCTACATCCGTTGACTGAACAGACCCCAAAACCACTGATCGAGATTTTCGACCGCCCGGTTATCGACCATTGTCTTGCAATGCTCCTGCGCGCCGGAATCTCACGCATTGGTATCACTACCTCGAATCTCTCAGAAATGGTCGATGAACATGTGAAGGGATGGGTAAATCGGGGGCTNGTCAAAGAAGTTCACGTCACTGTCGAGGAGACCCCTATGGGCACGGCAGGTGGGATCAAACTAATGCAGGACTGGATAGAGGATACATTTGTCGTCGTCAGTGGAGATAACCTCACCTCCTTTGACATTGCACCTCTGGTCAGGATGCATGAAACTCGAAAAGCAGATGTCAGCATGGCATTGTGGGAGGTCGAAGACACATCCGAATTCGGCATTGTTGACTGCGACGCAGGCGGCCGAATAGTGAGGTTTCAAGAAAAACCCGCGCCAGGGGAGGAGTTTTCGCGCTTGATTAATGCGGGATTGTATATCGTCCAACCGAACGTCCTCGAGCAGATTCCTGAAACTGACCCTTGTGATTTCAGCAGGGATCTATTTCCCTCTATGCTCCGAGCCGGCCAGAAATTGTATGCTACTTCACTACAAGGTACTTGGTACGATATTGGTCGGCATAGCGATTTAGCAAGAAGCCAGATTGAGATAGCATCTGGACAAAGCCATTTAGTCGAAGGAATTCATTTAGAGGGATCTTTGGTCAAACGCGAGTCGTGGCAAGCAACAACGTCTCGCGTTGCCTCATCAGCGTCTTTGGAATGCAGCATTATACATCCTGGGGCATCTGTGGGTGAACATGCCAAAGTTTCGAGTTGTATCGTTATGCGCGGAGCTCGTGTAGAGGAACATACTTCCATCCAGGGCCTCATTATCCCTCCTGGCCATACGATTGGGCCGATAGACACGCCCTCAATGGCGGGAGCCCTGGCAGGACATCTTGCCCGATGAACACGTCCCTTCTGAAATACTCAAGCAGATGTGGATTTGATGGTATAGTCTAGAGTAATCACTTCTGCCAAGTATTCAATCTCTTCACCGTCGTCAGTGTGTGAACAACCAACGCTCCCGCCTGCTTCGGCTTGCACGCCGAGGGTAAGTTGAGGGTCGTGAGTTGAGCCAGGATTTGAGATGAAATACCCCGTGCCTAGCCCAGACAATCCGTGTTCGATAGATGATTTTGACACCCCGTCGACATTGCCGATCATAGAGTCGTTATACCATTTGACCTCCAAGATATGTGAAGAGGTCCCTGAACCGGAATTCTGAGCACTTGAATGATTACTTCTCTCGCCTACATCATTTGGCTGAATTGTTATTGTCCCACTAATCAAGTCTGACTCGGGCTCTGACGCACCTGGAACATTGCAACCTATTCCCGAGCTAGTTTCGTCTTCAGAATATGTCAGAACGACTCTGATCCCAACGATATTTTGGCCATTGATATCGCCAAGAGAATCTCGAGGCAGAACGAACATCTCTGTATCGCCATCGTCAATGTATTCTATGCCATCGAAAAAACGTATGCTTCCAAATGTTGCCTCGACAATCCAATCACCCACTTCGTCTGATTCGGATGCATCCCTGTCTGGACTTCCGACGAAATAAGCAACTTCGAATACTCCGAATGGAATAATGATGGCCGCTGCAACCGCACTCGCTTTTTTCCGGCCAGGCAAGCAGAATCTTCCAATTGGAGACATTTCAGGCGTCCTAATCTGGTTCAGGACGAAGTGAGTAGCGAATGCAGCCCCCATCCCCGGCACCGAGGGAAAGATGCCGTCCGAACCACCGAATCCCAAAAGTGTCCAACTTATGACTCCCGCAAATGCCGCGATCATCATGGCAATCGAGTGAATGGAATCAGGCCTGTACCCCATCCAGCGAATCGTTAGTAATGGGATGAAAATACCTCCTAAGCCGTAGACTGCTAGGATGACCAAAGCAAAAACAGAGTCGCCACCAGGAACGTAGAGGCCGCCAATTGAGATCATCGTGGCAAATATTGCAACAACAAGCGTGACGATCTTTGTCGTCTTGTGATTCTCCCGCCATTCCGGTTTGATGTCGTCGGTAATCGCTGCAGTGCATGCAAGTACCTGGCTGTCAGCAGTTGACATCGTCGCTGCGAAGATTGATGCAAGAATCATGCCCACGCCGATGGCGGGCATTGTTTCCATCGCTAATGTAGGGAGGCCAAGTTCAGCATCAAACCCTTCCGCGTTGAATAGAACGCGGCTTGCAAACCCTATGAGTAGCATCAGCACGATAAAAGGCGTCTGCCAAACAAAGAACCAGACCATTGCCTGCTTGCGATCACTGTCTGAACCTAACGTCATGACTCTAGATACGACTTGAGGTTGCCCCGCAACGCCCAAACCGCCTAAGAAGAAAGCAAAAACCCACATTGAGATTCCAAACCTCAAACCGGAGGGGTATAGATTCGTCAATGTAGGACTTTGTGCCTCAAGACCTGCATCCAATCCACTTAGCCCTCCGACTTCTTTGATTGCTATCCAGCAGAGTATTGTTGAGCCAAGCACCATGACGCATGATTGTGCTGCATCAGTCCAGATTGAGGCCCTAATCCCCCCGGCATAACAGTAAGCAACCACTAGGATGAATCCTATCAGAATCCCGACTATCTCGGGCCACCCCATCATCACGAAGAGAGCCTTGCCGCCTGAAGTAAGCTGGGCTGCTGCATAGATTCCCAAAAAGAGGACTGATAGCGCCGCAGCTAATTTCGCTTCAGGTGCGCCGGCTTTCTCAGCCACGAGGGAAGAGAGTGATCGAACCCCTCTCTCTTGACCCTCCTCTTGGATGAATTTGTAGAGCCATACCCATGCCAGAACTTGCCCCACTGTGGAAACGATGCCCAGCCATATTACGGAATAACCAACCATGTATGTGAATCCGATGAAACCAATGAACATGTAGCCAGAGTTCCACGTACTAACTGCTGACAGGGCAGCTAGAGCTGGATGCATTCCTCGCCCTGCGATGAGGTAATCATCAGTGGTGTCCTGCTTTACACGTACGCTTGCAAGACCTACTGCGGTGAAGAACCCCAAGAACAGGAGGAACGAAAGCACGACGGCAAGGTCCATTCCTACTATTGAAGGAGGTGTTGCGCATCAAGACTTCCAAAGAACGTAATGTATGATTAGGACATCGTTACAGTTCGAAGATAGCCCCTTGCTCGCAGACATTCCAGCCCTTATGCATTACTTCCAGTGATTGTTCGCTACCGAGGTCATGAAGCGGGTTCGTATGATTCAAGTGCAGGAAATGGATTTCCGGGTCCTGGGGATTGCGCCTGCCCAATCGTTCTAGCGAATCAACGACGGCAGGGTGGGGCACTTCATCCATGTTCCTATCTGCGAGCTCATCGCTATCCCAAAATGTTCCATCAATAAGAGCGATGTCGACATCCATCTCGTCCAACCATTCTTTGAGCCCACGTCCATGAAGCACATCGTCCCATGAATCAATATCGGGCAGAAATAGTAGGCGGCGTTCAGGACCTGTGACTAACAGGGCATGCGTGTCGGTCAATTCAGATCGGTGCGGAACTGGAATCGGAGTAATGGTGAAACCACATTTTTCCGTGGGCTCGAATGAGGTCCCTGCATCCCAAGGGCGGGGGAGCAGCGCCTCTTGTCGTAGGAGTTCTAACCACGCGGGAGTCTTATTCAAGAGAGAGATCATTGCGGGACTACAATACGTGATGAGGCCCTTGACTCCCATCACTTCTTTGCCAAAGAGGCCTAGCCCATCGACATGCCCTAAGTGAGCGTGGGTAAGGCAAAGACTAGACAAGACGCCTGCAAACCCCTCTGTTGAAGCCCAAATGTCGAATTGCCGAGCCATCTCTCTGCTCGCTTCAACAAGATGAAATGAATCGTCAGTGCCTTTGATGCCAAGGGCAACAGGAAATCGAGCTAGATCTGGCTCTTTGCGAGCTGCTTCGCAACATATTTTCTGGCACCCCACTTGAGGACGTCCACCGTCCTGAGAGGTGCCAAGAATTACGACTTTGACCAAGCCATCACCTCGCAATTCTAAGACGGCGCAGAGGAGGGCATGGGGTTACCAGCCGCGACTCTCAAGACGCTCAGAGGGTGCTAATGTATCTATTTCGATTCCAGGCATGGCGGTGCCAGCCACTCTGCAAGCTTCAGCGACAGTTTTTGGATCGTCGAAATGATGGGTTGCGTCAACTATTGCGCGGGCTGTTGTAGAGGGGTCACTTGATTTGAAGATGCCTGAGCCTACGAAGATGCCATCCATGCCATGTTGCATCATGAGGGAGGCATCTGCAGGAGTTGCAATCCCGCCAGCCGAGAAAGTCACCACGGGAAGTCTTCCAGCTTGGCGTATTTGTTCAAGAATCTGGCGGATTTGATCCCTTAATTCAGTGATGCTGCCGAAAGGTGTGGCTACCGATCTGATCCCAATCTGTTGGTTAACCTGATTATTGAGCGCCTCATATTTCCGCATGATATGCTCTGCAACGATATCAAGTTCAGTCTGTACGTCTTGAACAACCTCGATCTCTTTTGCAATCAGGCGGGCATGTGTAACAGCTGCCACTATATTTCCAGTACCTGCTTCTCCCTTCGTGCGTATCATCGCAGCTCCTTCGAGAATGCGCCGAACTGCTTCACCAAGTTCAGTGGCTCCGCATACGAAAGGAACCTCGAATTTTCTCTTATCGACATGGAAGAATGGGTCGGCAGGGGTGAGCACCTCGGATTCATCAATCATGTCGACCCCTAGGGCTTCAAGGACACGAGCTTCAGCATCATGGCCTATACGTGTCTTTGCCATGACTGGTATCGAGGTCACTTCCATGATCTCTTGAATCATATCGGGATGTGACATTCGAGCAACTCCTCCATCTGCTCGGATATCAGCAGGGACACGTTCTAGGGCCATCACTGCAACTGCTCCAGAATCTTCAGCAATCGCAGCTTGTTCTGCATTGACGACGTCCATGATGACGCCGCCTTGCTGCATTCGCGCGAACCCCCTCTTGATCAGTTCGCTGCCGCGCTCCAATTGCTCGATATCTACGGTGCGTGGCACAGTTACCGCGAGCCCATACGATTGATTAACCCTTCAATCAGCTAGAACTGGCGAGTCACCAGTGGCGATAGGGAGGTCAGGAGCTTCCTCGGCATTTCTTTCAATCCATTCGAATTCGGCCTCAGGTACGTCCATATCGCTGAAAATAGCGTCGACAGGA
>PAZI01000013.1 GCA_002715545.1 Methanobacteriota archaeon
CTAACTGTCCGCAAGCGCACTTGATTGCAGGAGAGGTCGCTCAGATGACTGCAGACCGCCTGACAGGAGAGACGCATCTCGAAGCATGCCACCAAGCAGAATATCATCATCGCAAGGTTTGGGAAGGTGCAGGCACAGACGCGCAGCGCAATATGGCAGGGTATCGTCTGTGCATTGATTTGATCAAACTAGGCCGAGAAGAAGAAGCAAGACCTATTCAAGAGGAGGTACTTGCTCGTGTTTCTTCAGAGACTGCGCGACGGAACCTGCTCAGCCTACCGCTCTAAGGGCATCCAACTGAGTAACAAGGACACTGCAATTGTCATTTGATTCTGCACTGAGGGCTGCTGCAACCCACGCCTCTGCATCAAGGATATCTCCACCGTTTGCAAGGATCAAGCCATTCTTTCCATGCAGGGGGCCCCAGACACCATCACAGCATAGTAGCAGGGCATCGACCCCGTCGGTATCGATGGCAACGACCTCACCACCCTTCCACTCATCTTCAGGGCAACCCAGAGAACGTGTCAGGACATTGTGCCCAGGTGTCTTACTTATCTCCCACAATTCGATATAACCTGCCTCAACCATCTCACCTGTTGTTGAATGATCTGCCGACCTGAGCGTCGCTGATCCATCTGAATCCAATGTATAGGCCCGTGAATCACCAATCCAAGCCAGATCGCATGTTCTTCCCTCAATACCATGGATGACAAGGTAGACTACGAGTGTGGACCCACAACGAGCTCCATCTCCTATCTCTTCTGCCAAGGCTCTAACTGCACGATCTGCATTGAGAATTGAACCCAGCAACATCTCATGCCTAGCTTCCCGATCCTTCACGTGTTCTTCAGCCAGCACATCGCTGATATGACGCATAGCGAAAACGGCTCCCATCTCCGAGGCCTTTTCCCCAGCCTTGCCACCACCCATACCATCGAGCAGGAACAGAGCGTGTACAATCGAATCACCAATCTCCATCTCCCATGTGAGGATGAAATCCTCGTCCTTAGGACGAGGGCCTTTTGCAGAGGCTGCTGAGACCGCATCAATCTGATTGATGACCCGCTCCTCATCCATTGAGAGTTCCTTCCTTGCACTCTGAGAATGCTCAGAGCACATCAGATTGTCGCACATGATTGAGCGGAGAGGTGATGTACTACCAAATCAGCGAAGAGGTATGGAATACACACGTTCGGGTAGCGACATCTTCGTCAGACTTGATCCCGGTGATGAGATACACACCTCGATTCAAGCGATATGCAAAAAGGAAGGCGTGTCAGGAGCAGCAATCACAAGTGGAATTGGTCGAGTGAGAGAGACAGACATAGGATATCTTGGCGAAGATCAAATCTATCGAAGAATCGTTCTCAAAGAAGCGAATGAACTTCTCAGCATGCAGGGTAACGTGGCGGTCCTCGATGGAGAACCATTCACACACATCCACATCGTCCTGTCCGATGACGACCATGCAGTCCATGGTGGACATCTGTTCTCATCGACGGTTCACGTTGTTGGTGAATTCCATCTCCGAGTCCTTGAGAAGAATGCCCGTGTCCCGATGACGCGTTGCTCGGTTCCGGGGAGTGAATTCAAGCCCCTGTCCTTCGAGAACTAAAGACACCTCAATTAGGAACAAACGTAGGCTCGCCTTTTCCAAGCAGGATAAGCGAGGTCTTCAAAGCAGGACACCATTTCACAGATTCATGGCACAAGAGGCTGACGATGATTTCTGTGAACGCCTGCTTGCATGGCTAGTCAAATCTGATTTCGTCGAAGTGCCTTGGTCGACAGAGAATGCTGCAAAGGCCTTCGGTGTCGATAAGAAAGTAATCTACGAAGCACTTGCTAAGGTGGCCAAGAAATACCCTAACCGTGTTCAGATCATGTGGAACGACGGCTCACTGGCGATTGCCGCAGAATGATGACCTGTGTCAGGACTGCCCAAAGGTTCCAAACGACAGACGTTATCGTATGGCGTGTCGTTGGCCAATGAGACGCCTGATTGGACGCTCAAGGCCAAGAGTCTCGTTTTCAGTTATCACGGTCCAAAGGATGAGCGAAAGAACAGGGCGCTCAATGGGGTCGATCTTGAGATTGGTTCAGGAGAGATTGTTGGACTCGTCGGAGTGAATGGAGCCGGGAAGACAACGTTGTTGCACGCTCTATCAGGAGTACTCAGTCATGATTCTGGAATCATTCAGATGTCACCGGATGTCAAGGGAGGGCTACACCATCGCATCAGTCTGATGCCCGAACGGGTGAAATGGGAAGGGAATCGTTCCGTATCCACAATCTTACGACGCTTCGCTCGATTGCGTTCGGTGGAACTGAATCTTGAGGAGATGCTCGAGATTGTGGGACTGTGGGGTCGTCGCAGCAATGCTACTGGGACTCTTTCTCAAGGCATGCAACAGCGTCTGAGTCTAGCAGTGGCTTTGCTCGGATGGCCCGATCTGGTTCTGCTGGATGAGCCGATGAATGGACTTGATCCAGTCGGCCAGCAAGCTCTGGTTGACCTGCTACATGATCTGAAGGACCGAGGTGGGTCCTTCCTCGTCTCATCGCATCGCCTCAGAGAACTGCAGACAATGGCAGATCGCTTCATCGTGCTTGATGCAGGTCGTGTCGTTGCCGAAGGTGATCTTGAGACACTTATTCGCACGACCAGTACAAAGCGCACCCTCAGAATCTGCCTCCCCCCCACTAACGTTCTTCCTTCAGACCTTGAGAAAATCGTCACTGAATCAATGGGGACTGGCGCTGAAATCATCGAATCGGGCGAGGGGGTAGTACGCATTGCAGTCGATGAGGGGAATGATGAGGAAAGACAGGCAGCGCTCGTCGCAGGGCTAGTAGAAGCTAGGACACCACCAAGCAGAGTCGTGTTGGAGGACATCGACCTCGCTGAACTGCTCGATGCGGTCAGACGAAAACAGGAGGAGGAAGAATGAGAGCAGATGACCTGCGGACAGCGGGTCGAATGGGGTTTGACCTCGCCACAGACTTGTGGCGTTCGATTCGATTTTGGGGATTGATCCCTGTGCTCATCCTCTTCACACTAGGAGCGGCTTGGGGTCTTTCTGATGCCAACGTGGCCGGAATCGACACCTCAACGCCGATGAGTGTTCTCTATCTGACCTCTGCACTGATTCTGCTCGCTGGTACACTCGGTATCGTCGTCGCTGGTTTTGACAGTATCTCGGTGCCTCGAGCGAATGGCCAGTTGGTCATGGAACTGGCACAGCCGGTACCGCGCTGGGTGTTAGCATTAGGCCGTCTGATAGGAGTCTGGATGACAGTGGCACTACCTACGATGCTGCTCTGTATCGGAGCGATATTCATCGTTAGATTGCGAGCAGATGGATGGGTCGAACTGGCTGATGGATTGATCTTTCTCGTGGCCACGATGCTCCTACTGATATGGTATTCAGCTATCCAGTTGGTCGCTTCGAGTCTCGCCAAAGATGGAGGGTCAGCTCTTGCCCTTGGAATCGGGACGTGGGTCCTTTTCACGACATTGTGGATTCTAGTCTCACTCGTCGTTGCCGGCCTGTTCGGACTCAATCCAACCGATGCTGGGGATGAGCGTTGGGTGGAAATCAGCGCTATAGTCGATCTCTTCTCACCCAATGGGACCTACCAACTCCTGCTGCAGAGTAGACTCGGTGGAGGTAACAGCATCCCTATTCCAACGCCATATGTCTGGCTCTCAGCAATTGCTTGGACCATTGTTCCGGTATCGATTCTATTCCATCGCTTCCGAAATCTACGACCCTGAATGATGGAAGGTCTCATGAGGCAGGTGGATTTCCTGACTTCATGCGGCGTTCTGCCCTTATCGTGATCAGCCTTCTCATCGTTGCCTTACCCTTGCATGGAGCATCATCGAGTACCAGTGGGCGTCAGAGTCTTGTAGGAGACGCATGCGAGGGTAAATCCTTCGAGTGGCTCTTCGTCTATACCCACGCCATCTTCACCATCGACATAGGAACCGAAGATGATCAGAGTGGCGAGTGGATCTGGAGCGAAGAGGCAAGCGCTTTTGCTGAGGCCTGGGTCAACGGGAGTCACGCCCCTGGATTGCGAAAAGCTGTCGATGAACTCGTAGGTGGTTTCACAGAAGTAACAGGTGATCAAGATGCAAACGATTCGTACCTCGGATCAGATGAGATCGAATTCATCACAGGTGCTGGTCCAGAGTGCCTGTCCCGTGTCGAAACACGTGTGGCTGTCACGCCATCATGGTCAGATGGGGAGGAATGGAACAACATCACATGGGTACAACCAACGACTCAGGATCCTGACACTATCGTGGTCATTGAGGACAACGGAGTTCCAGCAGGTCCTGATGGAGTCTACGGCACCGAGGACGACCCAGATGAACTCCAACCCTGTACGCAGCAGAGTAAGAACAACTGTTGGGAATATCCGACAGATGATAGATTCGATGAAGAGGACATCTACCTCAACATGACCGGTAAGATGGAGTGGCGAGGATTGAACGATGCATCGTCGTTCACCATGCTCCTCAATGGTACACCGAACGCCACCTATGTGATCAACATCCCACAGATTCCAAATCTTGGTGATGATGAATCACTTGAACTCGTATACTGGACGGTTCATGATCCAATCACCGGGTTCGCAGAGGCTACAGAACCCACCATGGCAGTCATGGAGGACGGACGGACCAAGGTCACCATCGATATGGTACCCGGTGTCTGGGAGCTCCGATTCGATACCGGTAGTGAGGTCTCGTGGTCCGATGGCGCTCCACTCAATACGACCTTATTCCATACCTATCCTGGCAACGAAATCACATTGGCTGACGCAGTGGAGACATCGAGTTGGTTCGCCGGTTCAATCAACATGCTCAACGCACAATGCACAACTCCCGCTGACTGGTCAGCTAGCCTCGATCTGGATGACGGATTCAAAGTCACAGTTCCAACCTCTGCCAACGAGCCCGCCGAAATCACTTGCTCTGCGTCGGACACAAGTGGTGAGCGAACATGGCTCGTTGGACCTCTGTTCACCGCTTCAATTGAGGGAGATTCGATTGCGGTTGTGAGCAACGCTCCAGATGGAAGGACATGGGACCTTCAATACGCTCTTGGTAGTTCGACCGAGAGAAAAACCAGTTGGAAATTCACATCAGGCACGATCGATACGACCGGTACCAGTCGAGGAACCCATTCAATCTGGTTCTCTGTGCAGGGTCCTAGTGACGCACTCATCTGGTCTTCGTCGTTCGTCAGTGATTTGACCTATACTGTTGCCAACAAGGCACCAACAATCGAGCAAGTCACAGCTGCATGGGATTCGAAGACTGTGACCCTCACTATTCAGATCAACGACCCAGAGGGAAGTGAGGTCACCATCAAGCCGTACATAGGAGACACTCCATACAGTTCCAAGCGGGGAACAAGCGTCATAGGCATCGATATGGATCTGAGTGATCTGGTTCTCGGAGAGAACGTCACAGTCCGCCTTGAGATCTGTGACGATGAAAATTCCTGCATCACTCATGATCATGTCGTCGACGCCTCACATCTGGCAACCATTGTGGGAGAGAGTGGATCTATCACAACAGAGGACGTGAGTAAGGTGCTGGAGGATTCAGCAGAAGAAGGGGTGCCCGCACCCGGCCTTTTTGCCGTCCTGATGGGATTCGCTTGCGCACTCATGGCCATACAACACCGTGAGCGGTCCGAAAGAAGGGACTGATCAATATCGGTAGTGCTCAGGCTTGTATGGTCCATCAATAGGGACGTTGATGTATTCAGCCTGCTCGTTGGTCATCGTCGTCAACTTGCACCCAATCTTCTCAAGATGAAGTCGTGCCACCTCCTCATCTAGATGCTTGGGAAGGATGTACACATCGTTCTCATACACATCCTTATTTTTCCATAGGTCAATCTGAGCAAGGGTCTGATTCGTGAAACTATTGGACATCACGAAACTTGGATGGCCAGTGGCACATCCTAGATTGACGAGTCTTCCTGATGCGAGCAAGAAGATACTGTTGCCAGCGGGAAATGTGTACTTGTCAACCTGATCTTTGATGTTCAGCATGGTGACATCCTCACGGGCTTCAAGTGCATCGACTTGAATCTCATTATCGAAGTGACCTATATTGCAGACGATTGCCTGATCTTTCATCGCTTCCATGTGTTCAAGGCGTATCACATCCTTATTTCCCGTAGTCGTGACATAGATATCCGCATCACCTAAGGTATCCTCAATTGTAAGGACTTGAAATCCTTCCATCGCAGCTTGGAGAGCACAGATAGGGTCAATCTCAGTGACAGCGACCTTGGCCCCCATGGATTTGAGGGCCTGGGCGGAACCCTTGCCAACATCACCATAGCCGCAAACCACTGCAGTCTTTCCAGCAATCATGACATCTGTCGCACGCTTGATTCCATCGAGAAGTGATTCTCTGCATCCATACAGATTGTCGAACTTTGATTTCGTGACTGAATCGTTGACGTTGATGGCAGGGAAGAGAAGCGATCCCGAAGAGACCCACTGATAGAGACGATGAACGCCAGTTGTTGTCTCCTCTGAGACCCCTTTGCATTCTGCGACTACACCAGTCCAGAAGTTTGGACGCTCGGCATGGACTCGCTTGAGAAGATCCTTGATACATTGTTCCTCATGATTGGAGGTCGGCTCATGGACCCAGTCACTGCCGTGCTCAAGTTCATACCCCTTGTGAATGAGAAGTGTGGCATCACCCCCATCATCAACAATGAGTTGAGGACCATTTTGGTCACCATGATCAAGTGCCCTGAACGTACAATCCCAATATTCCTCCAGCGTCTCACCCTTCCACGCAAAGACAGGAATTCCTTGGGCGGCAATTGCTGCCGCTGCATGGTCCTGTGTCGAGAAGATGTTGCAACTCGCCCAACGTACCGATGCCCCCAAATCGACCAGGGTCTCAATGAGGACTGCTGTCTGAATCGTCATGTGCAAGGATCCGGTGACCCTCACACCTGAGAGGGGCTTCTCGACAGAGTATTTCTCACGCACCGACATCAGTCCTGGCATTTCATGCTCAGCAATCTCAATCTCCTTTCGACCCCAATCTGCAAGCGAAATGTCTGCCACTATATGATCCACTATCTCATCCTCCTTCACTAACATCTGCGTCACCTCATTGTGTCATCGCATGAGGGCAACAGGTCCCTCATTCCTCCTCGAATTCAGCGAGTGACATGAACCCTTCCTGCATCTCTTCGGCATCAAGGCGGTCAACATACCTTCTCAAGGCATCATCAGCGCTATCAAGATCTGGAATATGGAACTCCCATCCGGGTTCAAGTCGCTTATCTCGTTTGACGATTTTCTCAGTTCTCTCAAGTATCGAAAGAGGGCGTTTCTGCATGATCTTATCATATAATTTTGAGGAACGAATGTCAGCTTCGATGACCATTTTACCAGTGGTGGTCTCAATCTCCATGGCTCTAAGTAGATTCAGAGATGGTATACTAAGGCGTCGCGTCATTCGATTCGTGAGGCGACGACCATAGATGAACGTGAGGAGAATAATCGCCATGCCAAACAGCATCGTTGTGAACGTGAGTGGATCTTGAGTTGTAATCAACCAAGCCTCGAGCCACATGAACGGTGCCACAGTGAACAAGAACATTCGACTAGCATTGGGAGGACCCCGCATCATTGCAACACGAATGGTATCCCAGCCCTCATCACTCTTGACCCAGGGTTTGAACCACTTACGGTCCTGCGAGGCAAGAGCGTGCTGAACCGTCTCACGCAGGCGAAAGGCATCATGAATCTGGTGTCGACCCAATGATCGGACTCCCTCATCCATGAGACGATCGATCTGAATGGCAGCTTCATCATACAGTCCAAGGTCGGCAAGGATGGAGGCCTGCTGCAGAATTGCCAAAGGATGCTCAGGGATCTGTTCCCTCATCTGCTGCCACCATTCCAGGGCTTCGTCAAGAATTCCGAGATAATGGGTGAGCAGGTAGCCACCTGTCAGCCAAGCATCGACATGCTCTTGATCACGCTCGATGATTGCTCTGCATTGACTCATAGCCAGCGATACGTTAGCCAGAGTCTTCGGATTCTTTTCAGCAACAAGAACTTGGATGAAACTCCACCTCAGACTGACATCATCTGGGTGCTCGGCGACCTCAGCACGCATCTCTGCAATAATGGTCTCAACCGTTCTCGTATCATCCGATTTCGAATCTTCATTGCGGACATGTCCCTCCTCTGTCATCGCTTAGACCTCCGATAATGCTGACCACGGCCTGAACGGCCTCTTTGCCCCTTGTGATTCGAACCTCTATCCTGTTTGCGACGACGGCCACCATCTCGATTCTTCGGCCGATGTCGGCCCCTTACCTGACCGGCCATAGAAGGATTCTTTGATGGGCGATGTTGACCCTCTTTCCTTCGATAACCACTATGTCCTTTCCCTCCTGAACGGGGGCGAGAAGAGGCCCGTCCTTTCGAAGAGCGCTGCTGCATGACGAATACGACACGGGTCTTTTCGCCTGGAGGATGATCCATCCCGATGACATGTGCAATCGGGTCGGTCACTGATCCAAGAATCGTATCGACACGACCAAGCGGGCTTCCATCTGATTCAAGAATCACTGAAGTCCCTAATCTTGGAACTGGCCCCTCGACATTGACAAGGACACCACCTTCATGGGTCGGCCTGACGACAACACCTACCGTCGGCTGGGCCATGCCACGCGGTCAAGCCTCAAGGCTATCAACGCTGCGAGAGGGGACTGCTCCTCACGGCGCAGGTCACTACTGCTGACTGAAATAATGCGCAGCATAAGCCCGCGCAGTCTCTTCAGGGTAACCTTGAGCAATGAGCTGTTGAACATACGCCTCAGACGGATCCATCGATGCAACTGCAGGGGAGGCAGCCCCACCTGCGGCTACTGACTGGAAATTGACACCTTCATCAGAGCCACCTGATCGACCCATAACGAACATCAGGACAAGACCCAGCAAAACCACGGCACCAACGATTCCTGCAATCAGCATGACGCTGGAACCTCCTGCGACTCCAGCCGCGGCCTGTGATGAGGCGAGGGTGGATTGACCAACTTCCTTCCATCGGTCGAGATTCTCATCACCATTACACAGGTAAAGAGTGGCAATCTTCTGATCAGTATCCGAGAGATAAGAATCCTGATCCTTGTCGAGGGCTAGAATGAACTTCATTCCTCCAAGACCCCACTCAGCGCAGTTCGCGTCGTCATCTGCAAGGTCCTCAACACTGTCGAAGTTGGTCACCACAAGATCCGAGCCTTGGTTACAGTCGGTACGAGTGAGAATGACTTCGTCATCGTCGAGTTCGCCATCTGTATCATCATCAAGACCTGCTTCTANAGTGAATCCACCATCTGAGCAGTCACCTCCTGGTTGGAGTGCAGTNCCACGAATCACAACATCTGTGGCAAGGAACACGCGTGAGGCGCTCAGCGTCAGATCAACACCTAGGTATATCGGGTCGAAGGATTGACTATCCTCCATCTTGAGTGCATCCTCCTTAATCTGGAAGTAAATGCGGATATCTCGCTTTGCATTCTCTAGATAGATTTCTGAGAGGTCGAAGGTCATGGTGAATTCGACTGGTTCGGACCCCCCATTCACCTCAACCTTTGCAGCGTGGCCATCATCAACCATACGAGTGAAACCAGCGCCAAAGGTCGCCTTGACATCATCATCGGTGATCTGCGAACCACTCCTCGATTCAAGTTCAGTCCACACAAGTGCCTTGATTTCGATGCCGTCAGCTGGACCTGAAAGAAGGCTACCCCTCAGGATGAACTTGCCATCCTCGCCCTTGACCAAATCATCACCTGCATACTCAAGAACGCCGAATTCGATAATGCCATCAAAGCGTCCGTTCGGTGCAGGTGTCATATCTTCAAATGACACATTTGCCAGACCGGTGCCTCCAGTACTAAGATCATAGTAATGAGGAACGGTCACGACCTTGATGACCTTGACTGGAGAAGAGGCATTCGACCATCTACCGGCCTTATCCTCAACACGTAACTCAATGAAGATCGGGCGAATATCAAGGAAGCCATTCAAAGGAATTCCACAATATTGATCCGACAGGCTGCGGTCCTGCTCCCTCTTCCCAACGACAATGTTCTCGAAGGTGTAATCCCAGGTCGGAGCCTCCTTGCTCTCAACAATTTCATCGGGAGTGGAACTTTCATCACAATCTGCGTCGTTCCTGACCTTCCAGTGATATGTTTCGATTCCCGTCGAAGAGGTGTCATCCGAAGCATCAGGATCGTATGATGCCTTCGCATCGAATGTGATCTTCTTTTCTCCATCATCATCAAGTCGAACCACAAGATAGGGGACCGAACTATCGTCCCAAGTGCCGAGGTCATAGACATCTGCAGATTTTGTCAGATCCGTCTCAGCAGCATTCGTGAAATTATCTACCCAATAGTCTGCAACGGGATCAAACTCGTCAGCAAGACTCGGGTTGGTGCCAAGATCAATCGACTTGTGCAAGCTGTGGCCTGCGGCATCATAGAGATAGAGGTCGACTGTCCATGCACGGTTCCACCAGCCAACAACTTGACCATTATTCAGATAATAGTCGTCGCGCACCTCATAGAGACCATCGTCACTCATGGAAGTCTGATATGCACCTGGATCGGGTACCTGACACCTATTCGAGTCAGTCGGCCCAGTTCCGGACTTCTTGAGACAGAACGTTGTTGAGACACTTTCAGCTACCTCAACATCTCTGGCCTTACCCCAATATGTGGGGGAAGAAGAGAAATCAGCGCTCTCCGATGTCTCACCCTCCCAATCCGTAGGTCCAGTGAGCACCCAGTAAGCTGTCAAGCCAGTAGCTGTCGTATCGTATGACAGCGATACCTGAGCATCATTCTTCATCCAATGGACAGCGTGGTCCTCGGAAGTTGTCATCAGTACAGGATCATCGTTCAGGAGGATATCGAAATCAGAGGAATCCTCGAAGGTCTCGGAGAATGGTTCAGGATCGAATTTCAGCATATTGGCATAGAGCTGAAGGTTGCTTCCGGGGAAGTCAGGCAGTGTTGTGACAATCAGGCTACCTTTGTTCTCGACAGTACATACTGCCAATACGCTGGCAACAGAAGAAGTTGCATCCTTTCCGACCGCCTCTTCTCCAATCACTGAACGCCATCCAGATCCTGGATCCTTTGCTGAATTCTTACACGCGTTCGGCATTGCCGTTCTCGTCGAAGTTGGGTCAATGACTTGGGCACCATCTGGCATATATTGCTGGATATTGTATCCATCTGTGCTCGTCTTCGCCAGGCCATCAAGTAACGGATGGTATGGGTCGAGCAGATCGAACTTGTTGAACGCCACAGTCTGAGCCGTACTAGAGCCAGAACCACCTGGAGCTGGGCGCACACCATATGGAAGCCAACCGGCATCAGAACGACCAAGATCCAAGCCTGAAGCCTGTTCACTGTACCACCAAACGACGTTACCTCCTTGAGAAGATTGTCGAGTCGGAGCTAAGTGAATCTGGAGGTCGACATCATTGTCCTTGACGAGCGTCTCAAGAACCGTTTGAACGACCGCAGTTCCTTCTTTATCGAGCAGACTCAGGCGCTCGTAAGTGTCAGCATCATCATATGCGGGGATGATGATTCTGTCATATGCTGACAGCCAATCTATCGAAAGATAGGTTCCCCAATCATCACCTGATGGATTGTCCGCACTTCCTTCAAACACCGTGTATGTCATGGTGTCCGCTAGACCGGCCAGAGCCAAGGCATCTGTCAACTGCTGGGCAGTACCATCATTCACAGAAGCCAGAAGAGCGATATCGATATTCTGGGCGAACGTGATTGTCTGCTCGACAGGAGCAGCAGCCTCAGTACCATCACTAGCATACGCTGCAATCCATCGGATGATGTGATCCTTGCCATCCTGCCATGGGTGATCGATCTCAATCTCAACATATTCGTTAGGGTCACCACGTGCAAAAGTGTACGGATTATTCGGGGCACCATATGATACAGTTGAACCGTCTTCTTCTTCCACCTCAAGCGATATCGTGTATGAACCACCAAGGATTCCAGGGGTCACCCAAGCGCCAAACCGATGTTTCTTGACATCGTCAATTGGATAGGTTCCCATCATCGGAGAGTCTGCAGAGATGGTCAATCGTGTTGAGACGATCTGCAGGTCTGCAACAATCTCATCATTGAAACGGCTCACTTGTTCGTCATCGAACCATGCAGTACTCATGGTGCTGTTGTCAAAGATCGTTCGTGCCGTAAATCGGTACGATGCAGCCTTGAAATCATACGCAGGGAATGTGACCGAGGTCTCTTCCTGAGCATCAAGAGCGGTGACGCTCTGAGTGGTTGAACGGACATTCTGATACTGGTACTCGAGCACAGTGATGTTGTCNAGNCCCACACCAGANTAACCGGCATCACCGTTGTAGGTGCCACCCGAGCGGAATCGGAATGTCAACTCATTGATCATCGATCCTCTCAGATCGATGCATTCGTTCGACCAGAACTGGCCCGTCTGATTCAGGACCCAGAGTCTGGTCAGATCGATCGAGGCTGCTGCAACCTCACCATCGGTCTGGAAGAACTCATCACCGCGGTAATTGTTCCCGAAATCGGTGATCGAACCGATCCAATGGTCCCCATAGAAATTCATACCACAAGGCTCACCAGCTTCAAAGACATCATCATACTGATCCCAAGTTCCTCGGACCAACCCGCTCTTCTGGCCGGTACCATTGTCCCATGTGATGTATATCTCCATCAAATCACCAGCTCGGCGACTGCCATCTGAATCAATGAGATAGTGTAGGTCTGCGAAATAATCGAATTCTAACTTGACGAGCTCAGCATTCCGCAGAGTCTGTAGATNGATGTTCTGGAATGTCAGGTTGTTGTCCCAGTCATCTCCATAACCACCAGAGTTCGGATCGCCGAACCAGAACACATTGTCACCCATCACGGTGTTGCTTGTCACATCACCTTGAGTTCCGGGTGGTTTTGAGAGGGCATAGTTCTTGGTTGGACCAGGTGTGAATGTCTCGTAAAGAAGAGGCTGAGATGCCNTNCNCTTTGAGATATTCAGTTCAACCTCAAAGTCAAGAGCGGTCGAACCGAGGTGCTGGACCTTGACCCCAATTGTCCTTGCTTCCTCAGGGTATTCCGAGTTAGCAGCGAAGTCATCCTGACCGAAGGTCGTGAATTCGACAGCTGCTGGGTCGAACAGATTCCTAGTCGTGATGTCGAAATCAATGTCGTTGTTACCATCATCTTCGTCCGATCCCGAAGCGAGCTCGGCAATGATGAGGTAACGATATGGTTCAGGAAGTGAGTTATCTGCTTGGAAATTGAACGAGACATTGTGTTCATACTCTTCACCTACTCCAAGATTGTTCAGATTTACCAGTTGCTGAGAGCCGCCCTGCGAGTTCCCAAAGGTGTACGTCTCCTGAATGATGGTGATGTTATCGACTGCAAAGCCATCGTAACCGTTGAAATTGTCAACTGCAGGATTGAGACTGCCAAGGAATGCCGTCCTGAACCTGAACCGGATATCGATGATCTGACCGACATAATTGTCCAGTGACAAACTGATGTCGGACCAGACTATCTCCGTCTGGTATGTGGCATGGTACTGATTCTGGGTCACAGGACCTGCGTTCTGACCCTCATCAAGGCCGGCGGCTCCATACAATATCCGGTTGAAATCAAAGCCACCACGGTCGAACAGAGTATCCCATCCACCACCTTCTGGACGAACCTCAATCGATCCGATATCCTCAAGCAATGTTTCCTCGCGGAACGCCGTCTGTCCATTCTGGTAGACATACGTGCTTCCGATCAGCGAATTGAAGGCGCCGTGGAAATAGTAGTCCAGATCCATCCTAGCGCCGTCAGCACTGCTCAGATCCACATCGCTGAGAACGATTATATCATCCCTATTACCGAAGTATCCTGAATGAATGACACCATCAGAAACGTTCTCTGCATTCGAACCAGCCCATAGGAAATCCGTGGGATTTGTGAGATTAGCAGAGGTGTCATTCACCTCCATATCGCTTGCTGCAGGGTGGCGTGTCTCAACGTGCCACTGACTAGTGGCTTGATCACTGGTCGTCTGATTCCACGTCTCCGAGGTTGTGAGCATATCCACTTTCTGCAGACTCGCACCAATGGTATTGATCGTCGGGCTGTTGAGAGCACCGCTGTCAAAACCATTGGAGTACAATGTCGTGTTGGTCACTCCCGTAATCTCACTCATCGAGACCGTCAAAGGAACTGTGCCTGACTTAGCAGTGGTACCCTGATTCTTCAGAGTGACCGAAACATTACGGGCACCGGCACCAATCTCACCATATCCTGCAGGAGAGATGCTGATTCCAGTGAGTCCGATATCGTTCACGTCAAGTGTAATCACAGAGATACCATCTCGCTGACCGACCTGAGTCCATGAGTCCTCGTAATCGTAGATGATGCCCCCGGGCTGGCCAAGGAATTGTTGCATGTCGGCATGGGCTGCAACAATCTCAGGGGTTGAGCTACCGAATACATCTGCAACAACAACACCGGATGGACGAGTAGATGGAGTAGTGAATTCCAACGGTGTCAGAAAGCCACCTTGTCCATCACTCAGAATGACCAAAATCGGCATATCGACATACAGATCATCGGTGTAGAAGGTGACACCCATTTGGTTACCATTAGCGTCAACAACCGGATAAGTGGGGTGTTTTGGAGGGAGAACAACATCAACTTCGCCGTCACCGTTGAATTCTCCAAGTTCAAGTTCAATGGTGAAATAGTACCCACACTCAACAATCTGTGCGTTGTTCATTGAGAATGGATTTCCTGTCGCCGAGCGCTTGACGACGCTAAGATTCTGTTCGTCACCATTGGTCCCGGCCCAGACATCGATAACCCCATCGCCATCCTCATCGAAGATATCCATCCACGTCATGCGGTACCCTGCAATCCATTTGTGATCGGCAGGAGTGGTGACATCCGAGGTGAAACCAATGCCAGCACACGAAACTGGTGTCCGTGCGTATTCCATCACAGTGATATTATCCCACGTACCTAGTCCAGCTGCATTACCGCTGACAAGCCAGACGTCAAGGTCTGGGTCACAGGTTCCTTCTGCTTCACCCCAGTTTCCTAACTCCATCTGATAGTAGTACTTCGTACCATCAAGCGGGGTTGATTGTGAACCACTGGACGCCCCACCGAAATACACTGTGACGTTCTGACCAACGCCAGAAGCGCTAGTCGTCAGGACGACAATCTCATCACCAGTCTGGCCATCCACATCTGCTATGACCATCTCATCAACGAAGCCATCGAACGGGATGTCATCACCAGGAGTGCGTGTGAAAGTACGAGTACTTCCACCATCGTATTCCAGAACTGTGAAGTTGTCGTACATAGCCATCCACATGACGATGTCTATGCTTCCATCACCTGTGACATCACCTACACCAATTTCTGTCATTGCCGCTCTAGAATCAAAGCCACCTAAGTGAGATTCATTGTTTGAGACCCAGACGTCAGTACGCGTGGGGAAGTCCTCGACTGAACCATCTCCCCAAAAGATAGTGATCTTGTTGCCTTGTTCAGAATTACCCACGATGTCCGGATTGCCATCACCATCGAAATCAGCAACCGCCACTTCAGTAGTAGACTGATGAGTAGGGTAGAATTTCTCATTCGACGCAGAGGCCGCGGGAGCGAAGGTCAAACACATCGAGAGGAGCATCATTGCGACAAAAGCAAAACTTCGGCGTCGGTGGTTGGGGGAATTCGGTGGACTCATGGGCAACAAGTGATGGTCCGACCTGCTGCTTCATATCGCTTTTCATATGATGAGCGTGCTGAAAACACATCTTGAATGCGGTGCATGGAGGCGTTTCACTCACGTTTGCTGGCTGCCATCCAAGCAGGTCGAGCACGATAGACCACAGTGCCTCCGCGATGAACCCTTGCAATCTTTCCAACGCGATGTAAATCCTCTAACCATATCTCAAGTCCAAGACCCGAACGAGCAAGACGATCGCCTGCAATCATCTCCATCGCCTCTGTCGATAATGATGACTGACCAAGGTCAAGAGCAACCTCAAACGCCAAACGCAGCCAAGACTCGGCAACTGGATCTGCGGCCAATGGATCTGGAACGGCGACTGGATGCGGCTTTTCCTCAAAGACCTGAGCAATCTCAGAGATACTGGGGGGCGATCTGAAATCCGTGCCTCTCAGATCGATTTCTGCGGAACCGATCTCATGTAGCACCACTGGAATCTTTGACGGGTCGGGAGAAGGTCCAGGGAGAGAAGAGGTAGAATTGGAATCATCCTCATCAGACAAATCAGAGGTTGTGCTTCGGGCGCCTTCGAGCGGTTGGAGATAACCGACATCCGACAGACCCAGACGATCCCGCACCGGCTCGACCTGTGCCAAGGCACCCTCGACAACGATATGGATGGCATTGCGCCGGTATCTGTAGCGCACGTTGGTCGTCGGGTCCATGGGGGCCTCAGTCAGTGCAGGGCTATGAACAACTCGTCACTCAGAGGCAAGTTTTCGGAGCACAGTCTGAAGAATCCCCCCATTACGGAAATATTCGACCTCGACAGGGGTGTCCAGACGAACTGTGGCTTCGAATTGAAGAGCTTCACCGTTCTTCCGGTGAGCAACCACAACGATGGTTGTAAGTGGAGTGAGATCACCACTTGCGGGAATATCAAAAGTCTCACTACCATCAAGACCAAGACTGTCCGCATCCTCACCCTCGGGGAACGTCAACGGAAGGATTCCCATACCAACGAGATTAGAACGATGAATCCGCTCATAAGACGTTGCTATGACCGCCTTCACCCCAAGCAGAAATGAGCCTTTAGCGGCCCAATCACGGCTGCTACCCGTACCATATTGAGAACCTGCAAGCACGACCAAAGGCGTTCCCGCAGTACGATAGCGCAGAGATGCATCGAATACTGAAGTGACTTCACCACTAGGGAAATGAGTCGTGTAACCTCCTTCGGTACCTGGAGCAATCTGGTTGCGAATACGAACGTTGGCAAAGGTCCCTCGCATCATCACTTCATGATTCCCACGACGACTACCGAACGAATTGAAATCACGTGGCTGAACACCTTCCGACTGCAGATAACGACCTGCAGGACCTGAAGCAGGAAAGGCTCCAGCAGGAGATATGTGGTCAGTGGTCACAGAATCGCCAAGTTTGAGCAAGACATGAGCGCCCGTGATGGCTTCAATGGGTAGAGGTACTGGAGTGATACCCTCGAAGAAGGAAGGGAGTCTAACGTAAGTGGACTCTTCCTTCCAATTGAACAGAGCGCTCGACTCGCTCGGAATCGCATCCCAGCGAGGTTCGTTAGTAACGTCATCATAGCGGGCTTGGAACATCTCAGGAGTGATTGTCATCGCCATAGTGCTGGCAATCTCCTCATCAGACGGCCAGATATCAGATAGGAATACATCTGCTCCATTTTCATCCTGTCCGAGGGGATCGTTCTGCAGGTCGACATCTAGCGTACCTGCAAGCGCATAGGCGACGACCAATGGTGGACT
>PAZI01000014.1 GCA_002715545.1 Methanobacteriota archaeon
TATTCTCAATTAATCGGTGATTGCTCATTGTTCCGTTCCACACATCATGCTCGTCAGTGTAGACGTACGCTTCAGTAGAATTGGTCTGATAGCACGAATAAGTACCATTCTCCATCAATGTGCAAATTTTCCGGCCGCGGTTATCAGTTTGTATTGTAGTAACCATATCGTCACCTTGCAAAGTAACTGGCTCAACCCCATTTTGCTTCAAGTTAATAATACGAGGGTGTGTTGAGTTCATTTTTCCGTATCCCCAAGAATCTGTCTCGCGCTGCCAGCAATTTGCCTCTCCTGTAGATGAGAGGACGCATACTTGAGTTGGGCTGGTATACAATGCGATCGCCTGACCTGTCATTGCATTGCTCAGTGTAACCTCGTATGCATCAGAGGTATATCCCCAATTTCCATCGCTATCTTCTCCCCATTCAGCATGAACCCCTCCCCAACAAGAGACGTCTCCCTTCTGAAGCAAAGCACAAGAAAAGTAATGAGATAAACTCATCGCCATTGGTGCGTTTAATCCAAGTGTACCAACACTGGCATTTGTAGGGCTTACTGAGTAATAATTAGGGTCGAGGATGGAGAGGGATTCTGCATTCATTGAACCATTTCCAACTTGTCCGAAGTTGTTATCACCCCAACACATGGGTTTGAACGTTTTCTGCAATACTGAGGTCGATTCTACGATTGCACAAGCATGTCGGCGGCCAGCAGATATGGAGGTCGCTTTTCCACCGTACATTTCCAACGCGGAATAGGTATGATTCGCAAGCGTTGTTGTTATTGTTCCGGAAGCATTCACGTAGCCAAGACCCAATTCTCCGCGTTGATTTACATCACTGAAATTACCGTATGCGTCCCACATAGGGAAACAGTAGGTGTTGTCATACGAACGGTCGGTCAATACACAAGCGAATTCCCCACCCACGGTCCATCCTCCGATATCCATTGCGATAATCTTCTGGGAATTCGGCAAGGTGAGAGTGGGTAATGTATACGTTGAGAATCCGTCCTGCTGGGCCTTCTCAATCCACTGACTACCATGGCCCCAACAGGTCAATGACCCATCATCAAGCACCGCACAGGTTGACCCCCATNNANTNCCTCGATGAATNCTGATANCATGTCTGTTTTNNGGGAGCATATCAATTCGATAAGGTTCATCCAATAAGTCATAATCAGGAACATTGCCCAAGAATTCAGGGTTNNNTGGCCAATTTTCAACCATTGAGCGGTTNCCNANCATGTANCCCNANNANTATACGACGNATATCCNNNNCCNTCNCACCACACTTCTCCATCGATGATTTGNCAGACCGCGCCACCTGCAAAAGCTACNGTTTGGTTGCTGTAGACTGAACCTTCTTGGAANCCNGTNATGTTGAATNNCNTATTGNTNGNNGAAGANCATNTNNCGATGNGTTGTGATCTCTTTGAGCCTCTCCTCCTCCTTATCCTCCGTCCCATATTCGGCGAATGGCAACCCCATTGAACACAGGAANANNGCGANCAAANANAGNGCGATNCGTGGATTCATGNNTGTCNCNAATGCAGAGGGNNATTATCATCATTCAGATTGCATCNAACTTAGCTGCGAGAATGAANTCCGCCTCNGTCAAACCATCGATNTTGTGGGTCCAGATCAGTGCTTTCACCCGACCCCATCCNAGCTCAAAATCAGCATGATGCCCTTCTTGCTCACATATCGCTCCAGCCNTGTTCGTGAAATCAAGTGCTTGAACGAAGTCATCGAATGTCCACGACCGTTCGAGATGATGTCCTTCGATGACAGACCAATCATTGTTCAACTGAGGAAGAAACTCTCCTCGCTCTTCCTCGGTCAAAGGAGGTACTCCGCCTTCGCATGCCTTGCAGCTCTTCTGTGACAATTGACTCATGGTCTTACGAATCAATGCAGGATTATCAGTCTTCAGATACGCCCATGAGTGGTGAGGCCACCACNGTTGNTTCAGTAGACCAATTGTACTTCCGAGGCAGCACTCAGTTCAATGACGCCGGGTGGTCCACTCCACTTGATTTTGTCATCTGGAACAATCAGTGCTCCATCTCCTTCACTATGTCCAAGCGTTGCCTTGACTGAGGCAAATGAACAGTAAAGCGTGGCGTTAGAGATGATTTGTCCCATTAAATCAGAAATAAATCTTGAATCAGGCCCCATTTCTTGATTCAGTTCATCGATAAAACCAGCATCTAGTAATCTTGTTCCAGCCGCAGCGAAGAAAACACTCACATCATGCCCATCTGAAATTGCCTGACCCACACACGCTAATCCAACAATCGATTTGACCGGGTCGTTTTTTGGCTCTGATACNAACTTGAAAAAATACTTCNTGCCCATNCCACCCGGAATCTAAATCGGTATTTGATTTGATGCTTAGGCCATGTCAGCATGATTTCTGAGACAATCGTTTGATGACTTCCTTGGCAGCAAGTTCTGCAGATATGAGTGCCCCCTCCACACTTCCATGTGCAACATGATCNCCACAGGCTACGATGGGTTCAGAAGACCCCGTCCCGGTCTGAGTCAGTCCACTTCCATGTCCGCGTTCAGGNAGGGCATGTTTCGTCTCTCGGATTCCAAGCGTCTGCCATGCTTCTGATTCNGGGAACCATTCTAGCAATTCTTTCCTTGCCTGCTGTTCAATCCCTTCAGAATCCTGTAATCCAAGAGCGTCTGCAGCATCACCAACGATTGTCACAGCGATCANGGATTTTCCATCGGGAGCATAGGTTGGTTGAACATCAGATGGAATCGCCATATGAGCGATGAGCGAGCGACCTATCGCATAATCACCATTGAGCACCACATATCGTCCAGGGACAGGCGATACATCAGCAGCCAGATGTACTGTCCAGACACTTCGCCCCTTCCCCCCCACGTCTTGTGGGTGGGNAATGACGACTTGAGCGGCGCTGACTTCATTCCCATCGANGACCAATAGCGTATCTCGAATCGCTTCAGCCTCTGATTCAAGCAGGATATTTTCGTGCCCGACTCGTTCAGCGATCATCTCAGGATATGCCCTGATACCGCGTGCTGGGAGTACCATTGCACCGCGTGACATTGATGCGAAGATGAATCTGAACATCCTTTCACTTGTCCTCAATTCAGATTCAAGGAAGATTCCTGCGAAAAGAGGACCGAAGAAGCGTTGAATGAACCTCTCTGAAAAACCATATTCTGTGAGGAAATCAAGTGTTGANTCNTCANTTCCAGTGAAGCCACGATATGGGTCTCCACGACATGTGATTGAACGCAGCTTCATGACCCGTAGAAGGTCNCCCCATCGTTCCCGAAAGAGGGCCTTCATCGATGAGAATGGCCGTCGAAATGGATCNGCATATGTTGTGATGCGTGTCCTGTTTCCAGTCTTGCAAAGAACACGAGCCCCTGATTTGAATTTCCTCGATTCCATAGCGCTGTGATTGACTAATTTCCCTGCTAACGGATACCCGGCTTGCATCACATGGAATCCGTGGTCGAGTAGAAATCCATCCACTTCATCGGTCTTCATTCGTCCTCCAACTCTGTTGGTACATTCGTGGAGNACAACATCGATACCATTCTTGGTCAAGANTTCAGCACATCTCAATCCAGATATTCCAGCACCTATGATGTGAACGTCCTGCTCCCCCACATNTTCCACCCCCCAAGGACCAGAAGATATCGTTCCTCGCGGTGACCATCTGACCTTTCTATTTCAGGCTTCATCCATCGTCTCTTGCCCCAAGCCCCATAGCCGTTGAGTGGTGTGTCGGGACATGGATGAGGATGGCGTGTTAGGTCGCCGTCGTTTTGACATTTCANGTGGTATCAACCTTGGAGCGTTCATGGAATCGGGTCCTGATTCTGAACAACCTGATTCTTCTCCACNATCATCTGANCAGACAGAGGAGGAGCAGCCGGTAGATCTTGTGAGTGCTGCCGCGGCAGAGCAACAACTCAATTGGGGTCTGATGGCTGCCCTTGTGGCAGCAACCACTGCCCTTGGTATCGTCATCGGCCTCCAAGCCCCGCCAATGCTTGCAGCCCCCCTTCTCTTGCTGTTATCAGCAGGTGCCTTTGCCCTGACTGAGCGCTGGGCCCCGAATCCATCAACACGCTATCTTGGTCTTGTTTGGGCGATTATTGCCTTGAGGACGCTCGACGGCTTGATCCTTGATCTCTTGGCTTGGGGCTGGCTTGGTGAAGGTACCCAAGCCAGCATTCTTGCAATGATGTTGCTTGGAGCCCTTGCTGTAGGTAATGTCGCTTATTCACAGCGTCATGATTCAGATCTGATTGCAGCACAAGCCACGATTATCCTTCTTCTGATTGCCACATCTGCAGGAAGTATAGGTGGAGCAGAAGCAACTGCCATGGGGATCGTTCTTGCCACGATGGTGCTTCACACTCTCGCCTACGCTCGAAATTCAGGTACTCTTGCCACCCTTGGTGTAGCTGCATCAAATCTCTGGATTGGATTGCATGCATTGGTTGGTGGCGGACATGTGTTCGAATTATCGCTTGTCGATCTTGAAGATCCGATCTTGCTTGTTGGTCTTCTTGGAACGGTCAATGCGATCAATGCCACTGCAGCCTATCACCTGAATGGAAGGCCAGATTGGTTCGGTGATATCGCTGAACGCCTTGGTTTCCACCGTCCGAGTGTTTGGGCCTTGTCAATCGTCCTAGGTATCATTGGTGCTTCCATGACCATCCTGGATCAGCGCACATCGAGTGATGCAGCATTCGCTCTGCTTACTGTTGTCCTCTTCGCGTTCACAGCATCGTACATTGAGGTCAAATCAACCACTCTGGCCGGTGCGGGTCGCGTTGCGAGTATGGCTGCGCCAGGCCTTGCTCTTCTTCTCATTGGGACCCCTCTTGGGTTGGCCACCCCTAGCACCTTCCAACACTTGTTATCGATATCTGGAGCGTTGTTGATAGGCATCGGTGCGCTACTTGATGAGGATGTTTCAATGCGTCCTTTTGCAGCATTGGTTGTTCTCATCACTCTTGTTTCAGTTGTTACTTTCGACGGTGGCCGTTCACTTGCCACAGTTGCCATTGGAGCGACCTCGACCTCCATCCTTCTCCTTCTGCGTCATGGGTCGCTTGTTAGCGATGAGGTGTTGATCTCTGCCGGACTTGGAATCACGGTTCTCATCACGTTCGTGACAGACCTGTCCGATGGAGGCTACGTCATGGTCGTGCTCATTGGGGCACTGTTCGCGGGTCTTGGTCTTGTGGCGACACGCCGTGCCTCAGCCCCCATCGCCGCTCTTGTGATGATAGGTCCGTGGTTGTGGGCCATCGTCTTTGGCTTAGGTATCGAGGACCGAATCCTCGGTGGTGCCGCAGCCCTTTCTCCATTGAACGAGCAACCACTTGGTCTGCTCTTGCTTGCCGCGACCATCATGCAGGCTCCAGTAGGGTGGAGAGCTGGACGATACGAAGTGGTGCTGCCCACCCCCGGGGCGCTTGAAGAACTCACGCAAAGCATGCGTCGCAGTGGCCTTCTTCGGGTTTGGACAGTAGGCTGGGTTGCAGCACTGGTCGGTATAGCGTGGACGTCCTCGGCTCTTACACCGATATGGGGAATTCCCATCATTTCAGCCGCAGTGGTCGTTCATCTGGTTGCTCAACGCTCAGGGTCCTCTTCGATGACTCCTGTCCTTCTCGTTGCAGCCCTTGGCTCCCTTGCGATTCTACTGACCACCCGGCGTGGTTGGGATGTTCTCCCTCTTGCCCTCATCATCGCAGTCATCCCTCCTTCACTCGGAGGTTTTGATCTCAAGGCCTCTCGCATCTGGACACTTTCTTTGGCAGCCTTGGCAGCCGTGCTGATATCTTCTGAACTCTTCACCCCTGTAAGCAGTGGCACGAGTACTGATTCTGTCACCGAGGTCTGGATTATTGTTGCTCTCGTTTTGGGGATGGTTGCCTATTACCTTCCCCGCTCGTCTCGCCTTGAGCAGATGATCATGCCCTCCTCGACCATGCTTGTCCTCCTGCTTGCATTGATGTGGTATGCATCTGATGTGGAGTGGGGTGTTGTCGTAACCACTCTTGGTTTCATCTGCGCTGGTGCCTGGCTATCAGGCCGTGGCGAGGTGCGCCTTGCCCTTCGTTCGATTCAGAAGCGTAGCAGCCTGCTTGAACAACATCGCTCGAAGATGGCACTCATCGATTCAATGCCCGCTGAAGGAAATGCCCGCCTCATTGATCCAGAACTCATGACACTGCTTGAACGCAAACAAGGGGATTCTCTAACGGCTGAGGAGGCAGAAGAGATGCTCCTGAAAGGCGTCTCCCACCGCCCGATCATTGTACTTGCCCTCATCTCTGCTGCAGGAATGGCAGGTCTTGTCCAAGTGTGGTTCGCTGGAACTGCTGGAGCCCCCCTCATCCTTGCATTGACTGCAACATCTGCCTTGCTTTTCGTATTCCTTGGTCGTTGGAGTGCAAAGCGCTACGCGCTTCCTCTTCCTGATGTTCTCGGTGTTGAACTCCCCATCGTCTGGTGTGGAGCAGCCCTCTCTCTGGTGTTCATAGCAGGGCGCCTTTCAACCGCTTCTGTCGTATCGAGTTCGGATCCAACCTTGGACCATCTTGTCCTCATGATTTCCCTCATGTGTCTTGCAGCCGTTGCCGCTATTGGCGTTGATGACATCGCTCGCCGGCTCCGCTCAGCGATGCTTGGAATGGGTGCCATTCTTCTTGGTTCCCGTCTCCTTGTCGCTGTATTCGGTCGCTTCCCTGCACCGTTCTATCTTGATCCAAGGAGTGGAGATGCTTGGTTCTGGGAGCCTGAATGGTTGGTTGTGGAAGTCCTCCTTCTTCTGTGCTGGTTCACGTTACGAACACTGTATCCGATTGGCAAGGAAGATGGAAACAGGGAGAGGTCAAGACGTGATTCACTGATGACTCGCAGCCTTGGTTTGATGGCACTTGGTGCAGGTCCTGTAGGAATTGTAGTTGCAACCGATGTAGGGGTGCGTAGTCTGCGCACCAGGCATCCGTCTGGAACTGCTCTTGTCACCATTCTTCTTCTCGGCTCCCTTCTGGCCATGACTGCTTGGTGGTCACGTGTTGATGCTGCCTTCGATCAGATCGCACTCGTGTTCGGCGCCCTCGCTGGACTTGTGGTCATTTGGTCGATTCCCAACGTGCGAGCAGCATGGACTGAACCTTGGATNTGGTCCATGCANCTCCTTTTCATCATAGGNATCTTCACTTCNCAGNCNAANTTCACTCGCCTCGGGCCNTTTGTGTTCATTGTTCTCTCTTCGATCACGTGGATNACGGGTCTTCTACAGCGCCGCCGCATGTTCCGCTCTTTCGCCATCGTTGATCTTCTGGTAGCATGGGGCGTGGCTGGCCTGACTGCAGGGACTGACATGGTGGTCTGGGTGGGCCTGCTCGTTGGAACGACAGCTCTACTTGGTGTCGTTACATGGTTGAATCAGACTCGTTCAGACTTGATTTCAGATGATTGAATGGGTTCAGTGCTGAACTGTTGCTAGTGATTCAGATCCCATTCGTCGCTGCGGCAATGGTACGTGGCCTCGGAGCCGGTTGACATCACTGCATCAGAATAGCCNGGACCATCTTGCGATGAGATATCCTACAAGAAGAGCAGGGATGCCGAATTCGAAAAATCTCTTGAGAGGCTTCCACCACCATTTCTCTTCGACACTTTCAATCGCCTCGCCAATCAGATCACCGATGGCGTCTTCGGGCAAGACCATATTCTGCCCAAGAGTCACGACTCTTGAACAAGTTTGGTTCTCTGTATCTCTTCAGCCAGATGCTTGTTTCACATCACCAATGACAGCTCCTGATAATCGCAGCAATTCATCAGGGGTGATGGGAAACACGGTCTGTGGAGTTCCACCGGCGCCCCACACGATCTCATATTGCAGAAGGTCCTCATCCATGAGCACAGTCAATTGTCTTGGATGNCCGAATGGAGGTANGCCACCTATGTGGTAACTNGTACTCTCAAACACGTATTCAGCNTCNGCCATNCTANCCTTACATCCGATGATGGACTTCACNTTCTTCTTNCGATCAACACGGTTAGCCCCNGATGTGATTACGAGAACNGGCCCATTTTCGGTTCGAAAAAGNATCGACTTTGCGATATGTGCCACTTCGCATCCGAGTTGGTCAGCAGCGTCTTGAGAGGTTNTGGTTCCCTCCACATAGGTTCGGGCTTCAGGCCTGAAACCCATCTCTGCACAGGCTGCTAACCACCGTTCGTGGTCATCCATGATTTTGGAAAGGAGGAGTGGGACTTATTGATTCAGGCTCTCACTACCAACTCACTCCCCCAAGAGCAAGACCAGATGGGCCAAGGACGAGCAGTACGGTGATTAAGAATCCTAAGATGGCACCACCATTGAGCAGAGGGAGTCCCGCTTGCGGACGCCCCATGGCGACGAAAGACATCAGTGCGGTGTATCCAACAAGCCCACCAATCAGGGCGCCGATTCCACAGAGAAGTGCTGCGTCGATGTCGAACCATGATGGTTCATGGGGTAACCAAGTAATCGCAGAGAGCACAAGCATGCCTGGGAAAATGACATCTCCAAGTCCCATGAACAACGCTTCTCGACCATCAGATTGCCGCGGCTCCACAGATTCATCATTGCTAGAATCACCTCTGATTATCTCTCCTTCGCTTTCTCCATCTCCATCAGCAGCTATACCGATCTCATGCCGATCTTTCAGTGAGGCGGGGCCATCACTGCTGCGCATTGAGTAACCTTGTTCCTGTGGTGCTACGAGCAGAATCGGCATTTTCAGATCGATCATCGTCTCAGCCAGATCGAGCATGTGCTTCGACTTGTACACGGCCCACCAATCGTATATTGCTGCAAGAACCATGAATAGAATGATCAGCCAAGGTACGAAACTCACACCTAGAATCGTCACAACCCCTGCCCCGACAAGGATGCCAACAATGTTCACTATATGCCAATCTGGCCGTACGAGCAGCCAGACCATGAGGGCGAGTGAAATAACGAAAGCCACTATTTCAAAAGCATAGGCTGGGCCCATTACTGGTTTGACAGATGGAAGATGGATGGTCCCTGATTGCCAAGATTGCATATTTGTGACAATAATCACTCCATCATTCAATCCCTCATCAGACCAGAATGAGTTGTTGATGTATTGAATATTGACCCACGGAGTCAGCAAGGGCTTGTTATCATCACCAATGGTGCTTGTCACTTGTTCGGTGAAGGAACTTGAACTCAACATCCTCATACTCGTCTCATCGACGATGAAGACATCCATCCACCCTCCCCGGTTGTAATCGCCGAATGTGATTGAGCGAATCTCGCCATCGAATGTGCCTTTATCAGTACGCAGAATTGTATCTCTGACTAACATCCCACCTTCATCTAATTCGAAACCGGTGATTCGACCATCTGGATGGCCAAGAATCAGGATATGTTCTGACTGATTGACCCACCATTGGCTACTCGCATTTGGGTTCAATCCGATTGCAGCTGTGGTGATTGATTCAGTAATATTCCATCTCTCCTCAAGTGGTTGTGGAGGCGGTGTACCGCGGAATCCTCCAAGTCCACAGAGTTGCGACCATTCAGATTCGGATTCAGGGAATGTCGCCGAAGTCATTTTTCTCCCATCACTGATGGTGAGGACTTCACCGGTGAAATTCCAGAATGTCAAACCCGGAGATTCATCCTCTTCGCCGCCAAGTGCGACGCTACTTGGGAGAGCACAGATTTGATCGAGCCGAGAATCATTGTATAGAAGACGGATAACCAAATTCCTGTTGATCAGAATCGTATTTCCCCCCTGTTCAAACGCGAGTGTACATCCGCCGCGGGAAATATTCTCTTCTTCAGTACGGAAGAAATCAGAGGAACGCACATCTCCAGTCGTTGAATTAAGGATGGCCCACCCGCCCTCGCCACACAATCCTATGGTGGTCGGCCCGCGAACCGCTCTTGGCGCACTCTGTATCGTGGTGACATTGGTCGACCAGTGGACCTTTCCGGTCGTACCAATTGCTCCTTCCCTGAGATTTGAGTATTGGACCGATCCATTGACCCAGAGCAGCTGATTTCCTTGTGTATCCATTGGCTCGAGTGCCAGGGGCTCATTCTCCACTTCCAGGTCCGTCAAGGAGAATGCTGGTGCCTCATCGACCATTGCCATGTATGTGAGGGGAACGATGGTTGAGATTAGAGCGAAGAAGATGACGATTGTGATCAATCCTTTGATGATCCAAGCCATGTTCTTGCGAGCTAGCCAAATAATGGCGGCTGTGAATACGAAGATCAGTGTCAATTCCAAGAAGACAAATCGAGCCTGAGAGGCCCCTTCCGTACCAAATGCCCTGGTAGCATCGTTGTCATGGAATGGATGGATGATGATGCCGAGGACGATTGTTACGACGAACATGGTGGCCATTGCAAGCATCGACCACGCCTGCGAACGCATTGCTCTGATGATGGCGATGAAGTCTGGCCGACCCCGGGCGGATACTTCTCCCACGTCGGTCGCTGAACGCCGCCTGCTTTGAGATTGCGCCTTGAAACACCCACATATGTCTCCTCCTTTGGACCCCTAACCCTATGCTCCGTCTCGGGTCCGAATGGCTTGGGAATAGGCATGGACATCGGTGAAGGACGTAGCCTGCTCTCTGACAAAGCAATACTTCGTGCGATCGAAGAGGGCCGCGTCGTGATTGAACCGTTTGAAAGACTTCAGCTCGGCACAGCATCATATGATGTGACTCTTGGACAATGGTACTACAGGGAACGTCCCCCAGAACCGGGGAGTGTTGTCTACAACCCATTCGACGAGGAACATGTGCGTCGCATCTGGTCTGGGCCCCACAAGGCAGAATCAGCGCGGATCTGGATGGAGCGTACCGGTACTCAACTAACGAACATCGCCATGGATGATGATATCATTTGGATAGATCCAGGCGAGACGATTCTTGCTCATACCAATGAATTCCTAGGTGGCCGTGGTGATGTGACGACGATGATGAAAGCCCGTTCTTCCCTTGGCCGAAACTTCATTGAGACGTGCAAATGTGCTGGCTGGGGTGATATAGGATACATCAACCGCTGGACGATGGAAATTACGAACAACAGTCGGCATCACTCCATACCTTTGGTTGTCGGCCGTCGTGTAGCTCAGATTGTCTTCTTTGCATCGGATGGTACTATCGACGGCCGCGACTATACAAGTGCTGGAAAATATCAGACAGCGACCGATCTCGAGGCACTGCGTTCTATCTGGTCGCCCGATTCAATGCTTCCAAAGATGTATCTCGATCGAGAAATCACCTCTTCTGATTAACCCCAGAATCTACGGTTACGAGCGTATTCTATCTCAGCGCGCCGAATTCCTTCCATAAGGTCGGTCATCGTACCTCCTTCAACTGCACGCAGGATGCGCTGACAAGTATCTGGACCAACACCTCTTGCCATCAGAGTGAGGACTCCACGTTTGCGGTGCCGTCCTACGATTTCTGCACATTTCGATACCTTCTCAAAGGCTTCAGGGTCCTGAACCGCCTTCTTGAGCCTCTCACGCCCTATCTCGGGAGCACAGGCTAACATGCGGCCTCCACACGAAGCACAGACCAGCGGCCCTTCATCGAGCAGTGCCACTCTCCCGCGTGATTCATGTTGACAATTGATACAGATTAGGACATAGCGCTCCTGAAGTAATCTATTCTCCAAGCGCTCGAGCACCTCTGCAGAAGTGTACTCAGGCATTCTCATATCGCGTTCGGCCCTGCTAGCGCCAAGATGGCCAGGTGGTGTGATGTGCACTCCAACCTTCCCACTTTGGATATCGATGAGAAGGTCTTCAACGGTCTCGATATCAAATCGTTCATGCAAGGTTTTGGCAACCGCTTCTTTTTGGAGTGGTGTACCGCGAAGTTCACGCATGAGTCCTGCGATGTTAATGCGCCGTGGGTCCTTCACTGTGCGTAACATCCAGAATGAACGAGCTACCTCCACAAATCGTAATTTCATTGAAAGTGAATGTGGAAGAACAGTTTCGACCATTGGGCGTACTGCGGCTGCTGGGATGTCTGACAGCCATTCGACAATATCAGACGCTTTGATTCCTGGAACCGATAGTTGGACGCGTAATGTATCAACGGTGAGGCGTCCTAACCTCCCCTCTCGGGTGGATGCCAAAGCCTGCAGAAGCAGCCCTAATGTGTGATTAGCTGCCGTGCCACGACAACAATGCACAGTAATCCCATCTCGGCGTTCCTCAACAGTCAACGTCCGATCATCAGGAACCACCCCGGCCGCACCTAGATGTTCGATCACATCATCGATGAGTCGAGAACGCTCTATTTCTCTGAGGGGTAAGTCATTCCAGATCTGCAAAGAGTCACGTTCATCTTCTGGTTCCATCGAACCGCATCCCTCCATTAAATCCGAAGAGAACTCATTCACTATGGCGCGTCGCACTGCGCCCATTTCGATAGCAGGACCAACACCGACTGGAATCATCTCCCCTACCCATACTGGAGCATCAGCAAGCCCTGCATCGGGTGCGACAAGTGCTTCTTCTGTTTCGGGGTCAGCTTCGACAAGTGTCCAAGGACGCCCAGCGAACAGGAATCTCGGTCGTTCCTCAGCATCATCAATATCCATGATGAATGCCTCGTCAATCGTTCCTAATGGCCTGCGAGAGACTAGATCACGAACGACATATCTCTTAGCCTTGGGAATCATTGTCACTCCTTCAATGACGGCAACCTTCCCGCGCCCGGTCACTTCGACCCACCCCTGTTTCCATAGCTCGGGTATCACTGAATTGCGTTCCACTTCTTCATCGGTATCTTCTGTGATCCAAGGGGTCCGATCGCTCAGTTCAGGATCTTCGAAATGAATGAGTAATCTTTGTTCATTCATCTGGCGAAGTAGCTGAATCATATCTTCAGTCTTGATAGAACCGAAGGTGGGTGCACTTCGAAGAATACTCAGTATACTTGTAACTGGAAGTGGTGAAGTGACACGAAGCATGTGCAGAATCTGGTTCACAGCCACCTGTATTGGGCACTTGCGTGGTTCTTCGATCTCAAGGATTTGTGCTAATGCCCGGCGTGCAAGCACAGCAGCCTCAAGCAAATCGTTGTCATCCCAAACAAGAATTTGACCTTGTGCAACTCCTTCAAGAGTGTGCTCAGAACGACCGATACGCTGCAGCAGTCGTCCACTTTGACGCGGTGAGCGCATCTGTATAACTTGGCGAATAGGCCCAACATCAATCCCGAGTTCAAGACTACTGGTGCATATGAGTGCGTCAATCGTTCCTTGACTGAGTTCCAGCTCTACTTCTTCACGCACTTCTTTATCCAGGCTTCCGTGATGTACACGAATAATCAAATCCGGTTCAATACGCTCGATTCGCTGACCTAGGACCTCAACCTCACTACGTGAATTGCAGAACACGAGAGCTGGAGAGGTATCCCGAATCATCTGGCCAAGAGACTTAATCGCCATGAATCCCTCGCCAGATACATTGTGAGTGGTTGCCTCGTGAACCTCTTCAGGAGACGGTTTCTCTGTCCATCTTACCGTAATATTGGTTGAACGATTCGATGGTATTTGGATTACCTCTGTATCCTCGTGCATCCATGCAGCGATGCTCTTTGGGTGAGGTATCGTGGCTGAAAGACCGATACGCTGGAGTGAGCGCCCGCATAACTCTTCGAGCCGGGAGATTCCTACCATCAATTGTGCACCTCTCTCAGAAGCGGCCACATCATGTATCTCATCGATGATGATTGCATGAACGGCTGAGATCATCGCTCGAACATGCTTTCCCATGAAGAGTGATTGTAGAGTCTCGGGTGTAATCACCAAGATATCTGGTGGATTCTTTGTCTGTCGTTGGCGCTGACTCTGTATTGTATCTCCATGACGGACATCAGACGTCAGACCTAGACCTTCACATATCGTCCCAAGTCGCTCGCCAAGATCTCTGTTAAGGGCTCGCAAAGGTGAGATATACAGCACCGAAGTGGCCCCCCACCCTTTGTCCAATAGACGTTCAATCAGAGGCAAAAATGCCGCTTCTGTCTTTCCAGAACCAGTCTGTGAAACGAGAAGACACGATTTCCCCTGGTGAATGCTCTTGAAGCTCGCACGCTGGATTGGCGTCATCTTCCAGTCTGAGCTCAGCACAGAAAGCAGACGCTCGGATGGTGCCATGCGAACTCCTCACCCGCCAAGGATATTTCAGACGTCGTCTTCACTGAATCCGTAACCATCCGGCTCATCGTCGAACATGGCGGCATGATCGTAGGGGTCAATTTCCTCATCATCATCGTATACGTCATCACCTAGAATCGCGTCTATATCTTCAGGTGCTGATCGAATGGCGATGAATAGGGTGGCTGAGATCACCACAAGGAAGATGATGATGCCAATCCACTGCAATGGGTTTTGTTCTACATCGACCACCCAGCCAAGCCCTCTTCCATAGGCGATGGTAAGCGATGTGCAAGCCGAATTGTCTCCTAGATCTTCGTTGACCTCTGGAACAGAATCAGTTGAATCGACAACGACCTGTATGCGCTCATCACTCAAAGAAATCTCCTCACGAGTATAGGTCACTGGTATCACGTCCCCTGATGAGATGCCACCGAGGACAGTTCTCTGGCCAAATTCTACTGCGTCGGTGCAGGTTTTACCAGACCTGAAAGATATTTGGAAGCTGGTGTTTGTGGATGCACCTGTGTTTCGAATGTATGCTGTAACTGTCACAGGGCTATTCTCTGAAACAGTGGTCTCATCGATGACCACAGAATCAATGGTCAGTTCAGCAGACCCGATCCCCTCAACAACAACTGTGCCAAGCCGAATCCAAATCGGGTCCTGCCCATCGGCGAGACTTGAATGGATGTGAATGGGATTGGTTTGTGAATTACCCGTGTTGCTGATTGGATTTCCAGCGAAATCGTGCCCTGTCACCCATATCCCAATGAGGTTGTCCGGTCTGATGACATTGTCGCCACAGATGGTGATGTCGATAGCACCGCTCCATTCTATTTCAGCATCCTTCTGAACCTCAGAAGCAGGAGACGAACCAGAACAGATGACATAGTATCCGTCGAGCATGACCCAATGAATGATTGATTCCATGTTGTCAATCGTTGCAGTTTCATGTCCTGTGATTCTTACCGGAATGTCTGCTAATTCACTGACATTCGCCACGTCAAGAATGGGTGGCGGAGATGTCCTATACATGACCATGGGCGGTGTGTGATCAACGTGGAAGCGAACGGTTGTAGCGACCGCAGCCCCTGTCAAATCCTGTCCAATTCCTGGAATCCCATCTATACGGCTGATCAGTGCCCGTACATTGGCTCCTTGTAGTGTGGTTGAAGCGGCAAGTGGAATCTCGACAGTGAATCCACCATCTGGGTCTGGACTCGCATCGTGCCAATCCTGCTCTCCATCGAAGACAGCAACTCGTATCCCCAACCCTGTGGGGGGGGCAACGTGTGAATTCTGATAGACAATCCGTCCATCTAGCATGACGCGGTCATCAGAACGAACCGAATCACCGTCGCGCAAGAGCCCCGTACGTGGAGGCGTGGCATCGATGATACGGTGTGTGGTGGGGTCGAAACTCAGGTCATTCTCTACCGTGAAACTGTGTTCCTCAAAGGGAATCACGGGAGGTGAGTTGTCTCCGAGTTCTCTGACTCTGAGGCCAAGGTCACTCATCATCTCATCCGGCCAATCCCATGTGATTCGGAACCGGAAATCAACTATGATCAAAGGTAATCCACTGGAATTCGAACTGACAACGAATTTGCTGGTTCGTAATAGGTCGATATATTGGCTATTGGACCAGAATGTCCGATTCAGTCCGCTGAACCCAATTTCCTGTGCGTCGAATAATGGATTCGGACCTTCCATGTCGAAGATGAGTGTGATTTCTTCAAAATCACGCAACCCATTTGCATCAACAATATTCACAGAGATGTGCTCTTCGAGGCCAGCGTAGATCACACCCTGATCTTGATGTTGCTCCCATCCCGAGACATCGCATTCAGAACGAATGATGGGGTTGATGATTACACATTGTTTCCACTCAAGCCCAGCGATGACGGCATTTGAATCCTGACGAGTGATGTATGTTGTATCCTCGACAGAGGTAAGTTCGTTGCCAGCAAGATCGGTTCCAATCATTCTGTGAACAACCCTCGCATTGTTCGGGTTGTTGGATGTATCAATGGTGGTCTCGAACACCTTTGTCTGGGCAACGGTCGTATTTGTGACAGTCTTATTCACGAATTCGTTGTAATCAGGGATACCATTCCTGTTTGCATCATGTTCTCCTTCAACCCAGTATTCGAGAGTCATGGTTGTGGGGTCACCTATTGTGTCCTCAATGAGATAACTGATGGGTTGGTCAACTCGCCCATCGATATATCCTCCTTCACGCGGCGATGCTGCAATCACTGAAGGCTCGGTTCCATCGATATAGTAGACGCGTTGTTGGGATGCTCCTACAGGAAGCACCCATTGTGCATCGAGGTCATTGTATGTTCTAACTTCAAATGTCACCCCATCTGGCATATTGAGCGTTGGCATGTCGACCGGAATGAGGTATTCTCCATTGGCGTTGGTCGGGTCCTTCCAGTCTGGAATGCCGTTCCTTGCCACCTCGACTCCGAAATAATCGTCATATGGCGCGTCTTCAGAATTTAGGAAAGTGACGCGCCCGCGGAAGTATAGCGTCTCTCCTGCCTTGACCCATGAATTCGATGGGAGGTCGTCACTTTGTACCGGCCCGTCCTTATCCATCACTGTGACTGAACTGACACCATATGAGTGATTCACTGTGATATTTGTGAGTCCAGCCCCAAGAACCGAGGGCGACATATCTGTATCATCTGTACAGGTCACTGAGAAGCTGACACCATTCTGCTCAGGGAAGGCGAAATTCACTCTGAACGCCCACTGTATGCTTAATATTCCATCTTCAACAGATGTTTGTGAATCTCCTAAGTCAAGTGTGATCCAGCCTTGTGTGTCCATGACTTCATTGAATCCATTGATCTGAGACCAAGAGATGACAGGAGCATCGGTTGAGGGGTTAGCGACGAAGGACAATTCAGCCTCATCAATTCCTCCAGCAGTTTCTCCGATGACATGTCTAGTGGTTACTGTATAGGTCTCGTCACGAGCGTGGAATACCCTGTCCTCAGGTAGAAGAATGTCAAGATTAACAGTGGACATCCGGTATTCTATCGAGAAAGATGTGATTCTCACAGTTCCATCGGTTTCGGTTGTGATGTCGATAGGGATGTGCACGGTCCCGCTTCCAGTAGAGGGGATAGCAGCATTCAGCGCATTAACAAGCGCCGAAGATGATACCGTGGCGGTCCCGAACAGTGAGCCAGTTGAGGTCCACTCTTTACTTCCGTCCCCGCCTATATCGATGCCAACGCGTGAAGGTGCGTCAGGGTAACGGCCAAGTGAGAATGAATGTAGCGTTGGCGACAATGAGCCTGAAGGATCACTCTGAAGGACGAAGCAGATTCTCAGTGTCGAATAGGTGTATGTCGTCAAGTCATAGGGTACACCTGGCTGTAGGGTGCCTAGGTTCCTTGAACAATCAGTGTAATCTGAAATGATTGTCTGGATTGAAGCGCCAGATGGAATTGTAGCATTGTAATCGGCAACTACGGCAAGTGGGAAACCTGTTCCCGACCATGAATATTGGTAACTATGGATATTGCCTCGCGTGGCGTATTTAGCCACGACAGAGAATTCGACACCCATCAGTAAGGGCGTGCGCTGAGCAGTTCCGTTGAGCCATGCCCGCCAATGTAGTGAGGATGATGCAGCACCTAGATTGAGTGATGTACCCTCATTCACTTTATACCATACTACGCCTCCATCATTGCTCAATTCAAGGTCGATTGACGTACCTGTAGGCTCGAAGGTGGAGATTCTGTCAACCTTGAGTGAACGGATTGGAGCGCCGGCATTGATCAGATTTGATTCCGCTTCTGTAGATGTTGCATATGTTGGTCGCCAATCATATGGTAGACCTGAACCCGTATGGTAGGCCCGATATTGGTACGATGTAGAACCCTGATAGCTTCCATACACTAACCATCCATCCATTGTATGCACGAGCCCATAGTGTGATGGTTGATGCATTGTTTCCTTTCCAGCAGATGTGATTAATCCAGTGACTGTGAATGGATAGAGATACGACCCTGATCCCCAGTAGTAGGTGCTGATAAGAAGACGTGGATATTGTACGACGAGGCCAGCGACAGTACCTGAGAATCTTGAACCAACTGAGTGCGTCTTCAATGCTACTTCAGGGGCCTGCTTGCTGACTTTATTTACGTCATAGAAACCAGAGGAATAGCTGAGTATGTACAGGTCATTGGAATCCTTGTCAACCGAGATGCCATGAGGTCGGCCAAGGGTTGATGTGGTGGAATTCATGCTCAGACAGGTCCATGTTGTGTCTGTGATGGCCCAATGGAAGATGTATGAGTACGTGTAGGAAATACTCCACACAGTTCCATCTGTATCAAGGTCCATGTCATAGACGCCATTGAACACAGTCAATGGGTTGGACGAACAATTTCCTTGTGCGAATGTCACGCCATTCGTCGATGAACCAGTCGTATTGTGGTATGTGATCGATGCTAGACCAGTGGTTGATTTTGTGACGAAGTATCCGTTTGCAGTGGGGATGATGGGTCCCGCATTACTCCAAGTTCCACCCTGTGGTAAAGTGGTTGTAGGGCCACGCGAATCATACCCTCTGACCCCCAGATCTCCATTCGCAAGAAAACCTCCTGTAGTGTTATGCGTCGAGGTCGATGCGGCTGCATTGACGTGTGAGCTACTCGTCATATCTGCGCCTATTGTCGAAGGTGTGCGTTCCAGGGTGATGTTGTCGTCTGCAACCTCGACGGCCATGCGATAGCCGTAGTGACCACCCATCGTGAAACTCCGAGTTCCTGTTCCAGCACCGCCAAAATCTCCGTCCTTACTCGCATTCGTCCAAGTGATTGCAGTTGGACCACCTTCTATGTTGAATTCAGCGTCGGTAACAAGAGCGCCGACAGGCATTGTCACTCCAGGAGTTTGTCCGACACCAGGAGTTCCTGATAGATAGAATGTCTTTCCCCAGTCAGAACTGCCATCTGTGAACAATTTCTCAGTCGTAGCCGACGCCAGTGGACTGAGTGTCACAAAGGCCATGACGAGGCAGGCAAGCAACGCACTGCGCTTCATCATCCCATTTCATTCATGATGTGATTTATAGGTCTCGGTTCCTCGCCCGCCCTCATCACGTTGCTCTGTGCGAAGATTTGAAACCGATGCCGGTGACCCCTGATGCATGGTGATGGACGGCATCAGGGCATGGTGGGAGCGGCGCCGTGACCAACATCTCGCCATCTGGAAGACAATGACCCTTGGTTCGGTCATTCTGCTGTTGTGGTCCTTGTGGTTCTTCATGATTCAAGGTAATTTCCAGCCAAGTGATGATGGAAGTGTGGATTGGCCCACTCTTTTCTCTTGGATCGCCGTGTTTGCTGGCATCGTTGGTTTGTTCTGGGCAGCACCAGAGTTTTTCTTCTATCAAGGACATCACACGATTTGTAGAGCTGCACTTGAGATTGATACCTCTGCTGAATTGCGCAATGTCCGAAGTGAGGCGCTGGAATCTGCTAAGATTCTCGGGCCAGCCATGGAGAAGCGCATCAAGGAGAAATTCGCAGAATTGGGCGTAGATGAGAAACGCTCGAAGAAACGCAGGTCGTGAGTATTGATCGGCATGGTAGCCCGGAGTGCTTTGGGGCGTGAATTATTGGGTGCGGTCGCCCTCATAGCGCTCTTGATTACCGGTTTGGCATTGTGGACTGGCACGATGCCCCCTCTCGTGGTCGTTGAATCTGGCTCGATGATGCATAGCGATTCAGGGGAGATAGGAGCCATTGATCCAGGTGATCTTGTATTACTCATGGAGATCGATGATAAGACGATCATTCACACGTATGTAGAGGAGCGCATGAGATCCAATCCGATCAAGCAGCATGGCAAGGGTGGAGATGTCATCATTTACGACAAGAATGGTGTTGGGGGTACACCCATCATTCACCGAGCACTGCTTGAGGTACAAGCTTCTCAGAAGAGTTTCGCAACATCATCAAACACTTGTGAGGGTACATGGGACTCTGTTGATGAAGTCTGCATATTGACGTGGACTATTCCTGGGACAGATCAAATCGATGTCTCTTCGGTAAATCTCACACTACCAGAAGTGACTTGTGTACCTGATGGTCATGTCATGGTCTCAGAACCATTTCTGAGCATCGTAGATTGGACACCATCTCATGAAGGATATGTAACACTAGGTGACAACAATGACTGTCGAGTGGATCAACGTGGTGTTGTCGTAAATGTGACTGGCATCCTAGATGCAGAATATGCGCCAGTCCAGATTGTCAGGAATGAGTGGCTTATCGGTAGCGCAGGGCCAGAGATTCCATGGCTTGGTGCGGTTAAACTTGTGACGATGTCGAGTGGTCCGGGATCAAGCGAGGTCCCGAACGCTTCTTGGCTGAAACTTTCTGCTTCGATTGCATTTCTTTTTGTAATTACAAACCTGACTCCACTTCTACGCTTGATCAGAGATGGTGATCCAATCAATAGCGTCATCGATGCTTGGGAAGAGGAGTGATCATACATACAGCATGATTAGTGGAACGAGCAATGCAGCAGCCATGAGGCATCCCATTACTCTGACACCACCTCGTGCCAACTCCTCTGAACGAATTGGATGCCAATTCCATGCGTTCACTTTCTGACCCAGCCGACGTCCGTGTTCCATCCAATCATGGAGGCGGTCTCGAAACATATGACCGCCATCGAAGGGAACAAGGGGGATGAGGTTGAACAGACCGAGTATCAGGTTCGTCCAAATCATCCAGAACAGACCGTTGAGAACGAACATCAGGCCACTGGTGCCAAGTATTGAACCAAGGAGTGATGTATCTGCCATGACCATCGAAGCTTGATCGGGATGGACAGCACGTCCATTATTCATCCATGGACTTGGGATGATGAGCAATTCGAGTGGGTGGGTGAGGCTGAACAAGATGCGTTCAGCAGTTGTCCCGTCTTCGAATAATGGCAGTGAAAGGCGAGCGACGCCATCGTCTGAAGCAGCCATTCCTGAGATGCCGATGAATGCTTGACCCGACTTGACTCCCATTTCTTCAAGATCCTGTTCAAACGTTGCAAGATCACAGGTGGGGTCTTGCTTACATTCTGACAGATAATATTCCATACGGTCAGCGAACGTCAATGTGATCTCACGCGAGGACGTTGAACTGACATTGTAAATGGTGATTGTCACAGTGTCATTTGCTGCATATTCATGTTTCATCAAGTCCCTAAGCTCATCAGGCCCACTGATTGAAGTATCATTCACGTGAGTCATAATCTCAAAGGGATAGATGCCAGATTCCTCTGCTGGTCCATCGATGACCATGCCTCGGGCATGTACCCCTTCCTGAATCGGCATCATTGCACCGACGATTGGTCCGATGAGGAGCATGCAGAGTACTGCAATCTGTAGATTCATTCCTGGTCCAGCTGCAAAGAGTCGCTGGCGTTCGTGTCGCGGAGCTTTCAGAAGTTCTTCGTGTTCCGGTTCTGCAAAAGCTCCGAGGGGAAGGGGTCCAAGAAGCAGCAGTCCAAAGGAACGGATTCTCATGCCATGCGCTCTTGCCTGCAATCCATGCGCGAATTCATGCATGACAAGGGCGACGATAAACGCAGCAAGTCCCCAGCCGAGTGGAATCATAGGGTTGAGGCCAGGCACAGCCACCAGGGTTCTCGGCGAGGGTGGTTCAGCAACTGTAGGTCGGAGAAAACTGCTAAACAGAGTCAGAAGTAACAAACCTATCATCACGACCATGGCAATCCGACAAGTCCACAATGTAAACTCGCCCCAGTATCTCCAGAATCGTCGAGGTTTTGAGACGCGTTCCAATGTAGGTAGACCGCGTTCGGAACGTATCATCAAGATGATGCCGAGCATCCGTGTTGCATTCCATCGATCTAATGTCCCTGACTGCTGAAGTCGGACTATGAGCACAATCCAAGCGAACAGGGCTAACAAGACCCAGACCCACACCACACCCTCATCACAGCAGGCGAGGCTTTGAACCCCTGCCTCATGTCACTACCATGAGTGGCGAGTCTTCAGATGAGTGGCTCAATGGATGGATCGAAAGGCTCGTGGGTGAGCCGCCACTTGATGTTCAGCCATGGTCATCACATGGTGATGTCATTGAGTGCTTTGCTCGCTTCAATCGCAGCGCAGTCTGTCTTACGATGAGCCTCGTGGGTGGGGAACCACGTCTCGACGGCCGTCTTGACATCATTCCTGATGATTGGAATCGCGGTGATGTGACGCTTGAGAGTCGCCTTGATGACCGATGGTTAATTCTTCGTAATGGGATGAAGCAACTTGTTTGGAGCCTACCAGATCAATCTCAAATTGATGTTTCTGCTCTTCTGGCGTCGTGGTGTACGATGATTGAACTCAGCGATACTGATGAGATACATCGCCGTCGACACACCATCATGCGTCGTGAACTCAATCTTGTTGAACGATGGTTAGAGACAGCGGATATGAATTTGCTCAAAGAGGAGATTGCAGAGCAGGTCCAGAGGACTGATGACCTTGAGAGAACGTTAGGTGGAAATGGAGCCGTTCCTGTCGGCGCAGACGAGTGAGAGGAATCGATGAAGGGGCATTCCTTTCTTCCAATCTAGATGCGGCCTTCCCTTCCCCGTTCTTGGTAGAGATGGAATGCGTATTGCAAGTGAGCGTAACCGTCCGCGCAGATTTTCTGTTTCGACCCTGAAGATGCGCCATGAATCTCCTCTTTGACCTTTGAGTCTATGAGCATAGATCGGCATCAAACCACATCTTTCGCCCTCTATGCGCATGGATTCGTATTGCTCAAACGTCCGGCCGCTGAGATAGATGACTTCTGGCGCTGAACTCTTGACTTCTATTGGAAAGGAGATATCACCTCTGATGGCAAGAAGGTCTCCGACCCCTGCAGTTCCCGATCCTGCGGCACGAAGGACGAGAAATGGTCGTTCGACCACCTTCATCGCCTCAATCCTCTCTTCAGTTGTACAGCTTCTTGTCACTGCTCGTACACCGTCAGGTGATCCGATGAGAACCTGACGCAACTCACGCTCGTACTGTTTTCCCACCGCAGAACCATGACACGCCGGAGTACATAGGGATGTGCTTTGAATCACTGACGAATATGGTAAATGGGGGGGATTCGACTCATGCGGTATTGGTGCCCGCTCCCGTTTTATTTGCCCATTATATTGATACGAAGCAGTCCAAAGTCATCGCTCAGCGGCCGTGGTCTAGCGGTTATGACGGTAGGTTCCCAACCTATCAACCCGGGTTCAAGTCCCGGCGGCCGCACTTCTAATCCGGTCCAGAAATCTGAACTATGATTTCACGATGCCGTGGTTTATTGTCAAAATCAATGAACAAGATCTGTTGCCAGGTGCCAAGAATCATCCTTCCATTCTCTATGGGGACCACTAATGATGGTCCAAGTAGGCTTGCACGACAATGGGAATGTCCATTTCCATCATGCCACGTGTCTTCATGATGGTAGTGGATTCCTTGAGGAGCAAGGCGTTCGAACATCAGAGGGAAATCCCGGATTAAACCTGGTTCATACTCGATAGTCGTAAGGCCACCGGTTGAACCCACACAGAATAGGAGAACTTGCCCATCTTTGAGATTGCTATTCACAATTAGACGCGCCACTTGGCCGGTGATGTCAATCATTTCAGCTTCGCCGCGTGTCTCCAATTCAAGTCGTTCAGTCATCATCATGAATCGATGAACCGACCCGTGGTCGTGAACCATTCGCACGTTTCACCCATCTAACTGAATGGATAACTCTCAAGATGCGCCAGTCATGTGAATGCCTGGAAATTGGTCTTCCTCTTCTCGATAGATTGTCCGCATGTTCGAGATGAAGTTAGCTTCATCGACATAGAGGCGATAGGCTTCAAAATCCTCCGGCGCATCGGATTCCAACCATTTCAAGATTGTTTCAAAGGTCATACGCGCACCCTCTCTGTGTGGATAAGCAAAAATTCCCATGCTTAATGCCGGCGCAGCTACTGTCTTAGCCCCTAATGCCACAATTTCTGTGAAAAGTGAGGTGTAAGCCTTCTGAAGAAGTTCCTTACGCTGCTTATCTTGATTCGGGCGTCGGCAATCAGGGGCAACGACATGAACGACATGTTTTGCATCCAAATCGAATGCTTCAGTCGTTCTTGCCTCACCAACAAAACATGGTGGCTGATTCACGGCCCGCCGCTCCGCCGCTAATTCTCGACATGCTTCCATCAACTTAGGGCCTGCAGCTTTGTGAACTACAGCATCCAAACCTTCGCGCCCAGAAAGCCGATTGTTTGCCGGGGTGACGATCACGTCTGCCCCTTCTTTGCCAACCTGACCATGTAGCACGTATAGCGTACCATTCTTGCATTCGCGGACGAGGTACTCAATAGCCATGGACCGCCGGGAGGGGCTTATTGATATCAAAGCGTCCATCTCTCGTGTCCTAGAAATTTAGTGTTCAGAGCACATAGAAGGGGAAGAGTCCCGAAGTCACTATGTATCAGGTACGGCATCTGAATACGTGGCCACTGGTTATGTGTTGATTAACGTCGAGCCGGGCCACGAATTTCAGGTCCACGAGAGCATAACAGATTTTGATATGATTGAAGATGCAACCATCCTATTCGGGGAGTATGACGTGATTGCTAAGATCGTGGCTGATGACTTACATGACATCGCGTCTCTTGTTGTCGAATCGATACGTCAGATTCCCGGCGTGGTAAATACGAAGACGCTGGCCGGTGCAGAGCGTTTGAATTGATATTGAGCGCTGACTGCGTGCCAATCGTTGATGCCCTCTTGATAGGTGAGCAGCCCCCTCTTTATGGCATAAAAGATTATTAATCGAATCTATTCTCGCCCAGCCAAGGAGGAACTAATTATGGCAAAAGCAAAGAAGAATTTTGTCCTTGTTGATTCAAACAACAAGGACACGAACCACGTGTTCAAGAGCGCACAACCCCGCGGAGCCGCCCTCAAGGCGGTCAACAAGCTGGCAAAGGACTTGGGCAAGCAGGAAGTATCGGGTCTCGCAATCCGATTACGCGAGCGCGGCACCAAGCCCGCTCGAATACACTGCTTCACTGGCGAGCGAAAGCGCGTCAAGGCACCTGACAACCGCCCAGCCTGGCTCCCAGAGATGATCTGGAAAGCCAACGTCAAGAAGAGCGGCGTCGAGCGCCTCTGAGTCCTTAGGACCTGAGCACAATCTCAATCACCCTGCGACCCGGCTTCGGCCGGGTCGTAGGCTTACCATCATCAATCACTTTCTTGGATCTCAAGTTTTCCCACGGAGTTTCCGCCAAATCATAGTCAGTGGGTCGTAGTGTTGGTCGACGACTCTTTCTTTCAGCGGAATGATAGCGTTATCCGTGATGTTGATGCCAGCCGGACAGACGTCAGTACAACATTTAGTGATGTTACAATAGCCGATTCCGAAGACATCTTTGACATCATCTATTCGGTCTTCTTGATCCATGGGGTGCATTTCGAAGTTAGCGATGCGAACAAATGTCCGCGGCCCACCAAACTCTTCGAATTTCTGGTATTCACGTAATACGTGACAAGTATTCTGGCAGATGAAACACTCGATGCATGTACGGAACTCTTGTGAACGGTCTGCCTCAAACTGATGGAATTCCCAATCTGGTTCTTCAGGTCCCTTGATTCCTTTGACCTTGGCTGCTACCTCATAGTTCCAAGACACATCAGTGACGAGATCTTTGACGTGAGGGAATGTCCGGAGCGGTCGAACCTCAATGGGCTGTCCTTCAGGAGTTTCATCAAGGATATCAGCCATGCGCGTCATGCACATCAATTTTGGTTTCCCATTGATCTCAGCACTGCATGACCCACATTTCCCTGCCTTGCAATTCCACCGACTTGACAGATCCGATTCTTGTTCGTGCTGTATTCTATGTACGCAATCAAGTAGCACCATTCCTTCATCCATCTCAACTTCGTATTCTTTGAGCTCTCCCTCTCCTTGTTCTCCTCGAAAAATATGTAGGTTCACTTTCTTGGTCATTCCTCTTCACCTCCCTTCTTTGAGCGATTGAGGTGAGCTTCAACTTCAGGAGGTGGTTGTTCTATCTCTTCTTCATCGATCATGATCTTATCTT
>PAZI01000015.1 GCA_002715545.1 Methanobacteriota archaeon
TGACCTGTGAAGGGATACCGCGCCGTTGAAATAGAACCACTCGGTCGGCCGGTTCCGGAGACGTGATACAGATGCCGAAACCATGGATGTCCGAGCTCATCATGAAGAAGCTCGGTATTCAGAAATGTAATGGCAGTTTTGAGACCGCTACGGAGGACCTTTCGATGGCTCACGCCATTGAAGTCGCTAAGGAAAAGGCGAATGACATCACAGGTGCTGATCTGAAAGCTAAGACAAAGGAAGTCATCGGCACGTGTGTTTCGATGCGGGTTCGCGTTGAAGGGCGTTGGGGAAAGGAGGCATGCAAAGCCATCGATGATGGTGAATTTGACGAGTACTTCTGAGCCCCCGTGCGGGAGAGGGTAATACCTCGTGAACCGCCGAGGTGAGCAATCATGGAACAGACCTTACGTGAAGCCATACAAAAGGCGCTTGACGAAGCGCCGGAACGGAAATTTACTCAGACACTAGAATATGCGTTCACACTCAAAGACATTGATCTGAAGAATCCAAAGAATAGGATCCAAGAGGAAGTGCGACTTCCTCACGGTAGAGGTAAAGACATCCGGATCGCTATCTTTGCGGCTGGAGAAATGGCATCCAAGGCGAAGGACGCTGAAATAGACGTTATCGATCCTACTACTATCGAAGATATTGGAAGTGACAAGAAAGCTGCCAGAAAACTGGCTAATCAATACCAATTCTTCCTTTCCGAAGTACCCCATATGGGGACAATTGGACGGTTTCTCGGGGTGGTCCTCGGACCTCGTGGTAAAATGCCACGACCAGTGCCCCCTGTCGTCGACCCAACGGTGCTTGCAGATAACCTACGACAAACTGTGATTGTGCGTAGCAGGGACAAAGTGACCTTCCACACATCCTTTGGAAGTCAGCAGTTGAATATCGATCAACTTACTGAGAACGCCATGGCGATATATTCACGTGTTATTGGAAAATTGGATCGTGGGCCTCAGAATATACGATCATTGTACATTAAAACAAGCATGGGCCCATCAATTCCAGTAGAGGTGAGTGCATGATGGAAGCAAAGATTGCACCTTGGAAAACTCACGTTGTTGCGAATGTTGTTGAGTTGCTAAAGACCCCCGGTACAATCGCTATCATCGACACTGCCGGTGTTCCTGCTGATTTATTCCTCAGCATGAGAGCAAAACTCAGAGAGGATATGACGCTTAAAATCATGAAAAAGACATTGATACGTCTAGCTTGGAAAGAGGCTGGGCTCGACACAGCAATCATCGAAGAGGCCTTGGATACATCGATTCAACCTGCTATCGTTCATTCAACTACACTCTCTGCCTTCACTCTCTTTTCATCACTTGATGAAACAAGAGATGGTAGGGCTGCGAAGCCAGGAGATGTTGCACCAAAGGATATCATTGTTGAAGCACAAGATACTGGCATGCCTCCTGGACCAATTGTGGGAGAGTTGAACTCGATAGGGATTCCTGCAAAGATCATGAAAGGTTCAGTTCACATTTCAAAGAAAGTGACTGCCATCGAAGAGGGGGACGTATTCGATGGTGATCTTGGAATGATGTTAGACAAACTAGGAATTCGCCCCATAGAAATCGGTTTGATTCTCAAGGGCGCTCTGGACGAAGGTGTTTGGTTCCTTCCAAGCACCCTCGACATCGACCGTGATCAAGTTCGAAATGATATCATAGGGGCAGTTGCCTCTGCTTTCAACCTCGCCTGCAACATGTCATGGGCCTCGAGCTTAACCACGCCCACTCTTGTCAGCCTAGCAGCACAAAGAGCGTTGTCACTGGCTGTTGAAACAGGATGGATGAGTGCAACCAGTGCGCCTCATCTACTCGCACAAGCACAAGCTAGAATGTTATCTTTAGCCGCATCATTAGATTCCTCTGCCTTGGACGACGAACTTGGGTCGTTACTCGGTGCTGTCACAACAGCTACTGCAAATTCTGCAGAAGTGAGTGACAATACCGAGCCTACGGTCACTGAGGATGAAGAAGCAGAGGAAGAAGAGGAAGAAGAGGCTGCCTTCGGCGGTCTTGGAGATCTCTTCGGATAATACAACAAGAGGTGAAATGAATGGAATATATCTATGGAGCAATGCTCCCGCATAGTGCAGGAAAAGAGATTGGAGACGAAGCGGTGACAAAGGTATTGGAAGCCGCAGGGGTAGAAGTGGACAGCAGTCGAGTCAAGGCACTTGTTGCAAGTCTGGCAGATGTAGACATCGAAGAAGCGATGTCTGCTGCAGTTGCAGCACCTGCTGCTGCATCTTCCGCTTCAGCATCAGCAGCGGGACCTGCAGCAGATGCTAGTGAAGAAGCTGCGAGCGAACCAGAGGAAGAAGAGGAAGAAGAGGCTGTCTTCGGTGGTCTTGGAGACCTGTTCGGTTGAATGTGTAGACGACATCAATGATTTCGATCATACGCTTTGAATCAGCAATCTGCGTCACTCCACGTGACGCAGTGCGAGCAGCCCGATTGGCCTCTAAACGCCGAGGGTGGAGGTGGACCTCCATCGAATCAACACGTGTGGTCGACCGATTCGTCATCATAGCTCCACTCACCTCTGGAGTTCCAACGATTGGACTTGATATTGAAACACCTGATGGGAAAATAGAGATGCATGCATGGACTGCATCACCTACCTCAGCAGGTTCACTACACCATATTGAATGGAAATCAGCCGAACCTAGGATGAGTTATCTCATCAAAGATATCGTTATTGAATGGGCGCTATTGTGTCCACGTGCACCTTGGAAGTGGACATTTGGTGAACGTTCGAGAGTAGGTTATCTTCTCTCAGAATTCCGTAAAGCGAAAAGAGCATTCCGAGATCTTGGATTCGAAGTTAAGCGTCACAAAGAATGGCCACCAGTGAACCACCCCCCCTTTGACGGGCATGGGGAAAGCAGTGATGAATGAAGCCTTCAGCAGGGGGCATAATGAGGCCAGAGAGTGACGCAGAGGACAGCCCAGTTACTGAGGTTGAAGAAACATCTGTGATAGAGGGTGGGTTCTTACGACGAAGATGGCCTATCTTCGTAATTTGCGTTGTTGCCATATTGATTGGAACCTCATATGTAGGCATAGGATATATGATTGCTAGCCAGGCATTGGCTGCTCAGCCAGGTTGTGGTATATTTGCAGATAATACACCGGATGATTGGTCTGTGACCGAAGATTGGAATTCATCGTACTTCCAAGAATCAGAGAATGCTGAACGAAGGGTGAGCATACGTCGTGATTTCAATCTCACAGGATATATGATGGAAGAATATGAGAATGTCACTTTCAAGCCCCGCGGTGGGGAAGATATCAATTTGGTTGGGTGGTACGTTGAAGCCGATCCTGAAGCTCCTGTCATCGTCATGGTACATGGCATTGGACTGAATGGAAAATGCAAGAATGAGATGATTCTAGCTCAAGCAATGCTGACCAGACAAGGATTGAATACGTTGAATATGGATATGAGGAACTACGGATTCAGTGGCTCAGATGGAGAATATATCGGGGCTGGGTGGAAGGAATATCGAGACGTTCTTGGTGCCTATGATTGGTTAATCAGTGAGAAAGGATACGAAGCAGGCAGTATCGGATTATTCGGGGTTTCGGGAGGAGGTGGAACTGCCATTGCGCTGATGGAAGAAGCCGGTCTTGGGGCATTGTGGCTTGACAGCGCATGGTTGGACTGGCCATTGGTGGTCGGGAACGAGCTCGAGAGGTTAGGTTTCCCGCGCTTACTCTCTGGACCTGCCTTGAGAGTAGGAGGTCAAATGGCAGATGTAGATTTCAATGAGAACCATCCAATGGATCTTGCACACCAACTCAATGGACGGCCGGTATACTTGCAGCATGCCGATGGTGATACTCGCGTATCAGTTCAGCATGCGTATAATTTCAAAACGGCAGCTGACACACATCAAGCAAATGTGACCCACTGGAATGTAGAGGGATACAACCACGTGGATGTCATGTGGGCATTTCCAGTCGAATACGAGTCAAAGATGGGAGAGTTCTTTCACAATGCCTTGTCCAGCAGCGAATGAAAATAATGGTCAACTTGAAGATGGAGCGCTCTGGTGATGGTCCGTGATTGACCGCGACGTCCTGTTCGGCACACCCCGTGCTATCTCGATGTGGGTCATCAGTGCATTCTTCGTCGTGGCTTTTGCAGGCTACTTTAACGTGCTCGCAGATAAGGAAACTGTTGGCTCGGCCATGGGTGGTGGAAGTAGTGGAAGTTGGGATGTCTCATTCATCGAGACATTAGACACCACTTCAGAGGGACCAACTGAAGTCAATGATGGCGAATCCACAAGTGTAACAAAAACGATAGCTCCAGAAACCAACATGTTCGGAGTTGTAAGAATCATGGTGACATGTTCCGACGGCGGAGGGATTGGCGACCTAGGTACTGATTCATTCAGTGCGGCGTTGACCGCTCCAGAAGGTATTGATGGTGGGACATTATCTGGAGACTGCGATGGTTCGGAATATGAATTGAACATCCCTATCATCGATGGTTATGATGGCGAGTCATATGTAGCGAATTCGACAACAGAAGGGGAAATCAGGACGCGTTGGTCAGCAGGAGATGGAGATGGACATGGCGATTGGATGCTTGATGTCACGGTTCAAACCGCGGGTCAGCAACTACTTGGTCCTGGAGGGGAAGATGGTGCAGCCGATGTGACAATGTCTATCTCAGCAATCACATTCGATCTTGATATCAAAGTAGCATAGGGATGATGAAATGAGCGAGGATTGGCCCCCAATTCATACCGAATTCCCACCATCTGGTTTCTCAGGTGGAGACTATGATTTCGTTGTCATAGGAGGGGGAACGGCCGGCGTTGCCGGTGCATTACTCGGTGCCCAACTCGGTGCAAAGACGTTGCTTGTTGAGCGAACAGATGGATTGGGTGGAGAGTCACTCGAACGTGGTACAATTCCTCGAGCAACACTTCTCTCTGCAAGTCGGGCACGTGCTGCAGCGTATTCACAAGCACGCTTCGGCCTTCCAGATATCGAGGATTTTCCTCACGTTTCTGTGCGGAAGTTATTCAAGCATGTCAAGCGAATACAAGATATTGTAGGAGAGGAGGTTGAACTCGAATATTTTGAACGCAGGGGTATCGAAGTATTGCTCAATTCTGAAGCGAAATTCATCACTCCAGATACACTCGATGTTAATGGGCATCCTGTAAATTTCAAGAAAGTCCTCATCTCCACTGGCTCAATTGTTGACACGCCAAGAGAATATCGTAAAGTGGGACCTTTGACATTACACACTGTCTGGAATCTTACGATTGTACCAGAATACATCGTCATCATAGGAGCTGGAAGAGAAGCTGTAGAATGGGCGCAATTGTGGCGCCGAATGGGGGCTGCAGTCACAGTTGTTGCAGGTCAATCTGGTCAAGTTCTGCCAAGTGATGATCCCGAAGTAGGAGATATGTGTAAGGCAATTCTTCAAGCTGAAGGGATTGAAATAATCACCGGAAAAACGCGCAAACTCGAGGTTTCTGGGCAATCTGGTCAAGGTAAAGTACAGGGAGATGTGGATCTCACTTTACCAGATGGAACACACCGAAATGCAAGCCATCTATTGATTGCCACAGGTCGAATGCCAAGTATGGATGGATTGAATCTTGAAGATGGGGAAATTGAATTTGATGGGAAAACAGGGTATATTTCAGTTGATGACACTATGAGAAGTACATCCAATTCGAAAGTATATGCTGCTGGAGAAGTGCTTGGAAAATATCCCTTCACACATACTGCTCAATTGCAAGGATGGGTTGCTGCAGAACATGCATTCACAGGCGCCTCTCGCAAAAATGCTCGGTTCAAGTTCAATCCAGATCGCATGAGCTGGGCAACAATGACCTCGCCAGAATTAGCACATATTGGAATCACAGAAGCCGAAGCAAAACGCCGTTTTGCCAAGAAGATTGTCGTATACAAATGGGACGCAGGAGCTCTTGATAGAGCTGTTATCGAAGATCACACTTTTGGTTTTGTCAAAATCATATGTAAAGGAGACATCATCATAGGTGCCGAATTAGTCTCCCCAAATGCCAGCGATCTGATTCAGATGTTTGCCCTTGCTGTGCAAACAGAAGCTACAATTCAATCAATCATTGACAGTATGGCTGTTCATCCATCCTATGCAAGTTCAACCCTTTGGCTTGGAATAGAATCATTCTATGAAACATGGTTAACTCCGAAATACAGGAAGGGACAAAAGAAACTCTCGGGCAATCTCAACCTAGAGCGAATGTAGCCAGTAAGCAGAAGCGTGAATACGGAGTAGGCTTGAATGTCATTGACAGGGGGACGACAGTAGGTGCGCGGAACGTTGGCGGTCGCCATTCTAATGTCATCACTCCTCCTCGCTGTCGGGAGTGTCCAAGCAGCACCTAGCTCGACTACCACTCCTTGGGCTGCCACGTTTGGTGGGGGAGGAGGGGACATCATTCCATTTGACAGCACAGTTGGGCCAAATGGAGACATCTGGATCGTAGGAATCTTTGAGGGTTCAGTCACTGTTGGGACAACGACACTCCAATCTGCAGGTGAAACGGATGTATTCGTGGCCCGCATCGACAATAAAGGAAATTGGAAATGGGCACTTTCGGGAGGAGGTAGTAGTGAAGAACGAGTCGGTGGAGTCACTGTTGATAGCAGTGGAAATGCCTACATCGCGGGATATTTTGCGGATTTCGTATACAGGCAAGCACCTGTAGCATCAACATTTGGTTCATCGACCATATACTCGCACTCCGGTTACATCGCTGACGGTTTTGTTGCAAAGATCAGTTCATCTGGTTCTTGGACCTGGGCGGTCAATTCACCATATGATAATTCATGGAACTCAAATGGCGGGGCTGGACTACTTCTTGACATTGTTATGCTCTCGTCGAGTGAATTGAAAGTTGCTGGTACGTATGCAGGTGATATGACAGATGGATCTACCACAATCTCCTCTGCGACCGATAGTCAAGGTTACGTCACTCTTGATGGATTTCTTGGTAGCATCAGCACCTCTGGTGCATGGTCGAACATACATGGGTCAGGAGGGGCAGGATTCGATCAATTCCTTGCCTTGAACACTGCTGGATCATCGATGGTCACAAGCTTCTCACACGATGCTTCTGTGACTGTTTTCGGAAGAACACATTCTTGGTCGGGAGGAACCGATACAGTCATCGCTAAATTCAACCCATCAACCTATTCAGCTTCGTGGTCTACATCATTGAGTGGTAGTGTCGATGATTATGTCGAAGGAGTGATGGTGGATTCATCAGGAGATGTATGGAGTATCGGATACTCAAACAGTTCAACCATTCTTTCCTCCTCAAAGCGGGCAACCACCTCTGGTGGAACTGACATCCTTCTAGCGAAAATGGATGGGAGTAGTGGCGCACCTGATTGGTTGTCAGCCATTGGAGGATCGGGTGATGATGTGGGATATGACTTCCTTCAACTCTCAAACGGAGAAGTACTGGTCAGCGGCGCTCTTGGAGGGTCAGCTAGTCTGATTGTTTCTGGTTCCTCAGTCACAACTCCCGCATACGGAGGAGATGATGCACTTCTGGCCAAGATTACGAACAGCGGAACGATTTCAATGGCTCACGTATCTGGAGGAAGTGGTGATGAGTTAGGCCTCTCACTGGCTATGGATTCAAGCACAGGGGATATCTTCGCAATTGGTATGCTTGGTCCAAATGGTACAAGTCCAACTGTGATTCATGAACATAGTACCAACCCTGCCGGCGCCCTTGATGGATATGTAGCTCAACTACACTTCCTGAATGATCGCGACGATGATGGTTTCGACGACCATATCGACGCATGTCCAGACACTGCCGGGACCGCAAACAAGGGCACAAAGATAGGATGTCTTGACGGAGATGGAGATGGGTGGGCAGATATCGAGGATGATTATCCAACAGATATCACTCAGTGGATGGATACAGATGGTGATGGATACGGAGATGAACCAGATGGAACCAACCCGGATGGATGTCCTATGGACCACGGCACTTCAACACGTGATCGATTAGGATGCCCTGATTTCGATCAAGATGGCTCCTCAGATCCTGACGACGACTGGACTGCAATGCATGGGGCTGATGCATTTCCGTCAGAGAGTACACAGTGGGCCGACACTGACGGTGATGGATTCGGAGATAATTGGGCTGACTCCTCATGGACGAATGAGCGCATGGCTCAGAATCCTATCATCGGCGAGTGGGTGGAAAATGCAAAACTAGTCGATGCATGTCCTCTTGATCCTGGCGAAGCAGGAGAGGATAGGAATGGATGTACGGATACCGATGGAGATGGGTGGTCTGATGAGAACGATGCATTCCCTCTAGAAGATTCACAGTGGGCAGATACGGATGGGGATGGCTATGGTGACAACAGATCTGAGGATGCATTCATGCCAGATGCAATGCCAGAGGAAGCAACCCAGTGGAGTGATAGGGATGGAGATGGGTGGGGAGATAATAGTGAACCTGGAGCAAAGAGAGTAGATATATTCCCAGATGATTCAACACAATGGGCTGATTCCGATGGGGATGGTTATGGTGACAGCAATCTTCCTGGTTCAACACAACCAGATGCTTGTCCTAACGTCAAAGGCACCTCAACCGTCGATAGGTTCGGATGCCCCGATACAGACGACGATGGTTACTCCAACCCCAGTAGTACGTGGGAGGAAAAGGATGGAGCTGATGCATTTCCTTCTGAGAAGACACAGTGGAACGATACAGATGGTGATGGGTTAGGTGATAACTACGAGCCAGGAACTGAACGAATCTCAACTTGGCCAGGAGAGGCCATCCAAGGTGCTGTAGATAGTGACCCATGGCCTCTTGATTCAGATAATGACGGCTACAGTGACGTCAAATTCAGTTCACTAGTGAATGGGCCATACGATGATTGCCCTGAGTTGCATGGAACAAGTCGAGAGCGTCTACATGGATGTCCAGATACCGATGGAGATGGCTGGTCCAACGATCATGATGAATTCGAGGATGAGCCAACTCAGTGGCTTGACAAGGACAACGACGGTTTTGGCAATAACCAGTCCGAAGGAGCATATCGTCCAGATGCTTGTCCCAACGTCAAGGGCACTTCTACAATTGACCAATATGGGTGCCCAGATTCTGATGGTGATGGGATATCTGACGTCAATGATCCTGAACCCTTCGTCAAGAATGAAAATATCGACTTGAATGATCAATCTGATGATGAGGTTTCAGAAGATACCACTCCTAATTCAAAATTGGATGATTCGGCTAGTGGGGAAAAACAAGTTGTGACTGGAACGGGTAGTTTCGCTTCAGGAAACTCACCTTCATCTGAAGGAAATGGTGGGTTACTGCTCATTGTCGTCCCGCTAGCTTTTATCACACTCGTTGTCTTTATCGTTCTCTTAGTGATCATCCTTCGTGATTCTGAAACAAATTATTTCGAAGAAGAAGGAGAGATTTTCCAATCAGAAGATGGAACGGAATGGATGGAACATCCACCTGGAAGTGGACAGATGTGGTTCCGTCGACAGGGCGAGAGTGAATGGTCCGAGTATCCGAGATCATGACACTATTGTTCCATTGTCATTGTCCAACGCATCAGTACGTCTGCAATGTATGGAGGTACATCGTCAGCAAGAAGGCCCAGGCCCTTGACATCAGCTGCCTCACTACCTGCAGCACGTAGCAACGCGCATGCAAGGCGGGCCGCGGGCCACGCTTTCATTCCTTGAGCAAGAAGACCGGCACAGAGACCTGACAATAAATCTCCAGTTCCACCTGTAGACATTCGTGGGTGACCACCTGTTGCTTGGCAACCTCTACCATGGGATCCAAATAGGTGATCTACCGAACCAGTTACCACAACCGCCCTACCTTCATTATGAGCTGCTGCATCTAAATCAGGACGAATAACATCTGTAGAAGGGCCGAGCCACTGCAGTGCTTCTTTCTCATGGGGAGTGATGATTCCTTCTATCGAGGTTGGCCACTGCTGATGGGGCAAGGCAGCAATTCCATCAGCGTCAACTACAACTGGTAGATTCAACTTGCTCGCCGCGTCAAGAAGAGATTTCACTGCTTCCAAGGTTTCGGGGTGTTGGCCAAGACCTGGACCAATAAGGAGAGATTGGCACCCACGTCCCGAAGATAAACGGGCTGTGAGAATCTCAGTCGAAGCAATGGTAAGATGATTCTCATCAGGAATAGATTCAGCAATCAAATGAGGGGGCCAAGAGGCCCGACGGGAAGCAGCAATAGGCATTGCAACATGAACGAGATCACAACCAGTACGTGCCGCGGCAGCACCAGCTAGCAGTGGTGCTCCATGATAGGGGCCACCTCCAATGATGAGAACACGTCCGCGATCTCCTTTTCGCGCCAATGGGTCAAGAGGTGGAAGCCGAAGAACGTCCCCTGGACCACAGTCAGTCGTTGAGGGCGGCCAAGGCAATGGTGCAATAGTGACTTGGCCAACTTCAGGAACAGGGATTCCATGGGCGTCCCTCATTCCTTCCTTCTCTGCATGGAATGTGATGGTCCTATATGCTGTGAGCGAGGATGGATGTCCTAGAACCGTCGGGATATCACAAGCAAGAACCTGTGAATACCCTGAATGAGGGGTGATCCATTCAAGGATTTCTGCAATATTGCCACGGGGGGGGGTTCCAGGGCCATCACCGCCAACACCTACCAAGGCATCGATAATGAGGAGAGGGTGCGAGCATTCTGGACGTTCAGGCCAGATGTGCATCTGAACATCATTTTCAATGCAGATGGTTCGTTGTTCATCTGCTGCAGAAGACGATTGCGCATTATGGCTTGCAAGGATGATCACTGAAACTCCTCTTTCAGCCAACATTGACGCTGCTGCAAATCCATCACCACCATTGTTTCCAGGACCACAAAGAACCAACACATCACCAATATCATTGGAAGAGGAAAGAATACTCCATGCTTCTTCAGCAACTGCTCGGCCTGCCGCCTCCATCAAATCACGAACGTTGACACCAGATGCTGTTGCATTAGCATCAAGAACCGCAACCTCAGGCCAGGCTAGGACCCATTGATGCGACATTAGAGGGGAAGATGGGACCCCGATGATGACGATTGGGTTCAGGACTGAACGTCCTTCACCAATGCTTCAAGATCTACGACGCCCTTGAGCCTCTCACTCACTTCTGAAACAATTGATTCCAACGCCTCACGCGTCATCCCTTCAGCACGAACAACAAGAATTGACTCCGTGTTCGATGGGCGGCATAGAAACCACCCATGTTCCCATTGGATTCTAACTCCATCTACAGTCACAAGTTGACCACCTGCTTCTTCTAAGGCAAGGGTCACGCCATGCATGACTTCTGTGCGTTCACCAATTAACGGAATCTTAATCTCATTACTCGATGGAAAATCTGGAAGTTCAGCCAATCGCGACGATATCGTAGGTCCCCCATCGAGTGGTGATGGCATCCTAGCCAAGAACTCAACCAAACGTGCTGCACAATAGAGTGCATCATCATGTCCAGGCCATCGATCATTGAAGAAGAAATGACCACTCATCTCACCCGCTAGAGGAGATGAAGGTGATTCAAGCAAGGCTTGCTTGAGAAATGAATGCCCTGTACGCATCATAATGGGGACTCCACCACATGCCTGAATCGTTAATTCTAGGGCCATAGAGCATTTCACATCGTAGATGATTGGAAGACCTGATTCGTCTGATTGTTCAAGGACATCCTGGGCGAAGAGAGCAAGAAGGCGATCAGGGGTGACAAAATTCCCTTGTTCATCGACAATCCCCAGACGGTCACCATCTCCATCAACACCTATACCTACCTCTGCTCCTACTTCAACCACGGTTCTACCCAAATCTACCATGTTCTGTGGACGGGTTGGGTCTGGTGAATGGTTGGGGAAAGTTGGATCCCATGAACAATACAAATCCGTATGATGAACACCAAGTGCATCCATCAGCCGCTGCAGAAGCGGACCAGGGACGGCATTTCCTGCGTCAATCACAAGACGGACGGGGCGCTGAGGTCGGCCTGCTGATTGAATGATTGCTTCAAGCAACATCGGCGCGATGTCAACGTTTGTCGTATGTCCTTTCTCAAGAGAGAATATTGGAGGGTTGTCAATACGGTCTGCTAGATCTTGTATTTCCCTTCCAGCCATTGCAGCTGTGCCACGACAGAACTTGAAACCGTTGTATTCTGGAGGATTATGTGAGGCAGTCACCATAATCCCACCGTCGACCTCAAGAGCATGTGTGGCATGATAGATTGCCCCAGTAGGAACGATTCCTAAGTCAATGACTGCTACTCCCGCATCATTCAAACCATGAATCAAGGATTTTGTCAGATCCTCGCCTGAAACACGAATATCACGTCCAACAGCCACCGTCGATGGACTGATTTCAGCAGCATAAGCATGACCAATGGCATAGGCAAGAGATTCTGTTAACTCTTCACCAACGATTCCCCTCACATCATAGGCCTTGAAGGCGCGCCGAGCCTCAGGATGAAGGACGCCATATGGGGTCATTACATGCTGAGAAAGGGAGGACGGCTTGAAAGGGAGGGTCAGGTTTTCGCATGTATACGTATGACGTCATTGAATTCAAGTTCATGGTCCGCACCAAGAGTACGACTGGTCCTTGCATTAGTTGCTCGTATGAAGCCATCTCCAAGATCTGTGTGGACTGAATAGGCCAGGTCTTTAGCGGTTGAACCGACGGGAAGAAGCAAAGCATCAGGCAGAATTGCTCCCTCAGCATCTGTCCATTTGTTGTCATCACTGACTGGATAACACACGATTCGATTGAGAATGTCGAATACGGCAAGACGTAGTAACTTATCCAGCCCTGTTCCTCCAATTCGTGCCAAGCGTTTGTTCAATTCCTCAAGTGCAAGGCGACGTCGCTCGTCCAAGGCAGATTCATTCACAATCACCAGCCTTCCTGTTTCACTATCCTGTTTTGCTAATCCAGACGTTTCAACGCGTTGGAGAGTAAGATGAGTATCTGCACTCGTTGCTACAACTTTGATCCCTAATTCTGAAAGATCTGTTTTCAGAGATGCAATACGATCTTGTGCTGCTACATCGGATTTATTTGCGGCAATGAGAATGGGAAACACTTCTTTGCGGATTGTCGAAGATAGAGTGAGCAAGGTGTGATCATCCCATGTCCAAGGTTCTGTCAAATCAATGTCAGAACTCAGAGAATCCAGAGCAGCATGGACCGACCGACGAGATGCACCTAACCCAGATAATCGGTCTAACAACGCCTCCTCAAGGCCTTGGCGACCTCTGCCTTGGGCTCGGCGGGAGGTACGCTTCCATTGATCCCGAATAATGCTAAGGATCCAACGATCCAATTCATGCCAAAGAAACTGAATCTCTTCTTCAGGATTGGATTCAGATGGATCATGGCCAGGGACGCCTTCAAGGTCTGTTGTTCCAGAAACATCAATCACTTGAATGAGAATATCACATCTGGAAAGATCTGAGAGGAATTGATTCCCCCTACCACGGCCTTCCGAAGCTCCAGGGACAAGGCCGGCTACATCAATCAGTGTGACTGGAACTAAACGTGAATGATTGTGACAACGACCGGTTCTGGGTTGACAAACTGAAGTGTTCATTGAATTTGTTGAGGGGTTTTGTTCAGCGAGATTCGTGCAAGGACATGGTTCGAGAGAACTGACTAATCCTATACCTACATTCGGATCAATGGTCGTGAATGGATAATCTGCAATGTCTACAATTGCAGATGTAAGGGCTGCGAACATTGTTGATTTACCAACGTTGGGCTTCCCAACAAGTCCTATCCTCATCGAACGGCCTCAACGCTGCGCGTTGATGCGCTCGATAATCTGGTCCTTCGTCCCCGAAGCAGACAGTTCAAGAGACTTGGCAAGTGCTTGGAGATCTGACTTTTTCAGTTTCTTCAACTCTTCTTCCGAAGGGATAGTACTGGTTGGTTGCTTCCCTCCAAGAGAGGTTATCGTGTCATGTGCGGCCTTTAATTCAGATTGTAAACGTGCTGCTTCAGATTGAAGGTTATTCATAGCGACATGAGCATCCTTTTTCTTGGTCTGAGCGACCTTCATCGCTTCCTTGACTTCGGTAAGGCGTGATGACGTGTCATCCAATTCAACACTTAATCCCTCAAGTGAAGATTGTTCTGATTCCATCTCAGTAGCTATCTCTTCCGCAGCTAATTTGGCTTCATCGACTTTTGTGGAAAGTGCTGAAAGTGCGTCCTTGTCCTTCTTAGAACCACTATCAGCGGCGACTAATTTCTTCTCAAGTTCCTTCACTTTATTCTTGGCTGACTTCTGCTCCGCACCAAGTGTCGTTAATCGCTGTTCTGTTGATTTACGCTCTTCTTCCAAGGTCTTGATTCGATTCTCCATCTGAGTCCTAGACATGAGGCGCATGTCCTGCTCTGCATCAAGTGGATACTCCCTCAGGGCACGAGAGATCATAATGTCAAGTTCTGGAAGATCGATTCGGCCGTCACCATTGATATCGACTGCACGGATGAGACGATCTACATCACCCGGTGCTAAGTCATCAATATCCATCCGCATCATGCCTTCTCGGAATTCATACGGAGTGAGAGAGCCATCTCCATCTAGGTCAAGATCTCGGAACAATTCGTAGACTGACATCCTCGTGAAATGAATGCTATGGGCAAGTTGAACAAGTTCTGGATCAAGAGGTGGTTCCTCGTCATCCTCTGAAATGATATTCACCATACTTCTTCCAGATGGAGGAAGGGCAGCTTTTGGATTGAAGTCAAGAACTGTGTCAAGTGACAGGCCCATAGACAGGAACCCGCGCATAGTGTGCCTGCCGGCAGGAATCTGTTGTCTGAACACCTCAACTTCATGTGAGGAGATCTTACTCGAAAGTTCATGTACTCGGCCACGATATGAAGTTGTTATCATATTCATTGCAAGAGCAATACTACCAATTACTGCACCATAGAAGAAAAATGCCTCTGTCATGATTGCACCACGTACACCATCAACCTGTAGNGGATCTCCATCAAATCCAGACGCTGTAAGGGCACGTACAGCTACACCAACCCCCACACCAACCGCGGTGGCCCCAACAATACCTATTGAAAATAGACCTAANATCGTGCGATGGCGAGATATTGAATGGGGTTCACGACCGACAGACCGAGGCCAAATGGATGTTGCAACGGCACACATCACAAGACCGAGCCCTCCGAACAGGAAAGCACGGTCAGCAACGTCGTTAATCACACCAAGGTCCTCAGTGCCACCGAAGGCATTTCCACCAGTAAACATTGAACCGAAAGCAGAGACGAGGATAATGCAGGTTCCAACCGAGCCAAGCATTACGGAACTTGAATATGAGCCGTCACTACCATCGGCATTCCTTGAGCGACTGACTGAGGCAAGGATGTTCAGAGTGGCTGCAGTTAGAGGAAGAAGGGAAAGCGCCATGGACGAGAGAACAAGGGCCCTTAGTGGCGACGATATTGTTGAAGGAATTGTTGTGTGGCTGCCGAATGGAACAATCGTCAATGCAAGACCTACATACCCTGCAGTGGCAAGTGAGCGGCTCCAGATACGGCCGCTTCCTCCTGCTGGAATAACATAGAGCAGTGTTGCGAAAGCGAGGCCTGTTAACCACCATCCTTCAACTGCCTTGCCAATCATCCAAGCAAGCTCAACAGAATCGAAGACAGGGCGTAGAGTCGCTGCACATAGAGCCCATATCAGACCNCAGAAGGCAAGGAGGATGTGCCATCCGATTGGACCTATCTCTCCTGAGGTTCGTCCATCAATAGTCAGGCCAACAGCGAGGAAACAAGGTATTACCACTACAAGTCGAAGCGCTTGGAGGGCTTCATGTCCTGAAAGAGGAATTTGATTGGCAGAGTATGTGGTAAATGTCAAGCCAATCTCTACAAGTGTCAGTAAAATCCAAACTACGCCCATCAACGCCACAAGGCGCTGACCGACTAAAGGCCGTCCATAGAGGCGTTCAATGATATGATATGCTCCACCGAGTAACAGCATGGTTGCTGCACCCATTGTCGCAGAAGTCCAAACAATTTGACGCATTGTCTCCAAATCATACGTATATCCAAACCCTGCAAAGGCCTTGAGGGCATCGGGATTCTGCTCTTGCCAGAGTGCTATGAAGGCAAAGGATGTCGAGAGGAACAGCCAAACGCCACCGCTCATCATCCAGATTCGAGAGGCAAGGCCTTCATCCTCTTCAAAGAGATCGTTCAGCGGACCTGGTGCCTTCTCAACTAAAAATTGCGCTAATTCACGAAGGCCAGGGGTTGCAGAGCCAAAGCCTCTATTCACAACCAACACAAGTAGTACCACAAGGGTAAGATAAGTTCCAACAGCTAGGAATGCACTCATACAATCACCTCAAGCGCGGAAAACCTCACCGACCCAAGTCATCAGAATCATTGCACCACCACCAATGATGCCAATGAGGTACCACCAAATTCCTGAATCCTCAGTCAGTGTATTGAACACAGAGGCAAAGGACCCCAGAGCGGGTAGAGCCTCCCACGAAAACACTACTGAAAAGAAGAGTAAGAAGACAACTGCAACGATGAGTGAGAATGCTAATCCGAGCGAAGACATACTCGGTTCTTCATCCCCNAGAGTCACTTCGGGAACATGTGCTGATTCAGTTGATGTCATGTCTTCAACCCGGCCACCAAGTGATGGTTGATTCGCCCACCAGTGGCGCTTCAATAAAGATTCCCAGATACACGACCCGATGTCATCTGCTGAGAACTATACGACGTTCAACCGGACCACGTCGTGAAAGGTTGATTCCCAAAGGTACTGGAAGGATACGTTCCAGGCGTATCTGCTCCTCCCAAGCAACACGGCATTCGCAATCCATGGAAAGAAGGTCGTCGAGATCGCGNTCTATCGCGTACCGTTCAATCGCCTCTGTGAGGCCAGCATCACATTTTCCACAGTTATGCGCGCCACGTACAGAACCTGCTCCTGTCGGATGGACAATCAAACGGGTGAATGAAGAGGAAGAGAGAATCTCATCGTGAACTGCCTCAATTAAAGCAACGATTGACCAAAGCCATGGAGGGCGGTATTCACCGGATCTGAACATCCTGTCAATTGTTGTGCCTCGTTGGATGTTCATTGGATTAATCGAGATATCGTCACTCATGGGCAGACAGGCACGTGCCCATTCAATACACGTGTCAAGACCATCTGCTTCACTCATGAAGGGTGGTTTGAGCATCAAGTATGTCTTTGAGCGAAGCCCATGTGCTCGGATTCTGAGACACGCATCCTTCCACGAATTGACGCTGAATCCCTTATTGATATGAAATTGTAACACCTCATCATCGTGAGCTTCAAGACCGATTGCAATGGTGAGATCAGAATGAATCGAAGCGGCCCATTTGAGTTTATCTTCAGTGAGTTGCTCAGTTCGTGATTCCACAATGAGATGTATATCAAGTTCGGAAGCTGTCTGGAGAACTGTTTTCTGGAAGGAGAGAGGAATCTCCCGTTCTTCGAACAACGAACCTGAAGTGTACACTTTCAGCATTCCCAATTCATGATGGCTCAAAGTCTCGAGAGCTTTAGCCCATTGTACCTCGAGTTCCTCCGCACCTGCATCTTCGCGTGTGTCATTGAAATATCCACAAAAAGTGCAACCAGAGGACCACCACCAATGACAGCCTTTGGTTCTGAGGATGATGGTACCGGCAGTCACCTCATTCCCATCAGGAGTTAATTCAGGCGTAGTGTATACAGTAACAGGACTGGTAGGGTCTTGACGTGCTCGGTACGCTACCGAACGTGGATGGTTTTCAGGCGCTTTGATCTTATCATGCAATCGTTGCAGACCACCATCACCGAGCAATGGTTCAGTCACAACCCGGCCAAACCCGGTCAGTTCATGGAACCCTCGGTCTATCGCAAACTGAATACTAGATGAATCATTCAGGTTTTGTGGACCACGCCTTGGCAGCATCCTCAAGTTCAGATGATTTGAGATATCCATTATTGTCATGATCGTAATCTTGCGCGAAAGATAGGAAAGCATCCTTATCTGAATCAGGAATACTGTAGGATGTCATCACACGTGAAAGAACTGATTCGGAGTAAGTCTGTTCCTCCACAGAGGGAGANACGTCCTCAGCAACTCCTTCGCCATCACTGGATTCCTTGGAAGATTCTAGCTCTGATTCTGATTCATCATCGAACACTTCACTACCAGCATCAGGATCCACTGCTTCGGGAACTGCGACCTCATCTGATTCATCCATGCCATCATCTGTTTCTTGAACGGCCGGGGTAGAATCGACAAGCGTCTGTTCGGCTTGATCGATCGTCATTTCTGCTGCTCTCATTTCAACCAAAGAAGCGATTTGATCATCGAAGGCTCGGCGGCGGTGTTGGCTCTTGCGTTCGGTCTCAACGGCTGCTTCAACCATATCATAACGTTGTTTGATGGCTTTATTCAGATCTTCAAACAATTGCATGTGGTCAATGTACCAATCATCACGCGCCTTCATTTCAGCAACCGCGAGGCGCAGATCATCATCCAATTCTTCTGCAAGTTCGAATACGCGGCCAAGGCGTTCCTTCTCACGAGTATATTTCTCTTCCATCTTTGGCAATTCGATATCNTAGTACTCTAGGCGCTTGTTCGATTTAGCGAGNTCNGTTTCCAGATCNCGGTATCNATCGTCTTTATCGCGTANGAGTGATTCTACNCCTTCACGCTCNATCTCNTTTTCGATNATNTCACGNTCNAGNACTTCAATTTCAGCCCTNGTATCTAGNAATTCNTTNTGCTGTTCTTCATANGCGTCGAANAGTTTTGTCAAGCGNTCNGTCTCTTGAATGAGNCGTTCCTGTAAGTGGGCAACCTCATCTCCTGGAACTGGTGCATCGGCCTCCATCTCTGTCATCCACTACCTCTCCCNGATACACCGACGCGGCTGTGCGTTATTTACGTGCTCGCCAACGGTGCCCTATCATGCCCGAACTTGAGGTGGATAACCCNATGGTAAGGCACCTTGCTCGCGTGGAGAGGCGATGGGATTCATATCAAGCGATTGTGGGCAATATCTGGTGGTGGTACTGCCTCACCACTCTTCTCTTGATTCCGATTCTTGAGATTGGATTGTTATGGCGTGCTGGCGATTGGGGGCGGACCTTGCCAATGGCAGGACCAAGTCCATGGAACTTTGAGCTCCTTGGAATATGGTGGGTATGGACTGATCCTTGGAGAATGATGTGGGCCTGTGCTTTGATGGCATTTCTCACATATGCTCTTGTGGTCACTCATCCATTTGGGAGAGATAGAGGACAAGAGATTGCAGGCGTAGGATTAGGGGTTTCAGTCATCGTAGCGGGTAGTCTCGTAGGAGGAGCTATTGCCCACATCATAGGCGTCCGAGTAACGAGTCCTGACTTTGCCGCTTTACCAGATGGTCAATTATGGCTCTTGCTCATGAATGCAGGGTTCTGGGAGGAAATTGTTGGTCGCGTGATTCTTATTGGAATTCCTTTGGTTCTCTGGCGGAGAATCACATGGTCGGAAAGGTGCCATGCCCTTATGTTTGGGCCTGATAGAAAGGGATTCACTCCTGATGGGATTGTGTTGGTTGTGCTTGCTTCAGTCGCCTTTGGTCTTCTACATCTACCAGGTTATGGTGCTTGGAAAGTCCCACCAACGATTTTTGCAGGAACCATACTGGGCATTGCGTACCTCAGATTTGGACTTGTCATGCCAGTTCTCATCCACTCGATGATTGATGTCTCTGTCGCTCATGAGTTGGTTCTACAGGATACATCATTTGCGATTCTTGGACATCTAGTGGTGATAACTATCCTACTCCTCATGGTCATAACACTTCCAATCATACATCACTGGACAAAACGCAACATGGGTGCTCAAAATGATTGATTCGGATGCAGGGGAACTCTTTGATGAATGGGCGAAAAGCGGACGCGGGGAACCAATGGCCGAAGGCCATGCCCCTGCTGTGGAATACATGTTACAACATGCTCACCGGCTCTTACTCAATGAGAAATCAAGATACAGGAGTATCGATATAGGGTGTGGGACAGGATGGGCTGTACGTTGGTTGAACAGCAAAATAGAATGTGAACAATCAATCGGAATCGATGTCTCACCTTCAATGATTGAACGGGCAAGAGGTTTGGACGTAGGACGTGAAAATGCGTATGTCTGTGCAAATATTCAGAAATGGATTCCAACATCTCCAGTGGATCTTATCACATCAATGGAGGTTCTATATTATCTGAATCCGATTGATTCCTTTCTGAACTGCGTACGTCAATCGTGGTTATTATCTGGAGGTTTATTCATAGCAGGTTTGGATCACCACCCAGATAATCCACGAAGTGAGTCGTGGTCAGCAGACTTGAATTTAGAAATGGACCGTTCCAATGACAATATTTGGAGGAACAGATTGATCGACGCTGGTTTCAGTGATGTGGAGACATGGTTGAAGAAATTGGAAGGGAGAAAGGACGTCACACTATTCATCCAAGCTCGGAAGTTATGATTGATGAGAGAATCGAGTCCAATTTCTGATCATGCTCATCCATCTGATCATCAGACCAGCATACTAACCGGCCATTTGTAGCAATGAGAAGGCCGCCGGGAATCACTTCAATTTGGGCTCCTTCTCGACTGCGTGCTTTTGCCCATCTCTTCAGAACTCGATGATATACAACCATCTGTTGAATATGATTCTCAAGCATCGTTGCTTCTTCATCACAAACAGGTACTTGCTCATTGTTTGAAATGCAATCTTCAAGGGCGACGCGAACATCCGGGCGGGTCCACCCATCGGTCTTGATATCGATAGGCAATAGAAGGAGGTGGCCTTCATTTTGACGTAGTACGAGAATGAGGTCCACCCTCCCTGATACTTCAACATGGACTTCGTCAGTGTAACGTTTCATCGGTCCAAAAGGCGTACTACGGAAGGCATGCGGGCCATTTTCAAGAGAGAGGATCCACTCGTCAGAGAATGACCATTCTGTCCGTACGCCGACGACATCATATGGACCATCACCACGGAACATGGATCCAAGTGAACCTCGATCTATACGATTCAACATCTCTTGGAGTGCTGAACCAAGTTCTGTTTTGTGATCAGTAGGGGCTCGATGAACAACTTCAGAGATTAGGTCATCATCAAGATAACGTGATGCTGCGGGCCTACACCAGTCTGCTGGAATAGCGTAACCATCGGGCGTCAGCCCAGGATTAGGAAGGCCTATCTCGAGCATACGATGAAGGGCATCGCCAATGACATTTGCCGGTATCTCATCAGAAACTTCATGAATTTTTGAGATGATTTCTGAGGTGTATTCAATATCAGATGAGGCGGAATTGAGGGAACGACTCTGTTCGTCGATTGAGCTGGGGCTCAAACTCCAGCGAAGCGGGTGCTGAATTGTGGATGTCAGTTCATTTGTAGAATCCCATTCCAATGATGTAGAATCTTTCATCTGCTTGATTAAATCCTCATCCTCTAACGAAGGACTTGAATCTGAACCTGTCCAATCAACATGTATCGATTTGATATGCCCAATGGGTAATCCTGCATCTGAACCCACTGCAACTGGATCAAATCTCAGCACATCAATGGACTCTGTTTCATTTCCCCACACAACAGGACTCTCCTTGGTTTTCAATACGCGCTTTGGAATCTGAACGAGATTTCTCTCCCACATTTGAGATGTCGAAACCATCGTAGAAAATCCGTTCAACCACATTTCTCCAAGACTATGCTTTCCATTTCTTGGCATGGGAACATTAAGGCAACCTTCCTTGTCAAGGAACGTCTTTGCAGGGGCTCCTGCAACAATGAGATGATCCTGAGCTCTGGTCGCTGCTACATAGAGTAAACGACGTTTTTCAGCAGCGTTCTGCCGCGCTACATATCGTTCAGTCTTCATCCAGAACGGCCCTGAGACCGGTGTAGATGTTGCATATGGCCGAGCACGTAATGCCATCCGGTCAGGAGTCACCAGTATATTGCTTCGTTTATCTTGTTCGTGGGAGCGCCATCCATCATCAAACAAACCGGTCAATACAACCAAAGGTGATTGAAGACCTTTCGATTTGTGTATTGTCATCACCCTCATTGTCGAAGCGTGATCAGGGGCATTTGTCGTGACTTCTACATCATGTGATTCAATGAGGTCCAGTTCATTAGATAGTTGTGCTACTCCACTTCCTACGCGCAAACTTATCTGATGGATGAAACGCATGAACCGATCAGCATCTATCACATCTTTCGGTTGAGAAAATGCCACGAGAAGGTCACTCCAATCAAGACTAGTCTGGAGGAGTCTGAAAGCATCATCACGATGTTCAATCCAATCACGAACCAACCACTTTCTTGAGTCACCATCATCAAGTATTGAGAGAAGAGATTTGAAGCCATCAGTTTCATCATTGTTGAACATCATCTTGTGTAAGGTCTTGTCATCTAAATCGAGCATCGGTGAGCGAGCCAATGTGGCAAGAGAAAGACGATCGTGGGGTCTCGCTGCTAAATCGATCAAGGCACGAAGAATTTGCCCAACTGGTCGATTAAAGAGTGAACCTGTAGAGTCACTGGCTACTGGCAATCCGAGGCGCTGTAATCTATCGATAAGATCACTGACATGAGTTCTTGTCTGAACGAGAATCATGATGTCACGTGGTGAAGTCAACCACTCAGGAGGATGTTCAAGCAGAGTTGAGAGACGACGAGCAACAAGGTCATGCTCTAGACCTCTATCACCCGGTTCGGGAGATTTTCCAAGTCCTTGAGATTCAAGTGAGGGGTTAGGGGATTCTGAATTGATGGGAATGAGCCATTCCAAGGAACCGATGAGGTCTGCACGATCATCACATGGGTGAAGGTGCTGAGAGGGTGCATCCCAAATCGCATGATTCTCTACTTCATCGAACACATTGCTGACAACTTGATCAATGGTGCGAAGGAGGTCACCACGAGTACGGAAATTCTCATCAAGAGTTATCAAACCAAGAGTGCGACGTGTGTGAATGAGGGAAGCTGTGTCAGATGTGCTAAGGCCAGTTGTTAGTGGTAGAGTCTTCAGGTCACTATGCAATGAAGACGCACTCTGGAAACTACCCTCAGACGTTGGAGGTGTAGATCGAGGGTCCCTCACAAGTTCATCCTGTACCCATGCAGGTCTAAGTGAGGTTTCTGCAGCATTAGCGGCAGCAACCTGATCTCCTGCTAGGCGCATGACTGCGACATCCGCCTGCCGGAATCGATAGATGGATTGTTTTACATCACCAACAACACATACTGTTGGCTGCCACATGATTGGTGAAATGGGGTTTGTAGAACAGAATAGACGTGTCAAAAGACGCCATTGCTGAGGTGAAGTATCTTGGAATTCATCAATGATGTAAGCACGATATCTGGTTCGGATATTTCGCAGACGTGATATTCGCTGCTCAAGGTCCTCAAGTGCTGGACCTGCCGTGTCCTTACCAAGGGCTCGGCCAATCCTCAAAGCCTCAGTGATGTGAATATCAGACCATCCTGGACGGATGTTCAAATCACTGTCAAGGGCATCCACCATTTCACCGGGATACCATGATCTACAGATTGCTGGACATCTTGTGATAAGTAGATCTTCTGCCGCCTCGGCTACATCGCTGTGGTCTTCCAACCTACGCTGTTCCTTGATGTGACGATCGACCTTGGCAACAAGATGGCCAAGACGCACTGCATCAACAATGAGACCAAGATCTGTCTCTGCCGAGAGATTGAGAAGTCCTTCTGGAACTGGTGTGAAATTAGACCAACCTACTGCTGTCGGGCGCAAGGCTACGGGCACGTTGGGCATGTCTGGTGGATGGTGGCAACAAACATCGATTGACGCGTCGCGAATGCGTTGACCCGCAAGGGATTCAATGAATCCTGATATCTCTTCCATCAAATGCCTCACATCGAAGAGGACTGACTGATGTTTAGCAGCCTTGAGTTTACTTGGAGTAGAAATTCCATGAGGCCAATTGTCCTTCGTTTGGAACCAACGTCCACTTTCAAATGGATGTGATGATGTTTCACTCCAATCCTTAGAACTCGTAAGTATGCGAAGGAGGTGACCGATACGTTGCATGGTTCCGATCAAGTTAGTTGGTCTTGGAAGGTCTGTCGTTTGAAGAAAGGAGTGAACACGCGTCCCAGGGTCCATTTCCATCAAACGTAGGCTTTCAACTGCGTCTGGTTCACGCATTCTTTCAGCAAGAGAAATGAATCGGTCGAGGCATTCTTGGGCATCATTGAGATCGATATCAATGATATCGAGTTTGAGGGCATCCTCTGAATTTATGGAAAGACGCTGATGACCAATTGAAGATGCCATTCGCATTTCGGCTTCGGAGGCGAATCCTGCAGAATCTCGCAATTTGCTGATGACTTTAACCAAACGATTTCGGCTACCGAAGGCTATGAGCATCCTATGTCTCAAATCTGTCAAATCTTCTAATTCTACTTGCGTAAGACCTAATGTTGATGCTTCATGAATGGAATTAATACGTAACACTGCGTCAACGACTGTGGCATTCAAAGTGGTCCGCTCATCATCCTCTACTAAGCGTCTGTTCGGTTCTCTGAACAATGTTGAGCGCCACGGTTGAATCAACTGTGTGATGAAGGAATCAATGGTACCTATCGAAGCTTGATCGAGATCAGATAAGACATCAAGTGGGTCTGCATCACTCAAGCGAGGATCTCGATGTTCAATACGTTCCATCAAGACAGAACGGATTCTATCTTTGAGTTCTTGAGCCGCGTCAACTGTGAATGTGAGAGCAACTATCTCTGAAGGGCGAAGGCCATATACGCCCACTTGCCTATTTTCAGCAGCATGGAAACGTACTGCACGTTGCATCGGGTCAAGGATGTGAAGTACATAGCGCTCTGACATCACTCGAGTCTTTCCAGTCCCAGCACCCGCATCAAGGAGAATATGGCGATCGAGATCGAGACCGAGAAGTTGACCAGTGTTGATATTCATACTAACACCTCACGTTCGTGGTAAATCCTCGCGGTGGCCTACAGGACAAGCCGAAATGACTGGGCAATGAGAACAATGTGAACCTTCAGTAGGAGGCACTCGGCCCTTGTTCGCAGCATCAATGACGTTCTTGGCTACTGAAAGACGTTCCTGAAGCCAGCCATCAAAGGGATCCGAATGACCACTTGAGGCAATGCCATGCATCATAGACAAACCATAATCTGGTTCATCCGGGCCTTTGTGTGATTGGCGTTTGATGTTGAAGTGATCCACTTGAGCACCAATGATCACACCACCCACGCCCACGACCATATCGCCAGGATTGGTCACTTCCCAAGCCCGAGCATAAAGGGCAAGTTGAACCTCTTCAAAGATCATCTTGGACCATCTCTTCTTAGGATCCTTACGCTCATCAGTACGTTGAATGAATTTGATGTCTCTTATCATGATACAGCGGCGAGGATTGTATTCAGCTCGTTCAGGCCCTAGAGGTATTACTGAAAGAGGTGCATCTGAAGTAAACCACTCACCTGATGATAATGGAAGCTGGTCGACTCGATCAATAGCGCCATGTACAGAACGTTCTGGACCGACAAAAGGTGGATCTGGATGAGATGTATCGAATTGGTGTTCAAGACTCAAAATGCGATGAAGGTCAAGATCAAATTCGCTCTGAACAAGGTGTCGAACAATACCGCCTATCTTTGGGAGAACTGGTTCATTATCGTCTGTATTGAGCATCGGCCATGGATCTTGGCCGAAAAGATGGCGATGTAATGCTGCGGCACCAGCATCTCCTGAACGCAGCCACGCTTCTTGACGAAGTAGCCTCAAAGTGAGGTCTTCAATGACATCTTCAACACCACAATGAGATGATTCAAGACGGTTCTGACCGCCATCAGGCCGTTCTTTATGAATCATGAAACCAAGTTTGTCTGCAATCGTCTGAGCCCAAGCCCGATGAAGGATGTTACCCACTCTGTAACTGGCAACATCATCATCTTCAGCATCCGTGCTCTGTGCTTGCAGCACGCGCGTCATCCAAGCCCGACGTGGACATTCAAGCCACGAACGAAGACCAGAGGCCGACCAGCGATCCAATTTGATTGAGGGCCCTTCACCCATACGCGCATCGTGAGAGGCAATACCTGAAGGAAGAGGGATAAATGGGCGAGGGTCCCGACTCGGGTTGTTATTTCCATTAGGTGACCGACCACCTAGCAGGACACCAGGGGGTTGGTTTGCAGGACGGTACTCCGGCATGTACCGTCCAACATTCTTTGAGGAAGGAATGAGGGGTATTTTAGAAATCGACCACAATGATGGATGTCGTTCAGGAAAAAGGAAAATATCGTCGACTTCAGCATTCCTTGGTTGGTTCGCAAGATTATTCTTGAGCATCAGTCCATCAAATGGAAAGGAAATACTTCGTTTATTCAAAGGACGATGGAGGGGGTCGCTAACCTTGCCAGCACGTGCCATTACACCAAGGCGAGCACGTCGGTGGGGATGTGAATCAGATGTTGGCAGAAGATGATGGCCATGAGTCTTCCAACGACTATGATTCCATTCATCGTCCTCAACAAACATTCCAGGAGAATTTTGCAGCCACTCGTATGGCTTTCCCCAAGTCAGATTTTCGATGATATTCAACGTTGGAAGTGAGAGAGGAGTCGTACCATCTGCTGAAGGATCGAGCATAATGACTTCCATACCCGAAGCAAAGCATAGATCCATTATCTGAAGATGGCTACCAAGCGCGTCGCGTGGTCCTCGAAAACCAATATCAAGTGCTTGTTTATCATCAAGTAACGGGGGTGAACGGATAATTGTACTAGAATACTCACTTGATAAGCCAGCAAGAATCAATAGATTGCAATTCGAACCGGCTGCTTGTTCTGGAGATAGAACCTGAATGCAATGTCGATGACGAGAAGGCGGTGGTTGTTCCTCAAGAATACGGAAGAAGCGTTCAGCCCATACAGATGATGACTGATCTGAATCAATACCTAAAATCGATTCAAACCTCATTAGATCTTGAATTGAAGACATCGAATCAACGAAATCACTAGATGTTCCTTGTCCAGGACATGCCTGAACAAGTAGGGAAAATGATTCAACTGGATCACTGAGGGGGCGGGGGAAGAGATGAATCTCCTGGTCATGACAACCTACAACTTCTTGGGAAAGGCGTTGACGTTCGGAAGGCGTTAGCCATGGACCAAGAAGACGAGCTAACGCATGCAACGCTAGTTGAGTAGATTGTCTAGCTTCAAGACGTCGTGGATGAAGGTCAGCACGTAATGGAGAGTCAAGAACATCCAGCCAAGCAACAAGCGCTCCTGATCCACCTACAATGTGGTGTACACCACCGAGTTCGGATACTTCATGCAGATCCAACATGATATTGAGGGGATGGTCGGGGCCTCCACCCCCTTGAATAAAGGTCGAAAGGACGGAATTAAGCGGGACATCACGTGAGAGTCGGCGCATTCTAGTCCGTGACCAAGCATCTGCTGACGTAGCAGTCTCAATCAAATGGCGAAGGGAGGGACCGACCTTGTGCTCTGATTGATATTCCCAATATCCTGAGGCAAGAAGATGACGGTCCCACAAATCGCCACGACGGTCGTGCGCCCAATCCACTATGGTCACTGAAGGAAATGAATCTGTTGAAGATGAAATATAGCCTTGAATAATCGAAAGGGATGCTTCAATCTCTCCTTCACTACCTTCGGTTCCAATGCGTACGTAAGTGGGCGATTCAGATACATGTATCGAATCTGGTGTTATTTTTTCTGCCGGAACACTCTCAGACCATAGACGTACTCCAGCGCGACCATCGCTAAGAGAACCAGGAGCATGTATCTCATGAATCGGCACATGTTGTTGAATCACGCGAAGGAATTTCAGCATCTGGCCAGATGTAGCCGAAGGGATGTGAATCAGTAGAACTTCGCTGGCATGAAGTAATGTAAATGGGGTTGTACCACCCTCTAATTTCTCGATAAGGTCCTCCATCTGAATTTCAAACGTGGTGCGGCCGATTCGCTGACGGATTGTTCGTAATGACCTGTTGATGACATTGAAATCGATTGTATCAGTCAATCTTGCCTTTGGAATAGATTCCTTGAGCAAAGATTGGTAGAGGACATATTCATCCCTTATACGCCAACGTATCGAGGAATCAAGACCAATGATTGATTGGCCTACAACCAATTCCTCAGCAATAATCGAAGGCAGAGGGTCTTGAATCTCAAAATCGAGCAAGCATCGCTGTGCTAGACCACGAACCGTTGTGACTCTAGCCGTATCTATCGGACCTTGCATTCGTTTCTGAACTGATTTCAGAAGGGTGCGTCGACCTTCGTCACTTGGCATAACGATAAGCGGGGCACCGATGCGGTCTGGATTCCTTTCATGTTGTTCTAGAATCTTAGACAGAGACTCGTGAAGTCCTGGCCCCCATGGAACTACCTCTACACTACGGTCAAACGCCATACTTGTCACTCTTGCACAAGGAACCTCTTGAGGATTACTCACATCATTGCGAATGCATTGATTGTACGATCAACGTCCTCATCGGTGATGTGTAGATGTGTTACGATTCGGATACAATTATCGCTGACTGAAAGTACGTCCACGCCTTGTGAAGAAAGAGTGTCAACTACATCTTGAGCGGGTAGATTACAGGTTACATAGACCATGTTCGTCTGTACGCCTTTCAGATCTGTCGTGAACTGATTCATACTTCCAATGGATTCCGCAAGATACTGGGCACGGGAATGATCTTCGGCAAGTCTTTCGATATGGTGCTCAAGTGCAAATAGACCACCTGCTGCAATGATGCCTGCCTGCCTCATACCGCCGCCGAACATCTTGCGCCATCTATGGGCTCGAGCAATAAATTCTGATGAACCAACAAGGACACTACCAATGGGGGCCCCGAGACCTTTCGATAGACAAATGGACACTGAATCATAATCTCTGACAATCCGAGCTGGTGGAGTCCCAGTTGCAATCACTGCATTGAACATTCGAGCGCCATCAAGATGTGCAAAACAGTCATTCTCATGTGCAACCTGAGCAATCGCATCTAGTTTCTCCTGCGGATAGCATGTACCACCTCCTCGATTCGAAGTGTTCTCAACACAGACTAACGTACCGTTGGGAAAGTGGCCAAGACTGCCATCCACCTTTCGTATCGATTTAGCTACTGAGATAGGATCCATGATTCCATATTCACCTTGAACCAAAGCGACTGAGCATCCAGATAAGGCTGCATAACCACCTCCTTCATAGATGTAAATATGGCTTGTACTCTCGGTGATGATCTCATCACCAGGGCTGGTATGAGTACGGATAGCAACTGCATTCGACATAGTGCCACTTGAGACAAATAATCCGGCCTCCTTGCCCAACATATGGGCGAGGTGATCCTGTAGCTCGATCACAGTGGGGTCATCACCGAGGACGTCGTCGCCAACAACTGCTGTTGACATTGCTTGCCGCATCGTTGTCGTTGGTTGTGTCACCGTATCGCTTCGAAGGTCGACACGGTCGCTATCGTACTCCCGCATACTTTGCACTTGAGGTGAACTGGTTTGGTTCCATTGGTCCGAAATGACCACACGTCAGAGAAGGCGGAGATGGCCTGTGATTGCATTGAGAGCTTCTTCGGATGTAGGACCAATGGCAAGCACAGTGGTTGATCCAGGCTCTACTTGTGTATGTCCTGCATCGCGAACGCTATGCGTTCTCAGGCCTGCTTTTTTCGCCCTATCTGATAGCTGAATAAGCGATGATTCTTCCTCAGAGCGAACGATGATCTTGCCAGCACCCTTAGAGCGCCAAGCCCTGAGAAGAGAAGGATCATCCATGTGAAGTTGCAACGCAACCTCCATTCACGCATGTCCTACTTGAGAGGCAATTTTTCCTTTACTCATTTTAAGTTCAGTATCTATGACGCAAACAAGTTTCAGAGGTCCTGATGGAATAGGCTGACGCCTCCCCGACGTGGAGCGACGCCACCAACTCTTCATGGAACAAGGGCATCAACTGGCTGTTTATGATTGAGCACCACTTGCGCATCGCATGGAACTTGTTCCATGGTGGAATGAGGCAAAATCAGTGTTGAACAAAGATCCGTTTCTGACTGAGATGATAGNACGATATCCAGATGAGGGGTTAGCCATCCAGAATGAGCCGTTTGTGACATTGGCTCGAGCAATCGTTGGGCAGCAGATATCGGTCACGGCAGCAGATACCGTATGGAAGCGTCTAGAAGCAATATGTGGTGGCAACGTCACTGCAAGCAGGATACTTGGACTCACAGTTGATAACCTTCGATCTGTAGGATGTTCTTTTCGAAAAGGCGAGTATTTGATCCATGTTGCCGAACGAATCGACGAGTTATTGGAAGAAGGATTTGATGAGGAGGATTCTGTGCTCATCAAACGATTGACTAAATTGCGTGGTGTTGGCTCATGGACTGCAGAGATGTTCTTGATATTCGCACTTGGGAGATCTGACGTTTTTCCTATCGCTGATATAGGACTCATCAGAGGATTGCAACAAGTGGTGCCTGAGACTGGAAATATGGACTCAAGAGAGATTTTTAGGTTCGCCGAACGCTGGAAACCATGGAGAACTGCAGTAACATGGTATCTTTGGCGCGTCATTGATCCAGAGCCTGTCGCCTACTGAATGATTGCAATATCGTTCTTATTGAGTCCAGTAAGTACACGTTGACCAGAGGTCAGTGATGCGTTTGCAACAGGAACCATGACTGTGATGAACAGGACATTTCCGACTGCGTGGTAAATGTCGAACAAGAGACCATTCCACAGATATCCAACATACTTGACAACTCCATACTCAAGAGCAGGAAGAGAGACAATCCATCCGAAAGGAAATGCTAGCAGTGATGCTAACACAGCGGTANGCCATAATGAGAGGCGGTCTGCAATCATGAGATGTGGACGTGCTGCAGCGCCAAGACAACCAATCGCACACCATGCTATTGCCTGATATAGAGTCCAGACACCCATACCAAGTTCAAAATTGGAAATGAGAGTAGCAAAAATAGCACATGAACTTGCTCTGCGGCTCCCTACCAATACCCCTAGAATGAAGACAAAAGGAGTGATTGGNTGGACACTTGGAATAATCTCCATGACAACTCGACCAAGTCCAACAATAAATGCGGAGACCGCTATGAACAACGTCATCGTCCAACGGCGTTGAAGAAAATCAGGAAACAAGAGACTTGTTGCCACGAAGGCCAAGCCGATGTGAAGAGGAGAAAGGGGACCTGTTTCAAGGCCATGCAAATCAAAGAGCATGAAGGCTACTCACATCACTTATGTTTCAGGCTTGTGTTAAGAAAATATCTCAATCACCCTTCATAGGAATCAATTGACTGAAGGACCCAAGAAAGTGTAGTATCTTCCGTAATTGAAAGTCCACTCGGACCGACCGTGGCATCTGCCCCATTCTCCTTAAACGCCCAATATGAGGACTCATTACCTGAAACTCCATCTATCGTATGTATGTAGGGGCCTAGGCCGACGTAATAGGTCACCTCTATCGAGAAATTCTCACGGATCTGCAGGGCTTCCATGACACGATATGCTGTGATTCCCTCTTCTACCATGAGTGGTTCGAAGGTGACTGAACCATTCACTAAACGTGATCCAAGATTCGTGACATTGCTTGCTCCGTCTTTGAAATCAAGAGTAAGTGTAACGATAACCTCCCCAACCTCATCAGAGGTAAGGGGGGTTGGCTCATCATCCTGACCCACACACCCTGATATGGTAGCCAAAACAAGAGATAATGCCAGAAGTCTATTGACGGCTCTGAATAGAAGTCCTTTCATGCTTCTTGGGCGGGATGAGGTACACTAAGAGGCTTACTAATAACGGCGACCAACGCGACCTATGGCTGCAACAACTGCGCCGATCAAGTCAGTGAGTGCAAGCAATGAGACTTACTCTTCTCGACCGCGACGTGCGCTGGCAGCAACGACTGCACCTATCAAGCCAGTGATTGCGAGCAACGCACCGAAGCCGGGCAGCCCACCATCATCTTCAGCTGCAGCAGCAGCAGCCTTCTCAGCCTCTGTAGGACCAGTATCGACAGCGCCTCCAGAGGTTGGTTCAGCTGGAGTGGTGCCTGTACCTGAATCTGTGAAGAGAACTGTCGAATTGCTTCTCCAAGTTACAGTCACCTCATAGGTGAAAGAAGTGGAGTAGGCAAGCTCGCCTAACTCAACGTATGCCTTGGTTGGATCGCTGGGCCATGTATTCACCAACTTCTGTCCGCCATTGATATTCACAGCAACATCTAGGTGGGTCAGATACTCTGCTGAATCAACACCATCGAAGTCAACAATGATCTTCCAGAGTGTCTTATCGCTGGTGTCAATCTTCGGGGTCACGCTAACGATACTAATGTCAAGTTCTGTTGTTGTGGTCTCGAACTGACATGAATTATCATCAACAGTAGCGCCAGGGTTGTAGTTTGTTGCCGTTGGATTCATGCAACCAGGCACATCGGTTGGAGCAACCCCCTTTACAGTGATTGAAATTGAATTGTCTGTCAATTGATTGGCAGAGCAACTCGCGGAGAACTGAACCAGATAGTAATCTCCTTGGGAGATTGATGTGACATCATATGGGGCTGACATGCGATGTACTGTTCCTACCTTAACAATGGTAATCGTCTCAGGAGTGCCTGTGTCATCACTGCCAGCGGTCTTCCTGACTTCAAACGTGCAGTCGTCGTAATCTGCAAGATTGTTCGGACTGAGCGTTACAGTCAGTGTGATCTCAACTGAATCACCTGCTGGAACATCTACAGAACCACCAGTGCAGCTTGGGTCACACGTTGCTGAAAGACCTACTTGAGCACGTGATTGCTCCATTGTCTGTCCTGCACTGATGTCGAATTTGATGTCGACCATGTCGCTGAACATACCAATGCTGTTCTTAGCCTGTGCTTCGATGAGAACAGGGCACTTCGTACCAGCGGGTTGATCCAGTAACCAGCCACATGCATCACGCAGACTTCCTTCTAAGGCAAGCTGAGCGATGTCGAACTGCCAAGTATCTGGTCCTTGAGATACCTCAGTGACTGCAACGGAGGTGTCGTAGGCTGTACTATTCATTATGTAACCATCTTCATCGTCCTGACAAGTATCACCACAGTAGATTGCGTGACCTATCTTGAGGTTGACAGATACAGCGTCTTCTGCAGTTCCAGTAATGGACAGCGCGGCGCCTTGCTTAGCATCGATCAATGGCGAGGTATCGATGGTCGCATCTGCCGGTGGTGCAATGTCTGTTCCGAAAGAGATGCGAGCCGACTGGAGATCGCTGACCTGTTCACGGTTGAGAGTTGCGGCCCATCCTCCGGAATCTACCGCTAGTTCAACTGGTTCTGATTGGCTCGGACTCCTGGAAAAGATGGTAGGGGTCGAGAGGGTGTAGTCTGTGCCGCCATTCACCATCTTGATTCTCAATGTGATGTCTGAATCAGCACTGAAGCTATGTCCTGACATCTGAGGAGTTCTTGGCCAGAGATTGTCTGAAATTGTATCCTCAATCGCCATTGACGGGCCAATGGTCGTGTTCTCGTCCCACGTATATGTGGATGTCACTGTGACTATCGAATCTTCGTAAGTTGCCAGATCTGTTGCAGTGGTCACAGTATTGCCCGTAGCGAAATCAAAGTTTCCACCCCCAGTTGTTGATGAAGATGTGGTCTTCCAAGTAACGGCACCGGACGTGTGCTCAGTACCTATGAAGAAGTCATATACGTGCTCATCAGCACCACATAGTCCTGCCCAGGTCTCATCGTACTTTCCACGATCTGCATGCATGGTCTGACAATCAGCCTCGACATCAGCAAGGCGCTGAGTAGAGGGGGAACCGCCACCAAAGATCACGGTACGCATTCCATCGGGTCCACCGAGGTATGGGCCGTCATCTGCAGCTGTGACCGTTAGTGTGGATGTGTATGTTCGGGCCACGGGGTCAATACTCAATACCATGTCACCAGATGTGAAAGACGGTGGGATAAGATCGCCGACCAAGGTGTTGTTGTGAGCAGTCATGTTCGTTGGGACGAACTGCAGATACTCCTGCTTGACCATCATGTCAACAATACCGGGAAGATAGAGAACGTGGTCACCATCGTTGAGGGACATTGACGATGGGTGGTCGCAATCAACGACGGGAGCCCATAATTGATTCACTGAATCGTACGTGTGTGGGTGCCAAGACCAGCCCGACTCGCCCCACATTCCAAGTCCATAGTCATCATCGGTGAAGACTTCCCTGACGATCGGTATGTCAATCTGGCGATTGGCGGGCGGGTCCGCATCGGAGGGCGGGGTGTATGGAGGTGGTGCATTGAAGCAAAGGCCTTGGAGGCCCTCAAATTCTTGCGACGTCTGGTTATAGCCCTGGGAGATAGAGCGTAGCGCTTGACCTGTCGAAAGCCAATCATACTCTAGTCCAAAACTCATGAGGGTTGTATACATGTCACCAGTGTACATAGACTCGTGCTCGAAGGAGTAAACCCTCCACTTTTCTTCTGAACGATCCTCCATCAAGAAACCAACTGTTACGCTCTGACTTCTGTCAGTCACGCCATCCCCTGCGGTACCACCATTGCTACCATCATCAACCGAAAGGTTGCGGCCAGGGTACGCGGCAGGTCCAAGAACTCTTGCAGGGTTATTCATATCAACGAGGGACAAGCCGAAGATTGCATCGTTGCCTGGCGCNCAATCTTTCCATGGACCACTGGCGTAGTAACCAACNTCACAATTCTGNNCTTCNGTATCATTCGGNTCGTTGANTATNNNNGACCAAGCCATGGTTGCATTCGACCATCTGAAAAGAGACCATTGNAATCCCTGTGACTGACCATTCACATCGTTGACCGAATCAATCGCGTAATTCTCACCTTCCAAACCTGCGACAAGTGGTTGGGTTTCATTGAAACCGATTGCATCGCAGCTCGGGAGAACTGTATTGATGATGTCTGGCAACTTCGTACCAAAACCAACCGACATGAATGGAGTCCAACAGGAACTGGCGTTCAATGGGTTGAGCGAAAGGTCATTGGGCATCTGAACAAAGAATGCTACGTTGACATTCGCCGCGTCCTGCCTTCCATCATCTGCCTGGGCAGAAAAGAGGGCAATCGGTGATATCAGCAGCATAGCAATTACAATCAATGGTGTTCGGGTCTTCATAGGCAAGCCTCCGTAGCGGCCATTTGCAATCCCTAGGTGCCTGTTATAACCGCTTCGGACGTGACAAACCATCTGAACTACTGAGATATAGCGTCTGCGATAGCGTTTCTCAAAGATTCTGAGACTGTACGACCATCAGCGGCGCCACCTAGTCGACCCATAACTGCTCCCATAAGAGGTCCCATCGCCCCCATGCCACGTTCAAGAATGAGAGCGTGCATCTCTTCAACCACTTCTTGAACGACTGCCTTCAAGGCGCCATCATCTGCCGGGGCAAAACCAGCATCCTGTGCCCTTTCAGAGAATATCTTTAGNCGCTCATCAAAGGACATGGAATGAAAGGAGGGCGTCACCCACAGTTCTTGGGCAATTGACGCCATACCATCTCTTGTCACTAATCCTTCTTCTCGTGCATGGAGAGAGAGGGCCAATAGTGACCATGGAATCTCATCTTCTGTGACACCCACCCCTTCCGCTATTTCAGCACGGGTAGCATCCAATAGCATTGTAGCCCAAGCCTTCGCTGGAAGAGACGGGAAATCACTTGACTTTCCTTCGACTCCTTGCAGGAACACTTCCTCAATCTGGCGTCGGACAAGTTGTTGTGCTTGATCTTCAGAAATTCCGTGCNGTTCGATCAGATTTTTCGCACGCTCTGATGAGCGAAGAGGGATATTCAAGCGTATCCTTTTCCACCTATCTTGATCCATTTTGATATCTGGCAGGTCAGTTTCAGGATACATCCGGGCACCTGTTGGCAAGGGACGCATAGGACGCGTCGATAGATCTGGTTCAACGGCTCGCACCTCACGCGGAAGGCGGAAAAAGGCTTGCCGCGCTCTGGAAACAATTGCCTCAAGAGCAAGACGAGCCTGCCATTCTTCGGCTAGGACAATGCAGCAAGCATCTTCTGGACCTGCATTCATTATTGATTTCAATATCTCTAGTCCTGAAGCATCCATCCCATATCCAGGAAGTTCATCACTCTGAATCATGCCATTCACCCCGGCAAGCCGAGCTGCTCCTGCCAATTCTTTACCCAAACGAGGGGCGGGGCGGCCTGCGACCGAGTCTCCTTTCTTCGCTAGAAGGCCTGCAAATCCCGGGAGTTTCACACCAAGGAATGCATGGTCCGACTCCCGTGCACGTTGAATGANCTCATGGTTGGAATTTGACCATGCCTCTACAACGTCAACAATATCCAAGGGAATGACATTCATCAATTCATCATGATTCAGCGATCTNGAAGATGAATNGTCATCATGACGCGAGGGGGGAAGTGAATCCATCTCATGACGGTGACGAAGTTCATTCGCATAGGCGNACATCCCGAATTGACGCAACATNTCATTCTCGATGATATGAGGGATTTGGTCGAGATCTTGGCATCCTTTGATCTCAACANGATCACCGCAGGCAATGCTGACATTGAGGTCCTGTCGTATCGTTCCAAGGCCTCGGCGGACGCGCCGNGTATCAACCAGAATTGCTCCGATCTCTGAAGCGACCGAACGTGCATGTTCAGGACTGCGGATGTCAGGAGCCGTGGCAATCTCAATGAGAGGTATACCTAGGCGATCAAGAGTATACACTGCCAGGGCACCTTCCGGACGGTGTCCAGGAGGATGTCGCGCTGAATCCTCTTCAAGAAGAAGTGAATCGATCCNCACGTGGATACCGTCAACAAGGAGGNACCCATCGGTAGCAAGAAGTGTTGTTCGTTGAAAGCCACTGGTGTTAGAACCATCAATCACCGTCTTCCGCATCGTTCGAAGAGTAGATACTGGTTTTGCGTTGAGCATGGATGCAATCAAAGAAGCCACATCGATGGCCTCCTCATCCAATGGATCAGGTGGTGATTCATCGAGTTCGATTAAACCTGCGTTAGGGGGAACGATGTATCGGAAGGTGCGATTCCGTTGGCCCTCAAAACGTGCCGATATATCGACAATTCCCGCATCTCCACTTGCCGCAATGAGGCGCCGTTCGACACGAGGCCAATTCATAGGAATCTCTTCGAGAGGGTAATCCCATAGAATCGACGGTTGACGGCTGTGAAGTTTTCCAGTATCGAGCTGGCGGTGGATCTCTAAGCCACACATGAACCCAATATCATCGAGGTCAGCTGTGGCGGGATCGAAGGTTGGCAAGTCCACAACTGATGGGGGTCGACCGAGATACTAATGCCTATCTCACAGGTTCAGCCGAGTTCATAGATGCCATGACGTGGATTGTACAGAACACCAGCCTCGCTTAGTTTCCAAAGAATCTCTTTGACCTTTGTTTCAGACATGCCCTCGCGATCACATTCACCTACGATCGTGTCCTCATGAATCCCTTTTCCATCGCTTAGGCGTCGAATGACATCAATGATGATGTCCTGGTTCTTGCGTTGTGAAACGCTCTTACCAGTGGACAATTCAACTTCATCGAAATATCCGTGCATCATCTCGCTACGCCAGTGCTCCATGATCATAATCGCCGTCTTGGCGTCTTCAGCAGTTGCCACTTCACGTAGATGCAGGCGTGCAGACGCCTCTGTCAAACGGATTGCTGCCTCAGCACCACGTGGCGTGATTGCTATACGGGCATACCCATCGTCAACATTCTCTCGCTCACGCGGATCCCGCGTACCAATGTAAAAATCTCGAATAATATCAGATGCTTGATCATCAAGAGATGGAGTGCAATTCAATCGCGCATGTGCAACATACTTGCGCATGAAATGCGGTGAAAGCACCTCTTCATCCCCATCAATATTCATAGTAACACCCGATTCAACGTGTACACTGATTGAGCGTTGACCCTGCTTGAGTTCTTCGGGCCGTGCTCCACGACGATTCTTCAAGATCCGACTTACAACCTCACTATCATGTGTTTTATCCGGTTTGTCAAGCATCGTCCATATCACATCAAAGCGGCTGATGAGAGATGCTTCAAGGCTGGTCTGGGCGCTGAAGGCCTTGTCGAGACGGAATTTGCTGTCGTTAGGATTAGCGGCAGCGACGACGGGAGCTCGGCAATTGAGTTGGGCATTGATTCCAGCCTTATTCACATGGATACGTTGCTGTTCGAGGCCTTCGTGCATTGCAGAACGATCCTCAGAATTCATTTTGTCAAGTTCATCAATAGCTGCCAGTCCAAGATCTGCGAGTACAAGTGCTCCCGCCTCAAGAGTCCAACGCCCACCACTCAATTCATCTTTGACCGCAGTAGCGGTCAATCCCGCTTTAGATGCGGATTGACCCGAGGCTTTCACTCCACGGGGAGATAAATCTGCCATGTAATCAATCAGTTGGGATTTTCCAGTTCCTGGATCACCAAGCATGAGGATGTGTATGTCACCCCTCATACGGCGTCCGTCCTGGTGACGGCGGGCGACTCCACCGAATAATTGCAGTGCCAATGAGCGTTTGATGTGCTGATATCCTTCGATGGAAGGAGCGATTGAGCGGGCAACAAAATCGAGGAGGTCTGGTCTGGCGGTGATCTCTTTGATGTTCTCAATATCATCTTCATTGATTCCGACCTCATCATACACTCTATTCTGCATCTCGATGCTCTGAAGTGAAAGCCGCATCTCAAGAACAGGAGAAGGACGTGAAGGGGTGCCCTGTTGACGGGTGTAAAGGTAACCATTCGCAATCAGTCGATCCCCTGGTTTGAGACGCCCCGCCATATCTTGTTCAGCGAGTGCACTGATGCGCTCTGGTTGAGCGCCGGAATCGACATTCTCCGGCATCTCCTGAAGTTCGATGAACTGTGTGTCAACCAACTCTTCTGTCCGAGTGACTAAGGTCCATTCTGTCTTTGAACGAGGAAGACCACAACCTGCGGCTTCGATGGTCCCGACACACTCCATAGGGCTGATCAAGACATTCTCATCTTCTTGATCGACAAGGGTGATCTTACCACAACTACGGCAGCGGAAGCGGCCAACATATGTCATTGGGCGCACAGCAGATATTCGAGAGACAATCGCCTCAACAGCCACCATGCTGAAGACATCTTCTGACCTCAATTCTTTGACCAAGCGTAGGCGGTCATGGGGTAAGGATAGAATGCGGAGGAACGGTTTAATTGATTTTCCAAACCGCTCACTGATGAACTCATGAAGGACGCGTGTTCCTTGCTTGATGTTGTCTGCAGGTGATTCAATCAACGACTGCGCGAATTCTGGATGGAAGGTATGGAGTTCGTTATGCATCACTTGTAGATGGCGATGTTCTGGCCATTGAATGGCGAGGTTCGAAATTCGGGTCGTGAGAGAGTCACTCTCGAAGAATGAACGCCAACGACCCGGGATGTCAACAGATGCAATCACGTGAACCTAGAGTAGCGATGAGTGGGAGCATATCAATTGTCGCTTCATGACCCCTTTCCTTCCTGTGGAAAAGAAGCAACGGTGGCTCAAATTACATGCAATTAATGGTTGCTGAAAACCATAGAACATCATCGGTCTCTCATCTCCTTTCATGAAAATTCTGCGATGTTGATTCCATTGGATAGGCTCATGCACATCCTTGTGTTGCCACCGTCATGGATTACGCCCGTTCAGGCGTTGACATCACTCTCGAAGCGCATAGCGTCGCCGCATTAGTGGGGGCACTCGGGCCTTCAGTACGGAAAAGTGGACAACTAGGAGCACCTCTTGGGAAAGTTGGAGGGTTCAGCGGATTGATTGAATTTGGTCCAGACGCATTGGCATTGTGTACAGATGGAGTTGGTAGCAAGCTTTTGCTGGCTGAACAATTTGGAACATGGGATCATGTGGGAATGGATTGTGTTGCAATGAATGCAAATGACCTGCTTTGTTGTGGGGCCGAACCCCTTGCTTTCGTAGATTATCTTGCTGTACCTCAAGCCAATGAGGAACTACATGCAACATTAGGAAGATCGCTCTATCGCGCAGTTACCACTGCTGGGATGACATTGTGTGGAGGGGAAACTGCGACGCTACCGGGAATCGTCAATTCGGTCGATTTGTCAGGGGCTGCACTTGGCCATATTCCAGGTCGGCAGACCATTGATCAGGAACGTATCGGACCAGGTGACGTGCTCATTGGATTGCCTGCAAGTGGTTTCCACAGCAATGGCTACACTCTCATCCGGGCCGTTCTGAACTCAAGTGGAACGGATGCGAGCCAAGCACCACCATTCGACCCATCGTGGACGAGCAGGGTTACTGGGAACGATTTCGAGCGCTTGGTCGATGTCCTCCTTGAGCCAACACGCATCTACACCACACCACTTGTTGGATTGTTTGAACGATTGCGATCAGGCCATCATAGTGCAACTTGGAAGGATCTACATGGATTGGTGCATATCACTGGAGGGGGTTTGGAAAACATCCTGCGCCTAGGTGCCCAGAGTACATTCGTGATTGACACTCCACTTCCAACCCCTCCTGAGATGGAGTGGCTGGCCAAGCAGGGGGATATCGACATCAATGAGATGTATCGCGTCTTCAACATGGGAATGGGAATGTTGCTAGTCGTGAGCAAGAATGTCGTTGGTAACATACTGGATGAACTGCAACGCGATCTGCCAGCGGCGAAAGTCGTGGGTTACCTGAAAGAAGGGAGAGCTGGCGTCGAGCACGCCCACACCGCATTCGTCGAGTGAGGGGTATGAACGAATGGTCGAGTAGTGGGACACATGAATGGCCAGGAATGGCCATTCTAGAGGGGAGGACGCAACACAGAGTGCCCACTGAAACAATTCGCAAGGACGGGGGCAAGGGACCCACGGAGAGAACCTCTTCGGTATTTTACAACATAGCAATGGCAGATCAAAGGACTCGATCCGTCTTGATCATGGATGCCGCTATCGAGAGTGGACTGTTAGGTGATGGAGATGTGCGCGTACTCGACATGTTGTCGGGGTCGGGCATTCGCGCACGAAGGTGGCTTCACGAATGCATACACGCAGAACGACTTGTTGTCACTTGTAACGATCTTGAGGAAGTGGCTCTTTCTTGGGCATCAGCAGTCCACGCTCTCCATCCTCCTTTGTCCGGAAAATTACACTTCACCCATCAAGATGGTAGGTATTGGTCTGATCGTGGATATCAGTGGATCGATATCGACCCGTTCGGTTCACCCGCTCCATTCATTGATGCGGCATTGTCAAGTATGGGGCGACGTGGAATCCTGGCCTTGACTGCAACAGATGCGGCGGCTTTACGTGGTCGTTCCAATAGTGCTTGTTCGCGCCGTTATGGGGCAAGGGTTCGACCAGGCCCAGCATCACATGAGATTGGTATCAGAGTTCTCATCGGATGGGCTGCCCAGAGAGCCGCCATGCACGACCGTACGATTCAACCACTCTTCAGCACATGTGAAGACCATTATCTACGCGTTACACTTCTGAGTGAGAGGTCTCCAAGCAGAGCATCCGTGTGGCGCGACCACATCGGATGGTGTGTTGAAAAACCACATCCTATTGAACTGGATAGAGCGATTTGGCCCAGCGATGCTGATGAGTTCACCGGGAGTCCCCCGCTACGCATCCTGCTCCCATGGCATCATCCTCCAAGAACCATCGATGAGAGAGTTTCAGGACCATTGTGGACGAGTGGATTGAATGATGAAAGAATTCTGCGTTTCTTCAGTGAAGCAAATGTGCTTCAACGAAGTGGTCTGCTGAAAGATTCTGAAGACGTGGTTCGGGCAAAAAAGGACCTGAAAACTATCGAAGAAGAGGGGATGAATGATGCAGAGATCATTTCACACAACGCAAAAACACAGTCATGTATTCGGCGGCGGAAAGGATTGGCTGACATCACAGACACGGCGATGTGGGTTGGAACTGATGAGCTAGCATCACACCTCAAGCTTTCAGGCCCACCCTCATTGAATCGTCTCGTCGAAGTATTGAAGGAAGAGGGGGAGGAGGTTGCGCCGGGGTTTAGTGCTCGCCCGGGCATCATTACATCAGCGCCATGGAGAAGTATCGTCTCAAATATAGCAGAGGTCAATCCCAAACAACGTTGACCTCATGAAGTGCCTCATCATGATAGGGAACAACAAGTGTGAGAACACCATCTTTAACCGTCGCTTCCACTGCTTCTGAATCAAAGGGTTGCGATGGAACCACACTGTGATCGAATCGCTCTGGTGATTTCAGTAACTGTCCATCCTCAAGAATAAGTTCACGCGTTCTTTTCAAGCGAATCTGTATGTGTCCATCGTCTGCAAGAACTTCCACGTTCTCTTCAGATAACCCACGCACATCAACGAAGAGAACACCCCGGTGAAGCGTTTCAGACCAATTGATTCGTGGTTTCCAAATCGAGCCACCCGCGGGCATTCCATCTGAAAGAGCAATGTGACCACGACCTGCTAGTACGTCTTCAATTGCTTGGCGATGGCGGTCAATCATCTCAATAGGACCAAGTTCTTGAGTAGATTCAACAAGTGCTCGAAGAAATTCTTTCGAACCTTCACTCATACGATAACCTCTTTGGAATCCATAGAATAGGTCTCTAGGATGAACATACTAAGGCCTAGAATTAGGGGGATGAGGGCAGTATAAACAGCCATCCATGTCAGCACCCGATCTGTTTGCGCCCACGACCAGCCTATTGACATGAAGACACCACATAGAATACAGGATGAGAATGCGGCAGTACTACGGGATTGATCGAGATGAACGAACAGTGGTGCAGACATTGCTATGACGCCTGTCAACGCAGCAATCATTCGAAAGGCTGTGTTCCAGTCTAACCAAGCCAGAATGATATGGCTGAGAAAAAGAGTAGTGAATATGGATAGCAGTGCGAATAATGGTTGATACCTGCGGTCCATCAGCCCACCATTGGATCGATTTCGTCGTCGCCCTTGGGAGAGGGAAGCATCGTCTGAGCTCTCTGGAAGATTTCTTGGACACTCGATTCAATCTGTTGAGCATCATCGAGCAATTCATCGATCGGGATATTGAAATCAGTGAGGCGGTCGATTGCCTCTACTGCAAGAGCGGCTGCTCTGGCATCGGGATACATGGGGTTACATTCAGGCATTAAAGCAATGACATCAACCCCTAGACGTTCACCTTCGGAAAGGATGTGGCCAGCAATACCTGCTACAATTCCTTGTTCAATCTGATCTATTCCCGCTTCATCGAGTGCTTGACGGGTCGCAGGAGTCGAACCAACTGCGAAGAGGTGAGAGGTAGGAGAAGCTACCTCTTGTCTAACAAGGCCATCTATAATGAATAAGGTCTGGTGACCTCCTTCGATAAACCATTCAAACACAGTGTTCGCAAACTGCACATCATGAATGTTCTCAAACTGTATTTCTGCAGTGAACACACCAATACCATCGCCAGCATGGATCCTAACTGGATGTTTTGGTACCTGATCATGAATCAGAGCAACCGCGGGAAATCGTTTGTCAAGAACGCTACCAACATGTTGAAGATCAAGTGTTCGAATAACATGGCTAGCAGCAATGACGCCGACCATGCCTATGGTGCTGAAACCAGCTACTGCAATCCCGCCGTCTGCTGCATGATGATGCGCAGAAGTGTGCTGGACAAGAGCAAAATTGCCACTCTGTTCGGATGATGTGCTCATTTCTCTCCCTCAAAGACTTCCCAATCATCCATGGTTTCATCTCTGAAGTACCATGTTCCATCTTCGTCCTCCCACCATTCAACTCCATCCTCATCGAGAATTATTTCATCATCTTCCTCGTGTTCAGCATCACGATCGTCTTCTTCGGCATATTCCTCTTCTTCGGCATATTCCTCTTCTATCTCAGGAACAGAATCCGATTTTATTGATTCAATGGCTTTGGGAGATAAATCCTCATCGTTATCAACACTGGTGGGACGAGATTCACGGGCTTTCTGGGAGCGACGGGCAAGGCGAGCACGCGCATCCCCACCAGACTTTTTCTTCACATTCTGGTCAGGGAGGGGAAGGGGAGTCTCGGCTTCCTTTCTCCTCTTGGCTTCTGACAAGGATTGCGATGAACGAACGATGTCCATGTCATCAAAGTCAACATATGATACACCAAAGTCCGCATCTTCATCTTCATCATAGTCATCCTCTCGATCCAGTGAATTCAGAAGTGCTGAAAGACCGATTAGGATGAAAAGCAGAACGGCCATCCCCATTCCTGCCACTTTGATTGATTGTGATGCTGAAGTTGAGTTTACTGTGGTCGAAGCATTGATCTGAGACGAGTGATTCAATTCACTATTACTGCCATTCAAACTAATGTTAGTATCTTGTACATCTGATGTGTTTGTAGTGGTAGAGTCATTTGTGTCAATAGGGATGGAAGTATTCTCTTCCAGAGGTCGGTCGATATCTATTGTCAGATCGATTGATTGTTCAAATGACATCCATCCTATGGACCGGCTTTCAAGAATGAAGTGAATGGGTAACGTTGTGATTGATGGATCTGCAGTTACTGTGACTTTCAAAATCAAAGTCATACCTGGATGACCTGGTGAAAGAGGGACGCCGATGGGTAAGGATGAATGAACATGTGCGGAAGATGTATCTGCGTTCCAAGAGGGGCTGCCAGAAAAGGTCACGGTAACTGCATTGAGATTGGTGATAGTGCATGCGAGGTCCTGAATGCTTGATTCGCGTGCAAGTGCACTCACATTGGTATCACATGAAACATGCAAAGCGATCAGTTCTGGTGGGGTGATGTGGACTTGAATCGTGTAATCAATCGTGCGAGAAACATGGTATGGTCCAGAGATGTCGATGGTGAAGGTGAAGTTGATCCATAGCCCCTTCTCATCTACGATGATGCCAGCCAATGGAGTATCGAGTTCAAAATCTAAATCGATTGGAGTGCCACGGGCAGGAAGGATGGAGGGAAGGGTTTCAACTGTGAGGGTCCCATCGCTTGCAACTGTCATCATATTGTTTGTGAGGGTGAATGGGAATGCAATGTCATCAGCATTCTCTAACGTACAGGTAAGACTGTGTTGTGAAGTTTCATCCAGGTGATACGCCGAAGGACGCCATACTTCAACTGGGCACGTGAATTCGGGATTTGATATCGATTCAAGCGGGGGTTCAATCAACGTGACAATCAGTGAGGAAGGCAATGTATTCAACCATGTAGGCGAATTCTTCAGAGATATTGATGCTTGACCACGGGCATTTTCCGGGATGGAGAAGGTGGCTCGGCCCATTGAATCCATACTGGATTGTATCTGTTCGGCATTTCCAGCCTCGTCCGTATATGACAAAACGACTGGTTGAGCGAGTAATGCCGATGCTATCTCGGCATCCCGGTCCCCCCTTATCCCAACCACAATGTCTGATGTAGTGCTACGAATGAGTTGATGGGGGTTCGTTGAGGCAACGAATAATTCAACATCCAAAGTTCGGTTGAAGTGAACGACTGAGCCGGGAATGAATAGAGTTCTTCCAGTTATTTCATCTTCAATACCATCCATAAGAATGACGAGACTGAACTCACCGAAGGGAATGGGATTGATAGTAGTAGAAGGGTCGAGTGAGACGTCAAGCACGCCCGTCTCGTTGAGAGTTCCTGTCCAGAACACAATCGTACCTACATCTGGGCTTCCAGGAGTGCTTTCCACCCCATTTATCCACGTGAGAGCTGGGTTAGATGGATCCGGTACTGCTGGAAGAGCCTCTGTGGCTTGACCGGTTGTCACATTATGTATGATTGAGCCCGTTCCATTCTTCAAAAGAAGAGTCTCACCAGCGTTGTTCAATTTCAGAGTGCCAAGGTCATTCTCAGCAATCAGTGCATAAGAACCCGGTTCAAGAACGAACGGAGTTGAAAGTGCATCGAAACCGATCCAAGAATTTTCATCGATAGGATGTACCTTTCCACTGATATCTTCTAGCTTCCAATTCTCCAGATTAACTGCCTCAGGACCTGGATTATACAGTTCCACCCATTCCCCCTTCGGAAACATCACGCCCGTATCTAGGCCCTCTGGATTAGCCATAATCTCATTGATACATACAGAAGTGCATGTCTGCGGCCGAGCTTCAAGGATACGGATGCTACGATTCAGCCAATGTTCGGTCTCATCAAGCGAAACCTGAACGCGGAGGGTGGGGTGCGATGCTGGAAGTGCAAACGCATCCCAAGCATGAATCGATTGTTGGGCACTATTTACAACACTTACAGCGAGAGTACCATTCATCAAATCTGAAATGGTGACAACAGGCCCTGTCCAAGATGGAGGGAATAAACGATTGTCATTCGTATCATTCGTGACGACCGCAACATAGTATGAATGATCTGCAACAAGGGCAGACGAGGGCGTGATCACCACGCCCGTCTCATTGAGAACGGCGCTGGTATTGTACAGAGTGAGGTTAACTTGCGTGTCATTCTCGACTGTGCTATGATTGACAGTCATCACCTCTGATAAACTCCAAGGTGTCGTAGTGAACGCACTGGATGTGTCTGCGACATATACGAAATATGTGTGTGAATCTGAAGCTGTATTCACTTTGAATTGAATATCGATACTATTACCGATATCGCGTGGATGATCACGTGCAATCAGTCCTTCGACCAATGGTGGAGGGAATGTATCGGGTTGTTCGGGAGTAGTATAGTTCAGCCAATCCGACCAATTCGTTCGCAATCCTTCGAAAACGGTCCTTATCCTCAATGAATAGTTACTCGATGGATCGACATCCAACGTATGACTGAGATTCACATATTCCGAAATGTAAGTCGAGGTTGTGTTATTCTTCAACACTTGAATCTCAAAATTAGTGAAGAATAATCCTCCTGATGCTGAAAGATTAGTGGTCGTCCATTCAACACTCGTCTGGTTCCATAGATTGTGAATAAGCACCATCAGGGGTGGCTCAGGTAGGGTGAGAGAAGGGGGTGCACCGAGGACATAACTGATGTGGGGAGTCATAATGGTAAGATTTCCAGCCTGACCGACGATTATGGGAATTGGAATTGAGAGATTATTTGCTCCGACCTCCATCTCAAGATTCAGCGCTGATGAAAGTGAGCTTGTGACTCCGGGATTGACGCTTACGTTGAATGCCGCCTCATATGGAATAAAGAGATTAGAGGCATTGATTGTGCCAATTCCTGTTCCAATCGTCATGAATTCGACACGACTCATGTCGTAACCATATCCTGTGGAAATGCTTGGTGCGCTCTGTATAAGTTGACGGAGTGAAGTGGCATGGCTGCTTCCATTGAACTCAACCCATAAATTGGTCGTCGTGCCATTTGGCGCGTAAGACATGTCTTTCACATCAGGTATCTGGTCTGAGTCAAGGTCGATACCTAAGAATGCATGATGATTGATGTGGATGGCAGGTGTACCTTCGGCAGAGATTGTGACGTGTTCAATACCTCCGTCACCATTGACATCTGCAAAGAGAACTTTTTGTGGGGCCGTATGTGGTTTCAACTCAGTTGAATTCTTAGAGACCAGGCCAATATTATTCGGAAGATCCCATACTTGTAACTCCCCATCCATGGTCGCAGGATTACCATCTGGAGTGCCTTTGTTCGGGATGTACATCTGATTGCGGCCAGTATGGTTATGATCATCGATCGTTGCATTTGCAAGATCAAGCCCTGACTGATTGGATGTGGTGAAGGAATTATCCAACGTGCTGTAAAAGGCAAAACAAGAGGTTGTACCATTGGTTCCATACAGATCATCCCATGGATCTGCATTGATCTTGCCACTGCGTAGGTTTGTAGCAATTCCATAGATGGGTTGATGTGCAGGATTATTTGACACTTGGATAAAACCGGCTGATGGGTCTACTTCGTAGAACTTGACTAATCGGTAGTTGTGGTCAGAGACCGCTAGACGGCCACCATTCTGACACGGCTGTCCTGCACAGAAGAAATTTCCGAATGCAATGCCACTGACTCTAGTGCTACCTCCCATCAGAGAATGGTCGGCTACCGTTTGGGCAACCATGCTGAGTTGATTCGTCGCATTCGACCAATTGTACATGTGAAGGTTAGCTGGTCCTACTCCTGGCCCCGTAGTTGTAGTTGAGTTGCCAAGTAGAAGTTGCTCTTGGCCATCACCATCATGATCGATTGTGAGCCACGCACTTGCATTCGCTGCTAAGACGCGCTCATCTACGATATCCCATGCCGTGCCATTCCACTCGACAACACAGGACATTGAGACCGAGGTATTCAAGCCAATAATCTCTTTTCGGGAATCGCCAGAAAGATTCGCGGGAATTATCTCGTCGGTTCCATTGCAAATCGGAATCGTTTCAAAGACAAGTGTGCTTGAATTGTGATTAGCAGAAGAATTCAACCATTTAACAGCGCGTTGCTGCCAATTGTTTGTTCCATTCCAAATAGTAGTATTTGTAACCAAAGCGAGAACATCATCGATTCCATCGCCTGAGATGTCACCCAAGGTTATCCGGGAGAAATTGGTGATTGGTAATGAAGAGCTGAAACCACTGGTCTGGTAGCTGAAATTCAAAGAGAAATCCGAGGGCTCAGCAGAAGATGGCAACAATACTGATGCGCCAATATGAGAGGTAGGCGTGATGTTGACATGTTGATATTCACCGCCGGCGATGAACGTACGTTGAACGCCAAGGCTTCCATAACCAACATCATCGAAGGCCCATTCCAAGTTGCCATCTTCGCCGATGTCAATCTGAATGGCACCCACATCAGTAGCAGTTCCATTCACCTCGATATTGAATGAGGATTGCTCCACAGTCGTGTTTCTGGGGATGGAAACATTCGCCGGAAGATACGTTCCTGCGCCGGGGAAGTTGATATCAATGGTTGTATTTCCATCTTCGAACGTGGTGATGGTCCCTGGAGAAGAGGGAGTCCAGGCTGATGTGCTGTTGAAGGGAATTATGCTGAACAATAGAAGAAGAACGAGCAGGGGCGGGCGCCTGCGGCTGACAGGGTTCGACTTCGACATCGGGATTCAAGCATTCCTTGCGAGGTATCGACTTCAAGATAGTGCCATCTCGCCGAAGGTTCTATCCATCCGTTCTCAAGCGAGAGGGTGTGGACACAGAATTTGTTCGTCTCGACATCGAACACGAAGGCCAGCGGTGGCTAATAGAGGGGGATCTAGACATCGTTCTCAGAAGAATCGATGAAGAAATTGAAGAGGATATCCTCGAAGAAATTGCGGAATCAACAAAAACTGAAGAAGTAGGTGGTGCCGCCGGAATCTTCACAGCATTGCTCGAAGAACTTGATGTTCTTCGAAGACCGGAACAAGTCCTTCTTGCTATTCATTCACTTCGCTCAGTGGATGCCGAGGTTGAAATCCCCCCACGTGTCATTGAAGGGTTGTTCAAAGATGCTGGGATGAAGCCACCTGGAAATTTGAGCCTGTATATGAACCGACTCCGAGAACGCCAACTTATCGATGTTCCAGATGTTGAAGGGCAGAAAAATCGACATGCCTACCTCACGGATGAAGGACGGCGGCACCTTGGCCTCTGAAACTTCGGTCGTCGACCTCTCATTTCAGACGCGTATGAAAGAGGATTTCAGAAAAGTGGAATGGCCTGGTGCGAATTTACGACGATCGATTCTCGATGGCTGTGATTTCAGAGAATCCATACTTGAAGGAGCAAATCTGACAGGCGCATCACTCAGAGATGCTGATTTTATGAAAGCTGCATTAGACCGAGCATGTCTTCGTAATATCGATGCCCGTAGAGCAAAATTCGGTCTCGCTAACTTACAAGGGGCAGATGTGAAAGGTGCAGACCTACGAGGCATTCGTGGCAAATACGCCGTATGGAGGGGAGTAAATTGGTGGGAGGCACGATTATCCGATTCTCTACATAAATCCCTCAAGAAAAGATGGCCTCGAGATGAGGCTGAAGCATGGAGATTGAAGCACCTTAACGTGGATGAAGTACTGACAGACGTGGAGTCAGATTCTGACGATAGTGAAGAATAATCAGCCATGCAATGAAAAATATCTTGAACATTGATACGAAAATCTGCACATTGAGATTAGAAGTATCTGCCGGGCCGCCTTGAACATTGACAGCTGAACGTGCAAGTTCTGTGACCCAGCCACCCGTCAGCCAAAGAACGATGCCAAGAGTTGCCTCTAGAAGACCACGTTGATGGCCATTGAGAATACGAATACTTCCAAGGAGCATGAATCCCCATGCTAGGAATGATGTCGCTGATTGTAAAACATAGATTCCACGGTCACGAATCTCGGCGTCCCAAGCTCGATATCCTTCAGCAGTCAGATCAATACCCAATCCAAGTTCAGCCTCGGTGAGAATTCCTTCGATCTGTTCATCACTCGGCTCCATCATATGTACTGCAGCAGCGGACATGCCATTGGCAAGAGGGACAAAACCAGCAAGAAGAAGGGTCACGGCTGCAAGCACGAGATGGCCTGAAAGACGCGTCACGGGCGGCTCATCTGTATGGATGGGGGGAGGTACTCTCACAGACAAGAGAGAAGAGGTGGACGTATCAATTCAATGAATGGATCTGCACCATGCATACAAATGGAAGTCTATCACACATGTTCCCTGAATATTGAGACCTGTGATAACATTGTGATTAACATCGGCCATATTCATTGGGAGATGGTAGCCGATACCGAATGGTTGAACAGAGTAGCACTCTAGGTGATAGCAATGGTGAATAGGAAGTCTATCCTCATCCCACTCTCCGGAGTGGTATTCATTGTGGGGCTCATATCTACTGTCTACATCTCCTTTGCATTTGAGAATGTTTTTGTTGGGAAACAAGGCAACGTGGTCCTTGAAGCGGGACAGAATTATTCGGTTTTTCTCACTGACAGCGACAGCAGTACCACGGATGCATGTCCGGGGGTCAACGTAACCATCGATGATGGAAATGAAAACTTGTTAAAAGTGACATGCGAGAATAGAGATGACAAGATTCACTTGGGTTATGTCCTGCCAAATTCAACTGGTGAATCCACAATTTCCTCAAGTCATGATATCGTGATTGAAAAGTATCCCAAGACTGAAACTCCGGAATTCGCTCTATTGATGATTTCAGAGTTGATTTTCTTCCTTGGCTTGATTGGTATTGTCATTGGAGTAACAATGAGTAGGCGCCTCGCTACTGAGAATCAGTAATTGTTCATCTAGTTTGCATCATTGAATGGAAGAATGAGTATGGGTATGCCATAACAGCCTTCAATAAGAGTACACCTGAGAGAACTATGGCATTCGTATCTAAGAGACGAATTGACTTTCCTCTGGTCGATCTGGCCAAAATCGTCTACTATCCGCGATTCTGGGACCTCGCTCACAGGTTCTACGAAGAATCGTGGGAGTTCTCCTGCGATATGCACTACAATACCATCCTATCCAAGTATAATATTGCATTTCCAGTGGTACACAGTGATGCTCGGTTTTTACACCCGGTCACTTATGGCGACACCATCCAATGCACATTGACGGTGCCAAGAATCGGTAACACTTCGATTACTTGGCGGTACGAATTCCAAAACCAAGACGGGGTTTTGTGCTGGACCTCTGATCAAGTAACAGTGTGTACTGATATGAGAGAGGTGCAGAGCAAAATGGCCGTGCCTGATTGGGTGAAAGAAGGGTTATCCAAACTCGCCCCGAAATAAAGACATGTGATTTGGCATCCATAGAAGATTATTCTGAATGCAACCTCAGACTCCAATCCATGTCTAAATCGATGGTTCAGAAAAGTATCATTTCGAATGGATGGATTCGTCTGAATATGGGATATTTTGGAGGAGGATTCGTGCCATATTTTATGTGCTGCCGGGGAGCCAAGAACGCTCGCTCGCCATGTTGTCAGAACCCATGAACTCAGATGGGAACAGGGGACTGGAGCCCATTTTGACACCCTCGCGTGAGAGATTTGTGCTCTTTCCGATACAATATGACGAAATCTGGGAATTCTACAAAACTCATGAAGCTGCGTTCTGGGTCACGGAAGAATTGGACTTTGCCGCCGACATGAAACACTGGAGAGAGGTCCTGAATGATGATGAACGGATGTTCATCAAACACGTTCTGGCATTCTTCGCCGCAAGTGATGGAATCGTCAATGAAAATCTCGTGGTCAATTTCATGCAAGAGGTGCAGATTCCAGAGGCGCGTAGTTTCTATGGAATGCAGATTGCAATAGAGAACATCCACGCAGAGACGTATTCCTTACTGATTGACACGTATGTTGAAGACTCAAAAGAAAAGGATTTTCTTTTCAACGCTATTGACACAATTCCAGCGGTTGGGAAAAAAGCGGATTGGGCGTTGCGATGGCTCTCACGTAAAAAAGCGAATTTCGCAGAACGGTTGATTGCCTTTGCAGCCGTCGAAGGCATCTTCTTCTCGGGTTCATTCTGTGCCATTTTCTGGCTCAAGAAACGAAATTTGATGCCTGGTCTGACGCATTCGAATGAGTTGATTAGTCGAGATGAGGGGTTGCATTGTGACTTTGCGTGTCACCTTCATGGACTCTTGAATTACCCCACTGAGACTAGTTCGATTCAGCGCATCATCAGTGAAGCAGTCGCCATCGAGAAGGAGTTCATCACTGAATCACTACCTGTGAAATTGATTGGAATGAATGCTGATCTGATGAAACAATATATTGAATTCTGTGCAGACAGGTTACTCGGCGCACTCAATGCACCTTTGCTCTACAATGCTACGAATCCATTTCCATGGATGGAAATGATTTCAATGGAAGGTAAAACGAACTTTTTTGAGCGAAGAGTCAGCGAATATCAGAAGTCGAATGTGAAGAAATCTATCTCCGGTTCGGTCCAATCGAAGTTCTCTATGGATGAAGACTTTTAGACCGGGTGCGGGTGAACATGAGCCTGCTGCTGGATGGGGAAGATGTGCTGAGTGAATCACATGTGGAATTGCTCACTAAAGAGGTTCTGTCAAGCGATTATGCACCTTTGATCGAAGGGTATGATACCCGTTTCATCGACTTAGATAATTTGATCAAAATCGTTCTCAAAAGCGGTAGGGAAGGGATGAATTGGGATGAGATTGATGAGCTCGCTGCTGAGACTGCAGCATCCTTTGCCACAATGCATCCGGACTACGCCTACCTCTCCTCACGTCTAGCACGACGTGTGATGTACAGAAGTACAAATCCATCGATGTTGGTCACGGCTAAAGCACTCAGCCAATATATTGACCCCGAAAGTAAACTCCACGCTCCTTTGATTGCACCAGATACAATGGAAGTCATCGAAGCCCATTCAGAAATCATTGATGCTACTATAGATCATGAAAGAGATGACAACTACGACATCTTCGGATTAAGAACTCTTCAGCGATCGTATTTGCTCAAGACGTATGGCGTGATTGCAGAACGCCCTCAACATATGCTGATGAGAGTTGCTATTGGTATCCATGGCAACGATATCGAACAAGCGATGCGAACTTACGATCTGATGTCTTCAGGTCTATTCACCCATGCCACTCCGACTTTATTCAATGCAGGTACACCATTCCCTCAGATGTCTTCGTGCTTCCTGCTCACAATGAAAGACGATTCGCTCAATGGGATTTATGACACATTGAAGCAGTGTGCCCAAATCTCAAAATCTGCTGGAGGGATTGGGCTATCAATTCACCAAATCCGGGCTGAAGGATCCTACATCAAAGGTACCAATGGAACATCAAATGGTCTTGTACCTATGCTGCGCGTCTTCAATGACACCGCCCGTTATGTGGATCAAGGAGGTGGAAAGCGAAAAGGAGTCATTGCTGTATATCTCGAGCCCTGGCATGCTGACATCTACAAATGGCTGGATTTGAAGAAGCCGCATGGCAAAGAGGAAAGCAGAGCTAGAGACCTATTCTACGCACTGTGGACTTCTGATTTGTTCATGAAACGCGTCGAAGAGGATGCTAAATGGAGTCTGTTCTGCCCGAACGAATGTCCTGGACTGCATGACGTATGGGGTGAAGAATTTGAGAAATTATACATCCAATACGAAGAACAAGGAAAGGCGAGAGAGGTTGTTAATGCCCGCCACCTCTGGGACCATATCGTGACCATCCAGATAGAAACAGGAACTCCATACATGTTGTACAAGGATGCCGCCAATGCGAAATCCAATCAGCAGAATCTTGGAACAATACGTTCCTCGAACTTGTGTACTGAAATCATGGAGTATACATCTCCTGATGAGGTGGCAGTATGCAATCTCGCCTCAATAGCGCTGCCTAAATTCGTTGACGTGGAAGCCAGGACTTATGATTTCGAACAGTTGCACAAAATCACCCGACAAGTCACTTACAACCTCAATGCTGTCATCGATCGAAATTACTACCCGGTACCTGAGGCGAGGAATTCGAACCTGAGACATCGCCCGATTGGGATCGGCGTTCAAGGGCTTGCGGACACATTCGCACTCCTGAAAATAGATTTTGAGAGCGAAAGTGCAAAGGAACTCAATCGTCACATTTTCGAAACAATCTATCATGCTGCCATCACTGAATCGATTGATTTGGCAAAACGAGATGGGCCCTACGAGACATTCGCGGGTTCACCGGCCTCTGAAGGTCGATTGCAATTCGATCTATGGGGAGTCACACCGGATTCGGGCCTATGGGACTGGGATTCATGTCGAGCTGACGTAATGCAGCATGGAATGCGGAATTCATTGCTCGTTGCACCGATGCCAACCGCATCAACCAGTCAGATTTTGGGCAATAACGAATGCTTCGAGGCTTTCACATCAAACGCCTATGTGCGTCGGACTCTGGCAGGTGAATTTCAGGTCATTAACAAACATCTGGTAAGGGATTTGATTGACGCTGATCTATGGTCTGAAGATATGAAAGACCAGATCATCTGGGAGAATGGCTCTATTAAGGACATAGCTTCCATTCCTGAAGAAATCAGACAACGATACAAAACCACTTGGGAAATCAGCCAGCGAGCAATCATCGAGATGTCCGCAGATCGTGGCGCCTACATCGATCAATCACAGAGTCTCAACATCCATATGACCGATGCTACAACAAGCAAGGTGACCTCCATGCATTTCACGGGTTGGCGCGCTGGACTGAAAACGGGAATGTATTATCTGCGGACGAAGGCCGCTACAAATGCCATCAAATTCACACATGAACAGAAGATGAGAACAAAGGATATCGAGGACGATTCAATCTCTGGCCTCATTGACAGAGCACAAGAATCTGAGAACCCTATGGTTTGCCGAATCGATGATGATGATTGTGAAGCATGTGGAGCTTGACATAGAGCGACGCGATTAAACAGCGACCATCTGTGGCCGTGTCGCTGGACTTGTAGTGTAGCTAGGATATCACAGCGGGTTGCGGACCCGTTAACCGGGGTTCAAATCCCCGCAGGTCCGCCAGCAATCTGGAGTCCGTACCCCACGAAGCGTGTACACCAGCCCTGTGGTGATTTGAAGTCCGAACCATTCTAAACCGATCCAACCATTCTGGTTGCGCCGTTCCTTCGGTCGTTTGCATCTTTGAGCGTGCATGGGCAGTTTCCCATGCTTTCCTGAAAGATGGTGTGAATCCAAGCTCCGAGTAATGCGCTTCAATGGTGGCCACAGTATCTCCAAGTATGCGTGCAACATCCTCGAAGGTGGCTCCACTGTTGAGGAAACGCATGGCAAGCGAGTGTCGATACGTGTGAGAGGAGTATGGTCGAATGGTATCCCCGTAAAACGGTGAGGATTCGTTTCGAACCCGTGCCAACCATGAACTGACGGATTTGTCAGATACATGAGGGAGTTTCACCTTCGTTGTTCCCGATTTGCCTGCATTCGAGGTCGGGAAGAGGTAAGTCGTATCATGACCTTGTTCGGCAAGCCAGGCTTTGTATTTCTTGAAGACAGGGAGGAAGCGTCCTTCAATGAACGATACACAACGCTTTCCATTCTTGCTGGCGAAGAAATGGATGGTGCCTTCATTCAGATCAATGAAGTCCCACTTGAATTTCGCAGAATCCTGTCGACGCGGTGAGATATGGTAGTGCAGAAAATGAACCACAGCGAACTTCAGCGTCTTGGTTTCTTGAGCAAGGAGGAGAGAGTACTGGTTCATGGCTTCCATTTCTTCAAGGTTCCAGTAGGTAATCTCCTTGGCTTCCTTGGTCTCTTTCCACATCTCTACAAAGTGAAGCGTATCGCTCAGTCTCGTTGCCTTGAGGATTTGA